>JAUQQK010000028.1 GCA_030549905.1 Aquificota bacterium | reverse complement strand
TATTGATTGACGCCCAAGATATGGTTCTTGAGGTTATTGAGCTAAGGCTTGGGAGTGTCCCAGAAGAGGTGGAAAGGCTTATAAGGTCTGAGAAAGACAGAAGCAGACTTAAAAACCTTCACAGAGAATTGATAATTAGCAAAAACCCTTTTGAGACCTTAAGAAGTTATTATCCTCAGCTTTCCTGACTTATATAAGTGGTAGAAGGCTAACCTACCCTCTCTTTGTCTTAGGAGGGGATTTTGTTGAAAGGGATTTCTCACTCAAAGTATGTAGCCTGAATGTTATAATATACTCTTTAAATGCCAAGACGCACAGATATTAAGAAGATACTCATCATCGGCTCAGGTCCAATTGTAATAGGTCAGGCGGCAGAATTTGATTATTCTGGCACGCAAGCCTGCAAGGCACTGCTTGAAGAAGGCTATGAGGTGGTTCTGATAAATTCAAACCCAGCCACCATAATGACAGACCCCCAGTTTGCCCACAGAACCTACATAGAGCCTCTCACGGTGGAAGTGTTAGAAGAAATTATAAAGGTAGAAAGACCTGATGCCCTGCTTCCTACCCTTGGAGGGCAGACAGCCCTGAACCTTGCGGTAAGGCTCTACGAGGAGGGCATTTTAGACAGGTATGGTGTGAGGCTCATAGGAGCCAGCTATGAAGCCATAAAGAAGGGAGAGGACAGAGACCTCTTTAGAAGGTCTATGGAAAGGATAGGTCTCAAGGTGCCACCCAGCGTGGTGGTTTCTTCCCTTCAGGAAGCCCTTGAAAAGGTCAAACAGGTGGGCTTTCCAGCCATACTCAGACCTGCCTTTACTCTTGGTGGTACGGGGGGTTCAATAGCTTACAACCTTGAGGAGTTCAAGGAAAAGGTGGAAATAGCCCTCAAGACTTCACCCATACATCAGGTTTTAATAGACAGGTCTTTGATAGGCTGGAAGGAGTTTGAGTTTGAGGTAATAAGAGACTCAAAGGACAATGTGATAATCGTATGCTCCATAGAGAACTTTGACCCAATGGGAGTGCATACGGGAGACTCCATCACAGTGGCACCAGCTCAGACACTTACAGACAAGGAGTATCAGATACTCAGAGATGCCTGCATTGAGATAATGAGAGAGATAGGCGTGGATACGGGAGGCTCCAACATACAGTTTGCGGTAAGCCCGGAGGACGGCGACTTTTATGTGATAGAGATGAACCCGAGGGTTTCCCGCTCTTCCGCACTGGCTTCAAAGGCTACGGGCTTTCCCATTGCCAAAGTGGCAGCAAAGCTCGCTATAGGTTATACCCTTGATGAGCTTAAAAACGATATTACAAAACATACGCCAGCCAGCTTTGAGCCTTCCATAGACTATGTGGTGGTAAAAATTCCACGTTTTGACTTTGCAAAATTTCCCCGTGCGGACAGGACGCTCGGCACCATGATGAAGTCAGTGGGTGAGGTAATGGCTATAGGAAGGACTTTCAAAGAAGCCCTTGGAAAAGCCATAAGAAGCCTTGAGCAGGACACTTACGGGCTTGCCTTTCCGGACTATTCACACCTTGATGAGGAAGAAATACGGAGAAATCTACGTACTCCAAATCCAAACAGGCTATGGTATATAGCAGGTGCCTTCAGGAAGGGCTTTAGCCTTCAGGAGGTTCATGAGCTTTCCAAGATAGACCCGTGGTTTTTGGAGAACATGAGGGAGGTGGTGGAGCTGGAAAAGGAAATAAAGGAAAAGGAGCTTGACCCGGAACTTTTAAGACTTGCCAAAGAGTGGGGCTATTCGGACTTAGAGATTGCAAGGCTGAAGGGTATGAAGGAAGAGGAGGTAAGGGCTTTAAGATACAGGTGGAATATCTTGCCAGCCTTCAAGGGTGTGGATACCTGTGCAGGAGAGTTTGTGGCATACACGCCTTATTACTATTCTTCTTACGAAAAACCCTACTATACCCTTGAAGAAGGGCAGGTGCTTGACGAGGACTGAAACAGGCACTAATATAAAAAGCAAGATGGTCAAGAAAATAAGCCTTGAAGAACTCAGAGAGCTTTACGATAAGGACTTTCCTCTGTGGGCTGAGATAAACCTGAAGCTTCTTAAGGAAAAAGCCTATGAGTATGTAGATTGGGAACATCTTCTTGAGGAGATGGAGGATATGGCACGGGCAGACCTAAGAGAAGGCATAAGCCATCTGGCACGCATCTTGGAACATCTTTATAAATGGGACCACTTCAGGCATTTTGTAGCAGAAAAGCAGGGCATTCCTGTAGAAAATGTAGGCTATAGCTGGATAAGGACAGTGGAAAGGGCAAGGAGCGATATAGAGGTTTTGCTTGAAAACTATCCAAGCCTGAGGGCAAAGCTACCCATGGAGCTTGAAAAGGCTTGGAGATACGCAAGGAAAGAGGTAAAAGAATGGCTCATAGATGAAGGCTTTGAGCCAGAAACTATTAAAATTCCTGAAAAATGCCCCTACACCTACGAGACCGCCATGACAAGAAACCTGAGGAAGGAGCTAACATGAAACTTTTTGCTTGACATGAGTGAGAAGTTGAGTTTATAATAGAACTATAAGGTTTGAGGGTTTTAAAGCCCTCGTCATCTTGACAACTGAATAGGTTGGAGGTCCTGAAGAGTGGGCTAACAGTCAAGGGGGGAGTTTGTCATAGCAGTCTTTTCCATGAAGGCTTTGAGCCTGTGGAGTTTTTGAGCTATAAGCTCGCTCTCCACAGGTGGTAGGGCAGGCTAATAGTGGTTCTTTTGTATCTTTGCCCTTTTTTCCTCTTCTGGCTCATAGGTTTTATTGTAGCATCTTGATGCTTAAGCATACAGGCATCTTGATGATTTGATGCATTGATGACTTGATGCCACAAGCCTCAAAGCCTTGAAAGGCAAGGACTTAAATTTGATAATAGCTCACTCAACTTTGCAT
>JAUQQK010000023.1 GCA_030549905.1 Aquificota bacterium | reverse complement strand
AAGGTTAGCTCCTGCACCTGGTGTAGGGGCTAGGGCAAGCCAAATGCCGCCTGCCAGTGCTGGCTTGCCTGAGATGGCGGGGTATAAATACACTGGCCAGAAGTGTAGTTTGATACACTTCTGCTAACCAGGTTTAAGCATGAGTAGAAGACCCAACATAGAGGAAGCCCTTAAAAAGGTATCTTCAAGGTATGAGCTGGTTCATGCCGCCGCCAAGCGTGTCAGCCAGCTTTTAGAAAGGGGAGAAGATATATTCATAAGGGACAAAAAGACGGGACAGCTCATAAAGAAAACCTTTCAGGCTATTGAGGACATTGCGGAAGGAAAAGTAAAGGTAGTTAAGGTTAGAAGGCAGGAAGAAAATGGTTAAAAGCATGCTCTTTCTTCACCTTTTCTTCTCCACCCTGTGGATAGGTGGAATGATATACAGCCTGCTGTTTCTAAAGCCTTCCCTCAGAGAGCTTCCACAGGAAGAACAAAGGAGGAAATTGCTCAGGTCTGTCTTTTCAAGGTTCTTCTCCGCAGTTTTCGTGTCCATATTTGTGCTTTTTCTAACTGGCATGTCCCTCTGGCATGGCTACAGAAAGGACTTTAACGCAAACACCCTGTTCCATCTCAAGCTTTTCCTCTTTGCCCTCATGACCTTTATATTCCTATACATATACTTCTTCCTGTACAGGAGGGGTCGCTATTCACACATACCCAACCTGATAGGCATAAACCTGCTTCTCGGTGTTCTTATAATGCTCATTATTACATACATAAGATAGATGCTCTTTGAAAATAGAGAATCCGCAGGAAGGCTGTTGGGTGAATACTTAAAGGAAAGGGTAAAGCATGCGGACCTTGTTCTGGGCATACCGAGGGGTGGGGTGGTTGTGGCAAAGGAAGTGGCAAAGGCATTAGGTCTGCCTCTGAGCCTGCTTATAGTCAGGAAGTTGGGCGTGCCGTCAAACCCAGAGCTTGCCTTTGGAGCCATAGACCCAGATGGAGAGATATATCTGGATAACTGGACCGTTGAATACTTCAGACTAAGCGAGGAGGATATTAAGAAAATAGCCCGCATGGAGCTGGAAAAGATAAGAGAACGGGAAAGGAGGTTTTTGAGGGATAAGGAGGTAGATTTTAAGGATAAAAGTCTGCTGGTGATAGACGACGGCATAGCTACCGGTCTGACGGTGATAGCTGGTGTGGAGTACCTGAAAAGGAAGGGGGCAAAAAAGGTTATAGTTGCCACGCCCGTATGCCCGGCGGAAACACTGAGAAAACTTCAAAGCCATGCTGATGAGGTCTATTGCTACCATACTGCGGAAGGTGGTAGTTTTGCGGTAGGCATGTTCTATAAGGATTTTAGACAGGTGGAGGACAAGGAAGTGGAGGAGCTCCTCAAAGATGGAGTTCTTTGAGGTCATCAAACACAGGCATTCCGTAAGAAGCTATCAGAATAAGCCTGTAGAAGAAGAAAAGCTGATAAAGATAATGGAGGCTGTGCGCAGCGCCCCCTCTGCAGGAAACCTGCAGGCTTATGAGGTGGTGGTTGTCCTTGACCCACAGAAAAGAATGGAAGTGGCAAGGTGGGCACTAAACCAGTGGTTTATAGCAGAGGCTCCGGTGGTCTTTGTCTTCTTTGCAAACCCCGCAAGAAGTGCAATAAAGTATGGAAAAAGAGGTGCGGAGCTTTACTGTCTGCAGGATGCTACCATAGCCTGTGCCTATGCCCAGCTTTCCGCTACAGCCCTTGGCTTGGGAACCTGCTGGGTGGGTGCCTTTGAGGAAGCAGGTCTGAAGGCATGCCTGTCCGCTGGCAGGGACTGGAAGCCTGTAGCCATACTGACAGTGGGATACCCTGCTGAAAAACCAATTCCAACGCCAAGAAGAGAGCTCGAAGACATATTCCGCATAATAGGTTAAAGGGGCTTGTCAGAAAAGGGGGCTATGGGTATATTTTAGAAAGTTATGGAGGTATGCCTCAAAGAGCTAAGATTTTATCACACAACTCTTTTGCCTGAAAAAGAACCTCAAATAGAGGAGGTAAATGCATGATTTACAAACAGCTCATGAAAAAGCTACTTCAGGTAAGTGAAAAGGGTTATGTAACATACGATGAACTGAACGAAGTTTTGGGTCCTGAGCTGACAGACACGGAACTATATGAGGAGGTGATGGACTTCCTTCAAGAAAGAGGAGTGAAGATAGTTGACGGAGAGGAGAGCATAGAAAAGGAAGACACGCTTACCGTATCCACAGAAAGCCTGCTACTTTCTGGCAAGGATGGAGACCCAGTCAGGCTTTACCTTAAGGACATGGGTAAGATACCCCTGTTAAAGAGGGAAGAGGAAATAAAGTATGCAAGGCAGATTGAAATGGGTAGGAAAATTATGAGGAGAGGGCTTTTAAGAACCTCCTTCCTTATTGACCGGGTGCTGAGAGACTGGGGCGAGGTGTGCAACGGTAAATTAAAAGCCACAGACCTTATGGATACCATAGACGAAAGTAAAAGCCTTGAAGAATATGAGGAAAACCATGAACAGCTTGAAAGGTATTTTATAGAAAAGGGTCTTGAGCTTGCCAAGGCATACAAGGAAGCCCTCTACTGGAGAGATACATACCTTTTCTATCAGACACCCGAATACAAGAGGGAATATCTGAAAAGACATGCAAAGATGAACAGAATACTCAAAGATATGAAGCTAAAACACTCCAAGTTTGAAAGGATAGCGGATGAGCTTCTTAACCTGTACAACAGATACAACAAAAAACTAAAAGAACTTGAAGTAAGGAAAAAGAAGTTAGAAGGCATACATCCAGACATAGAGGAGCTTATAAGAAATTACGACATGAATCCGAAGCTACAGCAGAAGGCTGAAAGGGCAGGATATGGCTTTGCAAGATTTCAGATGCTCAGAGATGAGTATCTAACCCTTAAGAGGGAAGTGGAGGATATGAAAAGGGAAATGGGCATACTGCCGGAGGAGCTAAACAGGGTCATACACATAATAAGAGATGGAAGGAACAAGGTGGTTCAGGCAAAGCAGGTGATGGTAAAGTGCAACCTAAGGCTTGTGGTTTCTATAGCCAAGAAATACATAAACAGGGGTCTTCACTTCCTTGACCTCATACAGGAAGGGAACATAGGTCTTATGAAGGCGGTGGATAAATACGACTACAGGAAGGGCTACAAGTTCTCCACCTATGCCACCTGGTGGATAAGACAAGCTATAACGAGAGCAATAGCGGACCAGGCAAGAACCATACGCATACCCGTGCATATGATAGAAACCATAAACGATATTACAAAGGCTCACAAGAAGCTCTTTCAGGAGCTTGGCAGAGAACCCACTGCGGAGGAAATTGCCAGATACCTTGGCATATCACCCGAAAAGGCTCGCAAGGTTATGAAGGTTTCTCAGGAGCCCGTGTCCTTAGAAACGCCCATAGGAGACGATGAGGAAACCCATCTTAGGGACTTCATAGAAGACAAAAGCGTGCCATCTCCGGAAGAGCAGGTTTCCAGAAAGCTCCTTAGAGAACAGCTCATCAAGGTGCTTGGCACCCTTGGGGAAAAGGAAAGAGAGATTCTCATGTACAGATACGGGCTTGTGGATGGTATTGAATACACCTTAGAACAGATAGGTAAGATGTTTAATGTTACCCGCGAACGCATAAGACAGCTTGAAACAAAAGCCATAAGGAAGCTAAGACACCCCGCAAGGTCTAAGTATCTGAAGGATTTTGAGTTTTGATAAGGTTGTATAACTCTGCGAGGACTGAAAAGTCCTCGCCCCCATAGCCTAAAAACCTTACAAGACCGTAGGCATTCTTCACATTTTGAAGTGAAATGGTAAAGGCTTTAAGGTCTTTAGCTAAATCTTCCGCATAGTGCAGGTCCTTGTGTATGAGGTCCGCAGAAAAATGAACCGAGTAATCTTTTTCCAAAAGTTTCTTCTTTTTTACCTCAAGAAGGTAAGACTTTCCTGCACCGCTCTCAAGAACATTTATAATAAGCTCTCTTTCAAAGCCCGCCAGCTCACCAAGTGCTATGGCTTCAGCCAGCACCTGCATAAAACCTCCAAGCACCATATTGTTTATCAGCTTTAGCTTTGTGGCATTGCCTGCCTGCCCTACGAAAAAGATATTCTTACAGAACTTTTCAAAGAGGGGTCTGTTTTCCACAAACTTTTCCTCATCGCCCGCCACCAGAACAGTCAGCTCTCCCTTTTGAGCGGGCACCACGCTTCCGAGCACGGGGGCATCAAGATAAAAACCACTCAGCTTTTTCACTTCCTGATAGGCTGTCTGCGTATAGGCGTAGTGGTTTGTGGTCATGTCTATTATGGTCTTTCCTTCAAGTCCGCCCTCCGCAAGACCCTTTTTTCCAAAAAGCACTTCCTCAGAAGCCTGCGAGTCAAAAACTATCACAAAAACCCTGTCCACTTCCCTTATAAGCTGTGCTGGGCTTTCCGCTACAGGAACGCCAAGCTCCAAAGCCTTTTCTTTAGTTCTGTTCCATACTACAAGCTCCACACCTTGAGAGAGGAGCCTTTTAGCTATTGCTCTGCCAAGACTTCCCAAACCTATAAAACCTACCTTCATAGTAAGCTCATTATAACACCACTTGCCTCTTCCCAGTCTTCATAAGAGAGGCTCAGATATGCCCTTTCACTGTCATAAAGTACCTCCTCAGGGTTCATTCCTACCTTCTCAGCAAGCTCTTTTAACTTAAAAAGCTTATCCTTCGGAACGCTCAATGTATAGGTTCTTTCGCTCCAGCCTTCTGAAGTATTTTCAAGGTATATATCTATCCATATATCTCCAAACTCGTAAGAGAGCATTATGCCGGTAGGTTTGGCAAAGCCGAGGACTTTTGCTATTTGTGAAATGTGAAAGTCAAGCTCTTCCATATTAAAATCTTAGCATGAAGTTTTTCATACTTTCCCTATTTGGTAAAGACAGACCGGGCATAGTGGCTGGAGTTTCAAAGGCACTGTTTGAGCTGGGCCTCAACCTTGAAGATTCTTCCATGACAAGGCTCAACGGAGAATTCACCATAATGCTTGTGGTAAGCTCAAAGGAGCCCATAAGTGCTGAAGAAATTCTCAAAGCCCTTGAAGAGGTGGGGCAGAGGTATGAGCTTTTTATGGTCTGCAGGGAGCTGGAAGAGGTGGTCTATCCAAAGGCAAGGCATGTCTACAGACTTGTAGTCTTTGGCTCAGACAAACCGGGTATAGTCTATGGAGTTTCCTCAAAACTGGCAGAGCTTGGGCTAAACATAAGCGACCTCAGAACTGAAAAGAGGGGAGACCTTTATGTAATGCTTATAGAGGCTGAGTCTGATGCAGATATGGAAGAAGAGCTAAGGAGAGAGCTTGAGAGGCTGAAAGAAGAGCTTGGTGTGGAGGTTTCTGTGGAAGAGGAGGAGGATATAAGGCTGTGAGAAGGCTTGAGGTGATAACCTATCCTGATGAGAGGCTGAAAATACCTTCCCTTGAGGTAGTAGAGTTTGACAGGAGGCTGGAGGGGTTTGTACAGGACCTTATATATACTATGAAGACTTCTCCGGGCTGTGTGGGCATAGCTTCTCCGCAGGTAGGAGTTCATAAAAGGCTCATAGTGGTGGATACTTCAAATTCAAAGCACAAGGAAAATAAAGTTTCTCATGGTCTTATGGTTTTAATAAACCCTCGCATAGTGCAGGCGGAGGGAGAGCTTATAGTCAGAGAAGGGTGTCTTAGCGTGCCAGATTATACAGGCAATGTGAAGAGGTTCTACTGGATTAAGGTGCAGGCTCAGGACATAAGGGGAGAAGCTGTTGAGCTTGAAACGGAAGGTTTTGAGGCGGTGGTTATCCAGCATGAGATAGACCACCTTGATGGAAAGGTCTTTTTGGAGAGGCTCGTGTCTCCGAAGGAGCTTTTCAGGAGAAAGGTCTATAAATAATCGTTAATTTACTGAGAACTTGACAAGCATTATCCTTCATACTATAATGTTAATTCAACGCTAATTTGGAGGTAAATCATGAAGAAAAAGGCGTTAATCTTAACAGCCCTTTTTAGCCTTCCTGCCTTCGCACAAGAAGTGCTTTTAAAGGAAGTGGAGGTAAAGGCTAAGAAGGAAAACTTCCAAGATAGTCTTGAAGTAAGAGAAGTGCGTGAGTCCTTTTCAAAGGATGTGGGGGAAGCTCTCACAAGGCTTGAGGGGTTTTGGAAAGTAAGAAAGGGAGGCATTGCCAACGATGTGGTTCTTAGGGCTTTCTACAGGGACAACATAAACGTACTTATTGATGATACGAAAATTTATGGAGCCTGTCCCAACAGGATGGACCCTCCTGCCTTTCACGTAGATTTCTCTGAGGTGGAAAAGATAGAGGTTATAAAAGGTCCCTTTGATGTAAGACATCAAGGCTCGCTTGGTGGTCTTGTCAATATCATAACTAAAAAGCCTGAAAGGGGCTTTCACCTTAAACTTAATGCTACCGTAGGTTCTTTCAACTTTATAAATCTTTCACCGGTAGTTTCTTACGCAGATGATAAACTCTATGGACTTGCGGGCTATTCTTATAAATATTCAAAACCCTATAAGGATGGAGATGGTAAAAGAATAACCGAGTATGCCAACTATAAGCCTCCATATATAAACTCAAAAGCCTTTGAAATAAACACCTACTGGGCAAGGTTTGGTTTTAAACCATTAGAAAACCACGAGTTTGAAATCGCTTACACAAGGCAAGAAGCGGACCATGTGCTTTATCCAGCTCTTATGATGGATGCTATATATGACAACACGGACAGGCTAAAGGTTAGCTATAAGGTAAGTAGAATAACAGATATCTGGAAGGAGTTAAAGCTCCAGTTTTACTATACAAGGGTAGAACACTGGATGGATGACAGGTATAGAACCTTTATGGGAACACCCTCTGGACCTTACTCCATGGCAACAGATGCCAGCACGAAAACTTACGGTGGAAGGATAGAAACAAAGCTTTCTGACTTTACGGTTGGACTGGAAGCCTATAAGAGAAACTGGTCAGCAACAAACTACATGTGGATGAACAACGTGTATAGAACTCAATACGTCATACCTGATGTGGATATTACGAGTATTGGTGTTTATGGTGAGTATGAAAAAAAGTTAAGCGATAAGCTCAGACTAAAGGCGGGTATAAGGCTTGATAGCACAAAGAGTGAAGCGGACTCTTCAAAGGCAAACACAAACCTCTATTGGGCTTATCATAGCACGAGAAGTACTTCAAAGACAGATACATATCCCTCCGGTAATGTGCAACTCTTTTACAGCCTTTCTCCAGAAGTGGAGCTCTTTACCGGGCTTGGCTATGCGGTTAGAGTACCAGACCCTCAGGAAAGGTACTTTGCACTAAATAGAGCAATGCAGTGTAGTCAGACAAACCCTTACTGTGCGTGGGTAGGAAACCCAGAGTTAAAGCCTTCTAAAAACACAGAGCTTGACTTTGGAATAAAACACCAGACAAAGAAGGCTCTCACAAAGGCTACTGTTTTTGTAAGCTATGTGCAGGATTATATAACGGTAAATAACAAACCTGTGGAAAACCCTTCTATGATGGTGGCACCTTCTTTTGCGAGGGCAAGAAGCTATGAAAACGTCAATGCTACCTTCTGGGGCTTTGAAATAAACTCTACCTACAATGTATGGAACAATCTTTTCCTCTTTGGTGGTGCAAGCTACGTGCAGGGTAGAAAGGATACAAAGCCTTTAAAGGGTATAACAGACAAGGACGTGGCGGAAGTGCCACCCTTAAAGGGAAGGCTTGGGCTAAGATACGATACGGGTCTGTGGTTTATGGAAGGTGAAGTGGTGGCTATGGCAACTCAAGATAGGGTAGATTCCGACCTTAAGGAACAAAAGACTTCTGGCTGGGCTATCATCAACTTAAAGGCTGGCGCTGAATATAGAAACTTCAAACTAATAGCAGGTGTAGAAAACCTCTTTGATAAAAAGTATTACGAATACCTGTCCTATCAAAGGGACCCCTTTAGGTCTGGTGTTAAAGTGCCTGAACCCGGAAGAAGTCTGTATTTGACCCTTCAGTATAGCTTCTAACCGAAGAGGCTCTTCCTCATGGAGGAGCCCTCCTTTTTACAAAACAAAAGCTCAAAAACCCGCTATGAATTGCAAAAGATGAACCTTTAGCACTGCAGAGGTTAAAAAGACTTATTCAGGAAGATGGAAGGCTTGAGATTGTAGGAGAGGCAAGCTCCTGTGAAGGAGCTATAAAACTCATAGAGGAACTTAAACCTGATGTGCTTTTTATTGACATAAAGCTTCAGGACTGTTCTGGAATAGATTTGGCAAAGGAAATTCTCTCGCAAGGTTTAAAGCCTTACATAATATTTACCACCGCATACGGTGAGTATGCTCTTGAAGCCTTTCGTCTTTCCGCTGTAGATTACCTTCTTAAGCCCTTTTCTCAACAAGATATAAGCAAAGCTATAGATAAGGTTTTTGAAAGGAAAAGTAATACGCAACAGGTTATGAGCCTTATAAGAGCGGAAAGACCTATCATTCCCGTAAGGATAGGCAACAAGGTCATATTCCTTCATCCAGATGATATATACTACGTGCAGGCGGAACTGGAAGAGGTGAGCGTAAGGACAAAAGAAGGTCTCTTACCTCTAAGTAAAAAACTCTACGAGCTTGAAGAGGAACTAAGACCCTACAACTTCTTCAGAGTTCATAGGTCCTACCTTGTGAATCTGGATAAGGTACGTGCCCAATATACCTCTCCTTTGCAAGCTTTATTCTCTCATAATAATCTACCACAGGCTTATAGTAAGGTAGTTTGTATTTTAAAGGATTTTGTAGCCACTCGCATGGAAGGGAAGCAAGCTCTGGAAGGTATTTTTTTATGTAGGTGCATTCAGGATCATATTTTTGAGCCTGTAGGATAGGGTTAAAAAGTCTAAAGGGTTTGGGGTCTGCTCCCACGCTGGCAGACCATTGCCAGTTTCCCACATTAACCACATGGTCATAATCAAGCAGGTGCTCTATAAAAAAGACCTCGCCAAACCTCCAATCAATCAACAGCACTTTTGTTAAAAAGCTGGCAAGCACCATTCTCATGCGGTTATGAAGCCATTTTTCTTCAATTAGCTGTCTTATGCCTGCATCTACAAAGGGATAGCCCGTCTTTCCAGATAAAAAGGCTTTAAGGTAGTCTTCTCTGTTTTCCCATCTTATACCTCTTCTTTTCTCTTGAAATTCTAAGTCTCTTGTTTGTGGAAAGTGTAAAGCTATGTGATACCAAAATTCCCTCCATGCAAGCTCCTTTACAAACTGCTCGTTCCTTCCGTAAGATTTTTGAAAAACTTCTCTGATAGAAACTATGCCAAATCGAATACATGGTGAGAGCTTGGAAGTAAGGTCAAGGGCTGGATAATCCCTTACCTTTTCATAGTTTTCAAACTGATAACTCTCAAGTCTTTTTTTTTGCATTCCTGCGGGTCAAAAGTATCGTAATGCTCCACAGGTAATTTTTCCCTTATGTCTTGTAGCTTAGGTAGAGGAAGCTCAGGAACTATAAAGTCTTCTGTATTGCACTGTTGAAGGTCTATGTGTGTTAGCCACTCCTTATAAAAATGTGTATAGACCTTCTTAGGCTCTACCAGTTCAGGTCTCACAAGGAAGCCATCAAAGACTTCCACAAACTTTACGCCTTCTTCCGAGCACACCCTTTTTATAACCTCGTTTCTCTCTCTTCCCTCCCAGCTATACGAGGAGGTTGTGTATAAGGCTTTTGCCTTTGAAAGTCTTATGACTTTTCTTATGGCTTCTTCCGTCCTTTCATAAAAGCAGTAGAGCTTTATACCTTTTGAAAGCTCCTCTACGGCTCTTAACACATAGTAGAGCCTTTTGCCTTGAGCTTTAAGCTGGTTGATAATCTGCGGGTCAAAGATAAAGACAGGAATAATTTCCTTATAGTTCTTGCTTGCTTCACACAAACCTCTGTTATCTTCCAGCCTGAGGTCTCTTTTAAAGAGGTATATGGCTCTCAAGGCTTTACCACAGCAAGGTATATAACGAAGAGAGATACCACAATAAGTGGTAGAGCGACCACATAGTTAAAAAAGTCATACCTCCTGTAGGCAACAAACTTGTCTTTAGACCTCGGTATGTATATATTGACAAACCAGAAGTTTATAACTTCCAAGGGTAAAAGCACGCCAAGGACTAAAGGTATCTTGTAGTTGAGCCAATTTATATCAAAACGGTATCTGAGAAAATGTAGCATGTATAAACCCATCGATAAGGCAAGTAGAAAACCAAATATCTCAAGGTTAGTAAGCCATCTGTAAAAATTTCTAAGTATATGCTGATTACAACCTGTCTCTTTCCTCATGGAATAGAGCATAAAAAGACCTAAAGAAGAGGAAGAAGAAGCCCACAGGAATATACCTATCAGGTGTAGGAACTTTGCGGTTGTGTATTCCATTTTTTTAAGTATAGGAGGCTTTTCTTTATGTATGGATATACTAATTTACCGATTATCGGTATCCTTTTTAGTTTCACGATGTCTCTTTTAGAAGTCCTCAAAAGAAAGATAAGGGCGATAAGATAGAAGGGTACTGTGGGAACCAAAGGTAAAAAAATGCCTACAGTTCCTATGACAAAAAAGGAAAAACCAAACAGTCTGTAGAGGTTTTTCTTCATCATCTTGTTATAATATAATAATTCTTATAATCCTTCCCATACCCTTTAGAAGTTTTTTATAGCCTTTAAAAGCCAGCCCTCAGGGCTCTCATGCCTATGTCCCTGCGGTATTGCATACCCTCAAACCTTATCTTCTCTATTGCCCTGTATGCCCTTTCCCTTGCCTCCTGAAGGCTTTCGCCCCAGGCGCACACGTTCAAAACCCTACCGCCCTTTGTATATACCTTCCCCTCCTTCAAGATAGTTCCTGCATGAAACACCACAAGGTTTTCCTCCGCCTCCAGAACCTCTAAACCTTCTATAGGCTTACCGTCTTCAGGCTTTTCAGGATAACCCCTGCTTGCAAGTACCACGCACAGGGCACACCTTGGGTCAAAGTCAAGGCTCACCCGCCTGCCCTCATAAAAGTCCAGTAGAGTTTGAAGAAAATCTCCCCTTATCCTCATCAAAAGAGGCTGTGCCTCCGGGTCCCCAAGCCTTACGTTAAACTCAAGTACCTTCGGACCCTCTTCAGTGAGCATAAGCCCCGCGTACAGAAAGCCCCTGTAGTGTATGCCCTCCTCCCTAAGACCCTTTATGAGCCTTTCAATTATCCGCTCCTTTATGGCTTTTTCCACTTCCTCTCCTACAAAAGGATTGGGAGAATAAGCCCCCATACCGCCCGTGTTTGGACCCTTATCACCATCGAGCAGTCTCTTGTGGTCCTGAGAGGTGGGCAAAGGCACGTATTCTTCGCCGTTGAGCATCACTATGTAGGAAGCTTCCTCACCGCTCAGGAATTCCTCTATCACCACCCTTGAGCCTGCTTCCCCTAAGCTTTTCTGAACCATAAGCCTGTCTATTGCCTGATGGGCTTCTTCTAAGGTGTGGCACACAAAGACACCTTTACCGCTGGCAAGCCCGTCCGCCTTTATAACCACAGGCATGCCAAAATCCTTTATAAACCTCTTTGCCTTAACAGGGTCTTCAAAAACCTCAAAATTGGCTGTAGGCACGCCATACTTCTGCATAAACCTTTTTGCAAAGACCTTGCTACCCTCAAGCATGGAAGCCCTTCTGCTGGGTCCAAAGACCTTTAAACCCCTTGCTTCAAACTCGTCCGCAAGTCCCGCTACGAGAGGAGCCTCTGGACCCACCACCGTAAAGTCTATGCCCTCCCTTTGAGCAAAGTCCGCAAGAGCCTTTATGTCCGTCGGGTCTATGTCTATGTTCTCCGCCAGCTTTAACGTGCCTGCGTTTCCCCTTGCACAGTAAAGCTTTTCTACCTTTTTACTCTGGGCAAGCTTCCAGACTATGGCATGCTCTCTTCCACCGTTTCCAACTACGAGAACCTTCACAGGAAAATTATATCAGAACTTTGTCCCTTACTATTTTCAAAAAGTTTTCTAAAAGCTTCATTCCCTCTTCGGAAAGTATGGACTCGGGATGAAACTGGACGCCAAAGAGGGGGTATTCCGCATGCTGAATGCCCATTATTTCCTCGTCTTCAGACCATGCGGTTATCTTAAGCTCTGGTGGGAGGCTTTCCCTTTCAATAACGAGAGAGTGGTATCTGACAGCGGTAAAGGGATTTTTAAGACCTTCAAAAATACCCTCAGAGGTATGAAATATTTGAGAGGTTTTCCCGTGCATGAGCCTTTTTGCCCTCACTATGTTTGCACCAAAGGCATAGCCTATGGACTGATGCCCCAAACAGACCCCCAAGATGGGTATTTCCTTATAAAACTCTTTTATAACATCTACGGATATGCCCGCCTCCTTTGGTGTGCATGGACCGGGAGATATGACTATGGCTTCTGGCTTTGCTCTTCTTATATCTTCAAGGCTCAGCTCGTCGTTTCTTCTTACCGCCACCTGTGCGCCCAGAACCTCTAAGTAATGCACCAGGTTGTAAGTAAAGGAGTCGTAATTATCTATCATAAGCACCCGCATGAGGATTAAAATATAAAACAGCTCATGCACAGGTCAATCTTTTACGGCTTGTTTCTTACCCTGCTGGTGGTGGGTGGTTCTGTCTTTTACATAGTGAAGAAGGCTTTTAGCAAGGAGTTTTTTGCCGTCCTTATGCAGGCGGATAAAAGGTATATTCTCATATCGGTTTTCTTCATGCTCCTTTACCACACCTTTGACAACCTGAGGCTTTTTGTCCTTGCAAGAACCATGAAGCTAAGATACACCTTTTTTTACGGCTATGTGGTCTCCTTTATTAACACCTTCGGTGCCACCATAACGCCCGCTCACCTCGGTGGTGAATTCATGTCCCTTTACACCCTTTCAAGAAAGGGGGGCAAATTGCATAAGGTAATGAGCATAGTAACCATGAAGACCATCACAGGGCTTACCTTTTTCCTTATTGCCTTTCCATATGCGGGCTATCAGATGTATAAAAACCCGCAGGATGCCATAAGGCTTTTCTATGTTGTAGCCTTCTTTGTGCTTTTAGGTCTTTTTCTTTATGGTGCCATAAGGTTCTTTATAAGGAAAAACCACACGGGCAATAGAAAGCTGAGTTTGAAGATAAAATACACGCTCAAAAGGTATCTCGTAGTTCTGAGGCTCTTTTTAAGAAAGGGCAGGGGAGGTATTCTTGGTGCTTGCCTGAGCAGTTTTATGCTATATGTTTGCTTTCTTCTTTCTGGTGCCTTTCTTATAAAGAGCTTTAACCAGGAGGCGGAGCTTATAAGGGTGGTGGAAAGTCAGCTTCTGCTTCTTTATGCCATCTTTATAAGCCCTACGCCGGGTGGTAGCGGTGTGGGTGAGGTGGGGGCTCTGTATGTTTTTGAGCCTTTTCTTGGTTTGGGACTTCTTGGCGGTTTTTCCATACTCTGGAGGTTCATAACCCAGTATTTAAGTGCGATGGTGGGTGGTATCCTTCTAAGCCTTATGCTTCTGATTGATGCAAAAAAGTTCAGGAATGCTTGACCTTTTAAACCCGTACTTCTGGGCGGTCTCTTTAAGAAACTATCTGTATGATAGGGGTTTGATAAGGGCATGTGATTTTAAAGTGCCGGTGGTGTCGGTGGGAAACCTTTCTGTGGGCGGAAGCGGTAAAAGCTCCCTTGTCATTTATCTGGCAAGGGAGTTAAGCAAGGACTTCAGGGTCTGCATACTCTCAAGGGGCTACGGAAGGAAAACAAGGGGTACCTTTTTGCTCTCAAGATGGGGTGAGCTTGCTGGCTCATGGCAGGAGGGTGGAGATGAGCCTTATATGATGGCAAGGCTTCTGAAGGGCGTTAGCGTGGTGGTGGATGAGAACCGGTGCAGGGGGGCTGACTTTGCCATAAGAGAGTTAGAGCCTGAGGTAATCCTCTTAGATGATGGCTTCCAGCACAGAAGGATTCACAGAGACCTGAACATACTCCTTCTGAGAAAAAGGGATTTAGAAGACAGGCTTTTGCCCTTTGGCAGGCTAAGAGAACCCTTAGGAGAGATAAAAAGGGCTGATGTGATAGTCCTTTCTTATACGGAGCTTGAGGAATGGAACCTACAGAGGGTTGAAAAGCCAGTTTTTAAGCTAAGGAGAAAGGGCTGGAAAATATTAAATAGCCTAAGTGGTGAGGAGCTAAAAGGCTTGGAAGGGCTTGAGTTTGTAGCCTTTGCAGGTCTTGGAGATAACAGACAGTTTTTTGAAAGTCTAAAAAGGCTTGGAGTGAGGCTAAAAAGGGCTATAAGCCTTCTGGACCATTATGATTACAGAAACTTTCACCTCTCAGAAGGCGAGCTATACATAACAACCCTGAAGGACATGGTAAAGCTAAAGCCGTCAGAAAACCTTTACTGGCTGGACTTTGAGGTAGAGGTGGAAGGCTTGATAGAAATGGTGAAAGGCGTTATAATTGATAGATTGAAGGGTCGGTAGCTCAGCTGGCAGAGCAACGGACTCTTAATCCGTGGGTCGCGGGTTCGACTCCCGCCCGACCCATTTGAAAATAAGCACCGCAAGCGGTGGAAGCGTAAGCCTGAGCGAGTAGGGTCTTGAGTGGAAAGGTATGTTTTCAGACCACACACCTCCTAAATTTCCTAAATTGCTTCCACCGTAGAATTCGCTGTCTGTGTTTAAAAGTTCCTTCCAAAAGCCTTCTTTTGGCACGCCAATCCTGTAGTCAAAGCGTGGCACTGGTGTAAAGTTGCATACTACAAGAATTAGCTCACCTTTTGCTGACTTTCTCAAATAACTTATTATGCTCTTTTCCCAGTCGTGGAAATCTATCCATTCAAAACCTTCAGGCTCATGGTCAAGTTCATGAAGAGCTTCTTCCTGCCTGTATAGTCTGTTGAGGTCTTTTATGAGCTGTTGAATACCTTGATGAGGTAGGTAGTTAAGAAGATGCCAGTCAAGACTTTCTTCATGATTCCATTCTCTCCACTGAGCAAATTCGCCTCCCATAAAGAGGATCTTCTTGCCCGGATGCGTCCACATGTAGCCAAAAAGAAGTCTGAGATTTGCAAACTTTTGCCAGTAGTCGCCGGGCATCTTATTTATCAGAGAACCTTTACCATGCACCACCTCGTCGTGAGAGAGGGGCAGTACAAAATTCTCAGAAAAGGCATACCATATGCTAAAAGTAAGCTGGTGGTGATGGTACTTTCTGTATATGGGGTCTTTTGACATGTAGTAAAGAGTATCGTTCATCCAGCCCATATTCCACTTAAAGCCAAAACCGAGACCACCAAGATATACAGGTTTGCTCACCATAGGAAAGGCAGTGGATTCTTCTGCAAAGGTTTGAATACCTTCAAAGTTTGAATAAACGCATAGGTTTAACTTCTTTAAAAAATCAATAGCTTCAAGGTTTTCCCTTCCTCCATATATATTTGGCACCCATTCCTTCCTTGAGTAGTCTAAATACAGCATGCTGGCGACTGCATCTACTCTAAGTCCGTCCGCATGATATTTTTCAAACCAAAAGTGAGCGGAGCTCAAGAGAAAGGAACGTACTTCACCCTTTGAATAGTCAAAGACGTAGCTTTTCCAGTCTGGATGCCAACCCTTTCTCCAATCTTCATATTCGTAAAGATGTGTTCCATCAAAGTAAGCAAGTCCATGACCGTCTGTGGGAAAGTGAGAAGGTACCCAGTCAAGGATTACGCCTATACCTTCTTTGTGTAAGTAGTCAATTAGATACATGAAATCCTGAGGAGTGCCGTAGCGAGAAGTGGGAGCAAAGTAGCCTGTTATCTGATATCCCCATGAGCCGTAGAAGGGATGTTCCATTACAGGCAGGAACTCTACATGAGTAAAACCCATTTCTTTTACATAATTAGCTAACAGAGGTGCCAGCTCTCTATAGCTTAGCCATCTGTTGCCTTCTTCAGGAACACGTCTCCAAGAACCAAGATGCACTTCGTATATGCTTATGGGTGCCTTATGGTGGTTTATCTCTTTTCTTCTTTTTATCCACTCATGGTCTTGCCACTCGTAGTTTAAATCCCAGACTATGGAAGCAGTTCCTGGTGGAGTTTCATGAAAAAAACCAAAAGGGTCCGCTCTATCCGTCCAGTAGCCCCATGGTGTATAAAGGTGATACTTATACCTCTGACCTTTTTTTACACCTTTGACAAAGCCTTCCCATATGCCAGAACCGTCTTCTCTTCTTTTCAAAGGGAGTGAATGTTTATCCCAACCATTAAAGTCGCCAAAAACAAAAACCTGCTCCGCATGAGGAGCCCAGACAGCAAAGTATGCCCCATCTTCAAAGATATGACAGCCAAGTTTTTCATAAAGCCTGCAGTGAGAACCTTCCCTGAAGAGATATACATCGTAGTCCGTAAGGAGACTAAAGTCGTAGGAAATTCCAGTCATGCTTTACTTTATTTTAACTTCCTTAATTCCACACGGTACATTAGCAACTCTGAAGAAGTCAAAAAGCTTTTCAACCCACAAGGCGATAGTTTAAATTCCACACGGTACATTAGCAACGGG
>JAUQQK010000010.1 GCA_030549905.1 Aquificota bacterium | reverse complement strand
GTTGCTAATGTACCGTGTGGAATTTAAACTTGCTTATTATACATCATTTTAGGTAGCCTTCTTTTGTTGCTAATGTACCGTGTGGAATTTAAACTTTTCATTCTTAATCAAATTGATGTAATCCACGCCTATAGTTGCTAATGTACCGTGTGGAATTTAAACTTGTGTCTATTATTCCTTTTTCATAAAACTCTTTCCGTTGCTAATGTACCGTGTGGAATTTAAACGATATGAAACTGCTCTTCAGCCTTTGAAAGCCTTCTGTAATGTACCGTGTGGAGTTAAAACTTGATTTACAGGCGTGCTACTTGCGAGGATGAATAGCAGCAACAAGGTGGTTGACAAAAAAATCCATGCTTTGATAAACTTATAATTAAGAGAGGGAGTATTTATGCAAGAGCAGAAAATTGTTCTATACCCCTCTAACTGGTTATATAATGCAGGTGTCATAGGTTTCTTAAGGGTTCTGGAGGAGTGTGGGGAAGATGTAGAGAACTTTTTGCAGGATGATGGTAGTGTAAAGATTAATAGCTGTATCTTCCCTAAAATTGATGTTAATAAGTTTTACATTGATAAAAACACGAGAAAAATAAGCATAATAGGAAAGAATCAATTCTACAAAAATTATATTCAAAAAGGATGGGAATTAGCTTTTGAAAAATTTGTTAAGGAATCATTACCTAAAGCTCAAAAAGCTCAAAATTTAAACAAATGTGATATTTGTGGTGAAGGATACGTAATAAATTTACAAAATATCCAAGACCAAAATTCGGAAGTCATTGAAAATATTAAAAAATTTATAAATGGAATAAGAAAATTTGATGCAAGATTAAATAGTATATTAGGTCCGTCAAAAGGAGAATTTCCTAATAGCTTTTGGAGTTGTACAGCAAGTTTAAGAGTTTGTGATTTATGCGGCTATATCCTTATACATCATCATCTATCTTTAACGAAACTTCAAGATGGTTCTGAAATATTCATAAACGCTCCATCTTTTAAGCTCATGTGGCATCTAAATAATTATGTACGCACCTTGTACGGAGGAAAAGAAATAAAGGGAGCAAAGGAAGTTTTAGGTATATCTCTAATAGAATTAGTTACTAAACTCAACATTCATTTAGGCAGATGGGAAAAAATGAATATAGAGGTAGTAAGTAAGTACCGCGTGAAAAAAGGAAAGAATAAATATGAAGACACAGTTGATTTCTTCTCTTTATCATCAGATATAGTTGATTTACTCAGCGATAGAGAAATAGCTTCTTTACTAAAGCAAATCGGGGAGTTTAAAATTTTAAACATGGTCTTAGATGGAGAATTTAATGGTATATTAGAGTTTGGGGAAAAGGCTTTGAGAGACGCTATGAAGCGTAAATCTGGAAAAGACACTGGTACTGATTTTATAAACGAGGATATCAAATTGAAAAAGAACAAAGAAGATTTATTTAGTTTTTCTCAAAAGCTTTTTAAACTCTACGCATTGATAAAATCAGAACTTAAAAAGGAGGTAATTGCATGAATGATGAAAGCAAGAACTTTAATATGGATGAATGGAAAAAGCAGATTGTGAATCATCTTCAAGAAAAAATAAAAAGTAACCACTTAAACTATGAGGATTTTAAAAACATAATTTCAGCATATCAGGACCTTGCTCTTGAGTTTCAGAAAATCCTTGAATCCGCATGGAAATTATCTAAAGGTGAAGACAAAGAGAAATTCAGAAGACTATATGCGAAATTCTCTAACGATATTGCAGGAGAATTAACGGAACAATTATATAGAATTGGTCGCAATCTGAAAAAGGAAGAAGAGAAACTAACATCCACTTTTAACAATATAGGCTATAGAATTCTTGAAAGGACACGATTAGGATTAAGGGATGAAGTATGTTATATGATAGTCAGAGCCTTCTACACAAATAATAAAGAAGTTCCAGAAAAGCTTGCAGAAGCCTTCAAGCCGGTCTATTCTGAGGAACTTTTTAAAACTTTTATATATTCCTTTTTAAGCGGAATTTTAGGGGAAACAAAAACAGAAGGAGGTGAAGAGGAATGAGTGGTCAAGCACAAAACATACAACAACAGAATGGAACAAAACTAAAACACATTACAATAACTATGATTTTTGAAGGATCAGCTTTAAACAGAGATGAGAAAATCGCCGGAAACATTCTTTCTATAAAGAAGCTCAAAAGAGGAGATAAAATTGTTAGTTTTATTGGAAAACCTGCTATAAGGCACTATCTATTTGAAACACTTGTTAAAGCTTGCGGTTGGAAACCAGCGGAAGTAACCGCTCAGAGTGATGTTGTTCAATTTGACATCACTAAGGACGATATTATAACTAGTCCAGAACTTGACGCTTTTGGGTATATGTGGACTCATGAAAAATCAGGTATTACGCTAACAAGAAAATCTCCCGTTTGTATTACAAAAGCTGTAGGACTGGAACCTTATAAAGGTGATATGGCTTTCTACGCCAATCATGATTTAGTTAGAAGAGCTTTAAGAAGTGGGCAAAATGCGGACCCAAATCCCTATAGTAAAGAAGAACATATTTCCTTTTACAAATTAAGTTTTACAATTGATGTGGATGTTTTTGGAAGTGATGTGTGGATATTTAAACCTTCTTTTAAGTCTGGTGATAGGACTTTTAATGTACAAGTGAAGAGAGAAGAAAATAGAATAGTAGTATGCACAGAGCCAGAAACAGATTGGATAATACTAACTCATGATTATAGAAATGGTGTTTATGTGGATGAAACAAATAGAAGAATATCTTTTACTGTTGATTTTGCAGAAAAGAAAAAGCGCATTCTTGATATTCTAAATGCCATCAAGAATGGACTTTGTGCTCAATCAAGCGGTGAATCAAATACAATAGTCCCCCTATTCTTAATTGCTGCACCGGTAAAAGTACCTGTTCCCATCTTTCACCCCTATATAACGATTTACTATGACGATATAAAAGGCGTATATGCGGTAGTGGGAATGCCAGACTGTATTAAAAACGGGTGGATTGCAGGAAATGTTGTTTATATACAGGACAGTGAAAGGATAAAATGGCTGGATAAAGAGGAATACAAGAATAGAGATGAGTACAAAGATAAAATAACTGAAAACTGGGAAGAGTTTTTAGAAAGCGTAGGACTCAGTAGGCAGGAGTTTGAGCAACAGCAAACATGAACGATAGTTTGAAAGTTTTAAAGATTAAAATCTATCAACCGCAGGCACATTATAGAATGCCATTTACCTATCAACGAAGGCACACATACCCTATTCCACCATACTCAACTGTCATAGGACTGCTATGTAATCTTTTAGGGATAAGAAATAACAATGGAGATGGAGAGCCTAACGACGACAATTACTTGAAACTCAAAAACATAAAAATCTCAATAGCTGGAACGTTTGAAAGTAAAACTACAGAATACATCTGGCTTAGAAATCTATCAAAAGAAAGCCATATTTCACGGTTTGGCTCCTATACGAACAGATACGTTGGAGGACATATAGAGCATATAGGGGGACAAATGCCTGCTCCTACAGATATACTAAATGATGTAAGGCTATGGATATATCTTTACCATAAAGATGAAAGTTTTCTTGACCATAAAGGTAAAACTTTTCTTGAAGAAATAAAAGATTCCTTTGAAAATTCCAATGATAGGATTTCTGTTTTACACTTAGGAAGAGCGGAAGATTGGATTGTTATTGAAGATTTGAAATTTGTTGAGCTTAAATACCGTAAAATTGGTGGAGATTTCAAGAAGTTCTTCTGGATACCTAAAGATTTATATTTGCCTAATAACAAAAATATCAATAATTGGGAGGAACATTATAAAAAAATTGAAGGTATTGCCTATAGAATTACAACCTATTACAAGCTTCAAAACGGTATAAGAAACTTTGATTATGTTGAAGTAAAGTTAAACAGCGGAGAGCTTTCTTTTTGCGAGCTTAACATGGAAGTTCTCTTTGATGAAGAGGAAAATTTACCAATTTTCTTGGCAAATTTACAAGGAGGGTATAAGGAGAATGTTGAATGAGAAAAGCAGAGTATGGGCGAAAAGTATTAAGATTGAGAAGAACAACAATGAAGAACCTATTACACTTTCACAACACATAATTGATATCCTCTCAGCTTTTAAAAAGATTAAGGATAAGACTGGTGATGACAATCTTAAGAAAGCTATTGAGCTTGCCATAGTTTTTCACGACCTTGGTAAAGTTATACCAAGATTTCAAATAGTCTCCTTGGGCAACAAAAACTATGAACCTTATGACCTTATTCATGAGATACCACATTCTCTTTTTTCTATTTTTTGGATTGATGAAGAATACTTAAAACGTGTTATTTGTGATGAAAAGCTTGTAAAATTTATAGTATCAGCTGTTGCATACCACCACTGGCGTGAAAATTTTGAAGATTACCTTAATGTAAACGAAGAGACTAAAAAATTTCTTACGTGGGTTCTTAAAAAGAAGAATGAATTAGAGGACAAATTAAAGAAGGAATTTGAAGATTTGAAACATTTTATAGGGGAAAACAGAATCAAAATAAACGAGTGTAAAATCAAAGAAGTGCTAAATGGTGTAAAACTTTATCGCTTTGCAGTTCCGCCATATAAATTTGACTATGAACCACTAAGACATACCTTAACACAAAGCATAGAAGACCAAAAAAGATGGATTCTTATAGCTGGCTTTTTACAAAGGTGTGACCATTTTGCTTCTTGGTATGAAGCAGAAGGGGAAAATCTGGATAATATAGAAATAAATGTTGTTGGAGAAAATGCGGTTAAAAGGAAAATCAAAAACAAGATAGGAATATCAAATGAAAATCAAATATGGCAAATTGGAGTTGCAAAGGAGCATAAAAACAAAAACCTTATCCTCATTGCTCCTACAGGCTATGGAAAAACAGAGTTTGCTTTTCTTTGGTCCGCAGACAACAAGTTCATATATACTTTACCTTTGCGTTCTGCGGTAAATCAGATTTTTGAAAGGGCTAAAAATATATTTGGTGAGAATAAAGTAGGACTTTTACATTCTGATGCTGATGTTCATCTTCTTGAAAAAGAAGGAGATGTTGGAGACACGATGAAATATTACCAGCTTGCTAAAAACCTTTCCTATCCCGTTATAATATCAACTGGTGACCAGTTTTTCCCATATGCTCTAAAGCCTCCGGGATATGAAAAAATCTTTTCTCTTTTCTCTTACACCAATCTGATTATTGATGAAGTTCAAGCTTATGACCCGGTAGCCTGCGCCACAATTGTCAAATTTATTGAATGGGTGAATATTATGGGTGGAAAATTCTTACTTATGACAGCAACATTGCCTGAGTTTGTGAAAGATGGGATTATAGAAAGGATAGGTAAAGATAATTTTGAAGAGATTAATATATACGAAAAAGAGAAAGGGAAGTTTGAAAATATAATAAAACATAAATTGTCTTTCTGTGTAATTAACAATGAAAAGAAAGATTTTGAATTACCAGATGAAATTTTAGATGACATAATTAACCAAGCTCAGCAAGGTAAAAGAGTCCTTGTCATTATGAACACAGTTCCACAAGCTCAAAAAGTTTATGAAATGTTAAAGAAAAAAGCTCCAGATATAAAAGATAATATCTTTCTCATACACTCAAGATTTACTTATGAGGACAGAAGAAATAAGGAAGTTGAATTGATAGAAGAGAAATTTAAAAATCCAAAACCTCAGAATGAAAACGAAGGCAAAATTTTAGTGGCAACACAGGTTGTAGAAGCGTCTTTAGATATAGATGCTGATGTTTTATACACTGAAATATGTCCCCTTGATGCTCTAATTCAAAGAATGGGTAGAGTTTTAAGAAGAATTGGAGCAAGTTTCGAATCTGAAAAAGAAAGTAATAACAAAAAAGTAAAAGTATATAAAAATTCTTTAAATCCAAACCAAAAATATGAAGTTGATTTATCAAGTCCTAATATCCGCATTCTCATATTTAAAAACGGTCTTGAGTCAGGAAATGGGAAAGTTTATGATGAAGAGCTATTAAAGTTATCCTTAGATATACTGAAAAAAACTTCAAATTCAAGTAATAATAAGCAGAATGGATATTTACTTTCCGAATATGATAAATACAAACTTGTAGAGCTATTTAACAAGTCCCTTAGTGGGGAAAGTGAATATCTTAGAAAATTTTACGAAACCCTCGAAATTTTAGAAGCTGGATATATGTCTGAAAGAAAATCAGACGCCCAAAAAACTTTTAGGAAAATCTACAATGTTGATATAGTACCAGCTGACTTATTTGGTAATTTCATTGAAGAGATAGAAAAGTTTTTCAGAAAAAAGCAAAAATCCTTTACAGTTTTCAAATCTCAAGTTTTATCAAAATATGTAGTTTCCGTACCTTACGAGGATACTGAAAAGTTAAAGTGGATTTATTACGATGTAGAAAAAGGAATACAAAATAATGATGATAATATAAGGGCTAATATTATGAAGCTAAAATCTTGGCTTTCTGGTATATATAAAGGTGATGAAAAATATAAATATAACAAGGAAAAGGGATTATACAAGGTGTTGAATAAGAAACAGGCTCATTGAAAGACCTCCACTCTGAAAAAGCTATACCAGAGAGCATAAGCATACAAACAGGTAAGCAAGCATATCCAGTTCCTCCACTTGCTTGAATAGTTAAACTGCTTTAGCATTGAAAATACACCATCTACCTTCTGTCTCTGTGATTCGTCCTCTATATTGCTACGAACCTTTACAAGCTCACATCCCCTATCCGCTTCTTATTTTAGCAAGGGATTTTGCTGAAAGGAATTTCTCACTCGACGTGTATTGATATAAAATAGTAAGACCATGAAGAGGATAGTTGCCAGAAGCGTATCCATAGAGGTGGTTGGTGAAATACACAGGTGCCATGATGGAGAAAACTCCAAATTTTATTGCCTGCCTGTGAGAATACACTTTGAAAACGGTCAGGTAAAGGAACATATGTTGATGGCACACGGAGAGCCAAAAACTCTGAAGGACTTTTTAGAAAACAAGAAGGGTCTAAGGGATAGAATGGAAAAGTCCTTCGGGCTTACAGAAGAGGGTGAGGTTTTATACATTGGTTATTTAACCGAGCCCGCTCAGGCTTGATATGTCCCTCTCTATCTGTTTGACAAGCTCTTCCACGGAGGAAAACTTTTTTTCTTCTCTCAAAAATCTGAGAAACTCCACCTTTATGGTCTTGCCTCTTAAGTTTCCTTCAAAGTGTGGAATATGCACCTCAAGCACTTTCTTCTTTCCTTCAAAGGTTGGTCTATAGCCATAGTTGGCTACCGCCAGAAGGTTGTCTTCTACTCTGACTGCATACACGCCCTCCTTCAAGCATAGGTTTTCTGTCCCTTCTAAGTTTGCGGTGGGAAAACCAATCTTTGAGCCTCTACCTTCGCCCCTTACCACTTTTCTCTTTATATAATATCTTCTTCCTAAATAAGTCTGTGCTTCTTCCAGCCTGCCCATGTGCAAAAGCCTTCTGATAAGTGTACTGCTCACCACATGTCCGTTTATTTTGTAGGGCTGGACTTCCTCCACCTCAAAGCCCAGCTCTTTGCCCAGCTCCTTAGCAAGCTCAATCTCTCCCTCCCTCCTGTAGCCAAAACGCCAGTCATAACCCACCACTAAGTGCCTGCACTTGAGCCTTTTGTATATTATTTCCCTTATAAAGTCCTCCGCCGGCATTTTTGAAAAGTCCTTGTCAAACTTTATAAAGACCACATAGTCCATTCCTTGGGACTTTAAAAGCTCAGCCCTCTCCCAAAGATTTGTAAGCTCACAGGGAGCTTGCTGATGGCTCAGAACCTTTATAGGATGTGGATAAAAGGACAGGACAAGGCTTTTAAGCCCAAGCTCTTTTGCCCTTTTTAGTACCTTTTCAAGTAGCACTGCATGACCCTTATGGACGCCGTCAAAATTTCCAACTGTAAGAACAGTAGGCTCTTTTAGTTCTTCCAAACACTCAACGCCCTTTATGCATCCACTCCTGCTGGTTTTAAGACATATCAGCCCTTCCATAGCCTTTTTATTCTTTCCCAGAAGCTAAGCTCCTGAGAAACCTCAATCTTTTCTTCTACCACAAACCTGTCTAAAAAGTCATCAAGAAGTATAAACCTGTCGCAAACCTTTCTAAGATGGTAGGAGCTTGTCCTTTTAAAGGAAGCGTTTTCTACCCTTTTGCCGATCCTCTGCACCTCCTCAACCGTGTAGGAAAAATCACTGTCTCCGCTTACCAGCACCGCCGTATCATAAACGTTCATATAAGCCATGCTCAGCATATCGGTGGCGAGCATAATATCTACTTCCTTCTCTATGTATTCTCCAGAGGGCAGTTTCCTCAAGTGTGCAAGTTTTACCTTAATGCCCTGAAGGGAAAGCTCTTCAAGAAACCTCTTTTGCCTTATTAGGCTTTCCCACTCCGGGCTGTTCCTTTTCACATCCTTTTCCTGCGGCACCGCACCATAAAAGTAAGCCCTTATGAGCCTTCTGTCTTCACGCAGAAACTCCACAAGCCTTGTGTAATCAACTTTTATATTCAGATACCTTATGGCATGAAAGAGGTTGGAACCATCTATCAGTATAACAACCCTCTCATAGTTCATATGCTAAACCGCATAAAGCAAGCAAGTCCATCTATCTTCTTTTGAAGCTCCGGTCTTGCCACCACCTCAACCCTTGCCCTTTCTTCAAAGGCAAACTCCATTATCTCATCTACCACATCGGGCACCTCGTAAGCCTTTTCTTCAGAAGGGCATTCGGGCTTTAGCATGGGCAGGTGAGACTTTTCGCACACATACCCGGGCTTTGTAAAGCTTTCAGGCACTAAAAGCACCCTTACATTACCCATGTAAAGCTGTTCAAGCACCTTTGAGGTGCCGTTTACCGCAAGACCCTTACCTTCAAGCTCCGCAAGCTCCTTTATAAGCCTCTCTTCATCTTCTCTGTCCTTCTGGATAAGCAGGTCTATTACCTTCTCTCTTAGCTCGCTTTCATTTACATAGGAGGGGCTTGCCTTTATGTAGCCCACGAGCCTTTCAAGAAGGTATGTATGCAGGTGGTTTTCTATTTCCCTTATGTCTTCCCTTTCACTTCCTATAACCAGCTTGTCAAATTTGTGTTCCTTCCAGGCTTCCATAAGGGCGTCGTTAGCTATCTTAAAGAGCCTGTGCTTTTCTTCCTGTATCCTCATGTGGAACCTGTATTCACCAAAGGCATGCTGAACCACATTGGGACCGCCTATCCTCGCAGGCATAGAAAACTTCATAAGACCCTGAGCACCCTTAAGCATGCTACCGCCAGCATGAAACTTATGAGCCCTTGTAGCTAAGGGTTCAAGAAAATCCACCACCTCCTCTAATCCCACAAGGTTCATAAGGAAAAACCTGACATGTTTCCTGTCTATAAGGAGAACTCCAACCCTGCCAAGCTCTTCGTCAATGGCAACTATCTCTCTCACCAAGGGGTCTGTTGCCACCATAAGCCTGTTTTTGTAAACATAGGGCAATTTCACCACTTCAAACAGACCTCCTGCGGAAGAGGAAAATAGCGCTATTCCCCTGCCACCCTTTAAGTTGTCAGGCTCTGACAGAAACTCTTCAAACCTTTTAAAGTCTTCTTCCACAGAGCTGTAAACGTCCTTCCTTAATCCCCTCTTTTCTAAATATTCCCTCTGGGTTTTTACAAGGTCCTTAAAGGTTCTCAGGTACTTCCTGTCTGTCCGGCTCTCCACATCAAGCTTTAAATAGAGACTTGATACAAGAAAACCGTCTGGCTTGAAGGAAAGTAGCCTTTCAAGCGTGTTCCTAAGCTCCAACATTCACAACCTCCTTTTAAGCTGTTTAACTTTTATATTTTACCAGAAGCTCCCTTATGTATCTGTCCTTTACCTTGTCATCTTCCCCTTCAAGGAAGCCCAGCACCTTCCATCTTTTTTTATCACCGAAGGTAAAGTATATCCGTCCGCCCATGGGCTTTAGCTTAAAGACATCCCTGCCCCTTAGCTTCTCAAACCTTTCGTTCCTGTCCTTCATGTCAAGAAGAAGCAGCTCTCTGATAAACTCTCTTTTTAAACTCCTATCAAGCCTTATAAACTCTTCCAGTGCCCTGTCTTCCGTCTCTATATTCTCAAAAAGCCACTCAAAAACTTCTCTGTAAAGCTCTTTAACGCCTATTGTCTCCTTTCTGAGGTTTTCAAGCTCCACTTCAAGCCTCTGTCTTGTTCTTCTTTCAACTTCAAGGGACTGCATAAGCTCTTCTACCTTCCTGTTTAGTCTTTCATTCTCTTTGCAAAAATCCTCCACCAGCTCCTGAAGCTGTATAAGCTCCTTTGATAACTTTTTTCTTTCCTGCCTTAGCCTTGCCAGCTCCTCCTTTCCACCCTTTGGCTCTTTTTCCTGAATTTCTGAAAGCATTTCAAAAAGACCCCTGTTTACCTCTGACAGACTGTTAAGCCGTTCCATGTATTCAGAAAGCTTCTTCTGAGCCTCTTCAAGCCTTTGAGATAGTTTTTCCTTTTCCCTCTCAAGCTCCTCCCTTTTAACAGACTCATTTTCTTTTATACTTCTAAGTTCTGCCTCTACCCTCTCCTTATCCCTCATAAGTCTTTCTATGAGCTCCTGAGAAAGCCCAATCTGTTCCCTAAGTTTTTGAACCTCTAAGCTGTTTTTGTCTATCTCCTCTTCAAGCCTTCTCTTTTCTTCCTCAAGCCTTTTCATCCTTATCTCTTGTGGAGATTCAAAGAGCCATATAAGACCTATGCTTATGAGAAAAGAAGGTCCAAACTCCAAAACTATCTCATGGTTCTGCCTGAGAAGGGCAAGACCCAGTATCTGGAAGAATATGAGGTATGCAAGCCATAGGACCGTCTTTTCTCTGTAGCCGGTAAGCCAGGCTAAATAAAGGGCGGAGCTAAAGGCAAAAAGAGTAAGCACACCTTCTGCGTCGGAGGGAAATAGGGGAAGTGAAAAGTACTGTGATATGTAATGCAGTATAAAGTTATAAGAAACAAGAAGGAAAAGAAGCTTTAGTGCCTCTCTTACCATAGTCTTATAATATAAGCCATGGAAGCCTTTCTTGAGCTTTTGAGGATAATGGAGGAGCTCAGAAAGAAATGCCCGTGGGACAGGGAGCAAACCCATGAGAGCCTGAGAAAATACCTTATTGAGGAAGCCTATGAGGTGCTTGATGCCATAGGCTCAAAGGACGATGAGAAATTAAAAGAAGAGCTTGGGGACCTGCTTTTGCAGGTGGTTTTCCACAGCCAGATTGCAAAGGAGAGGGGAGCTTTTGATATGGAGGATGTTATTAAGGGGCTTAACAAAAAGCTTATAGAAAGACATCCTCATGTCTTTGGCTGTGAAAGCCCTGAAGAGGTTTTGAAAAAATGGGAGGAGAGGAAAGCAAAGGAAAGGGATAGCGTGCTGGACGGAGTTCCCAAAAGCCTTCCTGCCCTCATGAGGTCTCAAAAGCTGCAGGACAGGGCAAGCCTTGTGGGCTTTGATTTTGAAAGGATAGAACAGGTCTTTGAAAAGTTAGAGGAAGAGGTACAGGAGCTAAGGCAGGCTCTGGAAAAAGGTGAAGAAAAGGAGCTTGAGCATGAGCTTGGCGATATACTGACTGCTGTGGTGGAGCTGGCAAGGTTTTTAAGGCTTGATGCGGAGATTGCCCTGCAAAAGGCAAACGACCGCTTTGAGAGGCGGTTCAGGTATATGGAGAAGAAAGCTAAAGAAATGGGCAAGGACTTAAAATATATGAGCCTTGAGGAGATGGACAGGCTGTGGCTTGAATCTAAGGAGTTTGACTACAAAGAAGGGCTTTAACCCTTCTGCCCGTTCTTTGCTCAAAGTATTTAATACCTGTCCTTCCGAGGCTGTAGGCTCCGCACAGAAGATAAGCCCTTTCACCTCTTAGCACTTCCTCAAGGCTTGAGGAAAGAAGCTCTTTTAGAGCCTCTAAGCTGAGACCCCTTGAGTCCTGAAGCGTGTCCGCAGGAATAGCGTATATGTCCTTTGCCTGAAGGCTTCCCATTAAAAGCACGGAAGACCTGCCAGGCTCCATATGGGTCTGCAGGCTCACGCTAACCCTTTCTTTTGTAAGCACTTCTTCATACTCCTTGGAAACTAAAAAGGCTGGACTGCATATGCCATCAAAGTCCTCAAGGGGTTCATCTTCAAGCCTCTCTTTTAGGAAGATTCTCAGCCCGCCCTTATTGTAGTAAATAACATTGCCTGCCTTTTCCACAGGGTCCGCCTTCAAAAGACCTCTAACGGAAGCAGAATAGGGCCTCACAAAGGAAGGTACCACCTGACCCTTCACCTCTAACTTGCCCTGCAATACCCTCCAGTTTAAAAAATCAAAGTCCCACTCCCTGCAGGAAAGTCCAAGCTCTGTTTCTGCATAGAGCCTTACCTCTTTTATAAAGAGCATCTCCTCCTTGCTACCGGGAGGCCTTCCGCCAAAGGATACAAGGTCCCAGAAGACCTCACCCTTCTTTTGCTTGAAGAGCCCGTATATGCACCCGCAGTAATCCTGATGGTATAGCTCCAGCTCCCTTGAAAGCCTGAACATCTCCTGAGTGCCTCCACCCTTCCTGTAGTCTAAGGCTAAGAACTCTATGCCCGTGTTTTCGCACACCTTCTGACCGCTCTCTTTGAGCATGTTAAACTCTTTTTTTGGGCTCATGAGAAGGGTAGTGGTAAGGTGCGTGGCTCCTACTTTTTTTGCAAACTCCAAGCTTCTTAAGAGCCTGTAGTCAAAGCATATGGCACAGCGTCTTCCTCTCTCTGGCTCTTCCTCGTAGCCCCTCACTGAGGAAAGCCAGCCTTCAAGGTCATACTCACCCTCATAAAGCTCTATGCCCAGCTCCCTGCAGGTTCTTTCGGTTTCTATGTATCTTAGCCTGTATTCTTCATAGGGGTGTATGTTTGGGTCGTAGAAAAAGCCCACTATGCTGGCTTGAGGATAATCTTCCCTTAGCCTTTTGAGAAAATAAACCGCATCGGGGGCACAGCATATATGGACCAGAAGCTTCATTTTTTACTCTTCACATACTGCTCCCAGTTTTCAGGCGTGAAGGGGGATAACTCTCTCAGGAGCTTGACCGTCTTTGGAAACTCTTCTATCACGTAATCCACATCTTCCTCCGTGTTGTCCCTGCCGAAGCTAAACACGATAGAGCCGTTAGCCACTTCCTTTGGCACGCCCACTGCAAAGAGCACATGGGATTGTTTTAAAGCCAGAGAAACGCAGGCAGAGCCTGAGGCGGTCTCTATGCCCATAAGGTCAAGCCTTAGAAGCATTGCCTCACCCTCAATGAGATGCACGATGAGAGAAAGGTGGTGAGGAAGCCTTTGGGTTGGATGCCCTGTGAATTCTATATAGTCAAGCCTTTCTTCCAGCCCCTTTCTCAGCTTGTCCCTGTAATAGGAGAGCCTCTGCATCCTGTCTGGAAGCTCCTTCATGGCTAACTCGCAGGCAGCTCCAAAGCCCACTATTCCCGGCACGTTTTCTGTACCTGCCCGCACGCCCCTTTCCTGCGTGCCACCCTCAATAAGTGGTCTTATCTTTACACCTTTACGCGTCCATAAGGCTCCCACTCCTTTGGGTCCATACATGAGGTGTGCGGTAAAGGAAGCGGCGTCTACACCCCAGTCTTTTAGGTCCACCGGATGATGCCCGAGGGTAGGACAGGCGTCCGTGTGGAATATGACCTTAGGGTTCTTTTCTTTTGCAGCCCTTACCAGCTCCTTTATGTTCTGAATGGTGCCTATCTCTCTGTTGGAATGCCCTATGCTCACAAGCACCGTATCGGGACGTACCGCCTCCGCCACCTGCTCGGGGTGTATAAGTCCATACTTGTCAGGCTTCAGATATGCAACTTCCCATCCCTTTCTTTCAAGGCTTTTGAGAGGGTGCAGTATTGAGTGGTGCTCAATCTCTGTGGATACTATATGTTTTCCCTTCTTTTCATAGGCTTCCGCTATGCCCTTTATGGCTAAGTTGTTCGCCTCTATGCCTCCTGAAGTGAAAATTATCTCCTCTGGCGTATTGGCATTTATCAGGCTTGCCAGCGCCTCCCTTGCCTTGTTTATTGCCTTCTTTGCCACCTGTCCAAAGCTATGAAGGGATGTGGGGTTTCCAAAGTGTTCCCTGAAGTAGGGAAGCATTGCCTCAATAACTTCCTGAGCTACGGGCGTTGTGGCTATGTGGTCTAAGTAAACCACCCTTTTTCCTGCCTTTTGTAAAAACATATTAAGACCTCCTTTCTGTTATGTCGCTTATTAGCTTTGCTATGCTTATAAAGGCTCTTGCCGTGTCAGAGTCTGGATGGCTTTCCACCACAGGGACGCCAAGGTCCGATGTTTCCGCCAGCTCAGGGTCAATGGGTATGGAACCTAGTATCTTAAGACCATAGGCGGTGGCAAACTCAGCCACCCTTCCCTTTCCAAAGATGTAATACTTTTTACCGCTTTCTGGACATACAAAGTACGCCATGTTTTCAATAACACCAAGCACTGGAATCTGAACCTCTCTGAACATGGCTACCGCCTTTTTCACATCCGCAAGGGCCACATCCTGTGGTGTAGTGACTACAACCGCACCGCTCATATGCACGTTTTGAGCAAGAGTAAGCTGCACATCACCCGTGCCGGGTGGAAGGTCTAATATAAGATAGTCAAGCTCGCCCCAGCTCACATCAAAGAGAAACTGGGTCAGAGCCTTCATAAGCATGGGACCACGCCATATGACGGGCGTATCTTCAGAGGGAAGCAAAAAGCCTATGGACAGCAGTTTAATTCCATACTTCTCTACAGGAATTATCCTGTTGTTTTCGTCCACATGCACCCTTTCCCCCTTAACACCCATTATGGTGGGTATGCTGGGTCCATATATGTCTGCATCTAAAAGACCCACCCTGTAGCCAAGCTTGGAAAGGGCTAAGGCTAAGTTGGCGGAGACGGTGGATTTTCCCACACCACCCTTACCACTGCCCACCGCCATCAGGTGTTTAACACCCGGCACCCTTCTTTTGGAAAACATAGGCGGAGCCATAACCTGCTGGGCTGGGGGAGCTTCCACAAACCTCACCTTAACCTCTTCCACCTCAGGCACGCTCTCTAAGGCACTTTTAGTTTTTTCCACTATCTCCTCTTCTATGCCCTGTCTTGGCAACCTATAAACAATCTCTAATTGCCTGCCTATAAGTTTTATATCTTTCACAAGCTCAGAAAGCCTTGTATTATCCACAAGCACATCCCTTAGGGCATCCATAATATCCTTTACAGCCATTCTTACCTCCTCTTGTAAAGAGTAATATAATTCTTAACAGCCATGTTAGTTATGAGGATTATCAATCAGGGAGGCGGAAGATGAACTATATGCCACAGGTGATGAATTATCTGAGTGCTACAGAGGATATCAGGGAGTTATACTTGGTGCCAAACGCCTTTATTATGGAGAAGCGAGAGGGTAAATTGATTAGGGTATCTGATGCTGTCCTCTCGCCAGAAGATATAAGGGATACGCTGGTAGCCTTAAGGAGCCATACGCCCTTTGCACCTGGTCCAATAGGTAGAGAGGGTATGTTTTCCTTTGGCGTTCACAATGTAGGCAGGTTTAGGGTCAGCTATATTACTCAGAGGGGCAGTTATGTGGTTCATATAATAAGGACACCTTATCACATACCTCAACTCAGCCAGCTTTGCAGTGATAAAAACACCATAGCACAGCTTGATGAGCTGATAAGGTTAAACCATGCAGGCCTTGTGCTATTTACTGGAAAAAATCAGGTCAGGGTCAATACCTTTGTCTATTCCCTCCTTCAGTATATATGCATGAATTACAGCAAGGTGATATTCGTGCTGGAAAGGCCCCTTACCTTTCTGCTCAAACACGGGCAGTCTCTTGTCATACAGAGGGAGGTGGGGGTAGATGTGGAGAATTTCAGAGAGGGTTTGAAGGACGCCTTCTATATGAAACCAGATATACTCTTTGTCAGCTATGGTGATGTGGAACCTGTGGAGGAGCTGTGGCATATTATTAAACTGCTTGGAGCGGATACGCTTAGCCTTGTAAGCTTTTCCTCATTAGAATTAAAGATTATAAAGAAGGAGCTTGGAGAGTTGTCCTTTTATATAAAGGCGGTTGTGGAAGTGGAAGAAGACACGGAAGGTTTCAAGGCCAGGCTTCTAAACATACCACATCAGGCACAGGAAAGCCATTGAAAGGTGCCGCATAGACGGTAGTGTAGGCACCTGCGGAAAGAATGTATAGGTAGTCTCCCACTTCCGGCTCTGGTAGAGCCACCCTTCTTGCTATCACATCCATGCTATCACAGGAAACGCCTCCTATGGTCCATTCCTTTAGCTCTCCTTCTCCATCAAGATAGAAGGCATACCTTATGCCACCGAGAGCCTCCGCCAGGCCATTAAAAACACCCGTATCAATGTAAAGCCAGTTTTCATCCCCTCTCTTGGCCTTGCCTATGACCCTGCAAACCATTATGCCCTGGTCTCCTACTATACCCCTTCCGGGTTCTATCTGAAGCTCATGGGGAGCTGCAGGCATAAACTTCTGCAAAAGCCCCTTTACATAGTATGCAATGTCTTCGATCCTTAGAGCTTCGTAAGTGTATTTAACGGGTATGCCTCCGCCAAGGTTCAAAGCCTGTAGCCTTATGCCTCTTGCCTTGACCTTCTGCCACAGCTCACTTGCCCTTTTTATGCCTATAAGCCAGTTTCTAAAATTGTTGCACTGAGAACCCACATGGAAGGTTATACCATAAGGTATAAGCCCCCTTTCCTGAGCGTATTCAAGGATGTCAAGGGCTGTATCCACATCCACACCAAACTTCTTGGATAGGGGCCAGTCGCTTCCCTCATTAGGCACCACAAGCCTCACATAGACCCTTGACCTGGGAGCTATCTTTGAAACCTTGTCCACTTCAGCAAAGGAATCCACCGCAAACCTGTTAACACCCTGCTTGTTTGCGTAGTCTATAAAATCCGGTGGCTTTACGGGGTTGCTGGATATAACCCGTTCGGGCTTCACGCCAAGGCTCAAAACCTTAGAAAGCTCCTCCGAGGAAGCCACCTCAAAGCCTGCACCGAGCTCAGACAGAGTCTTCAAAACTCCCACATGGTCGTTTGCCTTTACCGCATAATAGACCTTGAACTGAGAAAAATGATACTTTACCTCTAAATACCTCCTTTTTATACCTTCAAGGTCCAGCAGAAGTACGGGAGTCTTTGGCGGAGTTATGTATGGTCTTATGTGGTCTCTTTCCGAGAGAAACTCATAAAAGCTTCTCTTGGCAAACTCATACTGCAGGGCTAAGGGGTCTATGGTCTCCTTTACCATAATGGCATATAATATATTCAAAACGGCCCGTAGCTCAACTGGATAGAGCGTGGGACTACGGATCCCAAGGTTGCGGGTTCGACTCCCGCCGGGCTGGTTTTCATTGACTTTTCATTAAATTCACGATAAAATCTCCTATAAATTCAATCAGGAGGTGCAGTCATGAAAAAGGTGCTTTTCACAAGCCTCTTGGTAGGGGGTCTTGTCTTTGCACAGCCAAAGGTGGAAGTCAAGGATGCGTGGGTAAGGGCTGTGCCGCCCACCTCAAAGATGTCTGCTGCCTATATGATAATTGAAAACAAGGGCAAGGAAGCGGACAGGCTTGTAGATGCAAAAAACAACCTTTCAGAAATAACTGAAATCCATGAGACGGTGGAAGGTAAAATGAGGAGGGTAAAAGCCATAGAGATTCCTGCAGGTGGTAAGGTGGAGCTAAAGCCCGGGGGCTATCACATAATGCTCATAAACCTCAAGAAGCCTCTTAAAGAGGGCGATAAGGTGGAGCTGGTGCTGAGGTTTGAAAAGTCTGGAGAGGTAAAGGTAGAGGCTCCTGTAAGGAAAGGTATGGAAAAGGAGCATATGCACCACGGACATTAAAAGGTAATGGGGCATGGGTTTAAGCCCATGCCTGCTCTGTTAATCACTGAATGATTGAGGTCATTGAAGGACCACCTTTCCATGTGATAAAATTCAAAAAAAGAAATCATACTAAAGGAGGTGTAGCATGCCTGTGCATAAGCTTCAGCCAAAGGACCATCTTAAGCCTTCAAATCTGAACGGCATATCTAACGAGCAGATAGAGCCTCACTTTGAAGCCCATTATAAGGGCTATGTGGCTAAGTATAACGAGATTCAGGAAAAGCTTGCGGACATGAGCTTCTCCGACAGGAGCAAGGCAAACCAGAACTACTCTGAATACAGGGAGCTGAAGGTAGAAGAGACCTTCAACTATATGGGAGTTGTCCTGCACGAGCTTTATTTTGGACACCTGAAACCTCAGGGACAGCCCTCTGACGCTCTGAAGAAGAAAGTGGAAGAAGACTTTGGCTCCTGGGATGCCTGTATTCAGGAGATAAAGGCGGCGGGTATAGCCTTCAGGGGCTGGGCAATCCTTGGACTTGATATCTTCTCAGGAAGGCTTGTAGTAAATGGTCTTGACGCTCACAATGTTTATAACTATACAGGACTTATACCCATAATAGTGCTTGACACATATGAGCACGCCTATTATGTGGACCAGAAGAACAAAAGACCCCCATACATAGATGCCTTCCTGAACAGCCTCAACTGGGACGTGATAAACGAAAGGTTTGAAAAGGCTATGAAAGCCTATGAGGTTCTCAAGGACTTTATAAAGTAATGCCCCCCTGGGGGCTTTGCCCCCCTTTAAACTCAATCCACCCTTCCTTCTTGTTTACGCATATCCTTCTTACACCATCATAATTTATTTCCTTTGACAATTTGTAAGCGGAGGGGTTTTCAATAAAAGCCTTCATATGTTCTTTGTTATCAAAATATAAAAGACTTTTGCTGTCCATTAGCACACAGTAGCTATCCTGAGGCTTTATGTAGGCTCCACAGACAGGACAGCGTGTGTTTGTTTTTGGAGGTGGGGGAAATCGCTCTTTGAACTTCTTTATGCGGTATGCCTTGATGAATAGCAGAATGCTTACAGCTATTATTAATGCATCCACCAGTAGTACGCCAATGAGGGATAGGAACTTGGTGAGAACGCCCACAAGCACACCAAAAAAACCCACCAGGTTCACCGCAAAAACGCCAAAAGTATAGCCAAGAGGGAATTCCTTTACCAGCATGAGCACTGCAAATAAAAAGCCCAGAACCTGTATAAACCTTGCTACTATAATAAGCACGTTTATAAAATCCCACTGCTCGGGCGTCATGTTTAAGATATACTTTAAAGCTCTAAAAGGGCATCTTTCAATGACAAAGCTCACGAGGTTTGTAAAACAGCCCTGATAAAATAGAAAAGGTTATGAAGGAAACAAGGATAGTCAAGTACATAAAGGGTATTATAAGAAACCATAAATACACCACCACGGAGGATATTCTTCTTATGCTTGAAAGGTATTACAAGCTACCCATTAAAGTGCCTTCCGTTTATTACAAATACAGGGCAATAATACGCCAGTGCAGGCAGGAAGTTTATAAGGAAAGGAGGAGAAGAAAAGATGTATGACCTTGTGATAGTGGGTGCTGGCAGTGGAGGGTATGAAGGAGCTTTATATGCCCATAGAAGGGGCATGAAGGTGGCTCTTGTGGAGCTAAGCCCTGAAACGGTCGGCGGAAACTGCCTCAACAGGGGATGTATTCCTTCAAAGTATATGAGGCATGGTGCCTACCTAATAGACAAGTTTGCTAAGCTAAAGGACTACGGTGTGGAATTAAAGGGCTACGAGGTCCATATGGCTCCTCTAAAGGCAGGCAGGGACAGGGTTGTCTTTACCATAAGAGAAAACTTCAAAAAGTTTGCCCAGCAGATAGGCATACCCATATACTACGGCAAGGGTGTTTTAAAAGATAGCCACACGGTAGAGGTCCAGCCTTCGGGAGAGCTTCTCAGGGCTAAGTTTATCCTGATTGCTACAGGCTCTTCTACCATGTCCATTGGGAGCCTTGTACCTGACGGAAAATATATTTATGACACGGACCAGATATGGAGCCTTGAAGACTTTCCAAGAAGGCTTCTCATAGTGGGTGGTGGTGCAGTGGGTGTGGAGTTTGCCTACATTTTCAGAATGTATGGCTCGGAAGTGGTTCTTGTGGAATTAAAGGACAGGCTTTTGCCATCCCCAGACATTCCAGAAGAATCCTCAAGGTATCTGGCAAGGAAGCTAAAAAGGCTCGGTGTGGATATAAGGCTCAGAACTACTGTGGAGTCTTGGGAAAGGAAGTCTTCTGGCGTCAGGGCAAGGCTTAGCGATGGCTCTGAGGTGGAGGTGGATTTTATACTTCTCGGCGTTGGTAGAAAGCCAAACACGGAGGGTATTGGCTTAGAGGAGGTTGGTGTAGAATTGGAGGAAAGGGGCTTTGTCAAGGTCAATGAACACTGCCAGACCAGTATTCCTAACATCTATGCCTGTGGTGATATTACCTCACCCCTCATGCTCGCTCATAAGTCCATGTATGAAGCCAGGGTTGCCATAAACCATATGCTCGGAGAGGGGCATATGAAAAGAGACGAGAGGATAGTGCCTAAGGTCATATACTCCGCTTATGAGGTTGCCTCGGTGGGTCTTACAGAAGACCAGGCGGAGGAGGAGGGCTATGAGTATAAAGTGGGTGTTGTATCTTTTGTGCCTAACCCCAAGGCTATGGATGATGGAGAAAATGAAGGTTTTGTCAGGCTTGTGGTTTCAGAAGAAGGCGAGCTTCTTGGCTGTCATATCCTTGGACCGCATGCGGGCGAGCTTATCCATCAAGTAGTGCATCTCATGAAGGCAGGGCTTAAGGCGGACTTTCTTTCCACCTCCATGTATTCGCATCCTTCTCTCTCAGAAGTTATAGTTCAGGCGGGTATGGAGGTGCATTTTGGACCCATCACCTGGGCAAAGAGGCATTAAATTAATAACCTATGAAAAAGTCTATAATTACCGCAGAGGAAGTAAAAGAGCTATACGATAAGGACTTTTACCTCTGGGCAAAGACTAATGCGGAGCTGATAAAAGAAGGGCTTTATGAACTGGTGGACTGGGAAAAGGTGGCGGAGGAGATAGAAGCGATGGGTAGAGCAGAGTTAAGGTCTCTTAGAAGCTACCTTGTGGTGCTGTTAGAGCATCTATACAAATGGGAAAGGTTTGAGGGACTTACTTCAGGCGGTGAGGAGAGGGGAGGCTATGGCTGGAAGAAAAGCATAAAGAACGCACGGAGGGCTATAAGAAACCTTCTTGAAGAGTCTCCAAGTCTGAAAGTAAAGGTGGAGGAAGAGCTTCCCAAGGCATGGCTTGAAGCAAGAGAAGACCTGTTGGACTGGCTTGAAGAGAATGGGTATAATCCAGAGGCTTTCAAGCTTCCTGAGGACTGCCCCTACACCTTTGAAGAAGCCATGCAAAAGGAACTCAGTCTATAAGCTCTTCCAAAAGGTGGCTAACCACGATTTTACCCTTCCTTTTTTCCACCCTCTTTATCAGCTCCTTCACAAAGGGTATGTATAGCTTTCCGCCTTCTACCTCTAAAAGATGGTAGGGCTTTTGAGGCACAACCCCGGAGACCACGCCGAGCCTTTTCCCCTTTTCTGTAAAAACCTCAAGACCTTCCAGCTCAAAGTAATAATACTCTCCTCTTTCTGTTTTGGGAAGTTCATTTGCTGGCAGAAAAACCCTTGCACCGGCAAAGCCCTCCACCCGCCCCCTCTCGTCAAAGCCTTCAAACTTAATCAAAAGTCTGTCTGTCCCATGCCTTTTTATAAGCTCTACTTTAAAAGGCACGTAGTCGCCTCCCTTTCTCTTTAAGAAAACTCTTTTTATATCCTTCCATTTAGAGCCTTCAAGATAAGGCTCCACTTTAAGCTCTCCTTTAAGCCCGTAGGGCTCAAGTATCTTGCCCACCACCACAAAATGATTTTCCTCATTGCCTTTGCCTTCCTTCTGCATATTCTAATAGTTTAAAACTTTGAAGGAGGTTTGGTATGGCGATGCCCACATGGGAAGAGGTAGAAGCAGTGCTTGATGAAATAAGACCAGCTCTTAGGTTTGATGGCGGTGATGTGGAGCTTGTAGATATTAAGGAGGACGGCACTGTGCTTGTAAGAATGGTGGGTGCTTGCTCTGGCTGTGGTATGTCCGTGCTTACCCTCAAGGCTGGTATTGAAAGGGCTCTCAAGAATAAGTTTCCAGAGATAAAGGAAGTCAAGGATGTGAATATGGACATTCCTATGACCTTTGGCTTCTGAGTATCCCTTTGCATGGTCAATCATCCCTAAAAGGACACCTATGAGTTGCCTGCTTGGCTCATCGGACAGGGTTTTAATAAACTACTCCACCTGCCTGACAAGGGCTTTGCCAATGCTATGTAAATTGAAGCTACTTCTCAGCAAGCACCGCTCACGGTGTTTTGCGCCCTCTTTACAAGAGCACTGGCATAATGCTGTAGCTTTATAGAAAATGAACGTAGCACATTGACCTAAAATTTGAACCAGTCTTTAAGACACTTGCAAAATTGTTATAAGGGCATATAATAAGACACTGGGGGAGTTAAGGTGGAAAGTATAGAAGTGCTGTTTGAAAAGATAGCCTCTGTGGACCTTTCCTCAAAGGGTGCTCAATTTGGTGGTGGAGATTTTGAGAGTATGCTTTTGGAAGCCTTTTCTCAAAAGGGACAAGTAGATGAGCAGGAGAAGGTTAAAAGTGAGGTTAATCCACAAGAAATTCTCTCTGAGCCTTTACTTATAACCCCCATAACGCAGACGCTTATTCAATTATCAGGCACAGAAGTTAAAAGCCAGCCGGTAGAGGAGGGTGTGGATAATTCTAAGGTTTTAGATGTTGCTCCACAGATGTTTCCTCAGCTGTTTATGGAGCAGGGAGATAAAGGTTCAGGCACAGAAGTGAAAGGTCAATCAGTAGAGGTAAATTTGGATAATTCTAAGGTGGAGGGGCTCCAAGGGATTGTTCCGCAGGCTCTCCATCTGCAGGCGATAAAGCAGGAAAATAAGGGTTTAGACATGAAAGGGGAAAGCCTAACTGTGGAAGGGGGCTTGAAGAGTTCTGAAGTGCAGGCGGTGGTTTTGCTTGATGTGAAAGGTAAGCTTGAGCCTTCAGAAAGTAAGGTAGATTATGGACAGACTGGCAAAGAGAAAGTCTCTAAAGAAATCCAGATGATTTTTAAAGTTTCAGGCTTAATAAGTGAGGTGGGGGATAAAAAAGAGGCTTTTGTCGGTGAGCCTAAGGTATTAAGCACATCGGGGGCTGAAGAAACCAAGAAATCTTTCAAAGAGCAGAGTGAAACCAGTCCTCCAAGGGAAGGGAATATTTTAAAGTTGGGGTTTCAAGCTGTGGAAAGAGCCGGGGATGATATACCAGAAGAGAGGGTCATTAAGCCTCATGCATGGGTTTCTAAGGAGGGTATAACCTTTGAGAACAACTATGCTAACAAGCGGTTAGATATAGACTCAAAAGAGCTTATGGGGGATAAAGAAGCTTTTAATGGCAATAAGGAAGGAAAGACAGGCTTAGATGCAAGACATGCCTACACGCAGGAGACGGCTGTAAGATTTAAAGAGGACAGCCCACCACCTAAGGTGGAAACTGTGGAGAAACCCCAGGTTTTTCAGAGCTATGAGCCAAAGCATGTAGCTATAAGGCTTGATGAAGCAAATGCAAGGCTTATACTTCTTGGAGAAAGGGTGAAGCTCCATCTAAACCTGAATGAAAACCTCTACAGAACGCCCACCAACTATGAGGTGAACCAGCTTATTCATTCCCTTCAGAGTTTTGGCTTGACGGTAGAGGTATTAAAGCTCAACGGCAACAGTCTATACAATCAGGACCACAGACAGGGTGGCAGGAAAAACTACAGAGAGGACACACCTCTAAAACAGGCCAGTAGTTTAGAACCTGAGCTTAAGGGTGGCTTTAGGGCTTACCTTTAAATCTAAATCTTAAAAAGCCTCAACCTACTCAGAAGCTCAAGCAGTACCTTAGCATAGTAGACGTTGGATATAAAGGAGGCTATGGTGCCGATGGTTAACGTGGTGGCAAAGCCCTTTACGGGTCCAGAGCCAAACTGAAAGAGTATGAGGGCTGCCACCAAAAGGGTTATGTGTGTGTCCCAGACGGCATTTAATGTTCTCCTATAGCCAAGCTCTATGGACTTTCTTACCGTGTTGCCGAGCCTTAATTCCTCCTTTACCCTTTCAAATATGAGCACATTAGAGTCCACAGCTATGCCCATGTTGAGGATTATGCCAGCTATGCCCGGAAGGGTCAGCGTACCACCCAGAAGCACAAGCCCAGCCCAGAGCATAAGGGCGTTCAGAAGTATGGAAAAGGTGGCGGTAATACCAGCAGTTTTATACCTTGCAAGAAGCACAAGCACCAGAAGGATAAAGGCACCTACGCCAGCCCTTATACCCTGCTCTATGGCGTCTTTCCCAAGAGAAGGTCCCACCACCGTTTCCTGTAGAAACTCCACCCTTGTAGGCAAAGCTCCAGCCCTAAGGACTATGGCAAGCTCCTTTGCCTCTTCTGGTGTAAAGTTTCCGCTTATCTGACCCCTGTCGCTTATCCTGCTTCTTATCACAGGTGCGGAGACTACCCTTTTGTCAAGCACTATTGCAAGCCGTCTGCCTATGTTTTTCTCGGTGGCTTTTGCAAAAGCCTCTGCACCCTTCTCGTTTAGCTCAAAGGCAACTGCAGGCATGCCAAACTCGTCAGTGGAGGTGTAGGCGGTTTTAAGGTCCGCACCCGTTATTACAGGCAGTTTTTCCACAAGAAACCACTCATTCCCTTGAAGTGAAGGCAGAAGCTCATAATCTTTGGTTAGCTTGCCCTGTAAGACTTCTTTTGGTCCTGCCTCCACCACCAGCTTTAGCTCTAAGAGGGCTGTTCTTCCTACTATGGACTTTGCCTTTTGGAGGTCAAGAACGCCCGGAAGCTCCACCAACACCCTGTCTTCGCCTATCCGTGTTATCACTGGCTGGACCACACCAAGCTCATCAATCCTCTTTCTTAGCACTTCTATGGTCTGCGTCAGCACGCCGCTTTTGAACTGCTCTATCTCTCTTTCCTTCAAACTTATAAGCACACTACCCTTTTCACTCCTGACCACTGAAAACCTTGGAAACTGCTTCTCTACAAGCTCTGAAAGCTTTTTTACGTCTTCCTCCTCCACCAGCTCAACCCTTATGCCCTCCTTTGAAGGGATTACATCAAGCACCTTAATGCCCTTTTCCCTTGCCTTTAGCTCCATATCCTTTGCATACCTTTCATACTCCTGCTGTAGGCTGTAGGCTATGTCTGGCTGCAGGACAAAGGAAATACCACCTCTGAGGTCAAGTCCCAGGTTTATGGGTTTTAAAAGCACCACCGCCACCGACAGCCCTATCAGGACAAGAAGGGCTAAAAGGTTTAGCTTAAGGTCTTTCATTGAGAGATTATTATCCTATAAGCTTTATCATTTTTCAAGAAAAGCCCCCAAGGCATGCACGTAGCAGTGAAGGACTTTCTGGGAGTGGTCTTTTAGGTCAAAGTCTGGAAGGGCAAGCTCGCCCGATAGCAGTTTTCTGGCAAGGTGATAAAATTCCTCCTCTGTTCTTATCTCAAAGCCCATACCCTTTTCCATAAGGAAGTCTTTAAGGTCCTTCACCTTGTGTGTGTAAGGTCCAAAAAGCACAGGTTTTTTGAAGTAAGCAGGTTCCAACAGGTTATGCCCTCCCACAGGTACAAAGGTGCCACCCACAAAGGTAAAGCTTGCATACCTGTAGAGAGAAAAAAGCTCTCCAAGTGTATCCACCACCAGCACCTGCCAGCCTTCTTCCTCAGCACTTTTAAAGCTAACTTTGAGACCTGCAAACAGCTCCGCTACCTTCTGAGCCCTGCTTATATGTCTTGGAGCTATCACAAGCTTTAGCTCTGGAAAATCTGCCTTAAGTTTAAGAAATATACTTTTGAGAAGTTCTTCTTCTCCTTCGTGCGTGCTTCCTGCCACAAGTAGCTTTCCTTCTGAAAACCTCAAGAAAGCCTCTGGAGGCTCTTCCAAAAGAAACTTAAGGTTTCCACAGGCAATAACTTCCTTGCATCCATAAGAGAGAAATTTATCTTTGTCTTTTTCTCCTCTTGTCAGAATAAGTTTGAACCTTTTGGATAATAACCTTTCAAGCAAGCTTTCCTTTGCATAGGCGTTGAGCCAAACCTTTGGTGCTTTTGTAAAGAGTATTAGAGAGGGCCAAAGTTCGCGTTCCATTATGAGTATGGCGTCAGGCTTCACGCTTTTTTCAAACCTTCTTACAAGTGGTGGCAGGTCTATAGGAAGACGGTAAAGTTCATGAAAAAAGCCTCTTTGAGCCTTTAGGTATTCTTTGGCTCTGAAGGAAAAGTAGGTGAGGATGATGTGATACTTTGCCACAAGCCTTCTTAAGAGTGGCTTTATAGTATTGAATTCACCTACGCTGGCGGTATGTACCCAAAGCTTACCTTTCTCTTTCTCCACGAATAAATTCTTCTACCATCTTTCTTGCTTGCCAGTCAGGATACTGTATGGGAGGGTGTTTCATCGTGTAGGCACTTATGGAATAAAGAGGTCCTCCTATGCCTCTGTCTCTTGCCAGCTTACAGCACCTTATGGCATCTATCATAGAACCTGCACTGTTGGGTGAGTCTTCCACATCTAATTTTAATTCCACATACATGGGTACATCACCGAAGAGCCTTCCTTCAATGCGTATGTACGCTATCTTCCTGTCTTTGAGCCATGGTACCCAATCAGATGGTCCGATGTGTATGTTGTACGGGTCTATTTCGTATGGAATTAAAGAAGAGACAGCCTCTGTCTTTGAAACTTTTTTGGTTTTTAAACGTTCTCTTTCTAACATATTTAAGAAGTCCGTATTGCCTCCAAAGTTTAGCTGGTATGTTCTGTCTATTTTCACACCTCTGTCTATAAAAAGTTGAACCAGCGTCCTGTGTACTATGGTGGCACCTACCTGGGATTTTATATCGTCTCCTACCACTGGTATGCCTTCCACTTCAAACTTCTTCGCCCATTCGGGGTCGGAAACGATGAAGGTGGGCATACCGTTTATGAAAGAAACTCCCGCTCTCAAACAGGCTTCCGCATAGAACCTTGCCGCTTGCTCCGAACCAACAGGCACATAATTTATAAGCACGTCCGCCTGCACCTCTTTGAGAAGGGCCACCACATCTTCCAGTTCATCTTCTTTTTCATCAGACAGCACAAAGCTTCTCTCAGGTGGATAGTTTGCCATATGGGAAGCATAACCATCCAGCACCTTACCCTTTCTTACCCTTACGCCTGTTTTTGGCACATTGGGCTCAAAGACCGCGGTGCAGTTGGGTGGTGAAAATATGGCTTCTGAAAGGTCTTTGCCTACCTTTCTTGCATCAATATCCCAAGCGGCCACCACCTCAAGGTCCCATGGCTTATACCCACCCACGTCCTCAAACATAAGACCACTCACACCTTCCTTGTTTTTTGCATAATAATAGATGCCTTGAACTAAGCTACTGGCACAGTTGCCGATGCCTGCAATGGCTACCCGTATTTTTTTTGACATTGTCGCCTCCGTAGGAGCTTATAATATTATAGCAGGATGAAGGTCTTAATGGTTTTTTATTCCAGGCTCCTCCAAGACAGTGAGCTTTTAATAAAGGTAGAGGAGAAGATAAGGCTTCTTAAAAAGCTCATTGGTCCGGACAGCCTCTATGCGGTGATAACTTCTGAGATGAAGGATTTTATAGACAGGTTTCCTGACCTTGTCTTTATAAGAAATGATAGGGGAACTTTACTTTATGGGCTTTATAAGGGTCTTAGAAAGTTGAGAGGAAACGATGTGCTGGTGATAGACCCTTCAGGCATGTTTAGCTTGGAGGCCCTCAAGGAAGTTATAGCCAGAAGGCGTAAGAATCTGGTTCATTCCATCAACGGCTTATGGGGAGGTATAATGTCCATCAGGCTTATAGACCTGGACTATCTTATAAGAACCCTTGAGAACTTTCTCACCGAGGAGCAAGAACTTACGCAGGTAGTGAATAAGGTGAAAGAGGATTATGGTATAGAATATGAAGCACTGTAAGGAGGTGTAAGATGGAAGAGCTTGTGGTAGGCAAGTATTTGATTAGAAGGGACAGATACTACACAAAAGACCATGAATGGGCTCTGGTAAAGGGCAACAAGGCCTGGATAGGTGTAACCGACTATGCTCAGAAGGAGCTTGGTGATGTGGTGTATGTGGATTTGCCTCAGGTTGGGGAGTCCTATGAAAGCGGGGATACCATTGCAAACATAGAGTCTGTTAAAAGTGTCTCTCCCATATACACGCCCCTGTCTGGGAGGGTTGTGGAGGTGAACGAACTTTTAAACGACGAGCCTCACTTGGTGAATGAGTCCCCTTACGACGATGGGTGGATAGCGGTCATTGAGCTTTCTGACCCTATGGAAGTGGAGGACCTTATGCCTGCAGAGGACTACGCACAGCTTCTGGTGGAAATAATAAAGGACGAGAAGGGAGAAAGTATAAAGCTAAACTTACCAGAGGAAGAGTTTGAAGAAAGGGTTGAGGAGTCTCTTGAAGCTCTACCAGAAGAGGAGCTTGGATACGAGGAAAAGGAACGCTAATGTATATACCCCACTCGGAAGAAGAAAGGCGTCAGATTCTTGAATTTTTAGGTCTAAAAAGCTTAGAAGAGCTTTTTTCTCACATAGACCCTTCTCTTCTTTCTGAACCTTTCCTTGAAGAACCAAAAAGTGAAGAAGAGCTAAGAGCCATCTTTAAAGAGCTTTCATCAAAGAATAAAAACCTTGTATGTTTTGCGGGCTTTGGGGCTTATGACAGAATAATACCTTCCGTTGTATGGCAGTTGCTCAGCAGGGGTGAATTTTTAACCGCCTACACACCATACCAACCAGAAGCCTCTCAGGGAACCCTTCAGGCTATCTTTGAATATCAGACGCTTATATGCGAGCTTACAGGTATGGAAGTAGCCAATGCCAGTATGTACGATGGTGCGTCCGCTCTTGCGGAAGCTGTCCTTATGTCAAGAGCTATAAGAGGAAAGGGTAGCAGGGTTGTCCTTTCTGAAGGTATTCATCCTTATTACAAGCAAGTGGTAAAAACATACCTTCTGGGCTATCAAGATGAAATAAGGATAATTCCACTGAATAAGGAAGGTACTACGGACCTTCAGCTTTTGGAAGAGGCTTTGAAAGATAAAGAAGCTCACGCTCTTGCTGTTCAACAACCAAACTTTATGGGCTATATAGAGAACCTTGAAGATATTTCAAAGCTTGCAAAAGCCTACGAAGTTCCTCTTGTAGTAGTGGCAGACCCTATAGCTTTGTCTGTTTTGAAACCTCCAGGAGAGTACGGTGCGGACATAGTGGTAGGTGAAGGGCAGTCTCTTGGTGTGCCTCTGCACTTTGGCGGTCCTTATGCGGGCTTTTTTGCTACAAAGATGGAACATGTAAGGAAGATGCCTGGAAGACTTGTCGGTATGGCGGAAGATATAGAAGGCAACAGAGCTTTTGCGCTTGTTCTTCAAACAAGAGAACAGCATATAAGAAGAGAAAGAGCCACTTCTAACATATGTACCAATCAAAACCTTATAGCTCTTGCAAATCTTATATATATGGTTTTACTTGGTAAAGAAGGTCTTAGAGATGTGGCTCGTCAAAGCCTCTCAAAGGCTATGTATCTAAAGAAGAAACTCCTTGAGGTGGGCTTTGAAGAAGTATATAGCGGAAAGCATCTGTGGGAATTTCCTCTAAGACATAAAAAGGCTAAGGAGCTATACAAAAAAGCTCTTGAAGAGGGTTTTCTTGCGGGAGTCTTGTTAGAAAACTTTGGCTATGAAAACACGATACTTTTCTGCGCTACCGAAAAGAGAAGGAAAGAAGAGATAGATAGACTTTTCCATGTTTGGAAAGCTTTTCAGTAATAGTCTAAAATCTGTTGTGAAGCTTGTAGCCCATCAGAAGATTTGTATGTGTAGGAAGTGTAGCTTTTCTTAAGTAGCCTACAACTCACCGTAGGTAGGAGTCTTTTCGCTTTTATATGAAATCGGTAGTGGTAGCATCTTTTCTCAGGTTTTTGTATTTCCTTTCCAGCAAGTCCGCAAAAAGCATATAAACCACCGCCAAAGCTCCTACCAAAGCCCACAGACCTGCCAGAAAGAGGGTGGAGCCAAAGGCATCTGAGAAGGCATAAAGATACTGAAAGTTGTAGAGCATGCCAAGAGCCTTTTCCTGAGCCTGATGCGTGTAGTCAGAGAGCCACAGGACAGCCTCTTCCAGCTTAAGGCTAAGAAGGTTGTAATCCTGAAGCTCGTTGGTTCTTTGAAAGTTTTCCCATGCAAATCTCTGAAGGTCATTAGTAGCCAAAGCGGTTCCAAAAGAGCCTCCTACAAACCTTATGTAGTGCATAAGGCTCACACCAAGGGTAGTTTTATCTCCTAACTTCTTGAGAGCCAGCTGTGTGGCTGGTGCAAAGAAAAAGCCCATACCTATACCCATAAGGACGAGGTAAAAGAGAGCTTCTTCCTTTGGTGTAAAGTAGTTGAGCCTCGGAAGGACAAAGAGGCTCACAAGAAGGTATAAGGCGGTAGCTACATACAGGGCAAGCTTTGGAGACTTTTTGTCAGAAATCATACCAGCCACAGGAGACAGAAAGCCTATTGCCAGAGCCATAGGCAGTATGGCAAGCCCTGCCTGAAGGGTCGTATAGCCCTTGAGCCTCTCAAAGTATAGGGGTATCAGATAAAAGACCTGATACATGGAAAAGCCCAGCACGAAAAGATAGACCCAGAAGGCTACCACAAACTCCTTTATTCTGAAGATGGAAGGGTCTATGAGCTTGTTTTTTGAGACAAGCTCCGAAAGAAGGAACAGAAGAAAGGAAAAGAGAGAGACAAGAGACAGATGGAGTATGTAGTCTGAGGAAAACCAGCCCTCCTTCTGACCCCTTGAAAGAACTATAAGGAGGCTCACGGTGGCTATGGATATGAAAAGATAGGACATAAAGTTAAGCCTTAGGGTGTGAGCTGGCTTGTAGTCCCGAAGGAAGAAAAAGGCTAAGGTAAAGTTTATAATGCCTATAGGCAGGTTTATGTAAAATATCCACCTCCAGTCTATGTGTTCGGTTATCCAGCCTCCGAGGGTAGGACCTAAGGCGGGCGCAAAGCTCACTCCAAGCCCGTAAATGCCCATGGCAAGCCCTCTCTTTTCTGGAGCGTAGGCAGAAAAAAGTAGAGCTTCAGCACTTACCACAATAAGAGACTCTCCAAAGCCCTGCACGGTCCTTGATGCTATCATCCACTCTAAGGACTGAGCCTGCCCGCAGAAGAAGGAAGCGGTTGTAAAGAGGAAAAGTCCCAGAAGAAAAACCTTCTTTAGCCCCATTAAACTTTCAAGCCATTCTACGAGCAAGATGGCTGTGGCGGCAGAAGTCATATAGGCGGTTATCACCCATTGAACACCATAGAGGTCTGTGCTGAGCGGTGCCATCATCTTAGGCACCACAATATCCACTATGGTGGTATCCAAAATAGCCATAAAAACTCCCACCATCAGAGAAAAGGTCAAAAGCACACGCTCGGAAGTGCTAAGAGTTTCATGAAAGGGCTTCATCTCTCTCTCTTTATTTCTAACCTTCCACCCATACCAACCCTTAAAAGGCTTAAATCTCCTTTGAGTAGTCTTACCTTTACAGGAATTCTTTGTACTACTTTTGTAAATTCACCTGCGGATATGTCTCTTGGCATGAGGGCAAAGGTGGCAGCGGAAGCAGGACTTATTTCCTCTACCACACCTTCAAAGACCTTATCAGGAAAGGCATCTGGATAAAAGTATGCCTTTGAACCTACTTTAATACCTTTAAGTTTAGTTTCTTCAAGCAAAGCCTCCACATAGAGAGAGTTGGTAGCAACTATACTGAAGGCTGGCTGTCCGCTTCTGACCATGTCTCCCACGCTTATAAACCTTTTTGCTATAAAACCTTCCAGAGGAGACTTAAGGATAGTTCTTTCTAAGTCCAGCTGAGCCTTCTCAAGCATACGTCTTACAGATTCTATTTCTGACTGAAGGGCTTCCAGCCTCTTTCTTAGCTCTGAAACGCTCAGAATTTCAGCCTCCGCCATCTGAAGGGACTTTTGAGCCTTCTGATAGCCTGCCCTTATCTCCTCTATGTTTTCCTCAAGAGCCTGCCTTCTTTTTAGAAGGCTTTTATATTCTGTATCTATCTGCTCAAACTTCTGACTGGGTATTAGACCTTCTTTTAGAAGGTTTTCAAGCCTTTGTCTATCTTTCCGTACTTGGTTTAGCCTTACTTCAAGCTCTTCAAGTTGACTCAAAAGAGCTTTTTCCTTGGCTTGTAGCTCTTTTAGAGTGTCTTGCTGAGCTTTTACATTGAGGTCTGTTTGAGAAGAAGCCTTCTGTATCTGAAGGCTTAGAGCTTCTTTTTGAGCCTCCAAAGACCTAAGCCTTGCTTGAAGATTTTCCACCTGAAGCTTGTAGTCTGTGTCTTCAATTTTAGCTAAAGGCTCTCCCTTTTTTACATAGTCCCCTAAATCCTTATAGACTTCAACCACCCTACCTGAGACCTCAAAGGCTACATTACCTAAGTTTTCAGACTTTACAAAAACCGCATCTGTTATAGCATACTCCATACGGTGCTTTATCCATTTGTAAGAAAAGAAGGAAAAAACTACTAAAAGACAGACAAGTATGAAGATACCTGCCTTCTTCATAACTCACCTCTTTCTCTCAATAGTCTATAGTAGGCTTTCAAAAGCTCATAATAGGCTATAATCCTTGCTTTTCTTGCTTGGGTAAGTTCCGCTTCCGCCTGAAGAAGGTCTGTTCCGCTTATTATCTGGTTTTTATATTGCTCCTTTGAGAGTCTATAATATTCTTCCGCAAACCTGAGGTTTTCTTCCGCTACTTTGAGATTGTCCTTTGCAGTCAGGTAATTCTCATAAGCCTTCTTTATAGCAAGCCTGAGTTTATCTTGGAGGTCTTTTAGTTCTTCTCTTGCTTTCTTTTCTTCTTCTACGTGTGATAGAGCTTTGTAATAGCTGGATAATCCTTGAAAGGACCAACTTATACCTCCACTAAGCGTGAAAAAACCTTTAGGTGAAACTACAGGGTTTTGGTCCGAGTAGTTGTAGAGGGCTTCCACAAATGCCTTAGGGTACATGTTAGAAAGCTCCGCTTTTCTTTGAACTTCTGAAAGCCTAATTCTTTGTGCGTACAGTTTAAGGATGGGTCTTTTTTGTAAAGCTTTTAAGATAAGTTCTTCAAGGCTTTCAACTTTTGGTTCTACCTGTATTTTCTTGAGGTCCTTTAGCTTTTCTTCCTCAATACCTGTAAGTCTGGAGAGGTTTGATAAGGCTATTCTGTAATTTCCTTCCGCCTCACGGAGTTCTCTCTGTGCTTGAGCAAGTCTTACTCTTGCCTGAAGTACATCTGTAATGGCTACAAGCCCCTCTTTAAAAAAAGCTTCTCTTTGATAGAGCTCCGACTGAAGAGCTTCTACTCTTTTTTTGCTTACTTCAAGAAGTTCTTGTGCGGAAAGAAGGTCAAGATAAGCATTAATCACTTCAAGCTTTAGCTCCAGAAGACTTTCCTCATAGTCCTTCTCCGATATAAAAAGCAAACTTCTGGAAAGCTCTACCTTTGCAGACCTTCCTCCACCATCAAAAAGGAGCTGTCTTATGCCCGCTTGAAGACTTTTATAGCTTTGTTTTGAGCTCTCAAACCTTGCAGGAGGAAAAGCTCCAAAGGCTGGAAGCTGGAAACTTTGCTTTTCAGACTGGTAGGTAAGTTTGTAATTGAAAAGAATTTCAGGCATATAGAGTTGTCTATCCGCTTTTAGGTTCCATCTTGAAGCTTCTACCGCATACCTTTTAGAAAGAAGTTGAGGGTTTTTTTCTACTGCACTCTGAAGTAGCTCTTCAAGGCTTAGAGGAAAAGCAATTTCAAAAAGCATAAATAGGCTCAAGAGCCAACGCATTTTACACCCCTCATGATAAGCTCAAGACCTTCCTCTGCGCGTGCCAGAATCTCTTCAAGTGGTTTGTCCTTTAAAAGCAGTTCCTCCATGTATATGAGCTTTATGTAGCCCACTATTAAGTTAGTGAGCGTCTCCACACTTCCACAGAGGAATTCCTTCCTTTCATAGCCCCTTTTTATCATCTGAGTTAGAAGCCCTCTTATTTCTTCCATATGTTTTTTGTGAAGCTTTCTAAACTCTTCCTCTCCACAAAGAAGCTCAAAGAAGAAGATATAGGCTATGTGCCTTTCGCTGTAGCACTCTCTTAAAAACTCCATAATATGACCCTTTATGGCTTCCTCCGCAGAAGTTTCCTTCTGAAGCCATTTTCTCATTATATCCTTCGTCCTCTGAGCCATCTGTTCTATAAGCTCCTTCATAAGCTCTGACTTGCTCTTAAAGTAAAAGTAAAAGCCCCCTTTGGAGATACCTGCCTGCTGGACAATCTCTTCTACGCTTGTGTTCTTATAGCCCTTTTTTGCAAAAAGCTCCTTTGCGGACTGGAGTATCCTCTCCCTTGCGGTCATCTTGTGAGCCTCTCTAACTGTGCTACGGCGGTGTTGTAGAGGTATAGAGTATAATAGTAGTTCTGAAGAGTGCTGTTGTAGTTGCTTATGGCATCCAGGACCTCCAGCTGAGTGGCTACTCCAAAGCGGTATCTCTCTGTAGAGAGCCTGAGGCTTTCTTTTGCGGACTCCAAGGAAAGTTTTAGAGCCTCAAGCTGTGTTTTAAGAGCCTTTATATCCTCAAGAGTTTTCCGAAGGCTTGCCTTCTGAGTGAGTTCAGTATCAACATAATTCTCCTGCTGTCTTAGAAGGTCTATCTTCGCCTGTGCTATGCTGGCTTCCCTTGCAAAGCCGTCAAAGAGCTTATAGTTTAGCCTCGCACCGAAGGTATAACCTTCAAGAAGCTTGGTTTCTGAGCCGAGCCTTGCAGTGCTACCTTGATAGGTGGCAAAAAGGTCAAGGCTTGGATAATACTGAGCCTTCTGAACTTCTACAGCTCTTTGAAAAACCTCCAAGTTTTTCCTCGCCACTCTTATAGTGCTGTTTTTCTCAAGAAGCAATTTCTCATAATCTTGTTGAGGAACATTTACTTCTTTCAGTTCGCCCTCAAGCTTTAGCTCACCTTCATATCTCAAGAAGGCTTTAAAGTCTTCAAGGCTTTTACTGTAGTCCGCTCCTGCAGATTCAAGCTGAGCCTTAGCAAGCTCCAACTGAGCCTTTGCACGCATGAGCTCCACCTTTGGCACCACACCCGCCTTAAATTTGCCTTCTGTCTGTCTGTAATTTTCCTCCCAATAGCGTAGGTTTTCCTCTAGAAGCTTTACCACCTGTTGCTTATAGAGAAGTGCGTAAAAAAACTGCTTTGTCTGAAATTCTACCTGTCTGAGAACATCTTCCCTTATGAGTTCCTGAAGCTCTTTTTGCAAACTTGCCAGTTTTATGCCTTCAAAAACCGCTTTATTAAAAACCGTTTGATCCACTTCAAGGCTGTAAGCTTGTCTGTTCTTTGGTGTAAAACCAAAGGCAAGGTCCGGGCTAAGACGCGTGTAGTTGTAGGAAAAGCTTACCTGGGGCAAAATGCCAGCACGAGCCTTCCTGATGGCTTCTTCCGTCTTCTGGAGGTCCAAAAGAGAGAGCCTTGCGGAAGTATTATTCTTTATAGCAAGCTCTACAGCCTGCTCCAAGGTTAGAGCTTGAGAGAAGGCAACCGCAATTAGAAAAAGCAAAAGTCCAATCATTTTACCTCCACCTTCATACCTTGTTGTAGTATGTAAGCATTGTCTAAAGCTATGTTATCACCGTCTTTTAGCTCACCCTTTACATATACAAAACCTTCACCCTGCCTGATTACATCCACCACCACCGGCTGTGCCACACCTCCTTCTATCCTCCACACCACCTTCCTGTTTCCTTGAAGCACCACAGCTCTTTCTGGCACCTTGAAAGCTCTTTCTGTCCTGAGGGTTATCCTAGCCTCACCATACATGCCAGGCTTTAGCTCACCTCTTGGATTTGAAAGACGAGCCTTTATAGTTATAAGCCTGCTCTGGTCTGCCGCAGGAGAGACGAAGAAGACCTTACCTTCCAGCTCACCATAAGGTTCTACATAAATCTTAACTGTTGAACCTTCCTTTGCATAAGGCAGATACTCCTGAGGTATTTGAAAGACAAACCTTATAGGGTCAAGGCTCACTAATCTGAAGGTCTGGCTTTGAGGAGTTATATAGTCCCCAATGTTGACAAACCTCTGAGCTATGTATCCAGAAAAAGGTGCAGTAAGGGTTGTCCTTTCAAGGTTCAGCCTTGCGTTTTCAAGCTGAGCCTTCAAACTTCTTATGAGGTCTTCCTGAGCCCTTGCCTGCGTCTGGTAGTTTTCATACTCCTCCCTTGCTATAAGCTCTCTCTCAAAAAGAAACTTCCTTCTTTCAGCCTGAGCTTTTATGTTTTCTAAGTTCGCCTTAGCCTGCGCAATCTGAGAAGAAAGTTGAGAAACTATGTTTTTGTAGTCCTGCTCGTCTATCTTCAAAAGAGGCTGTCCAGCCTTTACAAAGCTTCCCTCATCAACGAACAAGCCCAATACTCTTCCACTCACTAAAGGTTTCAGCACTACATCCTTTTCTCCTTCAAAGTATCCCTTCGTTGTGTATTCTACAGGCACCCCTTCAGACTGCACCTTATACAGGTTTATTACCACTCTTCTCTCTTTTGGCTGTTCCTGCCTTTGGGCTTGCTTCTGACAAGCTAAGACAAAAGACAGCAAAATAAAAAACAGTAGCAGTCTCCTCATGCAAGCTATTATAACATACTGACCGGTCGGTAGGTTATAATATAGGGCATCATGTATAGGTTTTTCATACACAGACCTGTTACCTCCTGGGTCTTCATGTTTGCCTTTATCTTGCTTGGGCTTTATTCCCTTCGTAATATGCCCCTTGACAGGCTTCCCGATGTGGATTTCCCCACCGTATCCATAACAACCAATTATCCTGGTGCTAATGCCTATGTGGTAGACGTTAATGTAACACGGGTTATAGAAGACCAGCTTGCAACAATTAGTGGAATAGAAAGCATATCTTCATCCAGCTTTGCTGGCACATCCCGCATAACCATAACCTTTTCCCTTGAGAAGGACATAGATGTAGCCGCTCAGGAGGTAAGAGATGCTGTTCAGAGGGCTATGAGTAAGCTTCCTGAGGGTGTGGACCCACCCGTAGTTAGAAAGGTAGATACATCTATAGCACCTGTCTTTGTGACCATGCTTCACTCAAAGACCGCGGACTATCAAACCCTCTCCTACTGGGCGGACAAGGTTATAAAGAGGGAGTTTGAAAGGATAAACGGCGTGGGTCAGGTGGATTTAGGAGGCTTTCGCGACAATGTGCTGTGGGTGAGGATTGACCCAGAAAAGCTCTATTCAAGGGGTCTGTCCGTTCAGGAGGTGGTGGAGGCGGTGCAGAAAAACCACCTTGAAGCCCCCGCGGGTGCCATCTACGGCAAGGATAGAGAATACATAATAAGGCTCTATGGAAAGGCAGTGGACCCGAAGGAGTTAGAATCTGCCTACATAAAAAACGGTGTAAGGCTAAAAGATGTGGGCTTTGTGGAGTTCACAGAAGATGAAAAGAGGGGAATGGCTCGCTATAAGGGGGAGCAGGCAATTGCTATTGTTGTCTATAAGCAGTCTAAAACCAACACGGTGCAGGTGGTGGATGCGGTAAAGAAAAAGATGGAAGAGTTCAACAGGATACTTCCACCGGGCGTGCACATGGACTATACCTTTGACTCTTCTATCTTTGTCAAAGACAGCGTAGAGGCGGCAATAGAAGAAATAATCATTGGAAGCCTTCTTACAGCCCTTGTGGTTTATTTCTTCCTCGGAAACCTAAGGCTCACCCTCGTGCCCGTCTTTGCCATACCCATAACCCTGCTCGGTACTCTTTTCTTCATATACCAGCTTGGTAATTCGTTAAACACCTTTACTCTACTGGCATTGGCGGTGGCGGTGGGAATAGTCATAGACGACGCCATAGTGGTTCTTGAGAGCATCTTTAGAAGAAGGTATGAAGAGGGCTTAGAGCCTATAAGGGCTGGTGAGGAAGGCACGCGCATAGTCATCTTTGCCCTTCTGGCTTCTACAGCCTCTTTAGTCATAGTCTTCCTTCCCATTATTTTTCTGAAGGGCGTGGTGGGTAAGCTTTTTGGCTCCTTTGCCCTCACTCTTGTGATAGCCATAGCCCTTTCCTACTTGGTGGCTCTTAGCTTTACACCCATGGCAGTCTCAAGGCTCGTGGCAGGGAAGAGGAGCGAAAACCCCTTTGTAAGAGCCTACGAGAGGTTTGAGCATGTCTTTGATTTAGCCCTAAGGTGGTCTTTGAACCACAAGCTTCTGGTTATTGGGCTTTCCTTGGTCAGCGTATTTATAGGTTTTCAGCTCTTTAAGGCTACAAAGAAGGAGTTTTTCCCCATAGTGGATGAAGGAAGGTTCCTTATAAGGTTTGAAACGCCCGTTGGTTCCTCCTTTGAGTTTACGGAGCAAAAGACAAGGGAGATAGAAGCCATCCTCTCTAAAAACCCATACATAGACAGGTTCGGCGTTGCTATGGGTCAGGGCGTGGCGGGAAGACCAGATGTGAACGGCGGTATTGGCTTTGCCTATCTCAAAGAGGGCAGGCGTCCCCACCAGGCTCAGATAATGGAAATGGTAAGGAAAGATTTTGCTAAGTTAAAGGATGTTAGGGTGAGCGTGGAGCCTCCGGGCATTGTGGGTCCAGGGGGTGGAAGGCAGGTGGACCTTCAGTATGTGATAAAGGGCAACTCCTTAGAGGAGCTTCAGAGGATTGCAGACAGGCTCGTTGCTGAGTTTAAAAACAAGCCCGGTTATAGGGATGTGGATACGGACTTAAGACTAAATGAGCCTCAGGTGCAGGTGAGCGTAAAAAGGGAAAAGCTTGGGGACCTTGGCTTGAATGTGAGCGATGTAGCCCTCACCCTTGAAGTGCTTTTTGGTAAGTATCAGGCGGGTACCTATGAGCTGGGAGCTGAGAGCTACGACCTGTACATTAAAGCATACCCTGACTTTGTCAAAGATGTAGAAAACCTCAAGAAGGTCTTTGTTAAAAACAGCAGGGGAGAGCTTATCCCCCTCTCAGAGGTGGTGGAGATAAAGACTGCCACAGGCTATAAGAGCCTCAACCGCTACAACCGGCAGTATTCCTTTACCTTCTTTTCAAACCTGTCTCCCGATAAGCCCCTTGCCAAGGCGGTGGAAGAGTTAGAAGAATGGCTCAGGTTGAATCTTCCGCCCGGCTACACCTACGAGCCTGTGGGTCAGGCAAAGGAGTTTCAGAGAGCTTTTGAGGGGCTTGGTTTTGCCCTTGTTTCTGCCCTTGTGGGCGTTTATATGATTCTGGCAAGCCTCTTTGAGAGCTACAGGCATCCCTTTACCGTGCTTCTTATGGTGCCCCTTGCGGTGGCTGGCACCTTCGGGCTTCTGCTCCTTACCAACACCTCTCTGAGCGTCCCCTCCTACTTCGGGATAATACTCCTCGTGGGTATAATCGTCAGGGATGCGGTGCTTTTCATTGAAAGAATAATACAGCTAAGAAAGGAAGGCATACCTACCCGTGAAGCCATACTTCAAGCAAGAAGAGAGAGGCTAAGACCCATTCTGATGACCACCTTTACTGTGGTTTCAGCCCTCACGCCCGTAGCCCTCGGGCTTACTGCAGGTGCGGAGCTAAGAAAGCCCCTTGCCCTTGCAGTTATAGGTGGTATATTTTCAGGGCTTCCCCTCAGCCTTTTCCTTCTTCCCGTCCTGTATGAACTTTTTGACAACCTAAGGCTACCCTTACGCCCCCGAGCTACGGGTAAGGAGTTATAATTTTCTATAGACCAACTTTAGGGAGGTGTTGCCATGCCTGTATATGTGATGCTTACCACACTAACGGACGAGGGTATGAAAACCCTAAAGCACAAGCCTGAAAGGATAAAGGAAGTGGATAGAGAGGTTATGGAACGTTTTGGCGTGAAGCTCCTCGCCCAGTATGCGGTGATGGGACCCTATGACTTTGTAAACATCATAGAAGCTCCAGACAACGACACCATTGTCAAGATGGCTATTGAACTTGGCTCCAGAGGTACCATAAGGACGCTTACCATGCCAGCCCTTGAGGTAGAACAGCTTATAAAGGACCTTAAGGAGATGTAAGGCTGTATGGAGGCTACCCTCAGAGCCTTCCACCGGATAGTAAAAAGACATACAGACTTAAAGTGGGCACGCTCAAGAGATGACCTTCTGAGCAGGACCATAAAGGCTCTGAGGGCTTTTAAAGAGGGCAGGTCTCTTCAGGAGGTGCTTGCAAACAGAGAGCTTAGCTTTGAAATAGAGGATTCTTTGGAGGAGCTTTACAGCTTTGCGGTCAATTATGGCGATGAGACAGACAGGCTTATTAACCTGATAAGCCTTTTCATAAAATCCCCCGCACCCTGTAAGATAAGACTTATAAACTTTGTGGAGGTGCTGGTTGAAGATAGGAGAGTATCTGAAGGAAAAGAGGTTTAGCCTTTCCTTTGAGTTTTTTCCTCCAAAGTCTCAAGAGGGCGAGGAGGAGCTTTTTCAGACGGTGGCAAGGCTTCAGAGCTTAAAGCCCACCTTTGTCTCCGTCACTTATGGTGCGGGGGGCTCTACAAGAGACAGAACAAAAAGGGTGGTGGAGCGTATTCACAGAGAAACAAACATAACAGTGATGGCACATCTCACCTGCATAGCTCACACAAAGGAAGAGCTTTTTGAGATACTTTCTGGATACAAAGCCATCGGTATTGAAAACATACTTGCCCTGAGGGGAGACAAGCCCAAGGATAAGCCAGATTTTACACCTCCGGAGGATGCATGCAGGCATGCGGAGGAGCTTGTAAGCTTTATAAAAGCCCACTTTGGAGACTATTTTTCAATCGGCGTTGCTTCCTATCCAGAGGGACACCCCGAATCTCCCAACATGGAGTGGGAGATAAGGTATTTCAAGAGGAAGGTTCTGGCGGGTGCGGACTTCTCAATAACACAGATGTTTTTTGACAACAGATACTACTACGAGTTTATGGGGCTATGCCATAGAGCAGACATCAACATACCCATAATCCCCGGCATTATGCCCATAACCAACTTCAGGCAGGTGCAGAAGTTTGCCAGCATGTGTGGGACGGAGATACCCCAGAGGCTCATAGAAAGGCTTGAACCTTATGCGGACAAACCTGAGGAAACCCTCAAGCTTGGCGTAGAATTTGCGATAGAGCAATGCCTTGACCTTATAGAAAATGGCGTCCCCGGGCTTCATTTTTATACCCTCAACAAGTCAAAGGCAACTCTTATGGTCTATGAGGGCATAAAGTCCGCTCTTGTGGGGCTTGCATGAAGGTAAGGGTACTTTACAGGGGGCAGTGGCTTGAGCTGGAGTTTGAAGGTGAGAAAGTAAAAGCTCTTGAGCTTCTGAAGGCTATGGGTCTTTCAAGAGAATCCGCCTTTGTGGTTCGTGGAGAAGAGCTTCTAACGGAAGAAGATTTTATAAAGGATGGTGAAGAGGTGAGAGTGGTAAATGCCATATCTGGTGGTTAGATTTCTATAGCTATGAGGAAGTGTGTAAAGTGTCAGAATAAGGCGGTTGTATATTTACCACAGCACAGGCTCTCTCTGTGCAAAGAGCATTACATGGAGTGGTATGCAAGGAGGGTAGAAGCTACCATAAGGGAGTTCAGAATGTTTAGCAAAAAGGACAGGGTTCTGGTGGCGGTTTCTGGTGGCAAAGACAGCCTTGCCCTCTGGCATGTCCTTCACAGGCTTGGCTACAGGGCGGATGGCTTATACATAAACTTGGGCATTGATGAATACTCTGAAAGGTCTAAGCTTCTCTGTGATAAGTTTGCAAAGGACAGAGACCTTGTCCTTCATGTGGTGGAGCTGAAAAGGGAAGTGGCAAGCATACCTGAAATTAAACAGGTAGAGAAAAGACCAGCCTGCTCCTTCTGCGGGCAGCTCAAAAGATATTACATGAACAAATATGCAAGGCTTTTGGGATACCATGTTATCGCCACAGGGCATAATCTTGATGATGAAAGTGCCACACTGCTTTCTAACGTGCTTAGCTGGAATATGGAATACCTCTCAAGACAGTTCCCTGTACTGGAAGAGAGGGAAGGCTTTGTCAGGAAGGTAAAGCCCCTGTGTAAGTTTACGGAAAAGGAAAATGCCCTTTATGCCTTCTTGGCTGGCATTGAATATGTGGAGGAAGAGTGCCCCTTTGCGGAGGGTGCAAGCTCCATAGAACATAAGATGATACTCAACCAGGTAGAAGAAAAAAGCCCGGGCACCAAGCTGAGGTTTTACATGGACTTTTTGAGAAGAATGCATCCCTTACTAAGCTCTGAGGAGGTCTCTTTAGTACCCTGCAGAGTATGCGGAGAGCCCACCACCGCAGAAGTGTGTTCCGTATGCAGGTTAAGAGAGAGGCTCAGTCCAAAGCCCTTGTCATCCTCAGCCAGTAGTTAAACCTGTCCTTTTCTTCGAAACCTAAGCTTTTGTAAAACTCTAAAGCCTGTTTGTTTTCGTCCCCCACCCACAGCTCCGCCCTGTCAAGCCCTCTGCTCTTAAAATATTCTAAAGCCTTTTGAACAAGAGCCTTACCAATGCCCTTGTTTCTATATTCTGGCAATACCACAAGCTCATGTATGGCTCCCACTACTTTGCCTTCCCTCTTGCTAAACCAGTTGCCATCGCCCGCCAGAAAGCCAACAATTTTGCCGTCCTCCTCCGCCACCCATATGCCCGCCACATCTCTCCTGAAAAGCCAGTTCAGGTATGCCTGCACATCGTCTGGGTGTGTATAAGAGTATTCTTCAAGCCCTTTATAGCCTTCAAGATACACCTGCACAAGCTCTGGCATATCCTTTTCATCAGCTCTCCTTATCTTCATGGCTTTATGACCCTTGCACCTGCTGGAGGCTCCACCTTAAAAAGACCACTTGAGGGTGTAAAATTATAGGAGCTGTTTATAAACTCCACAAGGGTTGTAATACCTTCCTTTTCTTCCACCTTTATGCTTTTCACCCTGCCACCCACCGAGACCTCCACATAAACCTTTGAAAAATACTCATCCTTCACCTTTGGCTTTAGCAGAAAGACCTTCCCTCCCTTGCCTTCCAGCTCTCCCACAAGCTCAAAGACCTCCTGCACGGGTTTTGAGAAGAGGAAAAGAGACTCCACCACCGGCGACCTGTTCTTCTCCACATCCTCTAAAAGGGCTGTCCTGTCCTTTTCGTTATACACCATGACCTTTATACCATCAGACACTATGAGAATTCTTGTAGGGCTTTCGTATTCAACCCTGAACCTTCCACTCCTTTCTGCGTAGAATATGCCCTTTGATACTTCAGGCTTTGACTGCCACGGGTAATAAACCTTCTGCACAAAGGCTACCTTTACCGTCCTTATACCTTCAAGAAACCTTACCAGCTCCTCATAGGATTGGGCAAGGCTCAAGCTTGTTATTAAAAATAGAGAAATTAAAAGCCTCATAGTCTGTGAAGCCTCCTCAAAAAGGACAGTATCACATCATACCACATAAAGGTATGCTCAAAGCTGACCGCATCATAATTATCCTGTATCGTGTGCCTTATAAGGCTTGCGTCCGAGCTAAGATGCAGACACTCAACGCCCTTATTTCTAAAGGGAATATGTGTTGGTTTTAATCCGCTGGCAGGTAGGAAGGATATTTTAAAACCCACATCTTCCACATGCTTCAGGAAAAGCTCGTTTATTTTTTCTCCGTTGTAGCCCTCCCGGTCCCTGTATATGACGCTCGGGTTAAAGCCGCCTACCCCCTCAAGATTTATGCAGTAGCTTACATGCTTAAGACCCTTCAGGCTTATATGGTGGCTTACCCCCAGATTGCCAAACTCGCAGGCATCCGCAAGCAGGAACCTAAGCCTGTAGGGTCTTTCGTAGCTTTTGAGCAGTTCCTGATACAAGAAGATAGCCAGCAGGACGCTTATACCATTGAAAACCGCACCGTATGTTTCTGCGGTGGTGTCCATGCAGGCAATAATATATACTACGGGACCTCTGCCCACTTCAAACACAAAATTGCATCCCCTTACGTTCTTTTGCTCTGACTTAATAACTATCTTTACCCTCCTGTCTTCAAGAAGCTCCACATCCTCCCGCCTCACGCTTACTACAGGCAAACCACTCTCCATAAGAGGACCATAGATATAAGACTCTGAAAAAGGTCTGTAGGTTATCACCGCCTTCACCTCTTTACTTAATGCATGCGATAGTTTGATGTAGTCCACATTTTCTATCAGTGCTATGTGGTCCTTAAAGTAGTTTCTCGTAGCGTAGCCCTCATACTCGCCCTGAGGACTGCCTAAAAAGAGTACTGCTGGCACCCTTTTGTCTTCTACCTCAATCCATGCCTTTGTGGGAAACCATCCTTTTGCTTCAAAAGGCTCCTTTGTATGCCTGCCACCTGTGTAAGCCAGCAGAGAATCTATTATCCTTAAAGCCCTCTTGTGTCCCTCCGTACCTAACAGCCTGTTTTCGGTAAGCAGTTTGTATGCTAAGTCTTTAAAAAGGTTTGCCTGCTCACCCTTCATAAACGGGCGTAAGCCATACACTGTAGCGGTCAAGATACCCTCTTACCGCCTTGAAATAAAGCTCCTGTAGTTCTCTTGTAATGGGTCCTATATCACCATTCCCCACCCTTCTGTTATCCACCTCTATGACAGGAGTTATCTCCGCAGCGGTCCCCGTCATAAATATCTCATCCGCCACATAAAGCTCACTTCTTGCTACAGGTCTTTCCTCCACATCCACAATAAGCTCGTTTTTCAGCAGCTTTTTCACCGCACTTCTTGTTATACCCTCCAGTATATGCTCCGAGTAGGAAGGTGTTATTACTCTTCCTTCCCTCACCAAGAATATATTTTCACCGGAGCCCTCCGCAAGAAAGCCATGCTGGTTTAGCATTATGGCTTCATCATACCCTGCAAGCAGTGCTTCTGTCTTTGCCAAGGCACTGTTTACATAGGCACCAGCCACCTTCCACCTTGATGGTATGGAGTTGTCGTCGTTCCTCCTCCAGGAGGAAACCTTTACCCTTATTCCCTTTGAGGTATCCAGATACCTGCCAAAATTGTATGTGTATATGGCTATCTCCGGCGTATAGTCTATGAGCTTTGGTGTTAGCTTTAAGTCTTTAAAGTAGGCAATGGGTCTTATATACACATCCTCTCTTATCTGGTTTTTTCTTAAAAGCTCCACTGTTATGCTCACAAGCTCCTCTGCCGAATAGGGCAGTTCCATAAACATGGCTTTGCAGTTTCTTATGAGCCTCTGGTAGTGTTCCTTCGCAAACAGAAGGTATAGCTGTTTGTGTTCTTCGTTCCAGTAGGCTCTTATGCCTTCAAAGACCGCGGTGCCATAATGGAAGGAGTTGGTCTTTATGTTTATGTTGGCTTCTTCTATGGGAACAAACCTACCTTCAAAAAAGGCGTATTCCATGCAGAACATTATACCAGAAAGGCACTTGAAACAGATAAGTTTCAGGTTATATTTTTATATCCTTTGGAGGAAGGCATGCAGAGGTTTATGCTGAAATCTAAGGTTCATAGAGCAAGGATAACAGGAGCGGAGCTCCATTATGAGGGTAGCCTTTCCTTGGATGTAGCCCTCATGGAGTCTGCAAGGCTTCTGCCCTTTGAGAAGATAGAAATATATAATGTGAGCAATGGAGCTCGTTTTTCCACCTATGTGATACCCGCTCCCAGGTATTCGGGAGAGGTTAGGCTAAACGGTGCGGCAGCGAGGCTTGGGGCTGTAGGCGATATAATAATAATAGCTTCTTACGCCCTTTTCAGTGAGCAGGAGCTGAGGGACTTTAGACCCTATCTTGTGTATGTGGATGAGAACAATCAGATAAGGGAAGTAAAGAGGGAAATGGAGATAGAGGGTGTAGCCCTTTATGATTGGCAGAGTATTTAGGATATTCAGAGAAAGGGGAGGGCTTTTGAAGGCTCTTGAGCTATGGGAATGGTATGAGGGTCTGGAGCCAAAGGACCAGAAGAGGGTTAAAAAATATTTCTCCTTAAAGTCCATAAAGGACCTTCGCTTTCCCTTCAAGGCACAGCACTTTGACACGGGTGAAGTTCAAAACCCGGGCTATACAAAAGCCACCTTCCTTGGAAGCCTTGCTCAGACTGCTCTGCTTGAAGGAGAGTATGAGGATGCAGAGTGGTTATACCTTAAGGCTTTGGAGCTGGCGGTAAGTGCCTATGAAAAGCATCTAATACTCAACGACCTTGTCATGCTTGCTCAGAGGCTAAAAGACTTTGAAAAGATGGAACTATACGCAAAGATGGATGTGGAGCTTTTTGACAGCTATAAGGAGGAGCTAAGAAATAAAAGGGGTGGAAGCCTGCCGCAGATAAACTCTTATGAGCTTTTAGTGTATCTCCTTGAGAGAAGGGGTCGCAAAAAAGAAGCCCTTGAACTGCTTGAAAGACTGCACGAGGAGGGTGTGGTCCATCCCTACTACGAGGAGGTTAAAAAAAGGCTAATCACATGAGCTATCATCCCCTGCTCAGGAAGGTTGTATCCCTTCAGAGAAGGGAACAACTCATACCAGAAGCCTCGAGGCTTTTAATAGCCTTCTCAGGAGGTGCGGATTCGGTCGCCCTTGCCCTTTCCCTGCTGGAGCTTAAAGATTTCTTAAAGCTTGAAAAACTTGCCCTCGCACATATAAACCACCAGCTACGCGGAGAAGAATCCTACAGAGATGAAGCCTTCTGCCTTGACTTTGCCAGAAGACATGGACTTGATATTTATATGGAAAGGATAGATGTGAAAGCTCAGGCGGTAGGCGAGAACCTTGAAGGGAAGGCAAGGGAGCTAAGGTATGAAGCCCTTGAGAGAATAAGGGAAAGGGAAGGCTTTCACCTTATAGCCACCGCGCACCACCTGAGAGACTTAGTGGAGACCATACTTTTATGGCTCCTGCGTGGGGCTGGAAGGGAAGGACTTCTCGGTTTTGAACCAAGGGAGGGAAAAGTAATAAGACCTCTGTATCTGGCAAGACGTGAGGAGATAGAAGATTATGTGCTGTCAAAGGGGGAAAGATGGGTGGAGGATTCTACCAACTATGACCTTGACCTTGCAAGAAACCTGATAAGGCATAAGGTTCTGCCAGAGTTCAGGAAGATAAACCCCAGTTTTGAAGAGAGCTTTTTGAGGCTAAGAAGCCTGCTTAAAGAGGAGGAAGAGCTTTTGAAGGAATTAACTCACAAAAGCATTGAAAACCTGCTAAAAGATGGCTTTATAAACCGCAAGGCTTTTTTAAGGCTTCACAGGGCTTTGCAAAGAAGGGTAGTTTATGAGCTTTTAGGTGTCAGGAGTTTTAAGGAGGTGGAGAGGGTCATCAGCAGAATAAGAAAGACAGGCGGTGATTACATAGACTTGAAAAGCCTGAAGGGTTGATTATTTTAAATTCCTAATGTGGAGGTCTAAAGAATGCAGTGGATGAAGAGCATTTTTATATGGGTTATCATCTTAGGCTTTATGGTACTTGCCTTCAATCTCTTTGAGGGAAATAGAGACACATCAGCAGTGAAAACGCCTGTAAATACGGTCCTGCAGCTGGCGGAAGAGGGCAAGTTAAAGGAGGTAAAGATAAAAGACAATGTGCTTACGGGTATAACCACTGACGGGCAAAAGATAGAAACGGGCATACCGCCGGGTTCTGACCTCACCAGCAGGCTTATAGAAAAGGGCGTCAAGGTGGAGGTGGCTACACCCGAGCATGGTAGTTGGCTTATGACCTTTCTTATATCCTGGCTTCCTATTCTCCTCTTTATAGGCATATGGATATACATGATGAGGCAGATGAGCGGTGGAGCAAACCCCAACTCAAGGGCTTTCAGCTTTGGAAAAAGCAGGGCAAAAGTATATATAGATGAAAAGCCCAAGGTAACCCTTCAGGATGTGGCTGGTATGGAGGAGGTAAAGGAAGAGGTAAAGGAAATTATTGAATACTTAAAAGACCCTGTCAAATTTCAGAGGCTTGGTGGAAGACCTCCCAAAGGTGTCCTTTTCTACGGTGAGCCGGGCGTGGGTAAGACCCTTCTGGCAAAGGCAATAGCAGGCGAGGCTCATGTGCCCTTCATATCCGTCTCCGGCTCTGATTTTGTGGAGATGTTCGTGGGTGTGGGTGCGGCAAGGGTCAGGGACCTCTTTGACACCGCAAAGAAGCATGCCCCCTGCATCATATTCATAGATGAGATAGATGCGGTGGGTCGCTCCAGAGGAGCCATAAACCTTGGAGGAGGTCATGATGAGAGGGAGCAGACCCTGAACCAGCTTCTTGTGGAGATGGACGGCTTTGATACCTCTGAAGGTATTATAGTGATAGCAGCCACTAACAGACCCGACATTTTAGACCCGGCCCTTTTAAGACCCGGCAGGTTTGACAGGCAGATATACATACCAAGACCCGATGTAAAGGGAAGGTATGAAATACTGAAGGTGCACGCAAGGGATAAAAAGCTGGCACCAAATGTGGACCTGGAGATAGTGGCGAGGGCTACACCGGGCTTTACGGGAGCTGACCTTGAGAACGTGCTGAACGAAGCAGCCCTTCTTGCCGCAAGGAAGGGCAAAGAGTTTATTGAAATGGAGGACATTGAGGAAGCCATAGACAGGATAACCATGGGTCTGGAAAGGAAGGGTATGGTCATATCTCAAAAGGAAAAGGAAAAGATAGCATACCACGAGATGGGACATGCCATAATGAGCCTTATGGTGCCGGGCTCTGATGCCCTTCATAAGGTTTCCATCATTCCAAGGGGAATGGCTTTAGGTGTTACACAACAGCTACCTATAGATGACAAGCATATGTATGACAGGCAGGACCTTTACGGAAGAATACTTACCCTCATGGGCGGGCGTGCCGCGGAAGAGGTCTTTTATGGAAAGGAGGGTATAACCACCGGTGCGGAAAACGACCTGCAGAGGGCTACCGAGCTTGCCTACAGGATGGTTTCCATGTGGGGTATGAGTGAGCGTATAGGTCCTATAGCGGTGAGAAGGACTGTAAATCCCTTCTTAGGTGGTATTACCACTTCTGTAGATATAAGTGAGGAGCTAAGAAGGGAAATTGACGAAGAAGTGAAGAAAATACTCATAAAAGCCTACGAGGAAACAAAGGAAATTGTTCTTGCTCACAAGGAAGCCATACGGGCGGTGGTTAAAAGGCTCTTAGAGAAAGAAACTATGAGCTGTGAGGAGGTGGTGGAAATACTCAGGCTTCACGGTGTGGAGGTAAAGAACGAATGCAAAAAGGAGGAGTTTAAGGTTCAGGAAAAGCAGGAGGAGAAGGAGGAGGTGGCAAAATAATGAATACTTTAAGGAGGTAAGGAAATGGGCATGACCATTACGGAAAAAATAATAGCTGACCATGCGGGCAAGAAGGAGGTGCATGCGGGTGAGCTGGTTACCGTAAAGGTGGACCTGGTGATGGCAAACGACGTGACAGCTCCCTTAGCCCTCAAAGTGCTGGAAAAGTATGGTATAGACAGGGTCTTTGACCCTGATAAGATTGCCCTCGTGCTTTCACATTTTGTACCTGCAAAGGATATAAAGTCCGCTGAGCAGGCAAAGATAGTCAGAGACTTTGCAAAAAGGCACAACATAAAGTGGTTCTTTCAAGAAGGTGAAGGGATAGAACATACTATACTACCAGAGAAAGGTATTGTAGTGCCAGGAGACCTTGTGGTGGGTGCGGACTCTCACACCTGCACCTACGGGGGCATAGGTGCTTTTTCAACGGGCATGGGCTCTACTGACATAGCCTACGCCATGGCAACAGGTGAAACATGGCTCAAAGTGCCAGCCACCATGAAGTTTATCTTTTACGGAAAGCTACAGACCTGGGTTTCCGGTAAGGACCTTATTCTACACACCATAGGTCAGATAGGGGTTGATGGAGCCCTTTACAAGGCTATGGAGTTTGACGGCGAAGCCATAAGAAGCCTCTCCGTTGAGCAGAGGCTCACCATAGCCAACATGGCGATAGAGGCTGGGGGTAAAAGCGGGATAATATCGCCCGATGAGAAGACCATAGAGTATGTATCTCAGAGGGCTCAAAAGCCCTGGAAGGTCTATCAGAGCGACCCCGATGCGGAGTATGAGGTGGTTTATGAATGGGACGCAAGCAAAATAGAGCCCCTTGTAGCCTGGCCCTACCTGCCCTCCAACGTGCATCCCGTTTCTGAATCCACGCATATCACCATAGATCAGGCTTTCATAGGTTCCTGCACCAACGGCAGGATAGAGGATTTAAGAGTTGCCGCAAGGATACTCAAGGGTAGAAAGGTGCATCCTTATGTGAGATGCATAGTTATTCCGGCTTCCAAGCAGGTTTATATGCAGGCTCTGAAAGAAGGCCTCATTGACATATTCCTTGAGGCGGGCTGTTCGGTTTCTGTTTCCACCTGCGGACCCTGTCTTGGCGGGCATATGGGCATACTGGCAGAGGGCGAGCGCTGCATATCCACCTCCAACAGAAACTTCCCGGGAAGGATGGGACATCCAAAGAGCGAAGCCTACCTGGCAAATCCGGCAGTGGTGGCGGCAAGCGCGGTACTGGGAAGGATAGCACATCCTGAGGAAGTAGTGGGTAAGGAGGTTCTTGAAGAAGTTTTTGCTTGAAGCGGACCTTCACAGGATAGCCCAATGGCTCAGGTTTCTGGGGCAGGACGCCCTGCTCCTGTCTGGTCCCATAGAAAAGCGGAAGTTGTTGAAATATCTTGACCGTGTGTTTATAACCACATCAAGAAGACTTGAAGGGCATTTAAAGGCGTGGGATGTAGATTATTTTTTGCTTCCAAGGGAAAACTGGAAGGTACAGCTCTGCCTTTTGATAAGATACTTTGGCATCAAGCCCGAGCTAAGACTTGACAGATGCTATTACTGCAATGAAAAACTTATGAGTGTAGACAGGGAAAAAGTAAAGGATAGGCTTCCACCGCTCGTTTACATTTACGGGAGGGATTTTACACTTTGTCCTTCCTGTGGTAAGGTTTACTGGAAGGGTTCTCATCACGAAAGGCTAAAAAGTCAGCTGGAGGAAATACTAAAGCTCTGTTAGAATAGAAACATGCAGGTGCTGGGCAAAAGCCTTATGGAGCTTCTGAAGAGGCTGAGGAAGGAAATAAGAGCCAGCACGGGTAAAGGGGTGGAGCTATACCTTTTTGGCTCCTATGCAAAAGGGGACTACACATGGAGCTCGGATATAGACCTTTTAGCACTGGTGCCTGAGGACTGGACAGAAAAGGATAGTCAGTTGCTCTATGACATACTTTCTGAATACAACGCAAGGCACCGCATCTTTATAAACCTTATAATCAGAAAACCCTCCCAGCTTAGCACGCTTACACAGAAGGTTTTGAGAGAGGGTTTAAAGGTTGAGTGAAGAAAGGTTTTCTTTGGAGGAAAAGCTCAAAAACTCAAGCAATGGAGCTGGCAAAAACCTTTTTAAAAACCTTGAGGGGCTTACAGAAAACATTAAGAAGGAACTCTTGTAAGGAACTCCTCCACCCTGTTTGTTGTTTCATAGCTCGCCCTTATGCAGTCCGCCACAGAAACGCCATGAAGGTAGTTGCCTGTCAGAAAGAGCCCGGGATACTCCTTCTCTACCGCCTTTGCAAGCTCTAAATACCTTCCATAGCCTAAGGTATATTGAGGAATAGCCTTCTTCCACCTTTTTATGTTTAAAAACTCTACAGAGCTAACCTTGAGCATCTCTTTTAACTCTTTTTCCACAATAGAGTATATGGCTTCCTCTTCGTATTCCACCACCTCAGGGTCTGTGGCACCGCCAAGGTATATGGTAAGAAGCTCTTTCTCCTGAGGAGACCTTCCGGGAAAGAGCTGTGAGGAAAAAAGGACACCCAGAGTTCTCTTCCCTTCCACCCTCGGTACCAGAAAGCCAAAGCCCTCAGGCACCTCTCCTTTTCTCACTACTGCATGCACCACCACCACAGGAGCATAATATATCTTGTCAAACTCCTGAGCTAAGCTCCAGGATAGCTCCCTTAAAAGATAGCCAGAGGAGGTAGCCGGTGCGGATATGACCACAGCCTTTGCCTCATATTTACCCTTTTTTGCCTCAAGCACAAATTTATCTTCCTTCTTCCTTATTCTAAGAACTACGTTTTCCGTTTCCACTTGCAATTTTGAGGTAAGTGTCTCTATGAGTCTGTAATTTCCTCCCTCAAAGGATATAAGCTTTCCTGATGGTCCAAGGGCTTTAAGCTTTATGGCACCCTTTATAAGGCTTCCAAACTTCTGCTCCAGCTCATAGACACGCCTTACCGCATATTTTACCGACAGCTCTTCTACATCGCCCGCATAAACGCCAGAGACAAAAGGAGCTACTATATAATCAAGAAACTCTTTTCCAAGCCTTCGTCTTACAAACTCTCCTATGCTTTCCTCACTTTTTACGGAAGGTGGCACGAAGGGTTCCTTAAGCACTCTTATCTTTGCACTTAGAGAAAGAAGAGGTGAGGTGAAAAAAGAAATGGGGGATAGGGGAAGAGGCATGAGCTGTCCCTTTTTGTAAATGTATCTTATCTTTGAGCTGGGGCTTGCATACTGGGGCTGGAGGGAAAGCTCCTTTAAAAAGTCCTCCACCTTCTGGTCTGCCAGCACTGTCTGTGGTCCAAGTTCAAGCACATAACCATCTTTGTAAAGAGTCTGAATATTCCCCCCTGCATTTTCTTCTTTTTCAAACACAAGCACATTAAAACCCTTTTTTGAAAGATGGAAGGCGGTAGAAAGACCAGAAATTCCTGCACCCACTATAGCTACGTCTATCATGTCTTATAAGGCACTCCTTTAAGAGGTGAAGAAGGAACTGCGTAGGTTCTTTTAGGCATCCTGCCCGCCAGATATGAAAGCCTGCCCGCTATTGTAGCATATTTCATAGCTACTGCCATCTTTATAGGGTCTTTCGCTTCTGCAAGGGCTGTATTGGTAAGTATGGCATCCACGCCAAGCTCCATCACGGGAGGAATGTCCGCCGCACTTCCTATGCCCGCATCCACTATCACAGGCACAGAGACAGCTTCTTTTATGAATATAAGATTGTAGGGGTTTTGCAAACCCAGACCTGAACCTATCGGAGCCGCAAGAGGCATTACAGCCGCACAACCCACATCTTCAAACTTCTTGGCATAAACAGGGTCGTCAAAGATATACGGAAGCACTATAAAGCCTTCCTTTACAAGCACCTTTGCCGCCTTTAGGGTTTCTTCCATGTCCGGAAGGAGCGTCTTCTGGTCTCCAATAACCTCTAACTTTACCCAGTTTATGCCGGTGGCTTCCCTTGCCAGCATGGCAGTCTTTATGGCTTCATCGGCGGTGTAGCATCCTGCTGTGTTTGGAAGAATCAGGTATTTGTTGGGGTCTATGTAGTCTAAGAGGTTTTCTTTTGTCCTGTCAGTAATATTTACACGTCTGACGGCCACCGTTATTATCTCTGCGCCAGAAGCCTCAAGGACTTCCTTGTTTTCCTGAAAGCTTTTGAACTTTCCAGAACCTATTATAAGCCTTGAGCGAAAACGTCTGCCCGCTATCTCAAGGTAGTCCTCTTCTAAGAGGGCTTCATAGTCCAGCATTTTATCCACCTCCTACGATATTTACAATCTCAACCCTGTCCCCTTCCTTGAGAAAAACCTCTCCGTATCTACTTTTTGGAATAACCTCTTCATTGACAGCCACCGCAAGACCTACAGGTCTTACTTCAATATTTATCTCCTTTAAAAGCTCAAGCAAACTGATTCCTTCCCTTGCTTGCACTTCTTTGCCATTTACGAGGAGCTTCATGGATTTATTAAATATAGACATGGCTTTAATTTGGCAAGGGGTGAGCATATTATAATTTTATCATAAAAATATACTTTAACTACAAAGCATGTTAATGTGTAAATTTGTAATTGAAAACTATTGACAAAAAGCATAAATACGCATATACTTATAAGTGAAACTTATACTTTTATAAAAACTTCTTATAGGAGGTGTGCTGTGAAGGACGGGCACTTCTTTCCAAAGGGGGCGGTAGCCTTCTTTCTTTTCATGCTGGGTTTTTATGCCCTTGTATGGCTCAGCATCTATCTGACAATGCTTGCCCGCGGTCAAACACAACCATAAGGAGGTGTAAGCCATGGACAAGGCAGAAAGGACAGCCCTTATCTTGGCGATAGGTTTCCTTGGCTTTTTTGCTGGTCTTCTGGTGTATGCTGCAAAGGCTTTAAACATTGATGTGCCTACCTGCATAACTGATGTAAAGCCCTTCACTGAGGGGAAGGTAATACAGCATGCGCAGAACAGGTACGAGATACACTATGTAGCTAAAATGTGGTATTTTGAACCCGCCGATGTGGAAATTCCTGCAGGCTCTGTGGTAGATATATACCTCACCAGTGCGGATGTGGTTCACGGCTTTCAGATTGACGGCACCAATGTGAACCTTATGGCAATACCCGGCACAGTAGCCTATGCCCGCTACAAGTTTGAAAAGCCCGGCGTTTATCACATCGTTTGCCATGAATACTGCGGTATAGGGCATCAGGATATGTCCACAAAAATAATAGTCAAGTAAGGAGGTGGTGCCATGAAGGTGGATAAAACCATAAGAAACATAATAGTGGCGGAGATAGTCTTTCCTGTATTGCTTCTTGTCTTTGGTATATACCATGGTCTTATGCAGGTTCTCTACAGGGCTGGCGTTATAAAGGATATGTCGGTGGGCGGCATTGAATACTATCAGGGTCTTACCCTTCACGGTGTTATAAATGCTATAGTCTTCACCACCATACTTATAGTTGCCTTTGGAAACATAGTTTTCCTCTACTACCTTAAGAAACCTCTCCGTCCAGCAGTTCAGTGGCTGAGCCTTATTTTGATGTTTGGTGGAACTTTGATGGCTGCGTGGGCTATGTTCACCAAAAAAGCTAATGTGCTATATACCTTCTATCCGCCTCTTCTTGCCCACTGGACCTTCTATCTTGGTGCTGCACTGCTTATTATAGGCTCTATTGTTCCTTTATTCTTCGACTGGCTACCTAACTATCTTGCATGGAAGAGAGAAAACCCCAGTCAGAAGGTGCCCCTTGCGGTATATGGAATACTGGTAAATCATATCATGTGGGTAATAATGGTGGTGCCTGTAGTTATAGAGGTTCTTTTCCAGCTTCTGCCCCTTTCTCTTGGTCTGGTGCAGGAGATAAATCCATCTCTTGCGAGAACCCTTTTCTGGGCTTTTGGACACCCTGTTGTTTATTTCTGGCTTCTTCCCGCCTACACCTTCCTGTACACGGTGCTTCCCAATATAGTCACCGGTGAAGGAAAACTGTATTCTGATGGTGCTGCAAGACTTGCCTTTATACTTTTCCTCATATTTTCCTTCCCGGTGGGTCTTCACCACCAGTTTACAGAGCCGGGCATTACTAACAACTACAAGCTAATACACGCTCTCTTTACCTTCGGCGTGGCTGTTCCAAGCATGCTGACAGCCTTTACAGTGGCTTCCTCTTTAGAATACTCCATAAAGTCTAAGTATCCAGAGGTTAAAGACTCCCTCTTCTACTGGTGGACAAAAATACCTTACATAAGCCTTGAAGGAAATAAGTGGCTTGTTTCCTATTTTATGGCTGGACTTTTCCTATTCTTCGTGGGTGGTATAACTGGAATAATAAACGCTTCCTACAATATGAACCAGGTGGTGCATAACACATCTTTTGTGCCGGGACACTTTCATACTACCGTAGGTGGTCTTGTTACCCTCGTATTCCTTGGCATGTCTCTATATTTCCTTTCTCAGCTTACCGGAAAGGAAATTAGGTTCAAAGGCCTTGCGGTGCTTGCTCCGTGGCTCTGGTGGCAGGGTATGCTTATATTTGAATATGCTATGTCTGTGGCAGGCATGCATGGCTTTCCAAGAAGGACCAACACGGGCATATCTTACCTTAACCCCGAGTCTCCTCTATACAGGCCTGAATGGGTAGGCTATGCGGAGCTTTCAGTGTTTGCTGGAGTGCTGATAGTGATTGGCTTTGTCTTCTGGGCGGTTTCCTTCTTTGGCACTCTACTGTCTCCAGCAGTAAGGGAAGCGGACCTTGAAATTCCCACAGCACAGGCATACCATGATGAACAAATGCCAGCCCTTCAAAAGCTTGCTCCATGGGTTGTCTTTAGCTCTTTGCTCTTCCTCATATCTTACATACCACCCCTATACGATGTTATGAAGAGGGGTGTCTTCCATGACTCTCCCGGGTATAACGATAAGAACCCGGCACCCATCACAAAGCCTCAGACAGCAAAGGAAGATGAAAAGAAGACTGCAGAGGTTAAATGAGGGTTCCGTCGTGCGCCATTTGCTTGGGGGGCTTATCGCCCTCCTATTTTTTATTTTTACAGCCTTTTCTCAGGAGGGCTCTACAGGGATCCCACCAAATGAATCAAAGACCTTAGGACAGAAACTTCCGAACGTAAGACTTATAGATACGCAGGGCAGAGAATTTCATCTTTACGACCTTGAGGGAAAACCTGTAATCCTTAGTCCCATCTACACTAATTGCACCTCCGCATGTCCCATAATAACAGATTCCTTGAAAAAGGTTATTCCAAAGCTTGGAATTCCCGGCAAAGACTTCTGGGTTCTGTCCCTTACCTTTGACCCTACAGATGGGCTTACCAACATAAAAGACTTTCAGAAAAAGCATGGAATTGATGGCTATGGCTGGAAGGTGGTTATGGCAAAGAATAAAAAAGACCTTTTTGAACTTCTTGATGCCATAGACTTTCGCTTCATGTCTGTACCTGAAAGCAAGGACTTTGTGCATCCAAACCTTATAGTTTTTATATCACCAGATATGAAGATAAAGAGATACCTCTACGGCGTTGTTTTTAAGGAAGAGGATATGGAAAAGGCTTTAGGGTATGCCCTTGGAAAGGAAAGCTTTATAGACAAGCTATACAGGTGGTTTTTCTTCATAGGACTTATAGGCACCGCAGGTAGTGGTCTTTTTATGGTTATAAAGCTTTCAAAATATCTGGCAAGGAAAGAAGAGCTAAGGGCTTCTAAAACTCAGCCCTGACCTTCTCCACAAGCTCCTTTATTTCCCTTCTTATTTGACCCTCTCTCGGTCTGTCTAAAAGGCTTTCATACATGTAGCTTCTGTCTGTTTCCTCCTCAAATTCCTCAAAATCCACGCTTTTTAGCAGCTTTACCGCCTCAGCTGTTAGCTTTTCAGGAATTTCTCTGTCAGACATTCTACACCAGAGCAAAGCCCATGCACGGGCTAAGGCTATGGGGTGGTAGCCTCCACCTCCTAAGTATATGCCTTCACCCAGAAGACTTCTTATCATGTCAAAAGCCTTAAGAAAGCCCCAGTTAGAAAGCTCAAATTTGGAAAGATAATCCTCTAAGAGACTGTCCGTTCCTAACTGAAGCACATACGCTTGTGGTTTGTAAGCCTCCACTACAAGAGGTAGAGTTTTTTCAAGTACATAGAGAAATTCTGTATCATTTACCCCTCTGGGCAGTGGAATGTTTAGGTTGTAGCCTCTGCCTCTTCCTGAACCACGCTCTTCAAAAAAGCCCCTTTTAAAAGGAAAGGCATACTCAGGAGACTGGTGGATAGAATAGACAAAAACCCTGTCGCTTTCGTAGAAAAAGTCCTGCACACCGTCGCAATGGTGGGCATCAAGGTCTATGTAAAGCACACGCTCAAAGCCTCTTTGAAGAAGGCTCTGCAGTGCAATGCCCGGGTCGTTTAGAAAACAAAAACCGTTAGCCCTTGAAGGATAAGCATGGTGCATGCCACCTGCTGGGCTAAAAGCTACGCACCCCTCAAGGAAAAGCTCCACCGCCTGTACAGAGGAGCCTGTTGCAAGAAGAGAGCCCTTCCACATGGCTGGAGAAAGAGGATTCTCATAGGTGCCTATGTTGAACATCTCTCTGTATTCTCTTGAAACTTTGCCTGTTTTGTCGCACTCCTCAAGGGCTTTTATATACTGCTCTTTGTGGAAGAGAAGAAGCTCCTGAGGGCTTGCCTCTCTCCCTTCCACCAGCTCTTCCTTTTCTAAAAGCCCCATAGCCTTCAGGAATTCCATTAGCAGGGATACCCTTGGAATTCTTAGGGGATGGTTGTTCGTGTATCTTAGCTTCCTGTAGCGGTAGCTACCTATTAAGGATACCTTCTTCCGCATATGTTCTTACAAGCCTGTGTATTTCCTTATAGTTTATGTCTCCAGCAAGCACATAGCTTTTCTGCCCATACTGAAACTTTTTGGACACTGTTATGCAGAAGTCGTCCGTTGCCTGTGAAATATATATGGGAGATATATAAACTTCTTCAGGGTTTGCCTTTTTAAAATATTCTTTACCGGACCTGTCAGCACCTTTTTTACCTGTCTTTATGGGATATCTTATCCGTGGATTTATTATGTTGTTGGAAACTTGTATCCCGCTTTCGCTAATTACATAAAAAAGCTCAAAGTAGGGAAATTCTTTGAAAAAGTCATAAAGTACAAATTCCCATAAATCTTTTTCTGTTCTTTTCAGATGTTCCACAACCTTTTCAAAATCCCCTTTTATTTTTTCTTTTATCTTAGGAATTAATTCTTTTGCCTTATATTCACAGGCAACTATGACTGGTACTTCCTGATAAAAGATAAAAAAGGATAGTTCCTGCATACCTTTGAGCCTGTTTTTTAACTCAGAAGATATTCTAAAAAACTCTTCAAAGGTTTTTACCTCTTTTAAAGGTATGCAGTAGCCATGAACATGCAGAAGTTTAGCCTCTGCGTAAAGCAGGGAAAACTCCTTATGAAACTCTTCATAGATGTTTCTTACATCTCTTTCACTCAGTTTAGTCTTTGAAAGAGCATAGACTTCCCCCTCGCCTTTAGAAAAGCTTACATCGCCCTCTATATGGTCTTTTATATCCTCTATCAGGATTTTATATATACCCTCTGTTTTTTCAGCACCATATGCATCCCTGAAGTCCTTTATGCCTCTTATATAGAAGCAGTAAAAGTAGTAATCCTGAGCAAAAAGGGAGCTCAGTTTCTGAAACACAGGTATAGCTGTTTCCTTATAAAGGCTTGCGTAATGCATAACCACATGATAAAAGAGTACGCCCATGTAATGCCCGCCCTTATCCACAAGAAATATGGGGTTTTTCTGACTGTTGAAAAAATCAAGAAGGGAAGGTATCTGCTCTGGTTTTAGGCTTGAGTTTCTTAGCTTCATCAGGGGCTTTGCCAGGTCTCCAACCGTAAGATAATCTCTGTGCTGAGCTTTGATGAGTTCAAGCCTGCTTACTATGCCTACTGGCTTGCCCTCTTTTAAAACCACCATAAAATCGTAAAGACTGTGTTCTTCAAAGGTTTTTAATGCTTCTTTTATGCCAGTCTTAAAATCCATGTAGGGAACGCCAGTGGCAAGCTGAGAAAGCTCTATTTCCTTCATATATGAGGACAAGACCTATACCTTTTCACAGCTTCAACCCTTTAATCCTCTCTACAGCCTCCAAGAGCCTTTCTGTAGGTACCGTAAGAGATATCCTGAAGTAGCCCTCTCCAGCTTCACCAAAGCCATTTCCCGGTGTGCATACAATCCCGCACTTGTCAAGAAGAAGAGATACAAATTCCGCAGAGCTATAGCCCTTTGGCACCTTTACCCACAGGTAGAAGGTGGCATTAGATGGATAGACTTCAAGACCTGCCTCTTTTAAAGCTTTCTCCATAGCCTGTCTTCTTTCCCTGTATATATCCCTTATCTTTTGAACTTCTACTTCAGGAAGGCTAAGAGCTGTTATGGCTGCCTCCTGTATAGCCTGAAACTGCCCGGAATCCACGTTAGTTTTCACCTTTCCAAGACCCGCCACAAGCTGTGCATTACCCACCGCCATACCTATACGCCAGCCAGTCATGTTGTAGGTCTTTGAAAGAGAATGAAACTCTATAGCTACCTCCTTTGCTCCTTCTATCTCTAAAATGGAGGGCGGTCTTTCTTCCCCAAAGTAAATCTCTGAATAGGCAAGGTCTGAGGCGACGATTATGTTGTTTTCCCTTGCCCAGTCTATAAGCTCCCTATAAAACTCTTTTGTGGCGGTTGCTGAGGTGGGATTGTTAGGATAATTGACCCATATTATCTTAGCTCTTTTTAAGACATCTTTTGGCAAGCTTTTAAAATCTGGCAAAAAGCCATTTTCTTCCTTCAAAGGCAAAAAGTAAGGCTCTCCCCCTGCAAACAGCGTGCCTATCTTATAAACTGGATAGGCTGGGTCTGGGCAGAGCACCACATCTCCGGGGTTTACAAAAGCTAAAGGAAAGTGAGCGATGCCTTCCTTTGAGCCTATCAGGGCAACCACTTCCTTTTCTGGGTCCAGCTCTACGCCAAAACGCCTTTTATACCAGCTAACTACAGCCTGCCTGAAGGAAAGCATGCCTTCGTAAGAAGGATACCTGTGATGCTCTGGCTTTTCTACAGCCCTTTTCATAGCCTCCACAACAGGCTTAAGTGTAGGAAGGTCCGGGTCTCCCACGCCTAAATCTATAAGGTCTATTCCTTGAGCGAGTTTTTCCCTCTTTTTCTTGTCTATTTGAGCAAAGAGGTAAGGGGGAAGGCTTTTAATCCTCTGTGAGTATTCATGCATCCTCAAGCACCTCCAGAAAATTTGTGTTTTAATTTTATCACAAGCTTTTGATGAGAACATACCTTTCTACAGGCTTATGGTATAATATAACCAGCAGTTTTATCTGAGGGGGCTTTGGCTCCCTTGTCATCTTGACAGTTGAATAGGTGAGAGGCTCCTGAAGGGTAGGCTAAAAGTCAAGGGAGGAGTTTGTCATAGCAGTCTTTTCTATGAGGGCTTTGAGCCTTTGGAGTTTTTGAGCTATAAGCTCTCCCATAGGAACGCCCTTTTTGATGCTTTCTATGTCGTAGCTCTTCCCAAAGGTGGTAGGGCAGCAGTATGGTAGTTTTCTTGTATTTTCCTTTTTCTCCTTTTTCTGAGCTTTGCGTTTCATAGCTTTTATTTTACCATAATGACCGTATGACCATACGACCATAAAAATGGCTTTATGGTTTTATGGCTTTATGGCGTAAGCTTCAAAGTATTGAAATACAAGGACTTAAATTTAATAATACCACACTCAAGTTTGCATTACCTCGGACTTCTGGCAAACCACCTTCATTTGAGAGGGGTACCCCCTTGACAAAATCCTTGTCATTGCTTATTATTTTTTGTGTGGTGAGGTTGGGTTGCTAATGTACCGTGTGGAGTTGAAACGTAGAATTGCAAAAAGTTTTATGGATTAAGCTTATGGTTGCTAATGTACCGTGTGGAGTTGAAACGTTATTAAAGATGGGAAAGAATATTGGAGTTCATTAAGTTGCTAATGTACCGTGTGGAGTTGAAACGCTTTGAGCGGGCAAGCAAGCGGAAAACTTGGTGATGGTTGCTAATGTACCGTGTGGAGTTGAAAGCTGAATAGCTGGCAGGTCTAAAGGTTGCCTTTCTTTGTTGCTAATGTACCGTGTGGAGTTGAAAGTGCCTTCCGTGAAGGTAGTGGGCGTTGCTGCATCGTCGTTGCTAATGTACCGTGTGGAGTTGAAACGCCCCTGGGGGAGGGCAGGAAAACTAATAGTACAACTTGTTGCTAATACGTCGGGTGAGAAATTCCTTTTAATAGACACTCCTTGCTAAAATAAGAAGCGTGTAGAGTAGCCTTTATACTACCCTACCCAATACCCCACTTAGGAGGTATCAAAATGCTACTACTTGAAGTATATCACAGAATACTGCAAACCATACAAACTTTCTCAAAAGCTATAGACCATAGCCCAAAAGTAGGCAGAAAGCCTAAGCTATCTGATGAGCAAATAGCATCCCTTTTTATTCTCTCCTTCCTTACAGGAACACCCGTCTTGAAACTTGCCAGACTTCTTATCAGCAACAAAATAATGTCCTATCACATCTTCAGAAAGTCAAAAGTGAGAAGAGTTTATAGAATTTTGAGAGAGTATATGCTCTATCGGGTGTATCTGCTTATGCTCTTGAAATTAACTGCTGGAAAGAAGATAAGGCTTGTAGTTGATGGTACAATTTTGCCAGTAGCTAATGTCAACAGAGCAAGAACGCACAAGATAAAGCGGATGTCAGGCAAACAATTTTGGGGTGTAAGAAACAGAAATCTCTATAGCCAGCATTACAAACAAAGGGTCAAGTTCAAATAGCTTTATTATGGAGTTGTTTATGAGCTTTGGTTTCACCCAGGAAGTTATCATGAGGTAAGGTCTTTAAGGTTGAGGCATTCAAAGAGTTCATTGCTTAGGAGTTTGCTTGAGAGGTTTGAGCTTATAGGTGATAGGGGGTATAGGGGATGTGAGCTTGTAAAGGTTTGTAGCAGTAGAGAGGACAAATCACAAAGGCAGAGGGTAGAGGGTGTATTTTCAATGCTAAAGCAGTTTAACTATTCAAGCAGGTGGAGGAACTGTATATGCTTGCTTACCTGTTTGTATGCCTATGCTCTCTGGTATAGCTTTTTCAGAATGGAGGTCTTTCAATGAGCCTATTTCTCACTCGACGTATGGCAAATAAATTATAATTGTTAAGGTGTTCTCCTTCAGAGTTTTAAAAACCGACGGAAAGGCAAGGCTTGGAGAGCTGATAACACCGCATGGCAGAATAGAGACGCCCGTCTTTATGCCCGTTGGCACTCAAGGAACGGTAAAGGCTATGCTACACAAGGACCTTTTAGCAATCGGCACACAGATAATCCTCGGAAACATATACCACCTTTACCTAAGACCGGGGCTTGAAGTGATAGACAGGGCTGGCGGGCTTCATGCCTTTATGGGCTGGCAAAAGCCCATACTTACAGACAGCGGAGGCTTTCAGGTCTTTTCCTTGGCAAGAGGGAGGGGGGACGGCAAGTCTAAGGTAAAGGTTTATGAGGAGGGCGTGGAGTTCAGGGACCATCTGGCTGGAGACCTTCACTTTTTTACACCCGAAAGGGTTATAGAAATTCAGGAAGTTTTTGGCTCAGACATCATCATGCCCTTAGATGAATGCGTAGAATATCCTGTGCCTTATGAAAAGGCAAAGCAGGCCCTTGAGAAAACCCTCAGATGGCTGGACAGGAGCATAAGGGCAAAGAAGAGAGAGGACCAGATACTCTTTGGTATAGTGCAGGGCTCTGTCTATGAGGACCTCAGGGTTCAGTCCGCTCTAAGAACGGTGGAGAAGGACCTCTTTGGATACGCCATCGGTGGTCTTTCGGTGGGAGAGCCAAAGGAGTTTATGTATTCTATCACTGAGCTTGTATGCTCTTACCTGCCTGAGGATAAACCCAGATACCTGATGGGGGTGGGTATGCCAGAGGATATAATAGAGGCGGTGGCGAGGGGTATAGACATGTTTGACTGCGTGGCACCCACCCGCATGGCAAGGACGGGAACCCTTTTTACCTCTCAGGGAAAGCTAAACATAAAGAGCGAAAGGTTCAAGTTTGACTTTTCACCTCCAGACCCAGAATGCGACTGCTACACCTGCAGAAACTTTACAAAAGCGTATCTGAGGCATCTTTTCCATGCGGAAGAGATAAGCGCCTATGTGCTAAACACCATACACAACCTGCGCTTTTATCACAGGCTTATGGAAAAGGTGAGGCAGGCTATAAAGGAGGGGAAGTTTGAAGAATTTAGAAACTCCTGGTATAAGGCTTACAGCCTTCAGGCTTAACCCCTTTATTAAAAAGTTATTAATACTACTTTTTAGCCTATTTTTGTCCTTCTCTATGGAAAAAGGGGGCGATACACGACTTGCACAGATATACTTCTACAGGGGCTACACGGAATACACGCAGGGCAACTATCCCGATGCCATTATAAACTTTAGCAAGGCTTACTTATCCGACAAGGAAGGCTATTATGGAGAACTTGCATACCTTTACATAGGCATATCCTACGCCCATGTATCATACAGAAAAGGTAATAAAGAAGGGCTTTTATCAGCGGTAGCATACCTTAACATGTATCCTTACTACTATAAAAAAGCCACCTACCTGTTTCTACAGAAGGAATTCATAGGGGACACATTTATTATGCTTAACTTCTACGACAAGGCGAGGGACATTTTTCTAAGCCTTTACAAAGACACGGGCAGGGTAGATTATCTTCTGAAGTTTCTTTATGCGGACGCCCTCTATGGGGGTAGCAGTGCAAGCCTGCTTGATACGGTTGACCCCTCCTCTCTTCTGGAAAAGGAGTATCTCTACTATTTTGTGAAGGGTATATATGCCTTCAACGGTGGAAACTACAAAGATGCCATGCAGAATTTTGCCAGAGCCAGAGAGCTAAATAGATACCTTGAAGAAGACCCAGAGTTCCTGTACAGGTATGCGGTAAGCTCCTTCTTAGAAAAGGACTGGAGGAGGGCGGTTTTCTATTTTGAATTACTTGATAGAAAAGACCTTTATAAAAAGTACGCGGACTCCATGAACTATTACCTTGTCCTCTTATACCTTATGAACAAAAACTACGGAGATGCCAGAAACAGGCTTCAGGAGCTCCTTTCCTCTGATGGTATAAAGTCAAGCCTGCTCATAGCACAGCTCTGGCTTTACCCGGAGTTTATAAAAAAGTATGAAAGCCTCTTTAAAAATTACAAAAAAGACCTTGTGAAAATAGGTTGGAAATATATAAACAGCATATACTCCATACCAGCCATACTTGGTATGTATTACTACGCCTTAGAAGAGGGAAAGGTAGAGGACAGGGAGCTTTTAAGGCTCAAGAAACTTCAACTGCCCTCAGAAATAGTCTTTAAGGACATAAGAATAGAAACAGAGCCTATGCTGAAGAAGTTAAGGGAAAAGTTTAAGGAAAAGGAGCCTTATGGCAGGGATGGGGACTTTATGATAGAGCTTTACAAAATCAACGCGGAGAATTATGCCCTTCTTTTTGGATATGAAGCATTAGCCCGCGCTGTGGTTTACAGAGGCTTGAGGGAATACAGGGCTGTTGTGGAAAGGGTGGAAGAGCCCATAAGGAACTTTCTTCTGGGACAGTTGCTACTTCTTGATGGTATGGAAGAAGGTGTTAAGCTTATTGAAAATGCTCATAAGACACTTTCAGGAGAAGACAAGCAGGAAGCCCTTTTTATCTTAGGCTTATACAGAAAAGACCCCAAGATGCTTGAACCTCTGACAAAAGGAAAGGTGCCAGCAAGGTTTGAAGGCTATTTATCACTTACCTACCTTGAACTGGGAGACTATTATTATGACAGAAGGGATTACACAAGAGCAAAAGAGTACTACAGGAAGTATTTGGAAAAGGCTGAGGAGGACGACACCTTCTGGCTTACCGCCTACAAATATGCAAAGGCAGGAGAAAGGACGGGGGACAGGGAAGCTATAAACTGGGTTGTCAAGAGGGCGGAAAAGAAAGATAATATACTGAGCAGGGTTATAATAGCTATATGGGGGCAGTCTGATGGACCTGTTTAAGGGGGTAGACAAAGTAATGCCACACCTTAACTACACATGGAAGAGGCATAAGGTAATACTGAGCAATATTGCCAATGCGGACACACCAAACTACAGGACAAAAGAGGTGCTCTTCAGCAGGGAAGAGGCGGGAAAGTTAAAAACTACAAGAGATAAGCATATAAAACCTTCAAGCTCCGAAGACTTTAAGGTGATTGAGGTCAGGAAAAGGCTTGTGGGCAATGACCTTAACGATGTGAGCCTTGAGGAAGAAATGTCTAAGCTAAACCAGAACAGGATAGCCTATGAAGTTTACATGAAGATGGCTACAGGTTCTCTAAATGAGCTTAACAGCATTATCAAGGAGGGCAGGCAATGAGGGACCTTTTTAACGCCTTTAACATATCCGCAAGCGGTATGTACGCCCAGAGGATAAGGTTTAATGTGGTAGCCAGCAACATAGCCAACTTTGAATCCTACAGAACAAACGGACAGCCCTTCAGCAAGCTGGAACCTGTTTTTGAAGCTGTAGAAACGGAAGAAAACCTTAAAAAGGGCCTTGTGCCTGTAAGCGTGAGGGAAATAAGGGAATCTAATGAACCCTTCAGGCTTGTCTTTGACCCCACAAACCCCAGAGCTGATGCACAAGGCTTTGTCCGGTTGCCAAACGTGGAGCTTGTGAAGGAAATGGCGGACATGATTTCAGCCATGAGAAGCTACGAGGCAAACCTCAATGCCTTCAGAACCACAAGGGAAATGGCACAGAGGACCTTAGAGCTATGGAGATAAGAGCCTTAGAAGGTGTGTTAAGGGCTTTAGACAAGGAAAAACCTCAGAGCAAAAGTGGTGGCTTTGTGGAGGAGCTCAAGAACTTTATAAACTGGGTTAATGAGGAGCAGGAGAAGGCGGAAGGCATAAAGGAAGCAGTTTTAAGGGGTGAGGATATTCCGTTGCATCAGATGGTTATAGAGTTTGAGAAGGCCAACGTGGCACTAAACCTTCTCATTCAGGTAAGGAACAAACTGGTGGAAGCCTTCCAGGAACTAAACAGGATGCAGGTGTAGCATGGCGGATATAAAAGAGACGCTTAACAACCTGAAGGAGAGGTTCTTAGCCCTTCCCCTTACACAGAAGGTAGCTCTCATAGCCACACCCCTTATAGCTCTCATCCTTATTAGCCTTGTGGCTCTTTTTGCGGTAAAACCCAACTACACGGTGCTGTATGCGGGTCTTTCTCAGGAGGATATGTCCGCTGTCATGGTGGAGCTTGACAAGGAAGGCGTGCCTTACAAGGTGGGTCCGGACGGAAGGAGCCTGCTCGTGCCAGAGGAAAAAGCGAGGGACATAAGGCTAAAGCTTGCGGCGAAGGGCGTGCCAAGCAAGGGCATAGTGGGTTATGAGATTTTTGACAAAACTGGCATAGGCGTTTCTGACTTTCAAAACCAGGTGAATTTTAAGAGGGCTGTGGAAGGCGAGCTGGCAAGGACCATAATGAGGATGGCTGGAGTTGAGGATGTGAAGGTAAACATAGGAATGCCGCAGAAGTCCATATTCCTTAGGGAGGAGGAGGAGCCTTCCGCAAGCGTCTTTATAAAACTAAAGCCCGGGTATGAGCTTACCGAGGAGCAGGTAAAGGCTATAAGAAACTTAGTTTCCGCAAGCGTGCCAAGGCTCAAACCTCAGAAGGTGGTGGTGGTAGATGACAGGGGCAGGGAGCTTACCGCCATGCTTGAGGAGGGGGAAAGCCACATAAGGGAAAGGGAGTTGAAGGTAAAGTATGAGTTTGAAAGGAAGTTAGAGAGGGAGGTTCAAAAGGCTTTAGAGGAGGCTTTAGGCTACGGAAGTGTTAAGGTAAAGGTTTCGGCGGAGCTTGATTTTACAAAAAGGGAGCAGAAGGAAGAGATATATGACCCGGATATGACCGCAGTGGTAAGCCAGCAGAAGAAGAAGGAAAGAACAACGGGCGGTGGTGTGGCAGGCGTGCCCGGAGCTCAGGCTAACATACCACCGGGTGCGGGTGCTGTGGCAGGCGGTGGTCAGGTTATAACGGAAAGGAGCGAGACGATAACCAACTATGAAGTGAGCAAAAAGGAGGTTTATACTCTTGACTCAGCCTTTAGGGTAAAGAGGCTTAGCGTGGGCGTTCTTGTAGACGCCAATTTAAAGAACATAGACACGGAAAAGATTAAAAGGATAGTTTCCGCATCCGCAGGTATAGATGCCCAGAGGGGCGATGTGATAACGGTGGAAACCCTGCCCTTCCAGAAGCCCGCCTTTGAAAAGCCAGCACCAGATTATGAAAAGTATATAAGACTTGCCCTTTTAGTCTTCCTTGTGCTCGTGGCTACGGGCGTATCCCTTGTGGTTCTAAGAAGGCTCTTGAAGAAGAAGGAGGAGGTGGTAGTTTCTATACCTCCTGCTGTGGCACCAACCCTTGAAGTGATAGAAGGTGCTGAGGAGATAAGGATGAAAGCGGAAAAGGTGGAAGCGGTAGAAGCTATTGTTAAGACCGCTAAGGAAGAGCCAGAAAAGGTAGCCAAGATAATAAAAGGTTGGTTGAGAAGTAAGGCATAAACATGGCGGACGAACTGCTTAGCCAAGAAGAGATTAACCTACTACTGCAAACCCTTGGAAAGGAGGAGGAAAAAAAGGTTGAGGTTGCGGAAGAAAGGATAAGACCCTTAGACCTTAGCCTTTTTGAACGCATATCCGCAGGAAGGATACCCGGGCTTGAGCTCATATTTGAAAGGTGGATAAACGGGCTAAGGAGAGCCTTAACCTCCATAGTAGCCACCATACCTACGCTTTTCAAAGAAGGTGTTAGCATTGTAAGGTTTGGGGAGCTTATCGCAAAACTACCTGTTCCCTCTGCCATCGGTCTTTTCAACATAGAGCCCTTGCGGGGCACATGCCTTATAACTATAGACCCTAAGCTCATATACATAGTGGTTAGTACCGTCTTTGGAGGTGGAGCAAAACCCTACAGGATTGAAGGAAAGGATTTCACAAGAATAGAATTGAAGCTAATACAGAGGCTTCTAAACGCCTGCTATCAAGAACTGGAAATAGCATGGAACACAGTATTGGAAGTAAAGATAAACCCAGTAGGTATAGAAACAAATCCAGCTCTTTTAACCATAGCCCGTTCAAGGGAAAAGTTCATACTATTCAGGCTTGTAGTGGTTATAGAGGGAAGTGAGGGAATTATACAGCTTGCCATACCAGAGCATGCCATAGCACCCTACAGGGAGATACTCAAGGGCACCACGGAGGCAAAGACAAGGGATGTAGAACAGAATCTACTCAAACAGCTTCAGAAAGTGCCGATAAATCTTGAGGTGGTGCTCGGAAGGACAAGCATAAGCTTCAAAGAACTGCTTGAACTAAAAGCTGGCGACGTGATAAGCCTTGAAAAGCCCCTCAGAGAACCTGTAGAGGTTCGTGTGGAAGGCATACCCAAGTTTGAAGCCTTCCTCGGTCAGGTGGGAAGTAAGAAGGCGGTAAAGATGCATCGTGTCTTAAAAAAGGAGGATTAAGATGGAGGAGCAAAAGCAGGAAAACATAATGGATATGTGGGCGGAAGCTCTCAAAGAACAGGAGTCCGCCTCAAAGGCTGAAGAGCAGGCTGTGGAAGAGTCCGGGGTGGAGGAAGCGCCCGAGCTGTCGGAAAAGCTTAAAAGGTTTTTAGATATACCCCTGCAGGTGGAGGTGGTAGTGGGCTCAACGGTGATGACACTTGGAGAGCTCCTGCATCTCGCTCCCGGTTCTGTGGTGGAGCTTGAGCAGAACGTGGAAGAGCCGGTGGATATAAAGGTGAACGGAAAATTGATAGCAAAGGGTGAAATAGTTATCGTGGAGGACAGGTTTGGCGTCAGGGTTATAGAAATAGCCACAAGGGAAGAAAGGATAAAAAAGGTTCTATGATAAATAGGAGGCAAGCATGGCAATGGAAGATGTAAAACAGCTTGTAAAGGAGCTACTTGAGGAGGTAAAGAACCTTGAGACCAAACTGGACGAGGTGGTAAAGCCTCTTGAGGAGACCTCCTCCGCCCTCCCCATGGCGAGCGGTAGCCTTGAGGATGTTATAAAATTCACCGAGCAGAGCGTGCACCAGATAATGGGCATTTTGAACGACTTAATGAGTGAGCTCCAAGAGTTTCAAAAGGACATAGACTTCCTTCTGAGCCTTAATCCTATAGGCAGTATAAGGCAGAAGCTTGAAGGCATGAAGGAAAGGTCTCAGAGGTTATCAAACCTCATACTGCAGGTTGTAACTCTTATGTCCTTTCAGGACCTTGCAAGCCAGCAGATAAAGAAGGTCATTGAGGTGCTCGAAGAACTGAAAAAAACCATACTCAAGATAATTATCTCCTCCGTTGAAGTGTCCAGCCTCTCTGATGAACAGAAGGAAAAGATAGTGGGCAAGGCAACGGAGATGCTAACGGGTGATAGAATATTTCAGGAAGACGTGGATAAACTACTTGAAGAGCTCGGGCTTTAGGAGGTGAAGCATGCCGCCGAAGGAGACAAGGTTCCTCATAGTGGACGATATGAGCACCATGAGAAAAATAGTAAGAACCATACTAAACCAGCTGGGCTACACAAACATAGAAGAAGCGGAAAATGGGAAGGAAGCCCTTGCAAAGCTAAGGGCTGGCAATTTTGACTTCGTGCTTTTAGACTGGAATATGCCAGAAATGGACGGCTATGAAACTTTAAAGCAGATAAGGGCGGACGAAAAGCTAAAGCATATACCGGTGATTATGGTAACAGCGGAGGCAAAAAAGGAAAACGTGCTTGCGGCAATACAGGCAGGTGCCAACAACTATGTGGTAAAACCCTTTACGCCAGAAACACTTAAGGAAAAGATAGAAAAGGTATGGACTGCCTTGAAGGGAGGCTAAAATGTTTGGAAGAAAAAGAGAGGAGGAAAGCATAAGAAGAGAGGTGGAGAGATTACAGAGGGAGCTTGACAGGGTTCTGAGGGTTAATGAGCTGTTCAAAAAAGCCCTTGAAGCGGTTGAGGAGGGGGTTCGTATTGAGCTGGAGGGGCAGGTGCTTTTCTCCAAGGAGGGTGAAGGGCAGGATATAAAGGTGGCGGAGGGTGTATACATTAGGAAAAAGGTAGAGGAGGGCAAGGAACAGCCAGAAAAAGTTCTTGAGGTCTTGAGGGAAGTTCAGGAATATAAGAAAAATGTGGAGGATATAGAAAGAAGCTTTTCCTCAACTTTACACGAACTGGAAGACATATACAGAACCCTCATAAACGGGCTTGAACTGACAAACCAGATGTTTGACATGCTTAAAAAGGAAGCAGAAGACATCTCAAACATGAAGAAGCTTACGGACGCTCTGCGGGAAAAATCAAGATACATAGAGGAGATAACAAAGATAATAGAGGGTATATCGGAGCAGACAAACCTTTTAGCTCTGAACGCAGCCATAGAGGCGGCGAGGGCTGG
>JAUQQK010000009.1 GCA_030549905.1 Aquificota bacterium | reverse complement strand
TTAGCTTTGAGAGGTTGAGGTGTTTTGTGAGGTTTTTGGGTAAAAATTCAGAGAGGAAGGCTTTTAGGTTTTCCTCGTCTTTTAGGACTGCTTTTGTAAAAAGGTCATGGGCTTGTGGTTTTTCCATGTTAAAGCCTTTTCTTTACTGTCCAGTAAAGCACCGCACCAGCCACAGGAAAAACCAGCATCAGCAGGGCAGAGAGCCTATAGTCTTTGCCCGTCAAAAGCAAGAAAAAGGACCAACTTATTAACCCAAGGCTTGAGGCTATCCGTTCGCTTAGAGAATAAAAAGAAAAAAGCACTGCAATGCCTTCCTCTGAAAACCTTTCAAGCAACAGAACCCTTGAGGTGGTCCAGAGGTGAGAAAGGGAAATGCCCGCAAAAAAGCCAAGTGGAAGGAGGAATTCCTTCTTTGAAAAGAAAAGAGAAAGGAGGAAAAAGCTCCAGAGGAAAAAGCCAAGAGGAAAAAGCTTGCTGGCGGATACCTTATCTGTTAGCCTTCCGAAAAGGAGACCGCCCAGTACACCGCCAAAGGCGGAAATACCAATTACCCTGTATATTTCCATATCCTTTAGTCCAAAGACTTCCCTGAGATATACTCCCATCATGGCTATCAGGGTATGGGCAAGCTCCATAAGAAGCAGGACCGAGGCTATAAGAAGCAAAAACTGTCTGTTTTTTAAAAGCTTCGTAAGTTCAACCTTTTGCCTTTCTTCTGGCTCTTGAAGTGCAAAAAGGGATGGAAGGCTCAGAAGTAAGAAAAGAAGGGAAACCCAGAGAAAGGCAGCCGGCAGGCTCAGGTGGGGTGCAAGGAAGAGCAGAGCCAGAGCGGAAGCCACATAACCCATCGCCACACCCAGGCCCGAGGCAAAACCCTTTGAACTAAAAGACATGAGCAGAGAGTTATAAAAGACAAGAGCCTGCTGATGAAAGAGGGCTAAAAGAAGGTATAAGAGGAAGTTAAAAACTGGGTAGGAGTAAGTCAGGAAGAGCATAAGACCCATACCAGATACAGAAAGGCTAAAGAGGGTAAAAAGGGGCTTTCTTAGTCCCCTTGTGTCAGCAAGTTTGCCAAGTTGTAGGGCTATTATAAAGGATATAAGAAAGGCAAAACCATAGAAAAAGGAATAGGTGCGTACATCTATCTGCCGGGTTATATAAAGCGGATAGAGGGTAGAGAAGAGCAAAGCCCCCAGTATGGTCTCGCCAGCGTCGAAGAGGGCAAAAGCAAACAGGCTACTTTTTAACTTCAACCTCGCACTCGTCGGAAACGCCAAACTCGTCTCTCTTGCAGGCTTCTAAGGGTATCACTTTTCGGAACTTCTCCACATACTCCTCCCAGTTTTCCAGTATATACTTTGCCCATGGGCTTTCTGTAAAGCGATGGTGTCTTTCCACGAGCCTTCTGAGTTCTTCCTTTTCTTGCTCTCTGAGAGGTCTTGTTAATACATAACCTGCGTTTATCTTCCTGTCTATGTCCTCATCCAGCACATAGGCATAGCCTCCTGTCATGCCTGCGCCAAAATTGACCCCAACCTTTCCAAGCACCACCACTACACCACCCGTCATGTACTCACAGCAGTGCATACCCGCACCCTCCACCACCGCTATGGCTCCACTGTTTCTGACCGCAAACCGCTCTCCAGCCCTGCCGTTTGCATAAAGCTCTCCACCCGTAGCTCCATATAGACATGTGTTGCCCATTATTACATGGTTCTGCGTGTCCTCCACGTGGGTGGCTTTAAGCACAATCCTTCCGCCATACATACCCTTACCCACATAGTCGTTGGCATCACCGATAAGGGTCAGGCTCATGCCCCTGTGGTTGAAGGCTCCAAAGCTCTGACCTGCAGTGCCTTTAAAAACAAGGTTTATGGTATCTTCTGGCAAGCCTTCATCTCTGTATCTTACCGCTATATGGTAGGCAAGCCTTGTAGGCACTGACCTGTCCACGTTTCTTATTTCATACTCACCATAAAATTTCTCACCTCTTTCTATATATGGCAGGACTTCCCTTTCAAGCAACTCTGCCAGCTGGCTCCTTCTTGGGTTGTCGTTCCTTTCCACGAGGCATCTCAGGGGTTTGCCCTCGGGATAGCCTTCCCTGAGGAACTCCTCCAGCTTTACCCTTTTGGAACCAGGAAGGTAGTCAAAGCTTCTAAACTCAAGAAGGTCCCGCCTGCCTATTATCTCATCAAGGCTTCTAAAGCCCATCTGTGAAAGTATCTCCCTGACCTCCTGAGCAACGGCCCTGAAGTAAGCCATCACATTCTCCACCCTTCCCTTAAACTTTTCCCTGTACTTGGGGTCCTGGGTGGCTACGCCCGTGGGACACTGGTTCGTGTGGCAAAGCCTTGCCATCACACAACCTTCAGCTATCATGGCTGCGGTGCCAAAGCCAAACTCCTCCGCGCCAAGAAGCGCTGCGATGATAACATCCCTTCCCGTTCTCATGCCGCCATCAACTCTCAGCCTTACCTTATCCCTCAGGTTGTTTTCCATAAGCACCTTTTGGGTTTCAGAAAGCCCTATCTCCCAGTAGTTGCCTGCGTTCTTTATGGAGGAGTAGGGGCTTGCACCCGTTCCACCCTCTGCGCCGCTTATCTGCACTATGTCCGCATAAGCCTTTGCCACGCCCGCCGCAACCGTTCCTACGCCCGTCTCCGCCACAAGCTTTACGCAGACCTTTGCCTTTGGGTTGGCTTCCTTGAGGTCGTTTATCAGCTGGGCAAGGTCTTCTATGGAGTATATGTCGTGATGGGGAGGTGGGGATATCAAGGTTACTCCAGGCTGTGCGTGTCTTAGCCTTGCTATATACTCGTTTACCTTCTTCCCGGGGAGCTGTCCCCCCTCTCCGGGCTTTGCACCCTGAGCTATCTTTATCTCAAGGTCCTGAGCGGAAGCCAAATAGGTGGGTGTGACACCAAACCTTCCGGAAGCCACCTGCTTTATGGCAGAGTTCTTTATGGTCCAGTATCTTGCCGGATCTTCTCCACCTTCTCCCGAGTTGCTCTTCATACCAAGCCTGTTGCAGGCTTCTGCGATAACCTCATGGGCTTCTGGAGACAAGGCTCCCAGAGACATACCACCCGTGACGAACCTCTTGAGAATGTTCTCAACAGGCTCCACTTCCTCAAGGGGCACGGGCTCTTCCGCTTTTTTGTAATCCAGAAGATGCCTTATGAAGGTCGGATGCTCCTCGTTGGCAATCTTAGAAAACTCCTTATAGTCCTGATAGTCTTTTGTTTCCAAGAACCTGTGCAGAGCCCTGACCACAAAAGGAGACCATGCATGCCACTGACCACCCTTGCGGAACTTCATATCACCGCCATAATCCAGCTCTGGCTTCTGACTTTCAAAGCCCGCATCGTGCCTTGCAAGAAGGCTCTCCTGAATTTCAAAAATGCCGTCAGACTCAAGGGTGGCCGGCGTGCCGGGAAAGTATTCTTCAACAAAGTCCTTATTTAAACACACTGTGTCAAATATTCTTGCACCCTGATAGGAGCTTAACGTTGATATGCCCATCTTGGACATGATTTTCAAAAGACCATCTTCCAAAGCCTTCTTATAGTTAAAAACCGCCTGCTCGTAAGAAACCTTTATCTCACCCTTTTGGCAAAGCTCGTATATAAGCTCATACATGAGGTATGGATAAACGGCGGAGGCTCCATAACCTATAAGGCATGCCATGTGGTGGGTATCCCTTGCCTCGCCAGTTTCTACAACTATGGAAACCTTTGTGGAAAGCCCCCTTTCTGAAAGCCACTTAAAGACGGCGGAGACAGCCAGAAGGCTTGGCACCGCAAGCCTGTATTTAGATATGTTCCTGTCGGACAGAACTATAATCTGGGCACCCTCTTTGATAGCCTCCTCCACCCGCCTGCAGACTATCTCCACACCAAGCCTCAGGTCGCATATGGTAATGCCCTCATACATGGCATCGTACAGGATATCCGTTATCCTCCTTTCACCCGCCAGGTCCTGAAGCTCCACCACGCAGTAGCTTCTTTCCTTTGGATAGGTCATGGGCACCCAGGCTACCTTAAAGTGGGGCTGTTCCATGAGGGCTTGAAACTGGTAGGGAAGCAGTATGGGGCTGTCTATCTGAAGCCTTCTGGCATGCTCTTCCTCTTCTTTTAGAAAATTCCTTTTATGCCCGAGGTTCATCCTCAGGGACATAACCGCCTTTTCTCTTATGGGGTCTATGGGCGGGTTTGTTACCTGAGCAAAACGTTGCTTGAAATATCTAAAAAGCAAAACAGGCTTTTCGGAGAGGGGAGGTATGGGTGTGTCATCGCCCATGGAGAAGGTAATTTCTTTGCCTTCCTCTGCCATGGGGGCAAGCACATGCTTTATCTCCTCCTGCGTGTAGCCAAAGGCTATGAGTTTTCTTATCCTGTCCGGGTCCTCGGGAGGCTCAGGAATCGTATAGTCTTTTATTATGTTTGTAAGCCTCACCAAATGCCTGTCAAGCCACTCTCCGTAAGGCTTCCTGCCTGAAAGCTCTTTGAGTATCTCCTCTGTCTTCTTTATCCTGCCCTCTTTTAGCTCTACAAGGAGCGTGTCTCCGGGTCCAAGCCTTCCCTTTTCTATTATCCTCCTTTCACCCAAATCCACCATGCCCACCTCAGAGCCAAGTACCAGAATGCCATCCTCTGTCAGCACGTACCTGGCAGGTCTGAGACCGTTCCTGTCAAGGTGGGCTCCTATCTTTAAACCATCCGTGAAGGCTATGCTGGCAGGACCATCCCAGGGCTTCATGAGAAGCGACTGGTATTCAAAAAACTCCTTCACCTCCTTTGAAAGCCAGGGCACACCCTCCCAGGCGGGCGGTATGAGCATGTTTATGGCATGCTCAGGGCTGTAGCCCACAAGTACCAGAAGCTCAAAAACCCTGTCTAAAGAAGCCGAATCGCTCTCCTCGTAAGAGACTAAAGGTTTTATGAGCTTTATGTTTTCTCCAAAAAGCTCATGTTCCAGCTCGTTCTGAAGGGCAAGCATCCAGTTCCTGTTTCCGAGTATGGTATTTATCTCTCCATTGTGAGCTAAATATCTGAAGGGCTGAGCTAATTTCCAGTTGGGGAAGGTGTTTGTAGAATACCGCTGATGAAAGAGGCAGAAGGAGGACTCTATGCATTCCCTTCTCAGGTCTGGATAGAAAATGTCAAGTTGTGGAGCCACAAGCATGCCCTTATAGACGAGGGTCCTTGAAGATAAAGAGGCAAAATATACCTTATCCTTTATCTTCCTGTCCGTTTCTATCCGTCTTCTGAGCAGGTAAAGCTCTAACTCTCTTCTTTCCTCCTCCACCTTACCCGCATCAAGAAGAAGATGGAATATCTTGGGCATAACCCTTAGAGCGGACTCACCCACGGCGGATTTGTCTACCGGCACCTCCCTCCAGCCCACCAAGGAAAAGGGGGACCTTCTTATGTGTTCCTCAATCTGAGGTCTTACCTCTTCATAAAGGAAGACTGCACCCACCGCAAGGTTTGATATATCCGATATGTCAAGCATCTCCTCCTGTATATACTCGGCAAAGAACTTTCTCGGAATTTCTATCAGCACGCCCGCACCGTCTCCCGTTTTTCCATCGCCACCTACAGCACCACGGTGTGTGAGGTTCTTAACCGCCTCTATGCCCCACCTGACTATCTGGTGGCTCTTCTCTCCTTTTATATGGCATACGAAGCCTACACCGCAGGAGTCATACTCTAAAAGCTCCATCTTTCCACCTCTCAAAAGGGTAAATGGGTCAATATTTTAATATAAGAAGTTTTCTCCTGACAGGTCTGATTTGTTATAAGGTTTATAATCTAAGAGTAGGAGGTGAATACTATGGAGTTATACTGCGACGGCGATAGGGTTTATGTGGCAAGAAATTACAGGATTGAAGGCTTTTCAAAAAAAGACCTTCTTGAAAGGGCTGAAGCTGTTGTGGTATGGCAGTCAGAAAAGCTTTCAGATACACCAAAAAAGCTTGTAAACACAAGGTTTTATCTTGTGGGTGCAGGGGGCTCTAAGCTCTTCAGAGTTGATAGAAGGAATGGTAGCAAGGTAGAAATTGATGCAGGAGCCGAGATAATAGATATTACGAGCAATCTTAGGGAGGTTTATTTTGCCACCCCTGAAGGTATTTACAGGGTTCCTGCGGAGAGGTGTGTGGAGGCTGAGATAAAAAGGCTTTCCATCTCAGACCTTCTTGACAAACCCGTGAAATCTATAGACCTTTTGGGAGACCATCTTTTTGTAATAGCCGGCAATTTCCTGTATAAGCTCACTAAGGAAGGCGAGATGCTATATCAGAAGGCTTTTGCTGAAGGTATAAAGGTGCTTTCTGATTACGAAGGATGTGTAGCTGTAAAAAGGGGAGAAATTGTTTATTTTACCGAGGAACTGGAAGTGCTTTCAAACGGAGCCTATGAGGGTGAGTATGTAAAGGTTGAACACGGAGCTTACAACACCTTCCTGCTTTCAGATAAGAGCTTTAGCGTCTTTGGTAAGACGGGGAAGAGATACGCCCATGTGGAAGATGCCCATTACGAGAGCTTTACAGAGGGGCTTAACCATATATACTTTTTTGACAAAGAAGGCAAGCTAAGCTTTTCAGGCAAGAAGGACCTACTTGGAGATAATTTCCAAGAGATTGACCTTACCACGCTCATAGCCATCATAATGGCTTCTTTAATGCTTCTTGAGGAGAAAGGCAACAGGGTGGCTTTAAAAGAAGAAAAGGGGTTTATTGACCTGCATATAAACCATAAACCTGTTGATGTTGAAAAGGTTATATTAACCCTTTCCAGATACTTCCCTGAAGTGTTTTACCTTTATAAAAATCCGGGCTACTACGACCAGATAGATACCTTTGCAGAAAGGTTTGACCTTTTCAAAGTGGAAGGTAAGGAGCTAAGGCTTAACACCTTATTGCTCGAAAGGCTTATACAGATGCATTCTACTTTCAAAGTCTTCAGTGAGGACATAGTAAGAGGTCTTGTAAAACTTGCTAAAAGTTAATCTTTCATTCATCTTCCTGTGCTACCTTTAATACTTAAGGAGGGGGCATCATGAAAAAGTGGATTGTGGCTGGACTGTTTGCTCTTGCAAGCTTGGGCTTTTCAGACCCGCACGAACACGAAAGGTTTCACCACGAGCAGATGTGTATTTCAAACTGGCAAACCTGCCAGCAGTTTAAACTGGAAATGCTGAAAATTAGAGAAAAATACCTCCAGAAGGAAAGAGAATGTGTAGAAAAGGCAAAGGATTACTGGAATATGAAGGAATGTATGGCAAACCTCAAGGTGCAGAGACAAAAGGAGATGTGGGAGCTGATGCAAAAATACAGGAAGGGTATGTATGATAAAATGTAATTAAAAGCTAATGGAGGTGAGGCGATGAGGAAAAAAGGTTTGTTATTTGCAAGTCTTGTACTTCTTTCCGCTTGTGGAGGAGGTGGTGGAGGTGGTACTACCACTTCCTCACAGCCCTTGAGCCTTTATTTTACTGACGATATGTCTGGATACAGTTCGGTGGTGGTAAAGGTCTATGAGGTAAATCTTTGTTCAGATAATCAATGTCAGCAAAAGGTCAAGCTTTATTCAAACCCGCAAGGGCTTAGCATAGACCTTGCCAAACTAAACGGAGTACTTCATTACATAAACACTACAAACGTGCCTCAAGGTACCTACAACAGGCTTGAAGTAGTACTTGACAAAAACCTAACTATAACAGACCCGCAGGGACAAAACCATCAGGCTGTCTTTGCACCTATGGAAGAAAAGCCAAACAAACCTAATACAGTGCAGTGTCCTACGCAGAATCAGTGTTATATACGTTTCAACGGTATAGTGCAACCTTTTGCTATGGGTAAGATGGTTGTAGATTTTGTCCTAAAGGAGTTTGAAGTAAATACGAGCAAAAACCCGTGGGAAGTTTATGAAGTGAAGATGAAACCTCTAACACCTTCAGAACTTTCTCAATACTCCTACTACAAGCTGTACGGAACTGTCCAATCTGTAAATACGCAAAATAACAGCTTTACTATAAGCTGGCGTGGAAATACTTATACAGTAAGCGTAAATCAGAATACAAAGTGTGAGTTCAACAATCAAGAATTGCAAGGAACTGCTTGCATGAGCTACATACAGACCAACATGTGCGTAGAAGTTAAGACATCAAGCGACCCTTCAACAAACACCACATTGAATGCGGTAAAGATAGAAAAGGAAGATGAATGTGGTGGTTGATTCTTCTTCTGCCTTTTTTGGCTTTTTCTCAACAGGATAAGGAAAAGGTGCGTTTTTGGTGTGAGAGCAACTGGGCGGAATGCAAAAGAGTAGAGTCGGAAATTATTGACCTTAAGCAAAGGTATTTAACAAAAGAGAAAGATTGTGTGGAAAGAGCTGACAGTTTCCAACAAGCAAGGGAATGTAAAAAGGCTGTAAAAGAACAGATGAAAAAAGAGCTTTATAACTTAAAGTGGCAACTGATGAAAAAAGCTGTAGAATGAAGCTTCTTCTAATAGAGGACGATAAAGAGCTTGCAAGGACGCTTAAGGAACTTTTGGAAGAAGAAGGCTTTGTTGTAAGCCTTGCTCTTGATGGAAAAAGGGGGCTTGATAAGGCTCTGACAGAGGAATATGAGCTTATTCTTATTGACTATTTTCTTCCATCTTTGACGGGGCTGGAGGTGTTAAAGAGGATAAGGCAGGAAGGTATAAAGACACCTGTCATTATGCTCACAGTGGTCGATGATACGGACAGAAAAGTAGATTGCCTAAGTCTTGGAGCGGATGACTATATTACAAAACCTTTTCACTTTAAGGAGCTTCTGGCAAGGATATACGCAGTTTTGCGAAGGTATAAAGGGCTTGAAAGCTCCAAAATAGAAGTAGATGGTGTCCTGTTGGATTTGGAAAGTTCAAAAGTGTTCTGTGAAGGCAAACCTGTAGAGCTTACCGCGGGAGAGCTAAGGCTTCTTAGGTATCTTTTCTTAAATAGAGGTAGATTTGTATCAAGAGAAGAACTTTTAGAAAAGGCTCTTCAGAGCTTGGAAGCTTCCGGCAATGTGGTGGAGGTGCTCATAAGCAGGCTAAGGAAAAAGCTCGGTAAAGACATAATAAGGTCTCAGAAAGGGCTGGGCTACAGGGTAGGATGAATTCTTTAAAAAGAGAACTTCTCCTTTTTACCTTCCTTTTGACTCTCCTTTCTGGTCTTTTCTTTTTGTTTATATATTTCACTACAGAAAAGCTTCTTTATCTTGCTGTAGATAAACATCTTTCTGAAGATGCTACGAAGTTTGAAAAATACTATCTGGAAGAAAAGGAAGGTTTAGAGCCACACCTTTTCGTGCTTAGGAACCCTCAAGGGCTTATTCTGGAAACAAACAATTTAGAACTTATACCGCCTTTTAAGCAAAAGGAAGGCATTGTGAATTATACTAAGGAAGGTAAAACCTACAGGATTATTACTCTAAAGACTTCTCACAATTTATATCTTCAGTATGGCATAGATATATCTCAAGAGCTTGAACTGTTAGTGCTTCTCAGATATGTGCTTGTCAGCTACTGGCTCCTTCAAAGCTTTGTACTTTTTGTCTTTGCTCTAATTTACACAAGAAAGGTTTCCTCTTCCTTCGAAAGTGCAGTAAATCAAGCGTTAGAAGGTGGGGAAATAGAACTTTATAAGGAGATAAAACCAATAGCTCAAGCTTTAAAGCAAAAAGTAGAAGAGTTAAGAGAGCTTTACAGAGAACAATCAGAGCTCCTTCTATCTTTAAGCCATTCGGTAAAAACACCGCTCACAAGACTTATGTTGAAACTGGAAAAGCTAAAAGCCTTTACAAAACCTGAATTGGTTGAAGAGCTACAAGAGGAGCTTCTCCATCTCAGTAAAAAGGCTGAGCTTTTTTTGAGCCTTGCAAAAGTGCAGGCAGGTCAAAGAAAACTGGAACTACAGCCTTGCAATATAAAGAGTGTTCTTCTGGAAGTCCTCAAGCTGTATCCTAAGGAAAAGCTAAAGTTGGAGCTGGAAGATACCTTTGCGGACTGCGACCCTCAGGTAGCACGAGAGCTTTTTGAAGTACTAATAGATAATGCCTTCAGGCATGGCACAGGAGAAGTTTATGTATCTTTGAAGGGGGGAGTTCTTTATGTAGAAAATCCTTCTGAAAAACCTCTGCAGGGTGGAAAGGGTGGCGTGGGTCTTTATGTGGCAAAGAGGTTATGTAACCTTATGAATTGGAGGCTTGAAAGCAAAGAAGTTAAAGAAGGAGAACTTTACAAGGTTACTTTTCTGTTAATCTTTCATTAAGGTTTCCATGTTAGAATTTAAAGCATGGAACTTCTTAAACTTCATCCACCTTTAGTACATTTTGGTATAGCTCTGCCTTTTTCTCTTCTTGTGTTGGACCTTTATTACAGATATTCAAAACGTGAGCCTGATGGACTTCATCTTCTTTTTAGCCTGCTTGCAAGCTTTTCTGTGGTGTTGTCTTTCATAAGTGGTGTGCTGGCTCATAATCCAATAGAGGACAAGCTACATCATATACAGGTTTTTCCTCTCCATGAAGGACTTGGTCTTTTCTTAGCCTTATACTTTATAATTCTGGCGGGACTTAGACTCTCCTTTAAAAAATTCAGCAAAGCAAGGGATATATATACAGTAGGTCTTTTACTTGGTGTGTTGGCTCTCTTCTTACAAGGTTCCTTAGGAGGTACTATAGTCTATGACCACATGATAAGACCATGGCTGGAAGAAAGGTAGTCTGTTGTCTTCTTTTTCTTTTTAGTTTTGGCTTTTCGGAAACCCTTGAGGAAGTTTTATCTTTTGCAGTTGAAAATAGTCCTACTTTGAAAGCCTTGCAGGCGGAAAGGCTTCTTATAGAAGGTAAAAGGCTTTCTTACCGTTCAAACCTAAACCCTGAGCTTTCTGTAGAGTTTGGAAACTTTAGCACCTCGAAGGAAAGCTACACGAAAAGCCCTCTATATCACATAGGCTATAACCAACCTTTGCCTTTGTATGGAATTTTAAAAAAGGCAGATAGCTTATACAGAGTAGAAGAAAAGGCTTTCAAATACCGCTTTGAAGCACAAAAAAGGCAGTTAATGGCTGAGATATATAGGCTTTTTTACAGGGCTTTATACAAGAAAGAACTCCTTGAGCTCAGCAAAGAGGCACTGAATTTTCAAAAGGAACTTTTTAACTTTGTGGAAAGGAGCTACCGCTTAGGCGAAGCTTCTAAGCTTGAATTCTTGAAAGCTAAAAGGGAATATCAGATGGCAGTATCTTCTTTTGAACTTGCAAAGGCGGAGTATGAGGCAAGTCTTAAAGAACTTTCAAGCCTTGTAGGAAAGGACATAAAGGATGTGGAAGGAAGTTGTCAGATACCACATCTTAAGGAACTAATGGAAACACCCCTTTTGTCCTATTATGAAGAAATCAATAAGGCTATAGGGAAGGAGCTTCAGATAGAGAAGGCTCTTTCTATGCCTCAGATGTCTGTCAGTCTTGTAGCTGAAAAAGTAGCGGATAGAGAATATGGCTTAAGGGTAGGTATAAGCTCAACTCTTCCCTTCTTTTATAAAAGACAGGCGGAAGTTTTGAACCTTCTTTCAAAAAGGGAAGTACTTATGGCGGAAAAGGAAAACTACCTAAGAAGGCTTGAGTATGAAGTCAAAGCTATTAAATTAAAACTTGAAGAGATAAAAAAACAGCTGGATAAGATAGACACGGAGCTACTTCCCGAAGCAAAACAAGAGCTTGAGCTGGCTCTTAAAAGTTATCGCCTGCGCGTTATCACTCTGCCAGAGCTATATCTTACAAGACAGAGCTATCAGGAACTTTTAAAAAAACGGCTTGAACTTCTACTTATGGCTCACGAAGAGAAGGCTAAGTATGTAGAGCTTGGAGGCTTGCCATGATATTCCTACTGCTTTTTATTCCCCTTCTTCTTCAGGCTCAGGTGATAAAAGTAGATACAAAAACCATGGAAACACTTGGCATAAGGGTTCAAAAAGTAAAGCTCACAGAGGAAGCTAAGGAAGTCTCCTTTCCTGCTGTGCTTGAGTGGGATAAAAGCGCTACTTATGAAGTTTATTCTCCTCTTGAAGGTATTGTAAAAAAGCTCTACGTAAAAGAAGGAAGTTTCGTCAAGAGAGGTCAGCTTTTAGCAGAGGTTTTTTCTCCACGTCTTGCGGAGCTTAACGCTCAAATAAGGATGGCTCAAGTGAAGCTCAAGACCGCGGAAGAAAACCTTAAAAGAGAAGAACTTCTTTATAAGGAAGAAGTAATACCTTACGCCCGCTATTTCTCTGCAAAGGTAGAATATGAAAAGGCAAAGTCTGAATACTCAGCCCTTCTGAAAAACCTCTCCTCTTTCGGTGAAGTAAGAGGCAACAACCTACTTTTAAGGAGTCCTATAGAAGGTATAGTGCTCGAACAAAAAGTCGCTTCAGGCTCTTCTGTAGACCTTCAGAAACCTCTCTTCAAACTTCAAGATACTTCAAAGCTGTGGGCGTATGCCTATACAGACCCTACCTTTTCAGTAAAAGACGTAAAGGCTGTTTTTATAGAATTTGAAGGCAATAGATATTCAGCAAAGATAGACTGGGTTTCACCCCAGCTTGACCCACAAACAGGAAAGCAAGTAATAAGGCTTTCTTTACGTGCTCCACTAAAAGCTGGATTGAAAACAAGAGCGGTCTTTTCCTTTGGAAAATACAGAGGTGTATGGTTGCCTGCACAGGCTCTTCAGAAGGTAAAAGGGAGAGAAGTGGTTTTTGTAAAGGATAAGGAAGGCTTTAAGGTATATCCAGTAAAGGCACTAATAGAAAAGGACGGTCTTGTGCTGGTGGAAGGCTTAAAGGAAGGTCAAGAGGTAGCCGTAAGTGGAACCATCTTTTTGAAGGCTCAGGCGGAGAGATGATAAGGTTTATTCTTACAAACAGGCTTATTGTGCTCCTCTTTCTGCTGGCTACTGTAATCTATGGTATTTACAGCTTTCTTAAGCTTCCTGTAGATACTTTTCCAGAGCCTACACCCGTACAGGTAATCATATACACGGAAACCCCAGGTTTATCCGCGGAAGAAACAGAAGTCCTTGTGACAAAACCAATAGAGTCTGTAATGGGTGGCATAAAAAATGTGGAAAAGGTTTTAAGTATAAGTTTGCCCGGCTTGTCTTATGTATCTGTCTTTTTCAAAGATGGTACAGACATTTACTTTGCACGAAGTCAAGTCTCTCAAAAACTTTCTGAAGCACAAGCACTTTTGCCTGCAGGCTTTTCTCCTCGTATGGGACCAAACACATCAGGGCTTGGCAATGTGCTTTTTTATGCTCTTGTGGATACCACCGGACGCTACAGTCTTGAAGATTTGAAAACCTTACAGCGATGGAAAGTAAGACCTCTGATAAAAACTGTAGATGGCGTGGAAGAAATCTCTGAATGGGGACCAGAAAAGGCTTATATAGTGAAGGTAGAACCAGAAAAACTCCTTCAGTACGGTATAAGCGCTCAAGAAGTGATAAAGGCTCTTGAAAACTACGGAGGAGTAGCAGGTGGTGGCTTTATAAAAACTCCAGAAGGAGACCTTGTGGTAAGAGCCCTTGGTAGGTATACAAGCGCGCAGGACCTTTTAAAAGTCCCTCTAAAGAAGACAGAAAAGTCTGTAGTCCTTTTGGGAGATGTGGCAAAAGTAGAAGAAGGAGAAATGCCAAACAGAAGAGGTGCTTTTACTCTGATGGGACAAGAGGTACAGGGAAACATAGTGTTAAAAAGAGTAGGCACCAACACGATGGAACTTATAAGCAGGTTAAAAGAAGCTTTAAGAGAAGCTCAAAAGCTTTTACCTGAAGGTGTGCAAATTCAAATACTTTATGACCAGTCCTATCTGACTCAAAAAGCCTTATCCACAGTAGAGAAGGCTTTGCTGGAAGGCATACTGTTGGTCTCTATAGCTATAGCCCTTTATCTGTGGAACGTAAGAGTAGCCCTTCTGGTAGCTCTTTCTGTACCTCTTACCTTGCTTATTACCTTTACAGTTCTTAAAGAACTTGGCATGTCCGCAAATCTGATGACGATGGGAGGTCTTGCTATAGGCATAGGTCTTTTTGCGGATGCGACAGTGGTGGTGGTAGAAAACATATACAGACATCTTTCCGAAAAGCTCAGCGTTAGTAAGTTTTCCATGGTTATAAACTCTGTGCAAGAAGTAGCACGTCCCCTCATCTTTGCGGTTAGCATCATAGCGGTGGTCTTCTTGCCTATCTTCACTTTTGAATCGGTAGAAGGAAAATACTACAAACCCTTGGCTCTTACCATCATAATAGCCCTTTTTTCTTCCCTTTTCGTAGCTTTTGTCTTTATGCCAGTTTTATCTTTCTGGTTTTTAAAAGAAGGAAAGGAAGAGACTCGCATCTTTGCCCTTCTTAGAAAAAGCTACCTTGCCCTTCTTGAAAGAGCTTTTTCTTTCAAGTATGTAATACTTAGTCTATCTCTTCTTTCCTTTGTCTTCTCCCTGTTTCTTCTTACAAGAATTGGAAAAGAGTTTGCACCACCTTTAGAAGAAGGTGCTGTGATTGTTAAGTCTTTCCTTGACCCAAATGTATCTTTAGAAGAGGCAAAAAGGGTAGCTCAAATTGTAGAAGAAACCGCTCTAAAGTATCCTGAAGTAATAAGGACTTTTTCTAACATAGGACGGGCTGAAGTGGGTGAGCCAGAAGATGTGAGCTATATAGAAACCTTTATAATCCTAAAACCTGCGGAAGAGTGGAAAAGTTTCAAAAGCAGGCAAGAGTTTGAAGAAAAGCTAAGAGAAGAATTAGAAAAAGTTCCTGGTGTAGAATTTAGCTTCACACAGCCTATACAGATGAGAATAGATGAACTACTTTCTGGAGTAAAGGCTACATTAGCAGTAAAAATATTTGGAGATGACTTAGGAAAAATAAATGAAATAGCTCAGCATGTAGAAAAGATAGTGGCAAGCACAAAAGGTGCGGTTGATGTGGAAACAGAGGCTCAAAGTGGCAAACTCCAGCTCAGAATAATACCCAAAAAGGAAGTTTTGGAAAAGTATCATATAGATACTTCACAACTTTTAGAGCTTATATCTACCTACATGGGCGGTAGAGAAGTAGCACAGCTTCAAAAAGGTGAGCTTCTGTTTCCAATAGTGTTGGAAGCCTCTCAAAGAGACATAGAAAAGCTTAAAAGCATGCCCCTTTATATTTCTGAAGGCTCTTCTCTTACGCTTTCCGATGTGGCGGACCTTGTGGTAGCTGAAGGCTTTAACAAGATAAGAAGAGAAAACGGCATGAGATATGCTCTTGTACAGAGCAACCTCTCGGGGAGAGACCTTGGTAGTTTTGTGGAAGAAGTAAAAAGGAAGATAGAAAGGGAAGTAAAACTTCCAGAAGGCTACTATATTAGCTTCGGCGGTCAGTTCGAAAACCAACAAAGAGCTATGAAAAAACTTATGATAGCGGTGCCTTTAGCCATAGGTTTAATATTTATCCTGCTATACCTTAACTACCGCTCGCTAAAGGATGCTCTACTTGTTATGCTCAATGTACCCTTTGCCACTGTAGGTGGTGTTCTTTCTCTGTATATTTCTGGCTATAACCTTTCCGTGCCGTCCGCAGTAGGCTTTATTGCTGTCTTTGGTATAGCCACTTTGAACGGTGTAGTACTCGTCTCTTACATAAGAAACCTTCTTGAAGATGGTCTACAGCTACAAAAGGCTATCTTCGAAGCATGTTCTAAAAGGCTAAGACCTATACTGATTACCGCCACCGCTTCTTCCCTTGGGCTCGTTCCAATGCTATTGAGTAAAGGTATAGGTTCAGAGGTACAAAAACCACTTGCAGTGGTGGTAATAGGAGGAATAGCTACCTCTACCCTTCTTACTCTTCTTGTGCTACCTCTTGCCTACTACGTCTTTTCAAAGAAAGATTAAAAACCACCCTCTCCCCAAAGTCCTTTTCCCTCTTCCCTTGCCTTCCTTTGAGCTTCAAGAAATCTTTCCTGATATTTGACGTTGGGAGGAATAGTATAGACTTGAGCATACCCTTCGCGCACAAGCAGTTCGTTTAGCATGCGACCATCGGAAAGCCACACATAGGCTAAAAGCCTTCCATATTTGTCTGTTTTTTGTACGTCAAACTCTAAATATACGGTAGAACCCTTTGGTAGGAGGCTTTTTGTAAATTCCGCTGACTTTTTACCCATACGAACTATTTCTCTTACATCCCTTCCGCTCCTCTGAGCATCTCTTACAGCTTTTTGATTTTCCGAACTTTCTGGCGTATCCACACCAATGAGCCTCACCTTTACTTCTTCCTTACCCTCCAAAAGGCAGTGAAAGGTATCCCCATCTACAACCCTCACTACTTCACAAGGCACTCTTCCTTCAGGAACTGGCTTTTGAGCCTTTGCCTCTTCCTTCTTGGTGCAGGCAATTAGAAGAAGTATAAATATCAGAAATAAATTCCTCATGTGGTATATTTTAATGCCTTTTTGCTTGACTTGGTGCCGGTTATGGTTTATAACATTATGGCAGGTTTTGAGAGTCTTGAAGCCCTCGTCATCTTGAAAACTGAATAGGTTGGGCTTCCTTTTGGGTGGGCTTGAAATTTGAAGGGGGTATTCTGACATTTTGCCTTTTTCTGAAGGTTGTAATATCTGGTTTTTGTGTTGCCATATGACCGTATGACCATGCAGCCATAAAGATGGTTTTACGGTTTTATGGTTTTATGGCGTAAGGTTTAAAACCTTGAAAGACAAGGATTTAAATTTAATAATAACTCACTCAAGTTTGCATGACCTCGGACTTTTGGCAAACAACCTTCATTTGAGAGGGGTACCACCTTGACAAAATCCTTGTCATTGCTTATTATTTTTTTGGGTGGTGGGGTTGGGTTTTAAGCCCACTGTGAGGGATGGTGACTTGAAGTATCTTGCTAAGCGGAGAGAACTCCACGCAGGTTTTAAGCCCACTGTGAGGGATGGCAACAGAAAGAATTCGGTGGCTCTCAGCTCGTTCAATAACTGTTTTAAGCCCACCGTAAGGGATTATGACAGCATCATCTCAATTGCTTTGATTTTTCAAAGTTCAACCTCCTAAGCCCACCCAGAGGGACTACCACACAGAAGGCACTTTCTACCAAGTTGAAGACAAAAAGAACAGCATCAACCAAGGCAAGTTAGAATAAAATTTCATAGCATGCCCTACAAGGACCTGAGAGAATTCATAAAACGGCTTGAAAAGGAAAAAGAGCTGGTACGTATAAAAGAAGAGCTTTCTCCTATTTTGGAAATAACAGAAGTCACAGATAGAACCTGTAAGCTTCCTGGCGGTGGCAAGGCTTTGCTTTTTGAGAGGGTTTCTGGCTACTCTATTCCTGTGCTTACCAACATGCTTGGCTCTGAAAAAAGAATAAAGCTGGCATTGGGTTATGAAAATCTTGAGGATATAGGCTGGAAGCTCTATAAACTTTTGAGACCGGAAATACCGCATACTTTCCTTGACAAGTTAAAAAGATTACCGGAGCTTAAGAAGTTAAACGACTCTCTCCCACGCACCGTAAAGGATGGACCAATAAGGGAGAACATAAAGAAGGAAAAAATTAATGTATTAGAGTTTCCCATTCTTCAGTGCTGGCCGGAAGATGGTGGAAGGTATATTACCTTCGGTCAGGTAATAACAAAAGACCCAGAGAGCGGTATAAGGAATGTGGGGCTCTATAGAGTGCAGGTTCTTTCTCCTACGGAGCTTGCTCTCCACTGGCAGATTCACAAGGATGGAAACCATCATTACTGGAAGGCTAAAAGGCTTGGAAAGAGGTTAGAAGTTGCCATAGCCATAGGTGGAGACCCTGTTCTTTCTTATGTGGCTTCCGCACCTTTACCACCAGAAGTAGATGAGTACCTGTTTGCAGGTCTCATAAGGGAAGAAGGTGTGGAGCTGATAAAGGGCATTACCATAGACCTTGAATATCCAGCTCATGCGGAGATAGTTATTGAAGGTTATGTGGACCCTACAGAGCCTTTAGTAGATGAAGGACCTTTTGGAGACCACACGGGCTTTTATACACCTGTAGATAAATACCCAAAGATGCATATAACCGCCATACTTCATAGAAATAATCCCATATACCTTGCTACAATCGTAGGAAAGCCACCGCAAGAAGACAAATACATAGGCTGGGCAACAGAAAGGATTTTCCTACCTCTCATAAAGTTTAACCTGCCTGAGGTGGTGGATTATCACCTTCCTGCGGAAGGCTGTTTTCACAACTTTTGCTTTGTTTCCATAAAGAAACGCTTTCCGGGGCATGCCTATAAGGTAGCTTACGCTCTTCTTGGTCTTGGGCTTATGTCTTTAGAAAAGCACATAGTGGTTTTTGACGAAGATATAAACGTGCATGACATTGGAGAGGTGCTGTGGGCTTGGGGCAACAATGTGGACCCTGCGAGAGATATGCTTATCCTCAAAGGACCCATAGATGTGCTTGACCACTCTACAAGCGACGTAGGTTTTGGAGGAAAGGTTATCATTGACGCCACCACCAAGTGGAAGGAAGAAGGCTACACAAGAGAGTGGCCCAAGGTGATAGAAATGTCAAAGGAAGTCAAGGAAAAGATTGATAGACTATGGAAAAAGTTGGGGATAGAATAAGGCTTTTCTCAAAAGTAGAACTTTTAGACCCTCAGGAGCACAAAAACCTTCGCTGGAGGTGCTTGAAGTCTGAATGTCCCTCAAGCTGTTGCCTTATTCCAGACAGAACTTTTATAGTTTTAGAAGAAGTAGTGAGCCTTTCAAGATATTTTCCTGTGGTGATAACAGTAGAGATAGATGAGCGGGGAAAGGAAGAAAGACTTTTATGCGCCTACTTTAGGCTCAAAGAGGATAAAAGGGGTTGTGTGTATCTTGAGGAAGGTGTAGGCTGTCTTTTGAAAGATGAAAAGCCCTATACCTGCAGGCAGTATCCTTTTTTTATAAAGTCAGGTTATTTAGCCATTGACCTTACATGTCCGGGCTTTTCTCAAACAGAAGGTGAGCCTGTATGGGAAGGACAGTATATAAACCCTACCTTTGAACAGGACTTTTTTGCCTATTCTCTGAAGCTTGAAGAACAGAAAAATCAAACAGAAGAATTTCTAAACATGCTCTTTGACCTTCAGCTTGTAGTTGGAGGAAGACTAACCTATGAGAATATAGAAGTTAGCTTCAACATGGTAGATGAGGAAAAGCTCCTTAGCCTGCCTCCAAATATCCTCAAAGAGCTTCAAATTAAAGGATACTTAAGGCTTATATACGCACATTTGAACTCTTTACAAAACTGGGAAAGGCTAATGAAAAGATGCCTTAACGGTTAGAAAGTATGTATATAAGGTCTGCTATCTCGTCCCTCTGTCTTTCCTGATGGACAGACCTTATACCCTTAGAGCTTGCGGTTTTTACCTCACCCTTTGAAAGGACTCTTTTTGCAAATAAAAACCTTCTGCTCCAGTAGGGGTCTTCTAAATGGTCTATGGATATGCCTCTGCTTTCGCTGGCATGCACGAACTTGCCGTTGCCTATGTATATGCCCACGTGAGATGGTCCCTTGCGGTATGTGGTGAAAAATACAAGGTCTCCGGGCTCTATTTCGTCAAGGCTTACAGGCACGCCCGCCTGCGACTGCTCTATGGTGCTTCTTGGAAGCCTTATGCCATTTACCTCAAAGACCCTCTGAACAAAGGCGGAGCAATCCATACGGTATAGGCTGTTTGCTCCAAACTCATACTGCCTGTCCATGTATGTGAGGGCTGTAAGCACTATGTTTTCTGAGTTTGCAAGGGAAAGACTTAGGCTTATTAAAATTCCCGCCAGCACCCCCCTCATGGCTAAAATTATAGGCATGGGCTTTTTTGTGGTCAAGCCCTCTGAAAGGCTTTCCTTTCCTGACATTCCGCATCGCATAAGGTGTCCCTCCTATGGTCAAAGCCTGAACTTTTCAATAGCAAAATGCTTTAAGAAGCTGAGCCAGCCCTTTAGATAAAGGCTTTTGTATCCTTTGCTTCCAGCAAGAAGCTCATAGAAGCTCCTTAGAGCGTAGCCCTTTCCCATTCTGTAAGCTACCCTCTGAAAGCCATAAGCCAGCCTTGCTATCCTGCCCGCATAAACAAGCTCCTCAACAAGAGGCTTTAGCCTTTTTCTGTAGGCTGGAAGGGGGTCGGCAGGGTTTTCAAGGATTGCTGAAGCTAAGAGTCCTGCACCCCATATGGCGTAGTAGATGCCTTCTCCAAGAAGCGGGTCTGTCATGCCGGCGGCGTCTCCCACAAGAAGCACTCTTTCCCTTCCGAGCTGTAGGTCTCTCTCTTCCTCCACAAAGGGTATGTGCCAGCCTTTAGGCTTTTTAAAGTTTATGCCTTTTTCCTCACAGTAGCCCCTTAGAAGCTCAAAAAGGTTTTCCTCCCCCGTAGTGGCAATTCCCACGCTTATGCCCTCACCATGAGGAAAGACCCACAAATACCCTCTTTTTACCCATCCCACCTCAATAAGCACCTTGTCCTTAAGCTCACCCTTTGTGAAAAATTCAAGGCTTTTGAAAAACTTTCTCTTCCTGTAGCCCAAAAGCTTTGCGGTCCTTGAGTGAAAGCCGTCCGCACCCACAACAAAGTCCGCCCTAAGGATGCCCTTTGAGGTAAAGACCTTGTAGGAAGTGCCTTCCCTTTCAAAGCCTAAAAGCTCCGCCTCAAGTAGCTCCGCACCAGCCTCCTGAGCCTTTAAGGTTAAAAAGTGGTCAAAATCTTTTCTGTCTATTATCTGCGCCACCTCTTTGTATGCAGGCACTTCATAGTATTCTTTCCCTCTAAAGCCCAGAAGCCCCGAGCTTATGCGGTTAAGGATAAGCCTTTCATAACCCTCCGGCAAAAGCCTTAAAGTCCTTGCGGAAAGACAGCCTGCGCAGAGCTTAAAGCGTGGAAGAGAGGACTTTTCTATAAGCAAAACCTTAAGCCCGGCTTTTGAAAGCTTGCGGGCGCAGGAAGAGCCCGCCGGTCCTGCACCCACCACAAGAACGTCAAACTTCACACAAAAATTTTACTCTACTCCTTCTTACCGTAGTACTTGGTAAGATACTCTACTATTTTTGGTACGTCTTCCTGTTTAATGGGAGCTCCAAAGACCTTTATCATTTTGTTAACAGAAGCTTCCCAGCCTTTTTTGTCAAGGAAAGGAGAGTTCATCTGGATATAGTCGAGGCTATGGCAGGAGATACAATTTGCTTCCACCAGAGCTTTCCCCTCACCCTCTTTTAATTTTATGCTTTCCTCGCCTGCATAGGCTACCAAAGTAAGCGTTGCTATTGCTGTAAGTACTCTTAACATGATGCTTCCTCCTTATACAACTTTAATGTTTATTGTATGCACCACATTGTGGTGGTATCCTGCAGGGTTCCATATTAACTCAAAGGTTTGCGTTTGACCAATGCTGTTGGTAGCCTTTGCCATTATGGTATATGTGCCTTTCTTTGCAGGTTTAAACCTGTAGAACCATTGCCTCCATGAGTATCTACCATAGTCCTTTCCAAGCTCCGCCTCCTGCCATGTCTTACCACCGTCGGTGGACACCTCTACCTTCTTGATTATATAGCCTCCATCCCAGGCTATTCCTTTCACCTCTATAAGTTGCCCAAGCCTGAAAGTTTGACCATCCTTAAGGTTAGTTATGAGTGAGTTAACCATAATCTCAGTGATAGGCGTGTTGACGGCGGTTTCTTGGGAAAGGAACCTCTGCACCACGGGGAACTTGTTAAGAGGTATTCTGTAGGCAGTCTTCATCCAGAAACCATCGTAAGGCTTTGAAACTACCTGTATGCTCGTAATATGTTTTATCCAGTATGTGGCTGTCCAGCCAGGAACCACTAACCTTGCGGGAAAACCGTTCCAGTGCGGTAGAGGTTCACCGTTCATTTCATAGGCTATTATGGTGTTTTCATCTAAGGCTTTCCAGACAGGTATGCTCTTTATAAAATCGGGCGTGCCTGCAGCAACTCCTGTGTCCGCTCCATCAACCACCACCTCAAGGGCATTTGCCTTAAGCCCTGCCCTGTTTAGCAGGTCCTTTAACCTTACCCCCTTCCACCTGGCATTTCCCATAGCACCATAACCCCATTGAATACCCGGCACATGAGGCTTCATAAGACCCCTTCTGTTGCCAGAGCATAGGCATACAGCAGCTACCTCCACCTGCTCAAACTTTGTCTTAAGGTCTTCAAGGGTCAGCTCCATAGGTTTCTCTACAGCATCACCGCTTATGGTTAGCTTCCACGTTCTGGCGTCCACTTCAGGTATGTTTGACAGGTGGTATCTTACAAAAAAGGCGTTGTTTGGTGTAAAAACTTCGTTAAAGTACTCCACCGGCGTTTCATAGTTTGGAGGTCTAAAGGTCTTTTTGATAAGCGGTTTTTTACCCGGGAGTGCTTCAAGGATTTGCTCCTCTAAGGTGCCTTCTGGCAATTCTTTTACCGCCGTTCCCAAAAGAGCTGGGTCCACTTTTGCCAGCAATGCCTTTGGTACAAGAAGCCCTGCGGTGCTTAGCATAAAACTACTTTTCAGAAGCTCCCTTCTGCTCAGCATCTTTATACCTCCTTTAAAACTATGTATTACTTTTTCACTTTATACTAATTGCTTTCTAAAAATCAAATAAATCTTCCTTATATTTTCTATAAGTATTGCTTTGTTTGTTATATTCTTAAAACCTTATAAGGCCTGCACCCCAGGTGAGACCACCACCCATAGCTGTCATGAGCACCACATCTCCCCTCTTTAGCTTTCCCTCCTCGTAGGCTTCGCACAGGGCTATGGGTATGGAGGCGGCGCTTGTGTTGCCGTATTTGTGTATATTTACATAGACCTTTTCCATAGGAAGGTTTAGTCTTTCCGCAAGAGCCTGAATAATCCTTATGTTTGCCTGATGAGGCACCACGAGGTCTACGTCCTCCACCGAAAGCCCAGCCTTTTGGAGAGCCTCCTCACAGACCTCTGCCATCGCCCTCACCGCAATCTTGAAAAGCTCCTTGCCCTTCATTTTTATGTATCCGCACCTCTCCGCATAGAGAATTTCCCAAAGGCTTCCGTCTGAACGCAGGACAGAAGATAAAAGCTCGCCCTCTCCCTCAGAGGAAAGCACCACCGCACCAGCTCCATCTCCAAACAGCACACAGGTGGAGCGGTCTGTCCAGTCCACTATCTGCGAGAGCCTTTCCGCACCTACAAGAAGCACCTTTTTTGTCCTTCCAGAAGCTAAAAGCCCACCTGCCAGCTCAAGCCCGTAGAGAAAGCCGCTGCAGGCGGCTGATATGTCAAGGGCATAAGCCCTGTTTGCACCAAGCCTTGCCTGAAGAAGACAGGCGCTGGCTGGAAAGCCGAGGTCCGGTGTAAGGGTGGCAAGTATTATGGCGTCTATTTCTTCAGGAGACACGCCAGCCCTGTTTAGAGCCTGAAGGCTTGCCCTGTAAGAGAGGTCTGTAAGACTTTCCTCCTTTGATATTCTTCTTTCCTTTATGCCCGTCCTTGTGGTAATCCACTCATCAGAGGTATCCACCATCTTCTCAAGGTCAAAGTTGCTCAGTACCTGAGCTGGAAGGGCATATCCAAGCCCAAGAAAGCTTATACCCATATCAGGCTCTCACCTCTTGTAGTATGAGCTTTCTCAGGTTTTCCGCAAGCCTGTCGTTAAAATGGTGAGCTAAGAACTCGTTTGCCACCCTTATGGCATTCCTTATAGCCTTTGCATTAGCCCTGCCATGAGTTATTATCACAGGCTTTTTGGCTCCCAAGAGGGGTATGCCTCCGTATTCTGCAAAGTCCGCCTTCTTTTTAAAGTTGTTTAGGGCTGGCATCATCAAAAGAGCTCCAAGCCTTGCAAGAAGGCTCTTTTTCACTTCTTCTTTTATCATCTGAAGGACAGCCATGCCAAGGCTCTCGCTCGCCTTGAGTATCACATTACCCACAAAACCATCACACACTATCACATCAAAGGTGCCTGCGTAGATGTCCCTGCCCTCCGCATTGCCCTTAAAGTTTAGCCTGCTTGCCTTAAGAAGGGGGTAAGTTTCCTTTACAAGCTCGTTGCCCTTGCCCTCCTCCTCACCTATGCTCAGAATGCCTACCCTCGGGTTTTTTATGCCAAGAATCTCCTCCGCATAGGTATGCCCTATGACCGCAAAGTGCAGGAGGTGCTTTGGCTTGCAGTCCACGTTGGCACCCACATCAATGAGAACCGTTTTCCCCTTTGGGTTTGGAAGGGCTACGCCTATAGCAGGACGTTCAAGCTCCTCAATGCTACCTATAACAAACTTGCCCACAGTAAGCACAGCTCCTGTGTTGCCAGCGGATACAAGCCCATCCGCCAGACCCTCCCGCACGAGCCTACCCGCCACATACAAAGAAGAATGCTTTTTTTTAAGCACGTTGGAAGGAGGCTCGTGCATTTCAATTATATCACCTGCATGGACTACTTGCAGTTTTCCTTCAAAACCCTCCCTCTTTAAGATAGACCTTATTCTTTCCTCATCACCCACGAGCAGGCTTTCAAGCCCAAGCTCCCTATAAGCTAATATACAACCCTTTACTATTTCCTCGGGGGCGTAATCTCCCCCCATACAGTCAACTGCTATCTTTGTCATGCGGTTTCAAGCACCTGCCTGCCCTTGTAATATCCACAGTAGGGACAAGCCCTGTGTGGAAGCATAAGCTCGCCGCAGTTCGGGCAGGTAGCTAAGGAAGAAAGACCAAGCTTTGCGTAAAAGTTCTGAGCTCTCCTCTGGTCTCTTCTCCATTTTGAGGTTTTCCTCTTAGGAACCGCCATACTTTTGCCTCCAAGAAGGTATTAGGGTATTGTATTATAGCATATTCTTGAGAAGGTCTCCGAGGGTAGTTCCCTTTGTATTTTCAGGCATTTCACCTTTGCAGTCAGGACTGCACAGGGGCTTTGTGGGTATGCTCAGAATTATCTGCTCTCTCACAAGGTTTGTAAGGTCAAAGGCAGTCTCATCCTCGTAAAAGGATATATCAAGCTCTGAAGGCTTGAGGTATATTACATCCTTTGTGGGATATGGCTCTATCCTTATGTTTTCCTTCCTGCTTACATCCTTCTCATAAAGGGTTAAACACCTGCTGCATTCGAGGACCACATAGCCTTCAACCTCCATGTAAACCCTATAACCGCCCTTTTCCTTTGTAATTTCTAAATAAATCTGAACGGGTTCCTTTATTTCACCCAAATCAGGAGGAAGTTTAAGCTCCTCTGGAGTAAAGCTGTAGCTTGCGGTAAATTTACTTCTGGTTTTGAATATTTCTTTAAGGTTTAAAACCACCATAATGGTTTAAAATATTTCAAGAGGGCTGTAGATTCAAGGAGGTTTTTATGAAAGTTGTAGCTATTGGAGGTGGCACGGGACTTTCCACCCTGCTGAGAGGTCTCAAGGAAATAAAAGAGTTTGAGGATATATCTGCCATAGTCACGGTGGCAGACAGTGGTGGAAGCACGGGAAGGCTCAGAAAGCTCTACAACGTGCCGGCACCGGGCGATATAAGAAACTGCATAGTTGCTCTCTCTGAGAGCGAGGACATTATAAGGGAGTTGTTCCAGTATCGTTTTAGAGGTGGGGAGCTGGAAGGGCATGCCTTTGGAAATCTTTTTCTTGTGGCTCTGACGAACATCACAGGCAGTTTTATGCAGGCAATAAACATAGCTTCTCATATACTCAGAACACGTGGTGAGATAATACCAGCCACATTGGAAAATATTCAGCTCTGCGCCCACTTTAGCGACGGAAAGGTGGTATGCGGTGAAGAGGAAATAACCGAGTATGGCAAAAGGCACGGCGTTAGAATCCAGAGGGTCTGGGTTGAACCAGAAGAAGCCAAAGCTCCCATGGATGCGGTTGCTAAGATAGAGTCTGCAGATGTTTTAGTATTTGGTCCGGGAAGCCTATACACCAGCATAATACCAAACCTTCTGATAAAGGATATAAAAGAAGCGGTCCTGCGCTCGCCCGCCCTTAGGGTCTTTGTGGTCAACGCCATGACGCAGCCCGGGGAAACGGATGGCTTTAGTGCCTACGACCATATTAGAACTTTTATGGATATAACGGGTATAGACAGAGTTCATATGGCTATACTCAACACCAAGATGCCTTCAGACCAGACCCTGAGAAGATACTTAGAACAGAAACAGGAGCCAGTACTTCCCGATGTGGCAAGAATAGCCAAAGAAGGCATAGAGGTATATGCGGAAGACCTTATTGGTGAAAAGGAAGACTTTGTGAGGCACGACCCACACAGGCTTGCCAGCCTTATCATAGAAATATGCAAAAGGCATGGAGTTATTTCTTAACTTTAACACCTCCCTCATGCCCTGCGAGGAGGTATCTGTCCTCGTCTGCGGAAGTGGCATCGGCGGTCTTACCACCGCCCTTATGCTCAAAGAGCTTGGAGTTGAGCCGGTTATACTTACAAGGGGTATAGGAAACACTTACTACTCTCAGGGTGGCATAGCCTGTGCCTTAGACCCAAAGGACAGTCCCTATCTTCATCTTCTTGATACGCAGAGGGCAGGCAGGGGTCTGTGCAGGGAGGAAACCCTTCGCATACTTGTAGATGAGGGCGTGCAGAGAATGGCGGACCTCATAAGGTGGGGTGTGGTGTTTGACGAGGAGACAACCCTTGAGGGCGGTCATTCCTTTCCAAGGGTCTATAAGGTAAAGGACTACACGGGCAGAGCCATATACACAGCCCTCTGGAGGAAGGTGGAAGAGCTTAAGATAAGGGTTATAAGGGGAGAGTTGCAGGAAATACTCGGAGATGGTAAGGTGGAGGGTATCCTGTATTATGACGGTGAGCTTCACTTTCTAAGAGTAAGGTCGCTGGTGTTAGCCACTGGCGGTGCTGCCAGCATGTTCCTGCACACCTCAAACCCGGTAAAGGTAAGGGGCGATGCTATAGGAATAGCCTTAAGAAAGACCTTAGAGGTAGAAAATGCCGAGTTTGTGCAGTTTCACCCGACGGTGGTCAAAGACACTAACATACTCATATCAGAAGCAGTCAGGGGAGAAGGGGCATACATAGTGGATGAGCGAGGAGAGCGGTTTGTGGATGAGCTAAAACCACGGGATGAGGTGGCAAGGGCTATCTACAGAAAGCTGAAGGAAGGCAGGCAGGTTTTCCTTGACATGAGGCCTCTGATAAAAAGGGGTATAAACTTAGGAGACAGGTTTCCCACCATATACCAGATGCTGAGGGAAAGGGGCTTTGACCCGGAGAGAGAGCCCGTTCCCATAACACCATCAGCCCACTATTTTATCGGAGGTATAAGGGTGGACAGCTACGGAAGAAGCTCCATGGAAGGGCTTTACGCGGTTGGGGAATGTGCCTGCACGGGCATTCACGGTGCTAACCGCCTTGCTTCCAACTCCCTCTTGGAAGGTCTCGTCTTTGGCTACAGAACCGCCTACAGGATTTTCCATGACCTTGCCTATCTGAAGTCTTCAAGGGCAAACTTCAAAAACAAAAGAGAGGGCAGTGAGGAGCCACCTTACAGCTTTGAAGACATAAGAAGGCTCATGTGGAACCACTGCGGGCTTGAGAGGGAAGAGGGTAGTTTAAAAGAAGCCCTTGATAAGCTTAGAGGCTGGCTGGAAGGCTGGCAAAACTGGAAGCCCACCGTAGAAAACAGACAGCTACTGGACATAAGCCTGACAGCCTTAGCAACCCTTAGCTGTGCCCTGTGGAGGAGAGAGAGCAGAGGAGTTCACTACAGAGCGGATTACCCTTACGAGAGGGAAGAATACAGGCGGGACAGCCTTTTCAAACTTAACAGCGTGTTATAATAATGTTAGGCTATGGAGGAGAAGTTAAGGAAATATTACAGGGATATAAACCTGCAGGAGCTCAGAAGGCTCTTTGAAGAGAAGCTAAGCAAGGTGCCACCTACCATGGAGTATGTGAGAAACCTTTTGCTGGATGTGAAACTCCTTTTCCGTATTCTCTACGACCAGGACTTTGACCTAAAAGAAGAGGCAAGGAGGGATTTTATCTCAGCCCTTCTTTACTTTATAGAGGACAGGGATTCCATACCGGACCGCATACCCCTCATAGGCTACTGGGATGACTACAAGCTGGTAAAGTATGTTAAAAACAAGCATAAGGAAGAGATAGACAGGTATTTCTCAGAAGTAAAACACTTTATAGCCAACTACTTCTGATGCTCAGGTTTCTTGCCCACAGGCTTTTTCAGGCTTTCATAACCCTGCTGGGCGTGACCTTCCTCTCCTTCCTTATCATAAAGCTTGCCCCTGGCGACTACCTGGACCAGCTCAAGCTAAACCCCCAGATATCTCAGGAAACCATAGAAGCCCTTAAAAGACAGTATGGACTTGACCAGAACCTTTTCCTTCAATACTTAAAGTGGCTTATGTCCGCCCTTACCTTTGACCTGGGTTATAGCTTCCAGTACCATGCACCCGTTGCCCAGCTGATAGGCGAAAGAGTCTGGAATACGCTCCTGCTTACGGTAAGCTCTACCCTACTTTCATGGCTTATAGCTGTGCCTTTAGGCATGTGGGCAGGTCTTAAGGAGGGGAGCCTTGCGGACAAAGTAATAAGGGCTTACAGCTACGGCTTTATGTCCTTTCCTTCCTTCTTCTTAGCCTTTATCCTCTTAGTGGTGGTCTCAAAGACCGGCCACCTGCCTGTGGGCGGAGTGCATAGCCCCGACTTTAACAGGCTTAGCCTTCCTGAAAAGCTGTGGGATCTGGCTCTTCACATGTTTGTGCCCGTGCTTACCCTTACCTTAGTCTCCTCTGCAGGACTTATCAGGCTTATGAGAAGCGCAGTCATTGAGGTAAAGAAAAGCCCTATGGTGGTCATGCTGAGGGCAAAGGGCGTGCATGAGCGTGTGGTCATAAAGCATATTCTAAAAAATGCCATGAACCCCTTTACAACCCTTATAGGTTATGAAATTGCTGGTCTGCTTTCGGGTGCAGCCCTCATTGAGATAATAGTTGGCTGGCCCGGGCTTGGCACCCTCATGTTAGATGCGGTTTTGTCTCAGGACCTTTTCTTGGTGATGGGAGGGTTATACATAGGCACCATAATGCTACTTGTGGGAAACCTTCTGGCGGATCTGCTTCTGGCTCTCATAGACCCAAGGGTAAGGGAAAGGGAAGTTATAAAATAAACTTTAAGGAGGTGAAAAGATGGCAAGGGTGGCACTTATACTGGCTGAAGGCTTTGAAGAGGTGGAAGCCATAGCTCCTATAGATGTGCTGAGGCGTGCGGGTGTGGAGGTGCTGGTGGTGGGGCTGACCCCTGAGCCCGTGACAAGCGCAAGGAACGTAAAAGTGGTGCCTGATACCACCATAGACCAGCTCAGCCCCGATGAGCTTGACCTTGTCATACTGCCCGGCGGTGCGGGTGGTGTGGAAAGGCTAAAGGAAGACCCAAGGGTAGAAAGGCTCTTAAAGGCTATGCAGGAAAAGAAAAAACTTATAGGTGCCATATGCGCCGCACCCACCGCTCTGGCAAAGTTTGGACTTTTGGAGGGTAAGAAGGCAACCGTCTATCCAAGCCTTGTGGAGGAGATAAAGCCAGCCCAGTTTATAAACCAGGCGGTGGTAGAAGACGAGAACGTGATAACAAGCCAGGGACCCGGCACAGCCCTTGAGTTTGGTCTAAAGCTGGCAGAAAGGCTTGTAGGAAAGGAGAAGGCAAGGGAGGTGGCAAGGAGGATGCTGGTCAAGTACGAATGATACAGGTAAGGGTAAAGCCGGGCGTGGAAGACAGAATACGTGGATTTTTCCCATGGGTTTATAAGCCCGAGATAATAGGCTATTCAAAGAAGCCAGAGAAGGGGGATCTTGTAGTAGTCAGGGACTTCGGCGGAAAATTTTTGGGTTATGGCTACATAAACCCTTCAGCAAACATAAGCATAAGGATACTATCCTTTAACAAGGAAGAGCCAGTAAATGAAGAGCTGATAAGGAAGAGGGTTTTTCAGGCTTACGAATACAGGAAGAGGCTTCATTTAGACAGCAATGCCTTCAGGCTCGTCCATTCGGAGGGAGACCTCCTACCCGGTCTTGTGGTGGATGTGTATGATGAATACCTGGTGGTGGAATTTACCACCTACGGTATGAACAGGCTAAGAGGGTGGGTACTGTCCGCTCTTATAGACCTGCTTAAGCCCAAGGGTATATACGAAAAGACAAGCGAGTATGTATCCGCTGTGGAGGGCTTTAAGGTGGAGGGCGGGGTCATATACGGGCATGTGCCTCAGGAGGTGCTCATCTGGGAGCATGACCTTAAGTTTATCGTCAACATTCCAGAGGGACAGAAGACGGGCTTTTTCCTTGACCAGAGGAGGGCAAGAAGGCTTATAAGAGAATTTGTAAAGCCCGGAGCAGAATGCCTTGACGTTTTTTGCCATACGGGTGGCTTTGCCCTTAGCCTCAAAAGGGCTGGTGCTAAAAGGGTAATGGCAGTGGATATATCTTCCTTAGCCCTTGAGGTAGGAAAGCGGAACGCAGAGCTTAACGGACTTTCAGATATAGAGTGGGTAGAGGCTAATGCCTTTGACTACCTTAGGGAGCTTCACAGACAGGGGAAGAAGTTTGACCTTGTGGTGCTGGACCCACCCTCCTTTGCAAAAAACAAAGCCGCAGTGCCGAATGCCCTAAGGGGCTACAAGGAGCTTATTCTTAGAGGACTACACCTTACAAAACCCGGTGGCTATTTAGCCGTATATTCCTGCTCCTTTCACATCACAAGGGAGCACCTTCTTGAAACAACCCTTTCCGCAGCCACGGACGCCAGAAGACAGGTGCGCATTGTGGGTGAGAGCTTTCAGGACCTTGACCACCCGTGGATACTGCAGATGCCAAACACTTTGTATTTGAAGGGTATATACATGGAGGTGCTATGATGGAGCTGTGGCAGGCTTTTCTGATGGGTGCGGTGGAGGGGCTGACCGAATTCCTACCCGTATCCTCCACAGGGCACCTCATACTCACCGCCCACCTTTTGGGCATACCTCACAATAGCTTCACGAAAAGCTTTGAAATATCCATACAGCTTGGCTCTATCCTTGCGGTGCTTTTTATCTACTGGAGGCGGTTTGTAAGGGATATGGAGCTATGGAAGAGGATAATGGTAGCTTTCCTGCCCACGGGTTTTCTCGGCTTTACTTTCTACAGGTTTATAAAGGGATATCTGATAGGCAACGACCTCGTGGTGGTTATAAGCCTTGTGCTGGGTGGTTTTGTTCTTCTGTTTGCGGACAGGCTATGTGAGGGCTTTTGCAAACTTATGGATGCAGGAGAGCTTAGCTACAGAAGAGCCTTTGCCATAGGTCTTTTTCAGAGCCTTGCCATGGTGCCGGGAGTGTCTCGCTCTGGAGCCACCATAGTAGGTGGCATGCTGATGGGTCTTAGCAGAAAAGCCTCTGCGGAGTTTTCCTTCCTCCTTGCAGTTCCAACCATGCTTATAGCAACCTCCTACGACCTTTTTAAGTCTCGTTATGAATTCCAGACTGCAGAATGGCAAACCCTTCTTGTGGGCTTTATCACCGCCTTCCTCTTTGCCCTCATAAGCGTCAGAGCATTGCTTAACTTTGTTTCCAAACATTCCTTTGTACCCTTCGGCATATACAGAATAATGGTGGGGCTTGTTTATGCTTACTTTTTCCTGCTATAATAAACATGATGAAACTCATAGCAGGAAACTGGAAGATGAACCTGACGCCCTCCCAGACCTCCGAATACATAAAAGCCTTTCTACCCCTGGTAGAGGGTATAGAGGACAGGGAGGTTCTCCTCTGCCCGCCCTTTACTTCCCTGTGTGTAGCCCAGGAAGCTTTAAAGGGTTCAAGGGTCAAGCTTGGTGCTCAAAACTGCCACTATGAGGAGAAGGGAGCCTTCACGGGGGAGGTATCTTTGGACATGCTCAAAGAGCTTGGCGTTTCTTATGTGATAGTGGGGCATTCAGAAAGGCGGTGGCTTTTTGGGGAGCCAGATGAGCTTATTAATAAAAAAATAACCGCCTGCCTTCATAAGGGCATAAGACCCATACTCTGCGTGGGTGAAAAACTGGAGGAAAGGGAGGCGGGACTGACCTTTAAGGTAATTGAAACACAGATAAGGCTTGCCCTTTCGGGCATTGAGGAATACACAGACAAAATAGACATAGCCTACGAGCCTGTTTGGGCAATAGGTAGCGGAAACCCAGCCAGTCCAGAGGATGCCCAGCTTGTGCATGCCTTCATAAAGGAACTTCTAAGTCAGATAAACCCAAGGCATGAGGGGAAGACACGCGTCTTGTATGGTGGTAGCGTAAATACCTCCAATGCGGGTAGCTTTATGGCTATGAGGGATATAGACGGTCTTTTGGTGGGCGGTGCAAGCCTAAACCCTGAAACCTTTAGCCAGATCGTAAAGTGCTTTTAACATAAAGGCTGGAAGGGGGGTATACAGGAAGGAAAGTAAAAGCATACTTGCCTCTGTATTCTCTGCCGCTGACCTCAGTATATTCATCAAAAGCCAATGGGCTGAAAAGACAATAGTAAGAACTGCAAGGGCTGGCTTTGCCTTCCTCCACCTGAGGTAAGACCAGCAGACACATACAAGGAGAAGGAAGGGAAGCAGGGAGGTCAGGACACGCTTTAGCAGCTCGTATATAAAATGCCTGCTGTTTATACCCGTCCTTTCACCCAGAAGGCTCAGCATTATAAGGCTGTCCGCAGGAAGGTGTTCAGGACTTTGAGCAAGTGGTTTAACATTTTTAATGTCTATGTAGTCTAATATGATGAACCTTCTTGTGTCCTCTCCCGTGAGCAGGTTTATAACCCTCGCGTATGGTAGTTCTATCCTGCTGTCCTTCCACAGACCCTTTTCCCCATTTATAATCTCCACTATGGAGCCTTCCCTTATTCTAATAAGCTGAAAGTTATATATGTTCCCCCTTACCACATCAACCACCTGAAAGTTGTAAAACCTCAGCTCCCTGTCCGCCTCTTCCCTGAGCCATACATTTCTAACAATACCCTTTTCCAGCTCCTTTGCCTTCTTATACTCTCTCTCTATCCTGAAAAGCTTAGCCTGACTCTCCGGATACAGTCTGTAGCTGATGATAAGGTTAAAAAATAGCACGAGGATAGAAAATAACAACATGGATTTTGAAAAACCAATAGGAGAAACACCAAAACTCAACGTTATCATATCAATATTTTTATTCACAAACCTTCTTAGCGTAAAAACCGCAGAAAAACCCAGTATGAAGGCACTTAAATAAAAGTAGAAGATGGGTAAGGAATATATTATGTAGGAAATAAGTACATTCCAATCCTTTTCCTTAAAAAGGATAAGGTAGTCTCCAAGAAGATAGGCGTATATTAAGCCAAAGGTGCCAGCAAATACAAGAAACAGGGATTTTATATAATGTATAAACACATACCTTTGAAACATGCATTAAAATTTTATTATGAAAACACCCCTGTATGAGCTTCACAAAAGCCTCGGTGCCAGGTTTATAGACTTTGCAGGCTGGCAGATGCCTCTTGAATATTCCTCAATAAAGGAGGAAAGTCTCGCGGTCAGGAGGGACTGCGGTCTCTTTGATATATCCCATATGGGGAAGCTTCTGGTAGAGGGAAGGGAAGCTCTTGAATACCTTACCTCAAGGAAGGTGGAAGGCTTAAAGAAGGGAAGAGTGCAGTATAACCTCCTTATGAACCCCGCAGGGGGCATAAAGGACGATATCACCATATACAGGCTTTCAGAGGATGAGTTCTTCCTCTGTGTTAATGCTGCAAACAAAGAAAAGGTAATAGAGTGGTTTAAAAGTCATGGTCTTCGGGTAAAGGATTTGAGCCATGAGCTTGTGCAGTTTGCCCTTCAGGGTCCAGGGGCGGTGAAGGTCCTCTCTAAACACCTTCCGGTGGAGGACATAAAATACTACCACTTTAAAAGCAAAGACCACCTTATAGTATCACGCACGGGCTACACGGGGGAGGATGGCTTTGAGGTCTATATGCCTTTTGAGGCAGGTATGGAGCTTTTTGAAAGGCTCTTAAAAGAGTGCAGTCCCTGCGGTCTTGGGGCAAGGGACCTTCTTAGGATTGAGGCGGGCATGCCCCTTTACGGGCATGAGATTTCCGAAGAGATTGACCCCTTCAGTGCAAACCTTGACAGGTATGTGAGCCTTGAAAAGGACTTTATTGGCAAGAGAGCCTTGCTTGAAAGACCTGTAAGAAGAAGGCTCTTCGGTCTTGAGCTTCTGCAAAAGGGCATTCCAAGGGAGGGCTACAGGCTTTTCTTTAGAAACACAGAGATAGGCACCGTTTCAAGCGGCACCTATTCTTATGTCCTTGAAAGGGGTATAGCCATCTGTTTTGTGGAACCGCCTTTCAGAAAGGAAGGACTTGAGGTGGAGGTGGAAGTAAGAGGAAAAAGGTTAAAGGGCAGGCTTGTGAGCTACCCCTTCCTTAAGAAGGTGTGAATAGAGCTCTTTTAGTTTTTCAAGGCAGTCTTCCATACTGGTGCAGTCTATGGTGGCAATGGGCTTCCTTGAGAGCCTGTAGGTCCTGTCATAATAATCCACCATGAGAAACTCTGCCAGCTCCTCTATCCTTTCTTCCTCAAGCATGAGAAGAGCCCTTTTAAACTTTTCCTCACCAAGGTATTTCCTTATTTTAAAGAGGGAGCTCTTAGCCTCCTCCTTCCAGCCTTCTGCTGACACATATTCTTCAAGCACATGCCTCACTCTTACCTTCAGGTCTGCTATAACCTCCACAAAAAAGCCCTCTTCCTTCCTTTTCCAGAAAGCCTCCGGAATATGCACCTTTCCTATGGTTCTGCTTTCGTCCTCCACAATTATCAGAGGGGAGTCTATACTGCGTAGCCTTTCATAAAGAAGGGCGTCAAAGAGCTTCTGGCTTACCCTGTCCCTTATGCCCACCCTTCCAAAAACTGAGCCCCTATCTCTGGCAAGCTCCTCTAAGTTTATAACAGGGTAGCCCTCCTCCTCCAGCCTTTTCAAAAGCTCCGTTTTGCCCACACCCGTCTTGCCCGTAAGGACAAGAAAGCTTTTGTCCTCAAGCAGTCTTTCCATATGCTGAAGGATATACTGCCTGTAAGCCCTGTAGCCTCCCTTTAGCCTGAGAACCTCTATGCCAAAAGAATTCAAAACCTTGCAAAGCTCCTGACTTCTGAGACCACCTCTCCAGCAATAGACCACCACATGCCTGTGCCTTTCTTTTAGCCTCCGGAAGGACTGAATAAGCTCTGAGAGCTTTGAGTTAGCTATCTGATAACCCAGCTCTTTTGCTTTTTCCACTCCTTCCCTCCTGTATAGAAGTCCTATGAGCCTCTTTTCTTCATCTTCAAAGAGGGGCACATTTACAGCGCCGGGTATATGAAACTCTTCATACTCGGAAGGGCTTCTTATATCCACCAGTACCTTATCCTCAAGCTCAAAGAGCTCCCTTACCTCTATGTCCATGCTTAATAATTTAACCTCTCAAGCCTTATCTCTTTATCCTTAAGAGGGTAGGTTTTAAGGGGGCTTCCTGAAGGTTTTGAGCAGTTTATCACATATTCAGCAGAGGGTGTAAGGCTGAGCCTTTTAAGGGGCTCCCCTCTAAAAATACCCACATAAAGGCATACGCTTTTCTCCTCAGGACATTCACAGGCAATAGGGGACTTTCCAGCAAGGCTAAAAATATCCAGAGCTATCCTCTTCCTTGAAGTCTCCTTCTGCTCCCAGTAGGGGAAGAAGAAAAGCCCGTACAGAAGCCTCAGAATTATGGAAGCAAAAGCTAAGCTCAGGAAGAGCTTTTTAAAAGCCCTATCTTCAAGGGCTTTGGTAAAATAGTGAGAAAAAACTATGGCAAGGAGGGGATAAAGGGGTATTACATACCTGCCTGCGGAGTTGGAAACCCAGTAGGGTATGTAGTTAAAAGCAAGAAGAAGCAGTAGGGGTCTTATATAGGCAGGGCATTCTGTGCTTTTTCTTTGTTTGAACAGAAGGAATAAAAAAAGGGCGCTCCATGGAAGAAGGTCTTTGAAGTTTATAAGAGGATAGGTAAGCATGTGCCTTAGCCTTGAAAAATCTCCTCCAACCCTGCTAAAACTTTCACGCCACAGGTTTGAAAGGTAAAGAAGGGGCTCAGGAAGGGACAGGAGCCAGAGGGCAGGTATGAGAAGAGAGCTAAGATAGAGCAAGAGGGCTTTTATACCGAAAAGCCTTCTTATACTCTTAGAGTAAGCTACAAGGGCAAGCAGGCTCATAAGGAGAAAGGCATAAGCTGGAAAGCCCTTTATCATAAAGGAAAGACCAAAGAAAAGACCAGAAAGAAGTGCATATAGAATAAGGTCAGACCTCCACCACAGGTATAGAAGGGCTGTGCTTACAAACAGGAAGAGGGTGAAGGTAGTATCCACCTCCGCCAGGTATCCGTAAAAGAAAAAAAGGCTTCCAAAAGTTATAAGGATAAAGGAAGCCATGGAAGCCTGAAGGTGGTTTTTGCTAAGATGGTAGGAAAAGAGGTATGTAAAGAGGGCAAGAAGCAACAGGGAGGCAAGGCTAACAGCCCTTGCAGTAAGCTCGCTCCAGGGTATAAGGTGAGAGGATAAAAGTATGAGCCAGTTGAATAGAGGTGGCTTGTTGTAGTAAGGTTCTCCCAAGAAGGTAGGCTGAAGGTAGCTCTTTGAATGCCACATTTCAAAGGCTACGATAGTTCTCAGAGACTCTTCACCCCTGAAGGGATATCTGTGAAGGTTTATAAAAAGGCTTAAAAAGGCAACAAGAGCAAGAATTAAGAGCATGGCTTATAATTATACACATGGGATACAGGGTTGCGGTAGTGGGTGCCACGGGCGAGGTGGGAAGGACCTTCCTTAGGGTCCTTGAGGAAAGGAACTTCCCAGTAGATGAGCTTCTACTCTTTGCCTCGGAAAGGTCAGAGGGTCTTGAGCTTACCTTTAAGGGCGAAAGGCTAAAAGTTCAGGCTTTAAACAAGGTTTCAGACTTTAAGGGTATAGACATAGCCCTCTTCTCCGCAGGCTCTTCTGTAAGCAAAGAATACGCTCCGAAGTTTGCCAAAGATGGTGCTGTGGTGATAGATAACTCTTCCGCATGGAGGCTTGAGCCTGATGTGCCTTTGGTGGTGCCGGAGGTAAACCCGGAGGATGTAAAAGAACACAGGGGTATAATAGCAAACCCAAACTGCTCCACCATACAGATGCTCGTGGCTCTAAAGCCCATATACGATGCGGTTGGTATAAAAGCCATAGTGGTTTCCACCTATCAATCCGTGTCTGGTGCAGGTGCAAAAGCCATAAGAGAGCTTGAGGAGCAAACGAAAGCTTGGTGCAGGGGAGAAGCTATGCCGGAGGCTAAAGCCCTTCCCAAAAGAATTGCCTTCAACGTGGTTCCTCAGATAGACCTTTTTACAGAAAATGGCTACACAAAGGAAGAGATGAAGATGCTCAACGAGACAAGAAAGATACTGCATGACCCGGAGATAAGGGTTTCCGCCACCACCGTGCGCGTTCCTGTTTTTTATGGACACTCGGAAGCCATAAGCGTGTGGTTAAAGGGAGAGCTTTCTCCAGAATCTGCCAGAGAGCTTCTGAGGAAAGCGCCGGGTGTGGTTTTGAAGGATGACCCGGAAAGGGGCGAGTATCCCCTCGCAGTGGAAGTAGCCGGCAAAGATGAGGTTTTTGTGGGAAGGGTAAGAAGGGACCTGGTCTTTGAGCCGGGGCTTTCCATGTGGGTGGTGGCGGATAACATAAGGAAGGGTGCTGCCACCAACGCGGTGCAGATAGCAGAGCTTCTTACCCAGCACGCCCTTGTGTGAGCCATGCTGAGGGTCAAAGGTTCAGCCCTTCAGAAGATGATAGCTCAGGCGGAAAGGGACTATCCTTATGAGACATGCGGACTGCTATTGGGAAAAATGGAGGGTAGCCTTAGGACCGTCTTTGGAGCTTATGAAACACCCAACGCAAACCCTGACAGAAAAAACGACAGGTACGAGATAGACCCGAGGGATTATCTGAAGGCTGAAGAAAAGGCAAAAGAGTTTGGTCTTGAGATAGTGGGTGTATATCACTCTCACCCGGACCACCCCGACAGACCCTCCCAGTTTGACGAGGAGAGAGCCTTTGAAGGCTTTTCTTACATTATATTCTCGGTAAGCAAGGGTAAGGTGGTCTCCTATAGAAGCTGGGAGCTGGTGGATGGAAAATTCAGAGAGGAAGAGATTCTAATATTTGGATGAAGCCAAGAATAAGACCGGTGGAAATCCAGCCTGTGGGCGATGGCTACCTGATAAGAGACCCCCTTGGTCTTTCGCAGGGGCTTATAGTCTCCCAGCCAGCCCTTTTGCTTATGTCCCTTATGGACGGCAGGAGGGACCTCCTTGATATAAAGGCAGATTTTTTGAGGCTAACAGGCTACCTGCTCAAAGAGGAGGAACTAAGAGATTTCCTCAATATGCTTGAGAGGGCTATGCTTCTTGACGGAGAAGCCTTTGAGAGGGCTTTACAGGAAACAAAGGAGTCCCTCCTCAGGAGCGGCGTAAGACCCATGAGCCATGCGGGAGAAGCCTATCCGGCAGAACCTTCCGAGTGTCTGGCTTTCTTAAGAGGTGAAGAGAAGGTAAAGGAAGACTTGCTTGGACTTTTGGTGCCGCATATGGACCTTAGGGTGGCAAAAGACACCTACTGGGAGGGCTACGGAAGGCTCGGGGAGGATAAGGAGCTGGTTGTAATACTTGGTGTGTCCCATTACTGGCATGAGATGCCCTTCTCAGCCCTGCCCCTTGATATGGAAACGCCTTTTGGTATTCTGAAAACAAGAAAAGACCTTGTGGAAAAACTGCAAAAGTTTTATAACTTTGACATAACCCATGACCTCCTTGCCTACAGACAGGAACACTCCATAGAGTTTGCCAGTTTGTACGTTAAGATGCTCTTCCCTCAGGCTCAGGCGCTTGCCCTGATAATTTCATACGGCGAGCCTGACTTTCTAAAGGAGCTGGCAGAAAACCTGCTAAGAACCATTGAGAAGGAACTGTACAGAAGCCTTATTATTTCAAGCGTGGACCTTAGCCATGTGGGAAGAAAGTTTGGAGACCATGAAAGCTACGACCCTTCCTTCAGAGACAGAGAGTATTTAAAGCTCCTTGAAGAGCTTCGGGTGGAAGATGCCTTTGAGCTTCTCAAAGCCACGGACAACTCAACCCGCATAGACGGTCAATATACAAACACAGTCTTTGCCCACATGCTAAGAAGTGCAGGTCTAAAAGGTGGAAGGATTTTTGACTATCAGATATACCACGAAGACTTTACAGATTCAAAGGTATCTTACGCCAGCATGGGCTTTTAGAGGCTTATAAACTCTTTTTCAAAGCTTAGCAAAAACTCAGAATATTTACTTTCAAGTAGCTTGAGTACCTTAGAGAGGGTTTCCTCCACCACCGTATGCTCCTTAGATACGCAGGCAAAGGCAAGCTTTGACCTCTGCCACAGGTCCTGATGCTCCACCTCTGCCACGGAAACGTTAAAGGAAGCCCTCACTTTATCCTTTATGGACCTCAAATACTGTCTTTTTTCCTTTAAAGAGCCATTTTCTGGAAAGTATAGCTCCACTTTAAGCACGCCCAACACCATAGGTATTTGATTATAATCTTATAGCGTGGTTTTGCTATTGCTTTTTATATCCTTTATAAATGCCTACGCTCTGGACTGCCCCCTTTTGAGGGTTAGACTGATGGCTATAAAGGAGGAACCCATATATGAGGAGCTTCTTCAGGTAGCAGAAAGCCTTACAGAAAAAGCCTGCTCTACGGGAGACCTCAAAGCCATGCGGTCAGCGGATAAGGTGCTGCAAGCCCTTGAAAACATAAAGTTTCCTGAACCCCTGGGTAAGGACAGGGTGGTGGCAAGCAAGAGGCTAAGAAGGGCTTCCCTGCTACTCAATGAAACTAAAAGATATTCAAAACAACAACCAACACTATATGCCTACCAGTTCCTTTTCTACCATGTGGCAAAAGAAAACTACCGCTTTGGAGACTATGAATATGCTCTTAAGTATTCCATGTCCTCTTACAATCTTGGAAGAGCCATACTGGAGCTGAGATGAGCTTTAAGGAAGGAGACTGGGTTCTATTAGTTTATGAGGATAAAAGATATCTTAGAAAACTGGACAGGAACTTCAGCCTAAATGTGGGCAAGCAGGTGGTTAAGTTTGAAGACATAGAAGGTAGAAGGGCTGGAGAGGAGGTGAAGGGTTTTTACCTGTTAGAGCCTACCCTAGAGGATATTATACTTCTTGGTTTTAAACGAAAGACGCAGATAGTCTATCCAAAGGACAGCTTTTATGTGGCTTTCAAGCTGGGACTTTCCAAGGAAAAGAAACTGCTTGAGTTTGGCGTTGGTAGCGGGGCAAGCACTGCCGTTTTCTCTCAGCTTGCTGGGGAGGTGTGGGTGTATGAAGTAAGGGAGGATTTTTATCATCTGGCAATGAAGAACTGGGAGAGGTTCAATCTATGTGGTAATGTGAAGATAAGCCTGCAGGACTTTTCTGAAGCTCAGGTGGAGGAAAACTTCTTTGATTGTGCCTTTGTGGATGTGAAAGAGCCGGAAAGGTTTGTGGAAAAGGTATGGAAGGCTCTAAAGCCGGGCGGTGTTCTTGCAAGCATACTGCCCACTACCAATCAGGTGGTTTCCATGCTCAGGGCAACTCAGGAGCTTTTCTGTGCTCATGAAGTGGTAGAGACCTTACACAGGAGCTATAAGACAAACCCAGAAAGGCTCAGACCTCAGGACCTTATGATAGGGCATACAGGCTATCTGTTCTTTGCAAGAAAAAGGATATAGCTCTCTTTTATGTCCAGAAGGCTCACCTTGCAGTATTCATAACCCTCCACCGGCTCCCTTCCCTTCATCACAAAAACGTATTTACTGGAAAGCCTTTCTAAAAGGGGAAGAATATCCTCAAGAGAACCCAAAGCCCTGCAAAAAACCACATGAAACCTCTCTTCTACTTCTTCAGCCCTCTTGCAAAGCACTCTGTAATTGAGCCCAAGCCTGACCTTTATGTGTTCTAAGAAGGCACACTTTTTTGAAACAGACTCCACAAGGGTTAGCTTAAAGGTCTCTCCGTAGTATATCCTGAGGGGCACGCCGGGAAAGCCGGCACCAGAACCCACATCGCAGAAGGTAAGCTCTTCAACTCTTAACCCCTTTTCTTCAAAGCACAGGCTAAGGCTAATAGAATCCAGAAAGTGCCTTATGATTATATCCCTGTCTTCCCTTATGGCTGTAAGGTTATGGACCCTGTTCCACCTTTTAAGCTCTTCAAGATACACAGAAAAGGCTTTTATCTGCTCCTGAGACAACTTAAAACCGTTTCTTTCAAAGACTTCCCTTATAAGCTCCTGAGCAGGAATCTTATATCCTCCGCCATCTTTTCTGGCTCCTGCTTTGATGGTGTGTAGAGAAGCTTTATCTTCATGTCGGGCGTTATAAGGTATATGGTGGCTGTGTGGTCTATAAGATATCCGCCTGCGGACTCGCCCTCCACCTTCCTGTAATAAGCCTTATATTCCTTTGCCACCCTTCTTATCTCTTCCTCAGAGCCTGTAAGACCTATAAAGGTGGGATAAAAGTAAGGCACGTAGCCCTTTAGAACCTCCAATGTATCCCTTTCTGGGTCCACGCTAATAAACAAAACCTGCACCCTGCTTGCCTCCTCTGGTTTTAGCGCCTTGATTACCTTAGCCATGGTCTCCAAAGCCATAGGACATACATCCGGACAGTGCGTGTAGCCAAAGAACAAAAGGACCACCTTGCCCTCTTTTGTATAGTCAGATAGCCTTACCCTTCTGCCATTGTGGTCTGTGAGCTGAAAATCATAAGCGGGCTGGTCAAAAAGATGTCCGTAAAACTCGTGCTTCTTCTGGCAGGAAAGAAGGAGAAGAAAAAGCGTTATAAGAAAAGTTAATTTTCTCATGATTTTAAATTATAACACAGGCTGACCCTCGTGCCTTTCCCCTTCTTGCTTTCCACCTTCATCTCCATATGGCTTCTTTGAGCCACCAGCTTTACTATGGACAGACCAAGCCCGGAGCCTTCCCTGCCCGTTTCTTCCCTGTAGAAAACCTCTCCAGCCCTCTCGGGGTGTTCCATACCTATACCACTATCCTCCACCACAAGACATCCATCCTTGTAATAGAGCCTTATCCTTCCACCCGCCTCCGTGTATTTGTAGGCATTTTCCAAGAGGTTTCTAAGAGCCATCTTTATATACTCCTTATCACCCTCAAGCTCCATATCTTCCTCCAGATAATGCACCTTAAAATTTCTGTCTTTCTTCATAAACTCATACTCCTCCTCCAGCTCAGCAAATAGCTGATTTACGCCAAACCTTTCCCGCTTGAGAGGCATTTGAGACTCCAACCTCATCATGGTTATAAGCTGTGTGATAAGCCTTTCCATCTTTTCAGACTGAAGCAAAATGCTCCTGTATATCTCCCGAAGGTTTTCCTCCTTGTATATACCCATCTGCAGAAGCTCCGCCTGTCCTCTTATGTAGGCAAGGGGGGTCTTCAGGGCGTGGGTTATGTTTCTTATAAACTCCCTCTGCCACAGTATTATACCCTTTAGCCTTTCCACCATATCCGCATAGGCTTCCTCTAATAGTCCAAACTCATCTCTTCTTCCACTTTTTTCCACCTTAACATCAAGCTCTCCCTTTGATATGCGTCTGGAAAGCTCCGTAAGGTGAGAAAGGGGTGATAGAAGCTTCCGCACTAAGAAAACAGCCATAAGGGAAGAAGCAACAGTTAGGGCAATAGAAAGAAGGCTTACGAAAAATATTATCCTCCTTTCCACAAGACTAACCCTGTCAAGCTTTCCAAGGAATATAAGCTTAAAGTCGCCTACCTGCTTAACAAGGTATGCATACCGTTCACCTACCCCTCTTTTGGAGCTAAGCATTTTCTTTATATCTTCTTCCTTCACCTCTGGCATATCACCCTCCAAAAAACTCTCAACGCTTACGAGCCTGCCTCTCTTATCAATCAATAAAACTGCCATATCTCTGGATACAGCATCTTCCGCCAAAAGTCTTGCATAGTAATTAGGATTTTTGTAATAAGTTTTGTAAAAATCCATCAGCGGCTCTACCTGATACTGCATGTAATTAAGTGTGTAGTCATAAAGGGTATAACGAACAGTTAGCAGGACAAATAGGGTAAAAATCAAAAGGCTACCCACATACAGGCTCAAAAAGAGAAGAAGTATTTTAAGCCTGATTGACATCTTCAAAGCTCAGCATATAGCCGTATCCTCTAACAGTTTTTATAATTTTGTGTTCTTTGTCTCCCAGCTTGTCTCTGAGGTTTTTTACATAAACATCTACAATGTTTGAACCCTCCTCGTGAGAATAGCCCCATATTTTTGAATATATCTCTTCCCTGCTTACAGCCTCTCCTGCCCTGCTTGCAAGCAGTTTTAAAAGCTCAAACTCTCTTTGAGTGGTATGCACTTTCTGACCCCTGTATATCACCTCCCTGGACCTAAACCTTAGCTCAAGTCCTCCTATCCTTAGCACATCCTTTCCCTCCCTTCTATACCTCCTGAGGACAGCTCTAATTCTAGCCATTAACTCGTTAAAGGAGAAAGGTTTTGTTATGTAGTCATCCGCCCCAGCAGACAAGCCCTCCACCTTATCCTCTATCTGCGTCTTGGCAGTAAGCATTATAACGGGCATATCCTTCCTTTCCCTTATGGTTTTACAAACCTTGAGCCCATCCATCTTAGGAAGCATTAAGTCAAGAAGTATAAGGTCATAGTCTCCCTCCAAAGCCCTTTTTACTGCATTAAAGCCATCCTTTACCCATTCTACCTCAAAGCCCTCATGGACAAGCCAGTCCTTCAACATTTGACCCAGTGCCTGGTCATCCTCTACAAGAAGCACCTTCATGCGGTGGAAAACCTAAGATATTCCTCAATGTTTAGCAATTTTATTATTTCTTTGTAGGGCTCCAAGACGGTTTCAAGTTCCTGCTCAAACCTTTCCTGACCAAGAGCAGTATAACTCATATCCAGTAAAAACTGAAGGAAATTAGCAACTTCTTCTTCATCAACTGCCTCTTTTCTATACACAATACTGCCTTCATGATATTTTAGCGTATCTGATGAGGCTAAGTGAAACATAATGCTCTGCTGTAAGTGTGCAGCATTTCTTAGTATTATACTGTGAATAACATTTATCAAAAACAAATATACCACGTTTTTGATGTTCTCTACAGACCTGTAAAAGGTCAAATCGAGCCACTTGGCTTTATCAAAATGGAACCTTGCAACCTTTTTGAAATCACCAGCCTTTTCCTCTATTACCCCAACCATAAGTCCATCTCTGTATAATATATGCATCCTGTAGCCGTCGGGATATACAGTTATCAGCCCCGTCTTCTTCTCAAGGTTCATTCCCATAAGCACTTTTCCGAGCTCAATAAAAGAGCCGGAAAGGGCTTGCATTGCCTTATTTTCAGAATGTCTTAGAGCCAAAAGGTCAAGAACCTTACTTCCCAGACTTATAACATTGACCTTAGTACCGGGATAGGGACTTAATATAAAATCAAAAAGCTCCGCACTGCATGGATGGATGGATACGAGCTTACCCTTTTTATAATACAGCTCATATTCAAAATCCGCACCAAAGAAAACTACAACACCCGTGAATTTACTTAGCTGGAAGTTTTCCAAAAAGGTGGAAAGGCTTATTTTGTTGATGTCTATGTCCTTCATAACGTATTCGACGCTCACCTCGTCCTTGAAGACTTCCGGGTTATAGAACTGGTTTATATCTAAGCTTCCATCTGCAAACAAGGTTTTTAGCCTTCTAATCTCTTCCACTATGTTTCTTTCAGAGTTTACAATTATTTCATATACACTTGCACCATCATAGAGGCTCTGTCCCTCAAAGCTTTTAATAACCTTCACGACCGCATAGGGAGTTATGACCTTATCCAGAAGTCCCTTAAGCTCTCCATGTACCAGTTGCAGTTGTAAAACCAGCTCATCTACACCCATGGGCTCTTTTAACTCTAAAAGGTCCTCACCCTTTCCTTCTCTAAAAGTAAAGAAAGCCTCCGGATGGTCCATAAACTCACACAGATGGTACATGAGTGCGGAACGTCTATTCTTGGGGTCCACTTTTAACCTTTCATCTCCTACCAGCTTAAAGCCCTTTATAAACCCCCTTTCCACATACATGGAAACAAGGTTGGCACCCAAGAAAAGCTCAAGAACCCCCACTTTACTAAAAAGGTATCCGTTTAAAAGGTCTACTAAGTCTTGCTGGGATTTAAGATAGCCCGATATCATGATAACAACCTTTCAACTCTTGAAACAAGGTAGTCCTCCAAAAGTTTAAAGGTCTCCACTACGCCTTCACCCTTTATGGCACTTGCACACACAGAAGGCAGTTTATCCACATTAAACCTGTACTCAAGCTCCTTATAATCCATAACATTGGGCAGGTCCATTTTGTTGTATTGCAGAACAGTTGGAACTTCTCTCCAGTCTTTACCCAGTCTCATAAGGTCCGCCTTAAGCAGTGAATAAAAGTTTATGTTTTCCTCCAGCTTTTCCCTTTGAGCATCCACCACAAAAACCACCCCATCCACGCCCCTCAGGACCGTTAGTCTGATATCCCTGTAGATATCTTGACCGGGTATGGTATAGAGGGCAAAGGATAGGGTTAGGTCCCCCACCTTAACCTTTTTTGTGGCAAAGTCAAAAACGAGGGTTCTCTCCTCTTTTGTATCTATCTTAGTAAGCCCTAATCCCTCAAACTCTGACAGCTTTTCAAGGTTTGTGGTTTTGCCGGATTGAGCTATGCCATAATAAACCACCTTAAGCCTCACTATACATCTTTCAAAATCCACCAGCATTTTATACCCTCCTTAACTTGATTTCTCCCCATTTCAAACAGCTTTCGCATATAGGCTCATACCTATTATAATCCTTCTCACAGGAACAGGCAAAAGGCTTATAAAGTTCCCTCAGGCTATTGAGGCAGAGCTTATCCTGTTCCTTATGAGACATATAAGCGTATAGCATGGCTTTAACAGGTGCAGAAACCTTATCTTCTAACTCCTTAGCCTTGCTGAAGAGGTTTAGCCTCATATAAAAGCTTGCCAGCGTATCAGGTTCTATGGTTTCCACCCTTTGTTCTATAAAATTTAGCATCTTCATAAGGACCTGCTCCTCTTCCATCAAACACCATAAGACTTCCTCCTGGTAGCCCGATGAGACTATCTTTTCCCAATGTTTTCTCGCATCCTTTTCTTTGTCTGAACTGAGGAGATGCTTGAGGTATAAGGCGTGAAGGTATGGTGTTTTCTGCAAGTCTAAAGCCTTCTCTATCCACTTGTCTTCACCACTTTCTTCGTATAGCTTGCCGAATATCTCCGCCTTTATCCTTTTTTCTTCTTCCTTTTCCCACCTTTCGCACAGGTCAAGCACACGCTCCTGATACTCAAGAGCCTTGTTCCAGTCGCCCTTAAGGGCATAATAGTCTCTAAGCCCTTTGAGAGCGTTGAGGTTCTCCGTGTCTTCAGACAGGGCTTTTTCTAAAAGCTCCTTTGCCTCTTCCCTTTTGCCTTCCTTCATAAGAATATGTCCGCTCAAGGCTAAGGAGGGACCTTTTATATTCCTAAGCTCTTCCAGACGCCTTTGCGTATGGTATATAAAGGCTAAGAGGGTGTCTCCTCCATCGGAGGCTTTTAGTTCTCTCTCCGCCCTATTCAGATAGCCTGCGGAGAATTCAGCAAGCCCCCTCTTTAGCCTATGCAATTGCCTTCTAATGACTGCCTCCCTCAGGAGGAAGTATATGGAAGGAAATATAAAGCCCAAGGTAAAGGAAAGTAAGAGTAGCACAAAGAGGGGGACGCTGTATTTTATGTGGAAAAGGCTTACATCCACATATCCAGCGTTCTGAGCTATGAAAAGGAGAAAGAGAACTATAAGGAAAAGAAATAAAAGCACCTTTAACAACATCATACATCTACCCTCTCAGCACTTGAGTATAGCCATTCAAGGTCATAATACTCTCTCCACTCCCGTAAGAATATATGAACTATTATATCAATAAGGTCTATTAGAATCCAGCCACCACCTTCCACACCCTCCAGATGGTCAGGCTTTATACCTCTCTTTTCAAGCTCCTCTACAAGATAGTCTGTTAGAGCCTTGGCATGGATTGATGAGTTTGCTGTAGCTATAACAAAGTAGTCCGCTATGTTTGTGTGTTTTGAAACATCAAGTATGACTATGTTTTCCGCCTTCTTGCCATCAAGAAGTTCCTTTATAGTTTTAAGGATTTCCCTCTTATCCTGCATACTTTTTAAGCTCTCTGTAATAGCTATTTTCGCCAAAGACCTCTTTATACCTTTCAAGCTGTTTTATTCCCTCCTTCCTGCTCTCCTCTGCCAGCTTCTTCCATCTTTCTATCTCGGACTTTAAAAAGTCTATCCTCTTCTTGATTGCTTTTCTGTCTTCCTCCGATTGAGCCTTTCTTAGCTCAGCTTCTGCTTCCTTTATCCATTTTAAATACTTTTCTTCCTGCCTTCTTGCCTGTTCCTTGACAAGAAGCAAGGATTTTATATACCTATATAGGACCTCCACCTCTGAAACCTGCTCCGGGTAATTAATCAACAGGTTTTTGTATCGCAGGGAAGCTGAATAGTAGTAGCCAAAGTCTTCATAAAACCGGGCTATCAGATATTCATGTTTTGCAAGTTTTGTCTGTGCCTTGTCAATAAGGTCAAGCACTCTATCCGTGTACGGGCTGTTTGGATACCTGCTAAGAAAATCCTTAGCCTTGTCTATGGCTTTAAGGGTGTAGGTCTGGTCTCTATAAGCGTCTGGAGCCACCTTCATATAGCTATCTACCACCATAAAATAAACCCTTTCCGCCTCTGGGCTTTCGGGATAATAAAAAAGATAATCCTCTAAATAAACCACTGCATTTATATAGTCCTTTCTAAAGTAATAGCTCTCTCCTATGGCGTATTTGGCGGACTTTATCTCCTCCGGTGTTAAATTCTCAAGGTATTTTAGAGCTTCTGAAAGTTTGCCTATAGCCTCCTTATAGTCTTTCCTTGAATAGGCAACCATTCCCTCCGAATAAAGCTCACGAGCCAGCTTTGCACGCTTTTCTTCGGTGAGCTTGGCACAGCTAACCAGCAATAACATAAATAAAAAAACTATTCTAAGCATAGCTTATATTGTAGCTGTCTATATTCTTTTCTGGCGTCTCTCTTACTTGCACATTTTTATAACCAAGCTTTTCCAGAAGGCCTTTTGCCAAATTAGACCTTAGGGGGTTTATCTCAAGGGTTAGGCTCTTATGCATGTGTTCTGACAGCTCCTTTTCGAGTTCAAACATGAAAAGCTGTCCGCTTTTTACATAACCTTTTCCTTTGCATGTGGGACAGGATTCTGACAGCAGTTTAACAATACTGCTTCCCCTTTTTTTCCTAACCATTTCAAGAATGCCAAGCTTTGTGAAGCCATACACATTCACATTACAGGCTTCTTCACCAAAGGCTGACAGCATTGTGTTTATTATAAGGTTTCTGTTATCTTGCTTCTTCATGTCTATGAAATCTATCAGTATTACACCCCCTATATCTCTGAGCATTATATGTTTAACTATTTCCCCCACAGCCTCTAAATTGGTCTTTAGGGCGTTCTCTTCATGGCATGTGCCGACTGGGTCTCCGCTGTTTACATCTATAACGGTAAAGGCCTCCGTCTCTTCTATCACTATGAACCCACCGCCTTTTAGCCACACCACTTTACTGAATAAACTTCTTATGGTTTCATACACAGAAAACCTGCGTATATAGGGGCTCGGGTCTTTAAGGTAGAAGGTTCTTTTTATAAGGTTCGGTTCAAATTCCTCTAAGAAGGTTGTAATGCGGTGCCATATTAAGGGATTGTCGCAGACAACCTCCTCCATGTCGCTCCAGTAGTCCCTTATAAGCCTTATGTACGCCGGGTATTCTTCCAAGAGGATTTGGGGCTTTTTGACAAGCTTGAACCTCCTTTCAACCCTCTTCCATAAATCCCTCAGTTTATTTAGCTCCTCTTTAAGCTCCTCCACTGAAGCCTTTAAGGCAGAACTCCTTATTATTAAGCCATCCTCCGAAAGCTCTCCCTCAAATATACTACACAGCCTTTCCTTATGCTCCTGCTCCACCTTACTGGAGCACTTTACATCCCTGCCCTTGGGAAAGTATATGAGGTGCTTTCCAACGAGCTTTATGTTAGAGCTGAGCTTTGCCCCCTTATCACCTTCTGGCTCTCTCACCATCTGTACTATTACACTTTCACCCGTTCTGTAGCTTTCCCCCTTTAATGGCAGAAAAGCGTCCCTTTCAAGCCCTATATCCACAAAAACACCCTCCATCCCCTTTGCCGCCCTTTTTACCTTACCTTTGAATATGCTATCTAAAAGCACCGGACTGCCTGCCTTCTCCGCACTAACCCTGTAGGGCTTATCTCCGTCTATAAGAAAGGAAAGCACGAGCTCGCCGGCTGTTAGCACCAGCAACCTTTTAGCCATCAGCTCTATTATAACCTTTCCACAATGTTTTTTAACACTTCCCTTTCAAGGGGGGAGCTTACCTTGGGCAGTATGGTGTCAAGCACCAGCTCCTTTACCTGTTTATACCTTCCGAGCCTTCTTGCACATCTTATGGTGTCTCTTATCGAAAAGACAAAATCTACAGGCTCTTCTGACTGCTGGGTCTGATAAGCTCTGTATGCCTTCCTTATGGCATTGGCAATTTTCAGAAGCTCAAAGAGCTTGTGGAGCGGTTCTTCAAACTCCTCTACCCTGTCAAAATCCTTGACCCTTATGCCGTTTATAACATGGTGCCAGAGGCTCACAAAGTCCTCCAAGCTAAGGGTTGCCAGCTCCTGCATGTGGTCCTTTAGTATTATAGCTTCGTCCGGGTGGTAAAAGCCCCTTTCGTCCTCAAAGGGTGGGTAGTCTATGAAGATAATATCAGCCCTTGATTTTATATCCTGCGGAAGCTCAGAAACTCCAAGGTAGTTCTGCGGGTTCATACCACCCACGAGGATAACTTCACGGTGGGCTTTAATAACTTCCCCAGTAGGAAGGGCAAGATACCGCCTGTAGTCAAAGAGAGGATTAAAAAGCTTTATCATGGAGGCGGGTAGCGTGTTTATCTCGTCAAAGTAAATGACCGCACCGGGCGTTTGCAGAGCTTTCACGAGGTCCGAATAGACCCTTTTTGTGCCCCTCTTTGGGTCAAACTCATATACGAAGGTGATATCCTCCTTTTCCATCTTAGAGTTGCACGGCACTATGTATAGGGGTCTGTTTGTGAGGGCTGAAAAAACCTCCACAAGGAAGTTTTTACCAACGCCCGCATCACCCTCCAGTATAAGTATGCCTTCTGAATACATGAGCTGTTCCTTTACAAGACTCACAAATTTTTCCAAGTTCTTTACAAACCATGGGGTTTCTTCATAGGACACAAAGAGAGGTAGCCTGTAAGGCTCATAGGCAAAAAGACCGTTCAGATGTCTTAAATACCTTCTTACCCATTGGGGTATGTTTTTTAGCTCCTCCTGAGGTATCAAATTGGAATACCTCTTTGGCTCCAACAGAAGACCATCTTCCCTCTCAAAGGCGACCTTTGCATAAAGCCTGTCCTGAATTAGGAGCCTGTCTTCCACCTTTAGACGCCACTTTAACCGCCTCCTCTCCCCGGAAAAGCGAGGAAACTCCTCAGACCCAAAGAAGACCTTCTGACCCTCTATGACAATCCTGTGTTTGTTGAGCCTGTCCCTAAGAAGTTTTTCCTGAAGGGTCAAGCTTAGTTCTTTCTGAGCCTGTTCGTAGAAGTCTCTGGGAAGTTTTGATATAAACTCCCTTAAGCTTTTTACCTCCTCAAGGGCTTCAAGGTCTCTTATGTCTTCCGTGTCAAGCCCTTTGAGGGCTTTTCTTACCTCCTCAAACCTTTCCTCAAGTGCCCTTTTGAAGTATTCATTAGCCTTTTCTTTGAGTTCCAGCAGTCTTTCCCTTCTCCGCCCTTCTTCTATCCTGAGCCTTTCCTCCACTTCCTTTAGTTCTTCACCCGTAAGCCTGCCCTCTTCAATGCTTTTCTCTATCCTTGAAAGGAAAGCTTCAAACCTTGCAAGCTCTAAAGCCTCTTTTCCTTCCCACACAAGCTCCCTGAGCCTTCTTATTGGAGCATCCATGGAAAGAAGGTTTTTATACTCCTGAGGCTCGCCCTCCTCAGGAGACCATTTTTTAAGTCTGTTTTTGAGCCTTTTTAGTTCCTCTTCAGCCCTTTTTATCAGCTGTTCCTGCCTTTCTCTGTCATACATGAAATCTATCAGATTTGTCCTTATGGCTCTTAAAGGATAAAACCTTCTATCCTCTTCCTCAAGAAGGCTGGAAGTGTAGATAGTTCCGTCTGGAGAAAGCCTCAAAACCGAATAGCCAAAACCTTCAAGGGTATGCAGGTATTCAAAGGTGGGAAGATAGACAATGCCAAGCCTGTTTTCCTCTGCGTCCGCCATGAAGAGAAAGTCCTCCTCCGGTGAGCAGTCCATCTGAGAAACTTTTACCGGCACTTCAAGGCTTTTTAGCCTGTTTTTAAGCTCCATGTCGTAAAGGTGTATGTGATTGTCTTCCGTAAGGAGTATGCCTTCTTTTAGCACGCAGAGGGCTTTGCCAGAAGGCACTTCAAGCCTGTTTATCAAATTACCAGCAAGGTCGTAAAGAGCTACAGCCTTGGTGCCCGACAGGATTAGCCTGTTACTGCTTATGAACTTTAAAGCCTTTAGCTCACCAAGGCTTGCGGAGGAATAAGAAAAAACGCTCTTAAAATCCAATCCCTGAGAACCAAAGCCTCCTGATATGTCTATCACATAAACCCTTTCACCCACCACACCGTAAGCCAAAAGGCTTCCCCTTATATCAAGCCCGCTGGAAGCCCTTATGCCCTCCTGAGTGGTGCGAAAACTCTTCCACGTGCTGGGGTTTTTTCTGTCTTCTAAGAGATAAACCACCAGATAGGGTGGTGTAAGCAGGGCAAGATAGCTGTCTTTAAAGAGTATCTCTGTTATCACCTGTGCGGGAGGTCTTGAAGGAAGACGGTGGAGCTTACCGCTCCAGTCATAAAGCTGAAAAACACCATGCCTCCTGCCCACCAAAAGCCAGTAGCCATCTTCTGATACATCCATGGCATCTATCCAGAACTCCTCTATCCTTGCGTCAGGGTCCTTTTCAAGGAAGTCAGTTGTATCAAAGGTAAGCAATCCCTTGGGCGTTTCTACCTGTATATGTGCTTTTTCCTCTCTTTTCTTAAAAAACCTCTCTAAAAAACGCATAACTTTAAAATATTAATGCTCAAGCATGGAAAAACTTTATGATTTATCTCCTAAGGTTGAGACCCTTGGCGGAAAAGAAAACATGGAAAGAGACTGGCATAACCTCCTTAAGGCTCATGAGGGCGCTTCTTCCTTCAGGCTTTACAGGTGGAAGGAACCCACCATAAGTATTGGCTACTCGCAGGAAATAATCTATAAGGACTTACCCAATGTGAAGAGACCTACAGGCGGTGGTGCTCTTCTTCACCATCTTGACCTCTCCTTTTCCTACGCAGGCTTAAGGGAAGCGTGGGGAGGCAGTTTTGCAAATATATACAGAAACTTCATGGGTCTCCTCTTAGATTCCTTGAGAGAGCTTGAGCCTTCACTGGAGATGAGCAGGTATAGGGGTGGGTATGAGGACTATTTTTGCTATTTTTATCCAACCCTTGGAGAGATAACATACAGGGGCAGAAAGCTAATTGCCTGTGCCATGAGGCTTACAAAAAAAGCCTTCCTGATACATGGAAGTTTCTTTCTGGATTTTGACTTTGAGTTTTTTCAAAGACTTACAGGCATAAAGGCTAAAAGGCTTAAGGAAAGGATTATCACCTTTAAAGAACTTGGTTTGCAGGAGGCTCAGATACTAAAGCCTCTTGAATATCTTAAAATAAACCTATGCCAGTCCTGATTACCCTCTTAAGGTTTTTCCTTACCCTTCCCACCTTATACCTTCTGGAAGAGGGCAATAGAAACCTTGCGGGCTTTTTGGTTATGCTTGCTGGACTTTCTGACTGGCTTGACGGTGGCATGGCAAGGAGGAACAATCAGGTGAGCAGGCTGGGGGTTTTGCTTGACCCTCTTGTAGATAAGGTCTTTGTGCTTGCTGTTCTTTCCTTCTTCCTATACATGCAGGAGATAGAACTTATGCCCTTTGTGCTACTTCTAATAAGGGAGCTTTCCGTTTCCTTCCTGAGAAGCCTTTCCGTAGAAAAAGGCTATGCCATGCCCGCCTCTTATCTGGGCAAGCTTAAAGCCTTTACCGAATTTCTGACCCTTTTTGCTCTGTGCTTTGGCTTTGACTTCTATAACCTCCTTCTCTGGCTTTCCGTGGCACTTGCCTACGTTTCCATGTGGGACTATGCGGTCAAGTATCTCTCATTAGAGAGGTAGTTGTTGTATAATCTTTTGCCATGCTTAAAGAATACAACCCATACCTTGAATACAAAAAGGGTGAGCTATACCTTGAAGGTGTTTCTTTAAAAGCCCTTGCAGAGGAACTTGGCACGCCCCTTTACGTGTACAGCGGAAGCTACATAAGGGACAGAATAAAAGCATACAAACAAGCTTTCCCACAAGCCCTAATATGTTATGCGGTTAAGGCAAACTTTAATCCTCACATAATAGCTCTCGCAAAGGAGGAAGGTGCGGGTGCGGACATAGTCTCTGGTGGTGAATTGTATGCAAGCCTTAAGGCTGGTATAGAACCCTCAAAGATTGTCTATGCGGGTGTGGGAAAGACTGTGAAGGAGCTTGAATACGCTATAAGTTCGGAAATACTTATGTTCAACGTGGAGTCTTTGATGGAACTTGAGGTACTCAACGATATTGCTGGAAGGCTAGGAAAGAAGGCTCGCATAGCCATAAGGGTAAATCCAGATGTGGACCCGAAGACCCACCCGTATATATCAACTGGTATGAAAAAAAGCAAGTTTGGTGTGGATATAAAAACCGCAAAACAAGAGTATGAGTATACACGAACTTTAAAGAACCTTCAGGTAGTTGGCATACATTGTCATATAGGCTCTCAGATATTGGATGTGTCTCCATACATAGAAGCTACGCAAAAAGTAGTGGAGCTTTATCATCAGCTTGTGGAGGCAGGCTTTGACATAGAATACTTAGACCTTGGTGGTGGTCTTGGCATAAAGTATAAGCTCGAGCAGGCAAACCCAGAACCTGAAGACCTCGCAAAGGCTATCCTTCCAAATCTAAGAGGTGTTCAGGCAAAGTTAATATTGGAACCGGGAAGGTCTATTGTAGGAAATGCAGGTATATTGCTGACGCAGGTTCAGTTTCTAAAAGACAAAGGACACAAGCATTTTGTTATAGTAGATGCTGGTATGAACGACCTTGTAAGACCTGCCATGTATGAAGCTTATCATCATATAGTACCAGTGGTAGATGAAGGTAGGGATTTCATAAAGGTAGATGTTGTAGGTCCCATATGTGAGACGGGGGACTTTCTGGCTCTTGACAGGGAACTGCCAAGGGTAGAGCGTGGCGAGTATTTAGCAGTGTTATCTGCGGGAGCTTATGGCTTTGCTATGTCTTCGCACTACAATGTAAGACCCAGAGCCTGTGAAGTTTTGGTGGAAAAAGGTTCTTATAGGGTCATAAGAGAAAGGGAAAGCTACCAGTATATTTTTATGGAAGGTTGAAGTGCTTTCCGTTTAGAGTTGTGTATTTGAGTATTTTTTTCAAGTTTCTTATACCATTGAGGTCTTCAGGTTGTGTAAGTCTTTTAACTTTCCTCCTTCTTATTATCTCTTTCGCGGTTTCTTTGCCTATGCCGGGCACCCTAATCAAGAGCTCATAGTCTGCAGTGTTAAGTTCTACGGGAAATAGCTCAGGATGGGCTAAAAACCACAGCTCCTTTGGGTCTTTATCTAAAGGAAGGTTACCATTCATAAGTATAGGTTTAAAATCCTCATAACTAAATCCATATTCTCTTATAAGGAAATCCACCTGATAAAGTCTATGCTCTCTTATAGGGTTTTCCGGTGGCTTGTCCTCAAGGGGCGTATTTTTTATAGGAAAGAAGGCACTGAAATAGACTCTACTCATACGATAACGCTTGTTTAGAAAATCCACTGCTTTTATTATCTCCTCATCCTTTTCATCTCCTACGCCCACCATCATCTGGGTAATCTGACTTTTACCCCTTTGCCCTCTTATTAATCTGTCCACCAGCTCTATCTTGGGAAGCATATCCTTAAGTATGCTTTTGCCCTTCGCTATATTCTTTAACCTTTCTTCCTTTGAAGTTTCTAAGTTAATGGAAACTCTATTGGCTACCTTTACCGCTTCCTCAACGCTCTGCGTAGACGCTCCAGGCATCAGCTTGAGGTGTATGTATCCTTTAAAACCATATTTATCCCTCAGGATTTTTGCAGTATCTATAAGCTTTTCCATAGTAAATTCCGCACTACCGAATATACCAGAGGATAAGAAAAGTCCCTTTACCCTGCCTCTGTTGTATAACTCCATAAATCCTCTTGCTATTTCTTCAGGTTGTAAAAAGAGCCTAGGTACCCCTTCTCTATCCCTTCTGAAGGCACAGTAGATACAGTTTTTATCACACATGGTAGTCTGCATAAGCTTCAAAATAGGAACCTTGCCTTTGGGAGTGCTTGCTTCATATATACAGCTTTCAAAATTAAACTCTCCATCCCGCTCAAAATTGGCAAGCCTAGACATGATTCTTAACTTTTGCTGTAAGTCCATGGCTATATGTTTAAATTTATACCTTCTCTTTCTCTTCTGTTAAGATATATTAAATGCGAGCGTTGATATCTGTATATTACAAGGAAGGACTGGAAGAGCTTCTTTCAGCACTCTATGAAAAAGGCTATGAGATAATCTCCACCGGTGGCACAGCCAAATTTATTGAAAGCTTGGGTTATAAGGTCATAAGGGTAGAAGAGCTTACAGGCTTTCCTGAAATTCTTGAGGGTAGGGTAAAGACACTTCATCCTGCGGTGCATGGAGGCATACTCTACAGGCACTGGGTTCAGAAGGATACAGAAGAGATAAACAGGCTTGGCATAAAGCCCATAGACCTGGTGGTGGTCAATCTATATCCCTTTGAAGAAAAGCTTAAAGAAGACCTAAGCGAGCAGGAGCTTATGGAGTTCATAGACATAGGAGGATCCACTCTTATTAGAGCATCTGCTAAAAATTTTTACAGAGTTGCGGTGGTTGTAGACCCAAAAGATTACGGCTGGGTAGCTCAGAAGATAAGAGAAGGAAATCTTAGTCTTGAAGATAGAAAACGACTCGCTATTAAGGCTTTTGCTTTAACCTCTTACTACGATGCAGTCATATGGCATAGTCTTTCAAGGCTCTTTGAGATGGAAGAGTTTCCTGAGAAATTTTCTTTTCCTGCTATCTTTTTAAAAGAGCTAAGATACGGTGAAAACCCCCACCAGAAAGGATGGCTCTTGAAGAACCCTCTTGAAGATATAGGAGTGGTCTCTTTCCCGGTACTTCAAGGAAAGGAAATGTCTTTTAACAACTATCTTGATGTGGATTCCGCCTTTAGGCTCGTAAGTGAGTTTTCTGAAACTGCCTGTGTAATAGTAAAACATAACAATCCATGCGGTGTAGCCATAGGTAAAAATCTTCTTGAAGCCTTTGAAAGGGCCTTTTCTTCTGATAGTGAATCTGCCTTTGGAGGAATAGTAGCTTTCAACGACCGAGTAGGAAAAGAACTTGCGGAAAAGCTAACTCAGATTTTCTTTGAAGTAGTAATAGCTCCTGAATTTGCTGAAGAGGCTCTTGAGATATTTTCTAAAAAGAAAAATCTTAGACTTTTGCAATCCCTTGGTTTTTCTTACTCCTTTGATATAAAAAAGGTAAGCGGAGGCTATCTCCTGCAAGAGGAAGATAGCATTGATTACGAGAAACTTCAAGTGGTTTCTAAAAGAGAACCTACACAGAAAGAAATGGAGGACATGCTTTTTGCTTGGAAAGTTTGCAAATATCTCAAATCTAACGCGGTAGTTATTGCAAAAGATAAACAAACCATAGGTATAGGCTCTGGAAATGTGTCTAGGGTGGATAGCCTAAGATGTGCTATAGAAAGAGCAAAAAGGTTCGGCTTTGATTTGAAAGGTGCTGTGCTTGCCTCAGAAGCCTTTTTACCCTTTAGAGACAGTGTAGATATTGCTGGAAAGGAAGGCATCTCTGCCATAATTCAACCTGGAGGGTCTATAAGAGACAAAGAAGTACTTCAGGCTGTAGACGAATATAACATGGCTATGGTCTTTACAGGCACAAGGCATTTTAGACACTAAAGGTATAGATTTATAGAAAATGGTGCTGAAGGAAAGGCTTATAACTTACGAAGACTATATTGAGGGAAGGCTTCCAGAGGGTCTTTATGAGATAGTAGATGGTGAGGTGGTGGAAGTGGCTCCCGCCGGTGGATTGCACGGCTACATTGAAGCAAAAATTGCCGGCTTTCTAATGGAAAAGTCCAGAAGCAAAGTCTGGGTGCTTGTAGGAGAAGTAGGCATTGTGCTTAAGAAAAATCCGCTTACCCTAAGAGGCTTGGATATTGTGTATATTAGCAAAGAGAGACTAAAAGAACTAACTGGCAGAGCCTTAGAAGTTCCTCCTGAACTTGTAATTGAAATAGCATCACCTTCAAATACATCAGAAGAGCTTGAAAGAAAGGTATGGGAGCTTCTGGAAGCTGGCACAGACAGAGTACTGGTGGTTTATCCTCACCTCAAAAAGTCCTACTTGTATAAAAAAGGCTCAAAAGTGGTAGAAGTCTATAACTTCGATGAAGAGTTTGAACTTTTAGAAGGACTTAAGATAAAGCTTTCCGAGGTATTGGAAGAATGAAAGTTCCGGAAAAGCTCATAACTTACGAAGATTATCTTTCTGGAAACCTTCCTGAGAGTTCTTACGAAATAGTAGATGGTGAGGTGGTACAGATGGCTCCTACGAGCTTTGAGCACGGTGAGTACGAAGGTGGGCTTTACAGTCTTCTTAAGAAGAGTTTAAAAGGAAAAGGATACGTGGCGGTGGGAGAAATAGGAATAGTTATAAAGAGGGAGCCACTTACTATAAGAGCATTAGATGTAGTCTATATAAGCAAGGAAAGAGCAAAGTTAAAACCTAAGGGTTTGTTAGAAGTTCCTCCCGAGCTTGTAATTGAGATAGTTTCACCTTCAAACACATACACGGAACTTGAAAGAAAAGTCTCTGAGCTTTTAGACTTTGGTGTGGATAGAGTTCTGCTTATAGACCCACAGCTCAAAAAAGCTTTTCTTCACAAAAAAGGCTCAAAAGTAGTAGAAGTCTATAACTTTGATGAAGAATTTGAACTTTTAGAAGGACTTAAGATAAAGCTCTCTGAGGTGCTGGAAGAATGAAAGTTCTGTATTTTGCGGTCATAAGGGAAAAGTTAAAGAAAAACGAAGAGGAACTTGATTTTAAAGGAACGGTTAAAGAACTTAAAGAGTTATTAAAGACAAAATATCCAGAGGTGTCAGAACTTTTGGAAAAAGTTAAGTTTGCGGTAAATGAAGAATATGTGGAAGAAAACTACCAGCTCAAAGGTGATGAAAAAGTTGCCATAATTCCTCCTGTCAGCGGTGGATAAAAAAGCTCTCTTTATCAGACTTTCATCTCTTGGTGATGTAGTTCTTGCCTCTTGTGTAATAGACCCGCTTATCGACCTTGGCTACAGACCCACCCTATTGACCTTTGCACCTTATGGCGAGCTTTTTGAAGAAGACCCAAGGCTTGATGTCCTTCAGGTAAAAAAAGAAGAACTCTTCAATGTTTCTGTACTTGAAAAACTTAAAGACTTTGACTTATACCTTGACCTACACAAAAATCTAAAGACTCTCTTACTAAGGCTAAAGCTAAGAGGCAAATGGAAAAGTTATAACAAGCAATCCATAAGAAGAAGACTTTCTGTTTATTTTAAAAGTTTTAGAAAGCCTTTCAGCGTAGTAAAAGCTTATCTTGAACCTCTCGGTTATAAGGAAGGAAAACCCAAAATACTCATATCTGAAAAGCGTCTAAAAAACTGGAAGGACAAACTTGGAGAATATATATGTATTGCTGTAGGTGCAAGGTATGAAAAAAAGAGGTATCCATACTTTAGAGAACTCTCTGAGCTTTTTCTCAAGGCTGGCTATAGGGTAGTTTTAGTGGGAGACCAAAGGGATAGAGAGTTAACAGAGGACTGGGAAGGTGTTATAAACCTATGCGGTGAGCTATCTCTCTTAGATACCGCAAGCGTTATAAAAGGTGCTTTACTTTTTGTAGGTAATGATTCAGGACTTTTACATGTAGCAAGAGCAGTAGGCACAAAAGCCATTCAAATTTACGGTGGAACACATCCTACCCTTGGATTTGCCTTAGAAAAAGATGAAGGTGTTGTCCTATTTAAAGGGCTCGATTGCCAACCTTGTGATATTCACGGCAGGGGCAGATGCAAATTCAAAACCTACCCCTGCCTTCAATTTGACCCTAACTACCTTTTTGAAACCGCCTTGAGCTTATTACCAAGTTAGAACCCTTCCAGCCATTCCAAGAGTTGGAAGAGCCTGAGTAGGTGTTAGCACTGGGAAGTTGTACGCAAGGTCTTCTTCTGTCATACCATTGAGGTCCAGGGACTGCTTGCAAGCTACCATCTGCACACCATTATCAAGAGCAAGTTTTATAAAGTATGTATAAAGTATGATAGAGGCTGTCCGCCTTCCATTGGATATATGCTGTCCGCTACACCCTTTTTGAGCAGTTCGGTAGCAGGACCGGTGAAGTAAATCACCACATTCATGTCCTCTGCGGCGGCGGTTGAAGCAAGAAAGAAAGCGGATGGCAATCTCTTAGGGTTTTCCTTGCCCGTTAGCAGTATTATTACCAGGTCCGGTCCCTTCTGTTCCATAGCAACCTCCTTATATTCAAATTTTCTAATAACATTATACTCCAGAAGGCGGGCTATACTATAAACATGAAAATCTTAAAAGCTCAGGAAATGGCTCAGATAGACAGGCAAGCCATTGAGGGGTTTGGTATCCCTTCCTTGCTCCTTATGGAAAAGGCGGGACTTTCGGTGGTGGAGGCAATAAGGAGGGAGTTCCCAGATGCAAGAAAAGTGCTGGTGGTGGCTGGCAGGGGCAACAACGGAGGAGACGGGCTTGTGGTGGCAAGACACCTGCATCTTCTCGGCTATAGTGTGGGCTATGTGCTTGCTCTTGGTGAGGAGCTAAAGGGTGATGCTTTGCTTCAGTATAAGCTTTTGAAAAACCTCGGTCTTGAGCCTTTGAAGGAGGTGGATTTCACTAAGTATGAGCTTGTAGTCGATGCCATATTTGGAACGGGTTTTGAGCCTCCTGTAAGGGGGCAGGCGGTAAAGTGGATAGAGGCTATAAACAGAAGCGGGCTTCCTGTGGTGAGCGTGGATATTCCTTCTGGACTTTCTGCGGATAGCGGAAGGCTTTTTGAGCCCTCAGTTAGGGCAAATGCTACAGTTACCTTTCAGTTTCCAAAGCTTTGCCACTTTCTGCATCTAGCCAGCAAAAGCTGTGGCAGGCTCTACGTGGCAAACATAGGCATACCTGCGTGGCTCGCTCAGGGAATAAATAGAGAGCTTATAACAAAAGCAAACCTTCCAGAGAGACCTCCAGATGCACACAAGGGAAAGATGGGTCATGTGCTTTTAATAGGTGGCTCTACGGGAAAGACGGGGGCTGTAATCATGTCTGCGAAAGCCTCCACAAGGGCGGGTGCAGGGCTTGTGAGCGTGGGAATTCCAGAGGACTTAAACCCTATAATAGAGGCAAGCCTTGTGGAAGAAATGAGTATTCCATTGAAGGGAAAGGGAAGGCTTTCGGAGGAGGCGGTCTCTCAAGTACTTGAGCTTCAAGAAAGGTTTTCAGCCTTAGGTGTGGGCATGGGCATGGACAGGTATGAAGAAGGAAGGAAGGTCATTAGAGGGCTTATAGAGGGCGTGGAAAAGCCACTACTGATTGATGCGGACGGGCTTAACAATCTGGCGGACGCTGGCGTGGAGCTTTTAAAGGAAAGGCAGGGCAGGATAACGGTTTTAACTCCTCATGTGGGTGAGTTTGAAAGGCTCAGCGGTCTTGAAAAGTCCTACATTCAAGAAAACCTTACCGACTGTGCGGTGGAGTTTGCTGTAAAGTATGGCTGTTATGTAGTCTTAAAGTCTTCAAGGACAGCCCTTGCCACGCCAGAGGGCAGGGTTTTTCTTTCTGTAAGGGGGACACCTGCCATGGCAAAGGGTGGTGTGGGAGATGTGCTTTCGGGTATCCTCACTGCCCTGCTGGGAAGAGGTATGGAAACGGAAGAAGCTCTCAAGCTGGGTCTTTTACTCCATGGGATTGCAGGAGAGGTGGCAACCACTAAAAGCCACAGGGAGAGCCTGAAAGCCACGGACCTCATAGAAGCTCTGCCTTTAGCTTATAATCTAATAGAGCATGAAGCCTTTGAGCCTTCTTTTTCTTATCTTCCTTAGCTCCTGCGGTCTTGTGCATATAGAAATAAGGGACAAAAGCCAGCCTACGAGAAGGTCTTCTCCGAGGGTGGAAACAAAGCCGCAGGCGGAAGCTCCAAGAAAGCCCATGCCGGAAACAGCTCCTAAGGAAAGGACAGGTTTAAAGGTGGAGCTTCCAGTGAGGGGCAGGCTTGAAAAAACGGAGAGAGGCTACTTTATACATACATCCTGCGGTGAGTTTTTCAGGTCTGTGAGCGAAGGAAGGGTCTTATACAGTGGAGACGATATAAAGAACTACTATTGGGTGGTGATGGTAGAGTCTGAGGAGGGTCTTGTGTATGTTTATGCCAAGGGAGAAAGTGCCTTAGTAAAGAGGGGCGAGAGGGTAAAAAAGGGACAGCCCTTGGGAAAGGTGGGAAAGTATGGGGAGACTTGCGGTATTCTCTTTGAAGTAAGGGACACAGAAGGAAAGCCCCTCAACTTTGAGCCTGTGCTATAATATGCCTTTATGATAGACATAGCCTTTGCACAACAGACAGGTCCTCACGGCTCAAGCCCGGTGGGAGCCTTGCTCTTCCAGTTTATATTCTTCATACTTCTCTTTGCCCTCTTTTACTTCCTTCTTATAAGACCACAGCAAAAGGCAAGGAAGAAGCACGAAGAGTTTCTTAAAAACCTCAAAAAGGGAGACAGGGTTATCACCACCGGTGGTATATGGGGAACGGTGGTGGAGATAGGAGATAGGACGGTGACCTTGAAGGTGGATGCCAACACGAGGATAACCTTCACGAAGGAAGCCATATCCCACTACCAGCCAGACTTCAAGAGAGAAGAAAAAGAGGATTAAACTTTAATATATGAAGCTGTTGCAGGAGGAGGGGCTTGTCCTCCCCGTGCTTGAAGACTATAGAAAGACAGCACTTATAAAGGACGCTCTGCATATAAGCTACACAGAGCTAATAGAGAATATTTCTTCCTTTGCAAACCTTGCGGACATACTTCCGGGCGAGCGGGCGGTCATATTTTCTGAGAACAGACCAGAATGGGTCTATGCCCTGTATGGTACGTGGCAGAGGGGTGGTATCGTGGTGCCCGTTGATTTTATGTCAGGACCCGAGGAGGTTTCCTACATACTATCAGAAACGGAGCCTCAGGTGGTTTTTTTCTCAGACCAGACTAAGGAAGTGCTTGAAAAAGCCCTTGAAGGACTAAAAATGGAGCCACTTCTTTATAACTTTGACAGGATTGTACTTCCAAAGCCCTTCGGTAAAGTGTTAAGCAGGAGCCTTCACGATACAGCCCTTATTCTTTATACCTCTGGAACCACCGGACAGCCGAAGGGTGTAATGCTTAGCTTCAAAAACCTCCTCTCCAACATAAGGGCTATAAAGAAGGTGGGCGTGGCAGGTAAAGAGGATTCTACGCTCGCTCTCCTTCCCTTCCATCACTCTTACCCCCTTATGGTGACCCTTCTGGTGCCTCTAAACCTTGGTGCCACCGTAGTCTTCTTAAACAGGTTAAGCTCGGAGGAACTTCTCAAGGCTCTGAGAGAGCACAAAATTACCATACTCGTAGGCGTGCCAAGACTATACCAGCTACTTCATACAAGGCTAATGGAAAGGCTTCAGACAAGTCTTTTGGGAAGGCTACTTTTCAGGCTTTCACCCTACATGAACAAATCCTTAAGAAAACTCTTCTTTAAAAAGGTGCATACCGCCTTCGGCGGAAGGCTCAAGTATATGGTGAGCGGTGGTGCCAAACTGCCCCCTGATGTTGCCCTTGACCTTGAAAAACTTGGCTTTACTGTTTTAGAGGGATACGGTCTTACAGAGACCTCTCCCATAGTTTCCTTCAACCCACCCGATAGACCAAAGCTCGGCTCCGTGGGACTTCCCATTGAGGAGGTTCATGTAAAAATTGCAGAGGACGGTGAGGTGCTTGTGCGGGGTGTGAATGTGATGCAGGGCTACTACAAAAAGCCCGAAGAAACTGCAAAGGCTTTTAAAGAAGGCTGGCTTTTAACAGGGGACCTGGGCTACATGGACTCGGAGGGATACCTTTACATAACAGGCAGGAAGAAGGAAATAATAGTGCTTGCAGGCGGCAAGAACGTAAATCCTGAAGAGCTGGAAAGCCTGATTTTAAAGACCTCAAGGGGCATAAAGGAGGTGGCAGTTTTAGAAGTGGATGGTTCTTTGAAAGCCTTAGTGGTTCCGGACTTTGACTGGCTTAGGTCGGAGGGTGTGGTAAATGTGGAGGAGTATGTAAGGTGGAAGGTAATAGACAAGGTAAACCTTCAGCTGCCCGAATGGAAAAGAATTACAGGCTTTAAGGTGGTGGGACAGGAGCTTCCAAAAACAAGGCTTGGCAAGTTAAGAAGGTTTTTACTTCCAGAGCTATACAGAAGGGCGGAGGAGGTAAGAGAAGAGAGAGAAGAAAGCCCCCTGATGAAGACGGAGGAGGGCAGGCTCTTAGGGGAGTTTATAAAAAGGCTTACCGGAAAGGAGCCAAAGGGTTATGAGCATATAGAGCTTGACCTCGGTCTTGATTCTCTGGCAAAGGTGGAGCTTCTTAGCTTTGTGGAGCAAAGCTTTGGCGTTAGTCTTTCAGAAGAAGAGCTTTCAAACAAACCAGTTCTGGAGGACCTTATCCGGCTCATAACAGAAAGGCGAGAAAGGCTTGAAGTCAGAGACGTAAACTGGAAGGACATACTTCTGCAAGCAGAACCCTACAGCCTCGAAGAACACGCCCTTATCTTTAACACAGGCAGGCTACTGCTGAAAGCCCTCTTCAAGCTCTACAACCGCCTTGAGGTGGAAGGGATAGAAAACCTGCCCAAGCCACCCTTCATAATAGCCCCAAACCATGCCAGCTACTTAGATGGCTTTGTGCTTGCAGCTTCCCTACCCTCTGATTTAGCTATCAAGACCTATTTTCTCGGAGAAGAAGAATACTTCAAGGGTTTCCCCGCTTCCCTCTTTGGCAAGCTCGCCCATGTAATAACCATAAACTTAAACAAAAAACTGCGTGAATCCCTTCAGAAGACCGCCTGGGCACTAAGATTGGGAAAGGTGGTGGTTATATTTCCAGAAGGGGCAAGGACAAGAGATGGAAGACTCCTTCCCTTCCGCAAGGGCTTTGCCATTCTGAGCAAGGAGCTAAACATACCCGTAGTTCCCACCGCCCTCATAGGCACTTACGAAGCCATGTCCATATACGATAAGCTTCCAAAGCCAGAAAAGATAAAGGTAAGGTTTGGAAAGCCCATATACCCGGAGGGCAAAAGCTATGAAGAACTAACGGAGGAGGTAAGAAGGGCAGTTTTAGAGCTTATGGAGTTGGTGGCATGAAACTTTGCCTGCTATAATTTATATTCCTATGTCTGGACATGAGCTTAGAGAGCTTTTTTTGAGCTTTTTTGAAAAAAAGGGACATACAAGGGTAAAGTCCGCCAGTCTTATACCCGAAAGCGACCCTACCCTCCTCTTTGTCAATGCGGGAATGGTACCCTTCAAAAACGTCTTCCTTGGCATTGAAAAAAGACCCTACACAAGGGCTGTTTCCTGTCAGAAGTGTCTGAGGGTTTCTGGAAAGCACAACGACCTTGAAAGCGTAGGCTACACTTCAAGGCATCATACCTTCTTTGAGATGCTTGGAAACTTCTCCTTCGGAGATTATTTTAAAAAGGAAGCCATAGAATATGCCTGGGAGTTTGTGGTAGAGGAGCTGAAGATACCAAAAGAGAGGCTCTATGTGAGCGTCTTTAAAGAAGATGAGGAGGCTTTTAGCATATGGAGGGACCATATAGGGCTTCCTGAAGAGCGTATCTGGAGGCTTGGAGAGGAGGACAACTTCTGGCAGATGGGTGAGACGGGTCCCTGCGGACCCTCTTCAGAGATATACGTGGATAGGGGTCCAGAGTATGAGCCTGAGAGGTATTTAGAGATATGGAACCTGGTCTTCATGCAGTATAACAGAGATGAGAAGGGTCAGCTTCACCCCCTACCAAAGCCCAACATAGACACGGGTATGGGCTTGGAAAGGGTTGCCAGCGTCCTTCAGGGCACAAAAACCAACTATGAGATAGACCTTATAAGACCCCTCATAGCCTTTGGAGAGGAGTTATCGGGCATAGCCTACGGAAGCCACTTTGAAAAAGATAGCTCTCTGAGGGTGATAGCAGACCACCTCAGGGCTTTAACCTTTGCCATAAGCGACGGCGTGCTTCCTTCCAATGCGGGAAGGGGTTATGTGATAAGGAGGATACTCAGGCGTGCCTTAAGGCATGGCTACAGGCTGGGTATTCAGGAACCCTTCCTCCATAAGGGCGTGGAGCTGGTGGTGGAGATAATGAAAGAACCTTATCCTGAGCTTGTGCAGAGCCTGTCCTTTGTAAAATCTGTGGTCAGGGGTGAAGAAGAGAGGTTTATAAACACCCTGAGAAAAGGACTTCCAGTGGCGGAGGAACTTTTGGAGAAGGCAGAAGGTGGTGTCCTTTCAGGCAGGGAGGTCTTTACCCTCTATGATACTTACGGCTTTCCCCTTGACCTCCTTGAAGACATGGCAAGGGAAAAGGGTATAAGGCTTGATATGGAAGGCTTTGAAAGAGAGATGGAGGAACAAAGAGAAAGGGCAAGGAAGCACTTTAAGATAGAGACAAAAGAAGTAAAGCCCATTTATGAACATCTTAAAGAGATAGGAAAGACCAGCACCTTTGTGGGTTATGAGGAGACTAAAAAGGATACGCATGTTATAGCTCTCATAAGGGAAGGGGAGCTGGTCTCTGAGCTAAGGGCGGGCGAGAGGGGAGAGGTCTTTTTAAAAGAAACACCCTTCTATGCGGAAAGGGGAGGTCAGGTGGGAGATACGGGCATAATAAGGACAAAAGAGGGGCTTTTTGTGGTGGAAGACACTCAGTCGCCCACAGAGGGTATCATAGCCCATATAGGCTATGTAAAGGAAGGCTTCATAAAGGTCGGAGATGGTGCTTACGCACACATAGATGAGGAAAGAAGAGAAGACATAAAGAGAAACCACACAGCTACCCACCTTTTACACTCAGCCCTCAGGGAGGTGCTCGGAGACCACGTGCGTCAGGCAGGCTCCTTGGTGGCGGACAGATACCTTCGCTTTGACTTTACCCATTTTCAGGCTCTTACGGAAGAAGAAATAAGGAAGGTGGAAGAGCTTGTAAATCTTCAGATAATAAAAAACCAGCCCGTCATGGCAGAAGAAATGGACTATCAGTCTGCCATAAAAAGCGGGGCTATAGCTATTTTTGAAGAAAAATACGGGGAGAGGGTGAGGGTGCTGAGCGTGGGGGACTTTTCCAAGGAGCTGTGCGGTGGCACGCATGTGAGCAGGACGGGAGATATAGGGTATTTTATGATAGTTTCTGAGTCCTCTGTGGGTGCGGGTGTAAGACGTATTATGGCAAAGACGGGCAGGTGGGCTGTTCAGCATGCCTTTGAAGAAAGAAGACTTCTCAAAGAAGTCTCTCAAAGCCTTGGCGTATCTCCAGAAGACCTTCCACAGGCTGTCCAGAAACTGCTTTCGGAAATAAAGGAAAAGGACAGAGAAATAGAAAGGCTAAAGCAAAAGCTCCTTACAGGAGACGGGCTTTCTGGTATAAAGAGGGAAGAGCTTGGAGAGGTGGAGCTTTATTATGGAGTGCTTGAGGGGGTGGAGCCAAAGGACATGTTGGTGGTGGCAGACAGGATAAGGAACAACTCTCAGAGAGCCGTGGTCTTCCTGCTTGGCAGGAGGGAGGATAAAGCCTTTTTCCTGATAGCCCTTTCAAGAGAGCTGTCTGTAAGGCTTTCTGCAAAGGAGCTTGGGGCTGTGGTTTCAAAACACATGGGCGGTGGAGGTGGTGGCAGGGATGACCTGCTTCAGGGTGGTGTAAAGGCTCCCGAGGGCTTTGAAAAGGCACTTGAGGAGCTAAAAGCTGTTATAATAAGTAAGTTTATGGAGGTAAGGCGATGAAAAAGGGCATTCATCCAGAGCTTAAACCTACCACCTTTGTATGTGGTTGTGGCAACACCTTTACCCTGCTTTCCACAAAGGGTGGCACCGTTTACCTTGAAGCCTGCAATGCCTGCCATCCCTTCTACACGGGGAAGCTGAGGGTAAAGCCCTTCTTTCTGGAAATAGCCGGCAAGAAGTGATGCTGAGCCCGGAGCTGGAGGAAAGGCTAAAGCTTCTTGAGCAGAAGTATTTAGAGCTTCAGTATAAACTGAGCAGTCCGGAGGTGGCTTCCGACAGGGAAGCCCTGCAAAGGCTGGGCAAAGAGCTGAGAGAGTTGGAGCAGGTCTATAACACCTATAAGGAATACAGAAAGCTACTTTCGGACCTTGAGCAGGCAAGGGAGCTTCTTGAAAACAAGGAGCTTGAAGAGCTTGCAAGGGAAGAGATAAAAAACATAGAGGGCAAGCTTGAGGATTTGGAGAAAAGGCTAAAGGTTTTGCTACTGCCAAAGGACCCAAGAGACGGCAAGAACGTTATATTAGAAATCAGGGCGGGCGTGGGTGGTGAGGAGGCTGCTCTTTTTACTGCAGACCTTCTACGCATGTATCAGAAGTATGCGGAGGAAAAGGGCTGGAGGTTTTCCATACTCTCTTCCAACCCCACAGGACTTGGAGGCTACAGGGAGGTGGTGGCATTAATAGAGGGTGAGGGCGTCTATTCAAGGCTCAAGTTTGAAAGCGGTGTGCATAGGGTTCAGAGAGTACCACAGACGGAAGCAGGTGGCAGGATACACACCTCTACAGCCACTGTGGCAGTGCTTCCTGAGGCGGACGAGACGGAGCTGCATATAGACCCAAAGGACCTGAAGATAGAAACCTTCAGGGCGAGCGGTGCAGGTGGTCAGTATGTGAATACAACAGAGACGGCAGTCAGGATTACCCACATACCCACGGGCATTACCGTTTCCTGTCAGGACGAGAGGTCTCAGTTTCAGAACAGACAGAAGGCTTTAAAGATACTTTATGCAAGGCTGAAAGACTACTTTGAAAGGCAGAAGGAAGAGGAAATATCAAGAGAAAGGCGTCAGCAGGTAGGTACTGGGGAACGCAGTGAAAAGATAAGGACCTACAACTTCCCTCAAAACAGGGTGACAGACCACCGCATAAACTTAACCATATACAAGCTTCAGGATGTACTGGACGGCAAGCTGGACGAGATAATAGACGCACTTATAGAGCATGACATTGAAGAAAGGCTAAAGGCTATGGCATGAGTCCAGTTTCAACTCACGTGTTGTATAAGCCTGTAGGGTTTTAAAAACCTACCCTCCATAAGACCGACGCCTATAAAGCTTTCCCCTTCGTAAAGCCTCACAAAGGTCTTTTCCACTTCCTGCCTGAGCTGTATAAACATGCCGTGTTTTATCCTTTTTGCCATGCTAAGGCTCAGATGAAGGGCGGGTATGAAATCTAAAGCCACATCTACGGGCATAAGAAGTCCCGTAAGGTCTTCTAACTTCATAAGCCTTTCATAGCTCACAGCCATATCAAGGCTAAACCTGCCAACCCTTAACCTCCTTAGCTCCGCCACGTATGCACCGCAGGAAAGGCTCAAACCAAGCTCATGCACAAGGCTTCTTATGTATGTGCCAGAAGATACTTCAAAGTAAAGCTCCACAAAGGGAAGCTCACACCTTCTCAGTTCAGCCCTATAAACCTCAACCTCCACGGGCTTTGGCTGGACTTCTACGCCCTTCCTTGCCAGCTCATAAGCCCTTTTACCTTCTATACGCTTGGCGGAAAAGGGTGGGGGTGTCTGAAGCAGTTTTCCCACAAAGTTTTCTAAAGCATTCCTTATATCTTGGCAGGAAACTCCCACGGGTCTTGTTTCTAAAATCTTTCCCTCCGCATCGTAGGTATCCCTTATCTCACCAAGCCTTGCAAGGGTTATGTAAGCCTTATCCAGCCCTATGAAAAACTGTGAAAACTTGGTGGCTTCTCCCACAAGTACCAGCAAAAGCCCTGTGGCTATCGGGTCTAAGGTGCCTGCATGCCCTGCCTTTACACGAAAACGGCTTTTTATGCCCTCCACCACCTGCATGGAAGTCATGCCCTTTGGCTTATCCACCAGCAAAAGACCAGAGAGCATCAGCTCAGAAAGTCTTTGAGATGCCTCTTCATTGCCATGTTTCTCAGCTTTCTCAAAGCCCTTGTCTCAAGCTGACGCACACGCTCCCTTGAAATCTGAAGTATTTCGCCTATTTCCCTTAGAGTTCTTGGCTCCTCACCCCTAAGACCAAACCTTAGCTCTATAACCCTTCTTTCCTTCTCGGGCAGTTTATCAAGAAGGTCATCTATTTCCTTTTCAAGCACCTCGCTTATTATCCTCTCCTCCACATCCGCAGTTCCGTGCTGGCTAAGAAAATCCACAAAGAAGGTGTCTTCATTTTCGCCCACGGGTGCATCAAGGGAAAGGGGCACCCTGCAGAGCTGCAGGCACTTTTCCACCTCCTCAGGGCTTATCTTATAGCCCTCCTTTTCTATTTTTCTGCGCACCTCTTCCTCTGTGGGTTCCCTTCCAAGTTCCTTCTCCAGTTCCTTATAGATAATCTCTTTTGTGTATTCTTCAGCCACCTCTTCCGGAGTAGGCTCTCTTTCCAGCTCCCTGTATAGCTTGCTGTATATACTGCTAATCCTGTTTATAAGGTGGGACTGTTTTATGGGTATGCGCACCGCGCCCGTCTGCTGGGACAGAGCCTGCATTATTGCCTGACGTATCCACCAGACCGCATAGGATATGAACTTTACGCCCCTGTCGGGGTCAAACCTCTTCGCCGCTTCAATAAGACCGTGATTGCCAGCAGCGATAAGCTCCGAAAGGGGCAGCCCGTAGCCCAGATACTGCTTGGCTATGCTTATAACAAACCTGAGGTTAGATTCTACAAGCCTTCTGAAGGCTTCCGGGTCGCCTTCCTTTGCCCTTCTTGCTACTTCCTTCTCTTCTTCGGGCGTGAGCAAAGGAATTTTGGAAACCTTTTTAAGATACTGATTTATTAACTCTTGCTCCGTGTCTGGTATCATGACCTTACCTCAACCTCAGCACTATGAAAAGATTATTGCCCCTACGTCTTATAAGCAAAAGGACGCTTTCCCTGCCAGCTCCTATAAAGGCGGATATTATCTGCTGAAACTCCTCTACCCTTGAGACTTCCCTGTTGCCCACACGCATGATTATATCGCCCTGCATTATACCGCTCCTCATGGCAAGGCTGCCCGGCATAACCCTCACCACCAAAAGACCCCTTACACCAAGCTTCCTTTCCTCTTCGGGTGTAAGCTCCCTCAAGGCAAGACCTATATCACCCTGCTCCTGACCCTGCTCGCCCACCTGCCTTTCCTCCGGCATCTCTCCCACCTTTACCTTCAGAGTTATTTCTTTGCCCTCCCTGACCACCTTGAGGTTTATATCCTTTCCCGGCTCTGTCCTCATTATCTTGAACTGAAGCTCCCTCACCTCGCTTACCCTCTGACCGTCCGCCTCCACCACAATGTCCCCCACCTTTAGCCCACCCTTGTCCGCAGGGCTACCGGGCATCACCTGCGCTATTATCACACCCTCTTTGACTCCAAGGCTTTCAGCCATATCGGGCGTTATGTCCTGTATTACAATACCAAGCCAGCCCCTTACCACCTTACCCCTTTCTATTAACTGCTGAGCCACCCATCTGGCAAGGTTTATAGGTATGGCAAAACCAAGCCCCTGACCCTCTGCCAGTATGGCCGTGTTTATACCTATCACCTCACCCCTTATATTTACCAGAGGTCCGCCCGAGTTGCCCGGGTTTATGGCCGCATCTGTCTGTATGAAGTTTTCATACTGGGTTATGCCTATGGACCTTCTCAGAGCTGAGATAACGCCTACCGTGACGGTCCTCTCAAGCCCGTAGGGGTTTCCTATGGCTATGGCAAGCTGTCCCACCTTTAGACTATCTGAATCTCCAAGCCTTGCCACCCTGCTATCCGGGTTTGGTATGTCCTTGTCGTCCACCTCTATGACCGCCACGTCCGTCTTTGGGTCTGTTCCCACTATCCTTGCCTTCTTTTCCGTGTGCTTGTCAAAACGCACTCTTACTGACTTGGCATTCTGCACCACATGGCTGTTTGTGAGTATGTAAAACTTGCCCTTTTTATGTTCTATTATCACACCTGAGCCAAGGGACCTCCTTTCCTGAGGTGGCAGTGGAAAGGGGAAAAAGGGAAACTCCTGGTCTGTAGAAACCTCCTGAGTGGTGAATATGGTTACTACCGAAGGCGATACAGCCTCCACTATGGAGGTAAGCTCCTGCTCAAACTGAGAGAGCAATCCAGAAGACACTAAGGGCTTTTGTTCCTGCTTTTGGGATATAGCCTGCACCTGAGCCTGCTGGGCTTTACAGCCGAATATTAAGGAAAGAAAAAAGAAAAGACCTGCCACAAAAGAAAACATCTTTAACCTCCTCATAGGCTTACCTCACAGGAAAAGAATAGAACTATAAAGGCTGGGTTGTCAATGTGCTTTACCATACTTTCAACCCTCTTTCTTGAGATTATACCATTAACAAAGGAAGGATTGTAGGAAGAGCCCGTATAATGGAAAAACCTTACAAGCTCCCAGCCCTTGAAGGGAATGGGGACAGGCTCTGTGAAGAAGTGTCTGAGTTTAACACCCTTGAGAAGTTCAAGAACCTTCTTTACAGAAGGAAAGGGAAAGCCCAGCTCCGGCAGGCTTCCCTCCACGGGCATGGCACACAGAAAGGTCTTTGCGCATACCCTCAGGGCTTCCGGAAGACTTTTTTCCAAGTCCGTCCAGTGCAGGGCAAAATTGCTAAGAACAAAGTCAAAGCTCTTATCTTTGAAGGGTAAATGATGGGCGTCCGCCACCACAGCCCTCCCGAAGCGTCTTCTGTAAAGGCCTGCCATCTTTGGAGCTATGTCAACACCTACCACTTCAGAGAGTCCCTCGCTCAGAAGCCCCGTCCCGCACCCCAGGTCCAGCACCCTGCCCTCTATGTCTTCAAGGCTTTTTAACTTATTGGCACAGTACCTCTGGGGAATTGCCCACCGGTCATAGCTCTCGCAGGCTCTTGAAAACCTTAAAGATAAGACTTTCATCATGAGGAAAGTGTCCACCCTGGAAGGGTATTAATATAGACCTTTTTAGAAGGTTGTAAAGGGAAAGGGCTGAAGAGAAAGGCACTATCTGGTCTTTTGTGCCCTGGATTATTACCGCAGGCGTTTGAATATATGGAACTATGTGCGTAAGGTCAAGCTCTATGTAGTCTTTTAGTAGCCTTGTGGCTCCTTCAAGGTCTATGGCGTCTTCAAAGTCCATGCCGTAGGCGAGCCTTCTGAACTCCTTAAGAAATTCTTTTCCTTCCCTCTTTAGCCTCAGGAAAAAGCCCCTTATGTTTGCTTCGCTCCAGCTCCTTTTAAAACAGGTGGTGGTGCCTATAAGCACCAGAGCCCTGAACCTTTCAGGAAAAAGGTAAGCCATAAGCAAGGCTATGGAACCTCCCATGGACCACCCTACAAGCAGAGAGCCTTCGGGAACCCTCAGAGCCACATCCCTTGCAAGCTGAAAAAAGTCCTTGTATTCTAAAGGGCTGTTTCCGTGAAAGGGCAGGTCTATGCCGCGAGCCTTTGGAAAAGCCTTTGAGCTAAAGCCCCAGCCGTGGATAAAGAAAAGCGAGCCCGGAGGGACTCGAACCCCCGACCTAGGGATTAGAAATCCCTTGCTCTGTCCAGCTGAGCTACGGGCCCTCGGGGCGACAGGACTTGAACCTGCGACCTCTGGCTCCCAAAGCCAGCGCTCTGCCACCTGAGCTACACCCCGATATATATAAATTATAGCTCAGGAGCTAAGAGCTGGCTCCTTTTGTGCCACAAAAAGGGTCAGGTCTCTTAGCCTGCAGGAATAGCCCCACTCGTTGTCATACCAGGCTCCCACATGCACCAGGTCTCCTATCACCTGCGTTAGTCCCGCATCAAAGATGGAAGAATGGGGGTTTCCTATAATGTCCTGTGAAACTATTGGCTCTTCCGTATACTGTAGTATGCCCTTTAATGAGTTTTCGCTTGCCTCTTTGAAGGCTTGATTTACCTCCTCCACAGAGGCGGGAGGTCTTTCCACCACCACCGTGAGGTCTATGAGAGACCCGTCCGCCACAGGCACCCTCCTTGCAGTGCCGTCCAGCTTTCCTTTCAGCTCTGGCAGAACTTCTCCTATCGCCTTTGCGGCGCCTGTGGTGGTGGGTATGATGTTTATGCCAGCGGCGCGCGCACGCCTCAGGTCCTTGTGAGGAAGGTCCAGTACCCTCTGGTCGTTGGTGTAGGCATGCACGGTCACCATGTAGCCCCTTTTAATGCCAAACCTCTCGTTAAGCACCTTAACCACCGGTGCAAGGCAGTTGGTGGTACAGGAGGCGTTGGATATTATCCTGTGTCTTTCCGGGTCATACATATGCTCGTTCACGCCAAGCACTATGGTAATGTCCGGGTTCTTTGCGGGGGCTGAGATTATCACCCTTTTTACCGTATCCCTCAGGTGCAGCTCTGCCTTCTCCCTGCTGGTAAAGGCTCCAGTAGATTCGATAACCAGCTCCACACCCAGCTCTCCCCAGGGAACCTCCGCAGGGTCCTTGCAGGAAAAGACCCTTATCTCTTTACCGTTCACCACAAGGCTTGAGTCTCTTGCCTCCACCTCACCGGGAAAGGGACCATGCACCGAATCATACTTGAGCAGGTGGGCTAAGGTTTTTGTATCTGTGAGGTCGTTGATAGCCACCACCTGAATATCCTCATAGCCAAGGCAAGCCCTAAGGTAAGACCTTCCTATCCTGCCAAAGCCGTTTATACCCACTCTGATAGCCATAGTATAAAATATAACACATGCTAACTTTTTCCGTATGCCCCCATGATACACAGAAGGAGCTAAAAAGATGGGAGGAGCTCAAAAGCAGGCTGGAGAAACTCCTCGGGCAGGAGATAAGGTTTGAGGTTTTAAACGGACACGAGGAAAAGTATGAAAGGCTTAAAAAGGATAACTTCTTTGACCTTTACTATGCAGGACTCTTAGTTTCACACAGGCTCTATGAAAAGGGTTATAAGCCCGTGGCAAAGTTTAAGGGGCAGAGGGACAGCCTTTTCCTCGTGGTAAGGGAGCTTCCAGAAGAGGGGGACATTACGGTGGCTGTTCCCTTTTTGAGACCGGCGGTCCTTGGTATTATGAACCTTCCCGTGGAGCGCGTCCGGCTTGTCTTTACAAAGAACTTTGAGGAGGTTTTTGGGCTTTTAAAGGAGGGCAGGGTGCATGCGGGCGTCATGTATAACGAGACGTGGGGGCAGATAGGGGAGGAGGAAAAGAAGGGTCTTCATGTAATAGAAAAACACGCCTTTGAAACCTCTCACCTGTTTATGGTAAAGCCAGAGCATTACGAGAGGGTAAGAAAAGCCCTTCTGACCTTTGAGGAGCTTGAGCCTGCAGGTGAGGAGGATATAGAAAAAACCTTGAAGCTTTACGAGGAGTTTGACAGGTTTATGAGCCTGTGGTCAAGGGCAAGCCTTGCAAGGGCTCTGGAAGAGTCTGAAGCGGTGGGTGTTTTTATCTATTCGGATACATGCCTTTATGCAAACAGGGCTTTTTTAGAGCTTGTGGGCTATGAAAAGGAAGAGGTTGTGGGTAAAAGCATATGGGAGCTTATTGATTTACTGTTTCCTCAGGACTATAAGGACCTTGTCAGAAATGTGGTAAAAAGAAGGCTCTCGGGTGAATACTTTGTCATGGATTATGCAGAACTGCCCCTGATAAGAAAAGACCGCAGGGTTGTTCATACCATAGCAAGCTCGCAGACGACGGTTTATGAAGGCAAGCTGGGTGGTGCAGTCTTCTTTATAGATAACACGGAAAGAAAAAGGCTTGAAAGGCTGTATGCGGTCATAAGGGAGGTAAATCAGCTCATAGTTCAGTCCATATTGGAAGAGGAGCTTCTACAAAAAATATGCCATGTGCTTGTGGATAGGCTGGGTCTGAGGTTTGTATGGGTTGGCGTGCCAGACCTGAAGGAGGAGAGAATAAAGCCCCTCTATTCCTGTGGTTATGAGGAGGGATACCTTGAGGAAGTCTTCATATCCACGAGGGAAGACCTGCCAGAGGGAAGGGGACCCACTGGCAGAGCCTACAGGGAAAACAGGATACATATAAACCCGAATACCTACGAAAGCCCTATGGCAAAACCATGGAAGGATAGGATGCTGAAAAGGGGCTACCTTTCCTCCTGCGCCATACCCCTTGCCAAGGGCGGAAGGGTGGAATACCTGCTAAACCTATATGCGGAAGAGCCTTACTACTTTGAGGAGAAGACCATAAGCCTTCTTGAGGAGCTAAAGCAAGATCTTGAGTTTGCCTTGGAAAGGCTTGAAGAAACAAGGAAGAACACAATAATAAGTGAAGCCCTTATGCGTTCAGACTCCTGGGTCCTTATAACAGATGAGAAGGGAAATATAACCTATGTTAATGATGCGGTATGCAGGCTTTCAGGCTACAGCAGAGAAGAGCTTATAGGCAAAAACCTTCGCATATTCAAGTCAGGATACCATAACAGAAGCTTTTATGAAAACCTGTGGAGGACCATACTCTCGGGGGAGGAGTTTCATGCCGTATTTATAAACAGGAGAAAGAACGGAGAGCTTATATACCTTGAAAGCGTCATATACCCTATAGAACTACCGGGTGGAATAAAAAGGTTTGCGCAGGTTGCAAGGGACATAACAAGGGAAACCCAGCTTGCAAGGCAGGTGGAAGAGCTTACCTTTTACGACTATCTAACAGGACTTCTGAGCCTTGAAGGCTTTAAAAGGCAGGCAAAAGAGCTACTCAAGGGTGGGGTGTATATCTTAGCCCTCATAGACTTGGCGGGGCTTTCCGCCGTTAACACCTCCTATGGGTTTGGGGTGGGCGACCAGGTGCTTAAGGAGTTTGCCATAAGGCTGGGAGAGGCTTTCAGGAATAAGGGTATGGTTGCAAGGGTGGCGGGCGATGAGTTTGCAGTGCTTTACAGATACAAGGAAGAAGAGGATGTATCAGAGTTTCTG
>JAUQQK010000008.1 GCA_030549905.1 Aquificota bacterium | reverse complement strand
TTAGCTTTGAGAGGTTGAGGTGTTTTGTGAGGTTTTTGGGTAAAAATTCAGAGAGGAAGGCTTTTAGGTTTTCCTCGTCTTTTAGGACTGCTTTTGTAAAAAGGTCATGGGCTTGTGGTTTTTCCATTTTGTGAATATGTTAGCACAGCCTCCAATCCTTTTAAGGCTGTTTTAAAATTATAAGACTGGATGTATGACAAAATAATCATCAGAGGTGCTCGTCAGCATAACTTGAAAAACATAGACCTTGACATACCTAAAAACAAGCTGGTGGTTATAACAGGACCTTCTGGCTCTGGTAAGTCTTCTCTTGCCTTTGACACCATATATGCAGAAGGGCAGAGGCGTTATGTGGAGTCTCTTTCTTCTTACGCAAGGCAGTTTTTAGGCATTATGGAAAAGCCAGAAGTGGAGCTTATTGAAGGACTTTCACCTGCCATAGCCATAGACCAAAAAACTACTTCCAAAAACCCACGCTCTACTGTGGGGACTGTCACGGAGATATACGACTATATGAGGGTACTGTGGGCGAACGTAGGAAAGCCACACTGTCCTGAGTGCGGTAGGCTTTTAGAAGGTCTTTCCGCTCACGAGATTTTAGAGAAGGTCTGGGAGTTGTGCTGGGGAAAAAGGATTACAGTGCTTTCTCCTTTAGTGAGGGGGAAGAAGGGCGAATTTAGAGAGCTTTTTAGAGAGCTTGACCGTATGGGCTTTTCAAGGGTAAAGGTAGATGGTCAATATATGCGTATTCCAGAGGTGCCACCTTTAGATAAAAATAAAAAACATGAAATAGACCTTGTGGTTGATAGGCTTACCCTTGAGGAGGAAGAAAGAGCAAGGCTTTTAACTGCTATTGAGAAGGCTTTGGAACTTTCTCACGGGCTTTTGAAAATAGAAGATGTGGAAACACAGAAGGAAGAGCTTTTTAGTGAAAAACTTACATGTCCGGACCACGGTTTTTCCATTCCAGAGCTTTCTCCAAGGCTTTTTTCTTTCAACTCGCCTTATGGTGCGTGTCCTGCGTGTAAAGGATTGGGAGTAAAGTGGGAAGTAGATGTAAAGCTTCTGATAGATGAAAAAGAGCCTGCGGTGGATGCCTTCCGTATAACGGATTCCTCTTTCTTTGACTATCTCAGATACCCAATTATGAACATTCTTAGAAAGCTTGGCTATGACCCGCGCACATCTTTTGAAGATTTGCCTCAGAGTGTAAAAAGTCTTCTTCTGTATGGTGGTTCTGTGGAAGGAGGACATTTTGAGGGTATCATCAAGCACTTAGAAAGACGTTTTCTTGAAGAAGAATCTGAAAGGTTAAGGGAGGAAATTCAGGAATTTATAAAGGAAAAGCCTTGTCCTGAGTGTGGTGGTGCAAGGTTAAGACCAGAAGCTCTGGCAGTGCTCATAGATGGTAAAAGTATATGGGACGTATGTAGAATGCCTGTGCGTCAGGCAAAGGAGTTTATAGATAGTCTAAAAAATAAACTAAAAGGGAAAGACCTTATAGTGGCGGAAAGGTTGATAAAAGAAATTTCCGACAGGCTTAGCTTTCTCATAAATGTGGGTTTGGACTATCTTGACCTTGCCAGAAGTGCCACCACTCTTTCTGGTGGTGAAATGCAAAGAATAAGACTTGCCACGCAGATAGGTTCTAAGCTCACAGGAGTTTTGTATGTATTAGATGAACCTTCTATAGGCTTACATCCAAGGGATACAGACAAGCTAATAAAGACTTTAAAAGACCTAAGAGACCTTGGAAATACGGTTATTGTGGTAGAGCATGACCCTGAGACTATACTTAGTGCGGACTGGGTGATAGATATGGGTCCGGGAGCTGGAAAGAAGGGAGGTTATGTGGTTTTTCAAGGAACTGTAGAAGAATTACTCAAAGACGAAAAGTCTCTCACGGGTGCGTATCTGTCTGGAATACTTTCTATTCCACTACCTACAAGAAGAAGGACTCCTCAAGGTAAATATCTTCGTATAGTGGGTGCAAGAAAGCATAACCTTAAAAATATAACTGTAGAAATTCCTGTAGGTCTCTTTGTATGTATTACTGGTGTTTCAGGTTCTGGAAAATCCACCCTCATTTACGATATTCTGTGGGAGTATGCGAGGGCTGTCTTTTATGGAGGTACGCCTGAGGTAGAAGGCTTTGACCGTATTGAAGGGCTTGAACACTTTGACCGTGTTATAAACATAGACCAGTCTCCTATAGGAAGAACTCCGCGTTCAAACCCAGCCACCTACACGAAAGTCTTTGACCATATAAGAGAGCTTTTTGCTCAAACACCAGAAGCAAGAGCAAGAGGATATAACGCCGGCAGGTTCTCCTTCAACGTAAAGGGAGGAAGATGTGAAGCCTGTCAAGGTGAAGGTGTTATAAAGGTAGAGATGCACTTCTTACCACCCGTTTATGTGCCTTGTGATGTATGCAAAGGAAAAAGGTATAACAGAGAGACTTTAGACATTCTCTATAAGGGCAAAAACATAGCGGACGTGCTGGATATGACAGTAGATGAAGCTTACGAGTTCTTCCAGCATGTGCCTACCATAAGAAGGAAGCTACAGCTTTTGAAAGATATAGGTCTTGGCTATATAAAACTTGGACAGCCTGCCACCACCTTGTCGGGAGGAGAAGCTCAAAGAATAAAACTTGCAAGAGAACTTTCCAAAAAGGAAACAGGAAGAACCCTATACCTTCTTGACGAACCTACCACAGGGCTTCATATGGACGATGTGAAAAAGCTTATTGACATTCTTCAAAGGCTCGTAGATAGAGGAAACACTGTTGTAGTCATAGAGCATAACCTTGATGTGATAAAGTGTGCGGACTGGGTCATAGACCTTGGACCAGAAGGTGGAGAAGGAGGTGGCTATGTGGTAGCGGTTGGAACGCCAGAAGACATAGCAAACAATCCACAATCTTATACGGGTCAGTATTTAAAAAGAGTGCTTTCTTCTTCTACAAGTTTTATTTCCTCTTCTGTAAGTCCGTAGAGCCTATAGACAAGCTGGTCTATTTGTCTTTCAAGTTCTGAAGTATCCGCATGGCAACCTTTTTCCTTTTTGATTTGAATGACCTTATCCACAAGCTCCTCTATCTGTTGGACTATGTGTTGGTTTTGGGGAGTGATGGGGGGAATGGGTATTAGTTCTACATATTGCTTTATCCATTCTTGTGCTCCCTCGGAAAGAGAATAAGCTAAATTTCGCATATACCAAAAGGATACTTTTGAGTTCAATATAGCTAAAAGATACTTTAGATTTTTCCCCGTCATTATGTAAGCTTTTTGATTTGTAAAAAATCCCTTTTCATCAAAAGCAAAAGATGGTTCATAAGTCATTTCACGCCACACTACCTTTTCCTTTTCAAATTCTGGGTAGTAAGCTATGCTATCCTGTGTTTCAAACCATTTATTATTAGTTTTCTTCCTGTGTCCCGGTTTTCCGTCCTGTAGTAGCCTATCACCAAAGGATTTTAAATAAGATTTCAAAGCAGGATAATCATCTATGTTTAGGTTCAAGGCAGGAAAAGTTCCAATCAACCACAATCCCTTCCACTCATAACAATACCTTCCTATATCCCTACCTCTCAAAACAGGTTTTATTATCTCTTCCGTCCTTCTTCTTTCCTCCTCAGTTCTACAATTTGCTAAAATCCTGTCTCTTGTTTCCGTATCAATGATAAAAGCCTCGTTGTAGCCCGTCAGCACTCCACGATAAATTTTCACATCCCACTCTTTCAGTGGCTTTCCTACTCTTTCTATCTTTTCTTTCAGAGCAAAAAGCCTGTCATCTCCCAAAACAAAGGCTTGAGTGCTGAGTTTAGCGTGTGGCATTTTCCTTAGGTTTTGCCTTATGTATTCTATGGCTTGCCTGTGGTCCGGAAGGTCTTCTGGCACGCCGTCTATGTATTCAAAAAGGTGGTCCTTTGAAGGCTTTTCCTTCTTCAAAAGCACTATGCAGGTATCTACCGTCTGAGCAAACACTCTATAGCCCTTAAAGTCAATAAGCTTTAGCAGAGTGGTTTCTTTCTTGAGGTATTCTCTTAACTTTTCTCCATACTTTGCCCGTAGCCATTTGTTTGAGGAAATATAGCAGAGCACGCCTCCTTCTTTTAAAAGCTCTAAGCCCCTCTCGTAAAAATACACATACAGGTCCGCCGTGCCTGAAAAGACCTCATAGCCTTCCTTCTTAAAGACTTCCTTCTGTTCCTTTATCCTCTCCTGCCTCACATAGGGTGGGTTGCTTATCACAATATCAAAGCCCTCTGAAAAGCCAAAGAACCATACAGGATTAAACCAGCTGTAGCATTTAGTTTGCTTGAAAAGGTCAAGCTCCGCTATCCTCTGTGCGGTATGCATGTCAAACGAATGATTCTTTGCAAGCTTTTTCAGTATTCTCTGCCTTATCTCTTTTTCCTTCTCCTCAAGTCTTTTCTTTTCTGTATAGCTTCTTACTGTGAAGTGCTTGCGGTGAAGTATCAAGAGTTCTTCCAGCTCGGGTTTTATAGACTGGTTTAACATATTTAGTTGTTTTCCTGCTCCGTCCCTCCCTGTGAGGCTGTTGGCACATACAAAGTTTCCTTCAAGGTAAGGAAGTGGTTTTATGCCAAGGTTTTCTTCCTGTGGGTTTGTCTTCTGGTCTATTATGAGGCTGAGGAAGAACCTTAATTTACAGAGCTGGACTGCTATGTTCTGAATATCTACACCAAATATGCTGTCTCTAAGCACGTAGAGTTTTCTGGCATAGTCTGGATAAAAGCGTGCAAGGTTAAAGTCTTCCTCTACCTCCTTTAAAAGCCTTCTATTTTCCTCCTTATTCTCATATAGCTTTTCAAAAACTTCCTGAGCCTTCCTAAGCTGATATTCTTTCCAAAGCTCGTTATTCGGGTCTAACTTTTCAAGCATATGCACCAGTTTGTGGAGCATACCCATAGGAAAGGCTCCAGAGCCTACAGCCGGGTCAATCACCTTTATACGGTCTATTGCTTGCAATATTTTTTTCCTTTCTTCTTCTGAAAGTTCCAAAGAGTCTTCTGTATAAGAGAGCAGTTTTCTGACCTTTTCTTCCTCAAAGCCCAAGCCTTTGAAGTATTCCATCAGAGACTCTTCCACCATAAAATCTACCACTTCCTTAGGTGTGTAGTAAGAACCTGTGGCTTTTCTTGCCGTATCTTGCGTCTCTTCGTTGTATTCCGCCAGCAGGTTTTCAAAGACAAGACCAAGAAGCTCAGGGTCAAGAGATACTTCTATGTCTATGGGTGTGCTTTCTTCCACAGTCCAGCTGTAGCTACTGAGTATTTTTATGAGACCTCTTATTTCTACCTTTTTCTTCTTTCCGTAAAATTCAGAGAGGTCTGCCTTTATACCTTCTCCAAAGAAAAACTTGTCAGGAATTACAGCCCTTTTGTCTGGATTTCTGCTAAAGCCGTCTATATATTCCTCTTCCGAATCAAGGCATTCAAAAAGACCACCGTTTATAAAAGGCGTTCTTTCAAAAAGCTTTATAAACTCCTGCTCGCTTATGAGAAGTAAGTCCTTGTATCTGTATAGGTTTTTAACCATATAGTGCTTTTTTTCCTTGACGAAATGTCCTTCTTCCGCAAAAGCCCTCTCCTTTATGGGTCTGTTGAGGGTGGCAAAAAAGAGGTTCTGAAGGACTGCATTGTAATAGTTGCTTCCCTTTCTAAAGTCCTTTACTACACCCTTCAGAAAGTCCTCTTCAAAGATTTCCTCCGGCACAAGCCCTTTTTCCTTAAAAAACCATACAAACATAAGCCTTGTGATGAGACGTATGAGGTTTTCTTCCTTCTTTCCTCCCGGAAAGCGAACCCTTTGGTCCCTTAGAGCATAGGCATACCAGTTTCTAACCTCTTCATAAAACTCTTTTGTGAGAGGCTCTATGGAAAAGCTCCTTATGATGCCTTCAAGGGTTGAGAAGTTGCCTTCTGAAAGTTGTTTTTCAAAGGTTCTGTGGGGTTTGTTCAAAAGGACGGTAAAGGTGTGTCTTTTGTAGTGGCTAAATTCTTCCTTTGTTCCTTCATAGGTCTTATAGACGAGGGAAAGTCTAAAGTTTGATTGCTCATCGTAAAAGGCAAAAAGCCCCGCATCAAGGCTGAGGTTCTTCAAAAAGCTTTTTGCCTTTTCAAACTGCCTTTTTTGCCACTTCTTTCCGTCAGCTCCTTTGAAACCTTAAGAGCGAAAAAGCCTATACGTTTAACATCCTCAAGGTCCTTATAGCCTAAATAATAAACTTCCGGAAAGTCTTCCTCTTCCCCCTCGTAGTATCTTCTTTCCTCTCCATAAGTTCTGAACTTTTCATAAATAAACTCTTTGTAAGCTTCAAGGCTAAAACCCCTCTCAGATAGCTCCCTTATAGCATCAGCCACCATGTTGGTTTTCAATAGCTATTATAACCTCTTTTTCTTCCATTTCTTCGTCTTTTACCGTAAGGTCTCCGCCAAGGTCCTTAAGAAGCTCCTTCAGTCTTTGCCTCTTCAAGGAAGCTTCTAAGCCCTCTAACTCTAATAGCCTGTCAAGGAAGTATTCAGAAAGAGTTCCATAATCGCTAACATCTCTAATCAGAGCTTTTATAGCCTCATGCATATCTTTTAACTCTTCTTCTTTGAGAAGACTTTGAAGAAGGTTGCGTACCTTGGACCTTTTACCAGTAAGCGAGCTTGGAAAGCCATAAAACTCTTCCTTAAACACCTGCTGATAGTTCTCCCAGAATTTATCGCTTGGTTTCAAACGTTTTTCCTCTGGCTGGCACCTTATTTTTTCCAATACCTCTTCTCCAAACTCCACCGGCACCGCTCTTTTGCTTTCATAGTCCTTATAAACCACAAACAGGTCTCTCCTCTTCTTTATGAATACTAAAAGCTCATCTTTCTCTCCCCTCTTTGCGGTCTTTATCCTTGGTGGAAGCTTCTTAAACTCCTCTTCAATGTTTTCAAACCTTTCCTTTATGCTTTCAAACTCCTTATACACCTTTGTGTAAAAGCTTTCTTCTTCCTCCTCTCTATACTGGGTTAGCCTCTTGTATAACTCTGAAGGTGTTGGCTCTTCTTCGGGAGAGAATATTTTCGCATCCTCTCCGAGTATCCTGTGAATCATAAAGAGCTTGTTCTGAGCTATTTCCTTTGCTTTTACTTCCTGAGCCCCCTTCTCCGTTGGAAAGAAGTTAAAAATATAAAGCTCATCGTAAAATTTCTTTCCTATTCTGTTTATCCTTCCTACCCTCTGTATTACTCGCACCGGGTTCCACGGAATGTCGTAGTTGAAAACCGCTCCCGCTCTGTTTAGGTCTATGCCTTCTGAAAGCTTGTCTGTGGCTACCAGTATCATATGCCTGCTTTCTGTCTTTGCCTTTGGACCAAAACTATTTTTTATCTCCTCCAGCCTGCTCTTTGATATGCTCCCGTAAGCTCCAAGCACTATATCACCAAAGACCTCCTTTAACCGCTCTTCTAAGTATCTGGCTGTGTCCGCAAACTCTGTAAATATGACTACCTTCCTGCCTTCCCGCATGAGTTCTTTAAGCTTCTCCGTTAGGGCTAAAAACTTTGGGTCCTTCTCCTCAAGTTTAAGCTTCTGAAGTTCCTCCTTTAGCTCTTCAAAGAGCCTTCTGTCCCTTTCCACATCTTCCAAAAACCCTCGCATCTTTGAAACTTCATAGAGCTTTTCATACCTTTTCCTTTCCACAGACACCTCTAATATCTTCTTGTATTCTTCTATCTTCTGCTGGATTTCGTCCTCGTCCGCCTCCAAAAGCTCATCAAGAAACTCCCTGTCAAGCACGTAAAAGCCCCTCCTTCTTACAACCTCTATAACTTTGTTGTGAAGCTCTATGAAATTATCTAAACTTTTGCTGAAGGCTCTAAAGGAGCTTTCAAACCTCTTTACCAGAAACCTTCTTATGAGGTTATAAAGGTTCTCTTGAAAGAGCTTTTCAAAATCCTCTACTTCCTTTTCATACTTGAAAGGCATATACACAGCTCCCCTAAATCTTCCACCCTCTTCTGGCTCAAGAAAGCTCTGAAGTACCTTATCATAATACTTGGACTGCTCCTCTGTGAGTTCAAAGAAAACTTCCACCGGGTCTTTGACCTCTGGAAGCGAAATCTTGTGAGCGTCCTTGTAGTACCTTAGGTCAAGCCTGTTTCTTCTTATAACCACCTTTGCTATGGTTTCTCTTATATCTCTTGCAATGTTTGAAAGCCTTTTTTCTACCCTCTTTATGTCATAATCTTGGCTTTCGAAAACCTCTCTGTAATACTTCTTTGCCCTCTCTCTTCTATCCTTTATGGGTGAATTTAGATAGTTTCTAATGTATGTGAGTTTTGAAAATTCATCCTCGTATCTTCTGAACCTCTGCTCTAATCTTCCATCAAGTACAAGACTTGACCTGTCTGGTATAGTAAAGAGCTTTAAGAGTGCAAAAATGTCTGAAGGTCTGTTGTTGAAGGGTGTGGCACTGAGAAGGATTACTTTTTTGCCCCTGCATATTTCTCTAAGAAGGTGGTAGCTTTTTGTAGCTTCGTTTCTGAACCTGTGAGCCTCATCTATTATAACTACTCCTATCTGATTAGTTTTTGTATGTTCCAAAGCCTCTTCCAGCTTGCCTACTGAAAAAACTTCCCAGCTGTGTAGTTCAAAATCCTTCAAATATCCATACCATCCAGAGCCTTCCCCCTGACGCTCTCCTACAAGATGTGGAGGACATATGACTATACCCTTTTCATTCAAAAGCCTTGCTATCAAACATGCTATTACTGTTTTACCAAGCCCCACCACATCCGCAAGAATTACTCCTCCGTGGTCTTCTAACTTTTCAATAGCCTGTTCTACCGCAGAAATTTGATAATCGTATGGCTCATAACCTTTATCTTTCATAATGCTCTTTAGGAGTTCCTCCCTTCCTCTTTCCACTCGGTTCAGCTGAAGATACAGCCATAGAAGGTAAGCATAGGCTTTGAAGGGTTCTATAGGTCTGAAGATAGTCTTTTCTTCAAATACCTGTCTTACATCTTCTGGAGATATCTCCACCGCCTTTGACCAAAGCCTGTCAAAGTATTCTTCCGCCTCCTCAAAGCCATAGTCCTTTATTTCCACATTAAACTCGTCCTGAGCGGAAAGCCCTGCTCTTGTAAGGTTGCTACTGCCCGTGATAAAAAGGTGAGGAAGAAAAGGATTTTCTTTTAGCTTAAACAGATAAAGCTTTGCATGGTTTGGGTCTCTTGTCTTTTTAAGCTCTAAAATACCCTCTTCAAACAGCTTTAAGAAAAACTCGTACTGCTCATATACCTCCTTCCTGTCTAACTCCTCAGAAGTGAAGGCTTTCTCTAAGGAAAGTTTAAAGTGCTCTCTCAGGCTCTTTTCTATATCCAGAGAGTTTTTCCTTCTTGCCACCTTCTCGTAAAGCCCGTATATGTCTCTGTCCGTTTCAAGACCTACAAGAACTTTTATAGCTCCCTTTTTAAGCTCACCCCTCTCACACCTCTCTTTTAGCGTCTCATAAAGTTCTGACACGCCCGAAAAGTAGAAAAAGCCCACTAAGAATTTTAGTTCCTCGGATTCTTCTATGAGCTCTTTCAACCTTTCCTTTAAGTTTTTTCCCTTTTCGTTGGTTATAAACATCTTTCTTAGATATTATAGAGCCTTCTTACCTCTTCCTCTGAAAGACCGCCCGCATACAGGAGCATACTTTTAAAGTCCTCAAGGTCTAAAGAAGTAAGGTGTTTCTTTACAAGAGCCTTCGCCCTATCCACCTGCATGTATGGGCTTTTGATGAGAAAAAGAAGGTCAAAAAAATCCTTGTCCCTGCCAGCATGGAGTTTGGAAACTATCATGTATTCAGGTGAAGAAACTTTTAGAGAAATTCCAAGCCTGCCATGGTAGAAGACATGAACCTTATCACTTAAAGCCTCTATCTCCCATGGCTTTTCCGCATAGCCCACATCTACCTTCTGTCCCTCCTTTTCAAGCATGAGCCACTTTGACCGTGAGGCAGGGTCAAAGGCATGCCTGCAAACCCTAAAGCCCCTTTCTGTAAAAACCTTTTCAAGCCTCTTTATATCCTCAGCCCTTACCCTTATATCTATATCATCTTCAGTGGGTTTTCTTTTCCCCTCCGAATAAAAAGATACTGCCCAGCCTCCTATGAGCATATAGTCAAACCTTTCAAGGAGAGAAACCACCTCTTCTATTACGGTTCTGTTCGTCTCCGGTATGTAGGTATAGAGGATATAGTCAAAAACTTCCTGAGCTTTTTTGTCAGAAATCTGCCTTATTGCGTTAAGAATTTTTGAGCTGTTCAGCATTGTCTATCTCTCCTTACACTCATCCTGCTAAAGATTTCTTCCCATCTTTTGATGACTTCTTCTCTTCTCAGCTCAGGCAGTATTTCATATCCGGAGAGGAAATAAAGAGCTTCCTTTATACCTGCCTGATATTTCTCTTCCAGCATGCTTAAGATTTTTTCATCCACTTTACGGAATGCCCTTAGTTGCATGCCAGACCAGTAGGAGGTAGTGCATGCATTTTCAAACATATCAAAGTCAAGCATTGCAAGAGGATACTCTTCTCCTACCGTAGCCCCTTTGTCCGCACCTGAGGATTGTCCTTTTTGAACGCCTTGAAACTGAAGGACATACCTTTTCAACTGCGTATAGTAAAACTGAATATCAGGCGGTAGCTTGCTTTTGTCCTTTACAGATTCATCAGGAGTAAAGGATATGTAATCCCATGTGGTTATAACTTCATAAGAACAGCTCTGTCTCTGTGGCTCAAGTATGTAAGCTCCTTCTATATTCCAGCCTAAGCCTTTTAGCGGTATTACCTTATAGTCCGCATTACAATTAGCACCATACAGATAAACCTTGCCCTCATCCCCTCTATATACCACATAACCCCACTGATTATACTTTTTAGCCCATTTCTCTAAATGCTCATGAAGTCTATCGTAATCTTCCTTAGTAAAGCCTTCCCTTTTATAAAGTTCCTTGCCCGGCAAGACTACAAAAGAATGTTCTTTCTTTGACACAAAGCCTATTTCCTCAACGCCCTGAGACTTTATAATTCCTCCAGTTTCTGCCGGTGGTTCAGACAAACTTACTATCACATTCTGCCCATAACCTATTACTGGCACTCCTACATAACCAGCACTCCGTATATCCCCTGCTAAGCTCACTGTCCTCTTATTGTTCCATGCAGAAAGAGCTTGAGTAAGAATACGCTTTGTTTTCTCATCTATTTTCTTGAACTCCGTAGCAGTTGAACCATGCTCCGCACTGATTATGCCAAAAGGCACTCCAGCCTTCATATGTTGCCATAGTCTTGACCTCTTTAGCTCTATAAGAGATGCTCTACGCTCCAAAGCAGGCAGGCGAGTTATCCCTTTCCACTCCTGACCCTTTTGCAGTGCCTTTATGACCTTTTCATACTCCTCATCCATTATCTCAAGCACTACCTCAACGCCCTTTTCAAAATCATACTTCTGGCTCATGTTTAGCACCTCCTTTATAGTTATTTCTTACTTAATTAGTTCAAAAACCCGCCTACTCTAAGCTCTTGCAGTTTTCCAGCTTCTCCGACACTACTTTAATAGCCCTTTGAGAAAAGTCCTCTTACTCTTTCCCCTTTATCAGCCTGCTGTATATCCTGTATGCCTGACGGTAGGCGTCTGGTTCTTCTTCCGCAAGGAATACGATAGCTCCCTTCAGTTCTTCCTCCTCATCGTCAAAGTAAAAACCCTCAAAGGCTATAACTATAGCCTCATCGTCCGCATCTATAAAAGCAATCTTTGAAGGGTTTATGTAAAACCTTATATCCCCGTCATCAATAATTAAAAAATCGTCAGGCACTTCTACATCCTGCTGGACCTCAATAGCATTCTCCTCATAGAAACCCCCAAAATAGACAAGCATAGCATCTTCGCTTCTGTCGTATGCTATGAGGGTTGCAAGAGGAAGGTTCAGGTATTTCATACCACCCCCCGTTGACAATTTAATAAGATAGTTTTAAATTTAAAAATTTATGGGTTTTTGACAATGATTTAAATCATGTTTTTTATCCACATTAGCTACCAAAACCTGCTGAAGCTCCATCCTTCTCTTATACCCTGTAAGGTATTGTTGTAAAGGTCAGTGCCTTCCTTGTTTTTAGATAGCTCAGAGGTAAGGCTAAATCCTCTTTGGCTCACCAGCATCGTTAAGCTTTTGCAAAGTGGAGTTAAAACCATAGGAAAAGCCTTAACCCTCAGGCTCATGCTTAAATCCTGTCCTTATGCATATCCCATGCAATGTAAATTAAGCCACTGATGAAGATGATGGTCAAAAGGGTTATGATGATTAAAGCACCGTTGATTTCCATGACTACAGCCCACAAAGTGGTTGACCCTCATGCTTTGCCCACTATATGGCGGACAAAAAGTAGCATGAAAACACTGAGGGCTATAGCCATCAGCACAGCAACAGCAAAGCCTATAACCTCATAGGTGTTCATGACTACAACCTCCTTATTAGCTTTTTAACCTCATAGCTCAGGAGGAATATGAAGCAAAACCCTGAGCAGGTCAAGACTTGAAGTCAGAAGTCCAGAAACTCCTCCTGCTATGACCACCACAGTAGCCCATAAGGCAAAAATCCATTGCTTGTAAAAATCAATAAGTGCCTTAACCTGCTCCGTTGATTTAGGTTCAGTTTCCATCACTTACCACCCTGCTGGGCTTCCTCCTCCTGCTTAGCCTTTTCAAGCATTTCAGTAGGGCTGAGGCTGGTGCTTTTTCCTTCATGCTCTGCTTTAGACATAAGCCACCGCTTTAGAACTACAGGAAGCCTGAGCTTTTTTACCTGTCCGTGCCATGTTTTTAATTTTAGCCACGTTTATGAACTGTATAACGCTTTGTCTGAAAATCAACTATGTTAATATAAAAAACCATGAGGAGGAACTGTAGCGAATAACGTTTGTCCACATTTTCAGAAAGGATTTACAATTTCCAGAGCGAAGTTTTTATAGAGTATCTTGGGGTAGGTTTTATCTTCCGTGATAACCAGAGGTATGTTGTACCTGATGGCAATTGCATATATGAGAGCATCCCAGTATTGAAGGTTATAGCTCTGCATAAGTTCGCATGCCAGTTTTATGTCTGCAACCTCTTCAGAAAGCAAAATAGCTACCCTGCTTATTTTTTCAAGCATTCTGCCTTTTTCATCACAATTAAGTCCATACTTTAGAGCTACCCTGCCTAATTCCTTTGCTACCTGTTTTGGTGCATATATAACAAAACCTTTTTCTGTAAGTTCCATTAGAAGAGATTCGCATAAGAGGAATTTCCATTTCTCATCTTCTTTCCCTATTCCGAAGGCATAGACCCATATGTTTGTATCCACAAGCACAACCCTTTCCATAATGTAGAAAATATAATGTAAAGCTGTTTTATGTCAAGCTTTATTAGAATGCCTTACTTACAATGCTATTAATAGCACTTAGCTAAAGCTAAATAATGTTTGACAAAATAGACGGGCTGGCTTATATTGATACCCATGCATGTAGTTCCAACCCGTGAAAGAAAAGGCAGTGTGTATTTCATACTTGGAAGGGTTGTCCATCCACGCAAGGAGCCATTGAGCTATGAGGTAAAGGTTATAAGACCGGAACAGCACAAAGTGATTATTGGCAGGAAAGGGGTGTATATACTTGATGATACCCTCTGTAAAAAGCTAATCTCTGAGGTCTGGGAGGAATATGTGAAAACCACCTACGGGAAAAGAGAAAAGAGGACAAAGCAGGAAAGAGTAGAACATCCAGTGGAAATCTCGGAGGAAAGGTTAAGAGGTTTTATAAGGAAGGAAGGAATACATATTTCCACCGCTTCCTGTGCCTTTTTCTCTTATGTGGAACCTGCACCTGCAGAGGAGATGAAAAGGCTGATTGAAAATATAAGGGAGTCTCTCAGAAAAGAAGGTTCTTCGGTTAAATCCTGATCCTGTAGGTAGAGTAGAGGGTTTTTGCAAAAACTGAAATGGAGAGGGTGTTTTGAGAACCTTTAAAACTGAATCTGTCCTATAAGTGTTCCCTTAAAGCGGAGAGAAATAATAGCGGAGGAACATTCAGAAGGCTGGTGGTCAAGCTCCCTTATTTTATGGCATGGTGCATGCCTGCTCCGCCGGAGCGTTTTTATCAACAATTCTGGCTCCGGAACAAAAGCGGTAAAGTTCTTGACTACGTACTAAAAGCGTGTATGGATAAGGTGCTTTAGCCCTACTTTACATCTATGTCTGCTACCTGTCTTTCATATTCCGCATCTATAAGACTCAGTTGATACCTTATTATTCCCCTCATATCTTTTGCAGGTTTAAGACAGTATTTAAGAAAATCGTCTTTACTCGGAGGATTTATAGGTGCATCAGGGAATAAAAGTTTAAGAAGGGCTGTACTTAGTTTCACTATAGCTTTTTTGTCTCTTGTATCTGCCTTTTGTGGTACCTTTATGTAGCTTTCTACAAGGTCTGCATACTCACCCCTTTCTCGTAGAAGATGAAGTATGTCAGAGAAATACTCTACGTTTAAAGCATACCCCCTTACCTTCATATCCTCGTTAAAACGTGGAAGCTTCCAACCTTCAATAAAGCCGTGGAACCTATCCAGAAGAGCAGACTCATGAAAAACCTCTGGAAGCTCTTTAAAATAAAAGCTTTCTACTGGTCTTTTTTCATCATCGAGCGGTATGTTTCCTAAAAGAACGAAACCCGCATGTCCTACACCCCTGTAGTTGCCTATGTTGAAAGTACCGTTTTCCAAATAACTTTTCAAAACTCCCCTTATCTCATCCTCATCGCTAAAACGAATAGTTTGTACTTCATCAAGAGCTACAAAGTCATACTTGGTTATTATGCCTTCCGTATTTCTTTGAAGGTCGTAAAAAAGCTTAGCTCTTGATACATAACCACCGCTTAGTAGTATGCCATACTTGGAGAGGTTTGAAAAAACGTAAGATTTACCAGTTCCCTTAGGAGCCAACTCTATTACATTTAAGTTTGGTTCTACAAACACTAAAAGCCTTCGAATCAACATAAGTTTTTCATCTTTATCAAGTGCATGAGGATTATATTCCATAGACCTCACTAAAAGGTCTAACCACTCTTCCAGCTTAAACTCTCTTCTTGCTTGCATGTAGTATTCAACATTTACCCTGTAAGGTCTAAAGGGTTTAAAGTTAATAAGTTCCACATAACCTAATTTGTTTTCTTCTTTTCTGTATACAAGCTCACACACTCCCCAGTGTTCTCCTACACTTAGACCTTCTTCCAGTAGCATGTTTGAAACTATTCCTTCATCTCTCTTAAGACCTATGTCAGGAGCATAAAAACGCATAAGACCACTTTTTATATCTGGTTCAACTATAACTCTTAATAATAGCTTTATAGGTTTTCCTGGATATTTTATAAGCCTTAGTTTTACTTCTTCACCTTGCGGAATATGTCTTTCGAGAAAGTCAAGGATACCTTCCTTATCTACCTTGCCTGTATCTGTATCTGTGTATTTACTTATCAGCCAGTCTTTTATGAAGGAAGGTAACTTTCTTCCAGAAAATATAGCCCTCACACTATCATCTTTATACACACTTTCTTCAGGAAAAATGTCTCTTATTTTCCTGTCAAGTTCAGAATAGTTCATCTTCTAAAAGCCCTCCAACCACCTCAAAATCAATGCTTTCGTCTATACCTTCACCAGTCACTTTTAAAATGTGCTTTCCAGTCCTAAGTTTTACTTCTTTTAAATTCACAATCACTTTATCTCCTTTTGTTTCAAACTTTACAGGTTTCCTGTCTATATATATGGTAAGTCCTTTTGGTACTATCGGATAAAAGGAAAGGACAAGCTCACCAATTCTTGGAACTTTTTTATTTTCAAGCTTTACCTTTACCCTTTTTTCCGCACCGTACGGAGCAAATAGCAAGGCAAAGGTCAGCACTTCTTCTGGAGTTGCACCTCCATGGACTTCTGAATAAGGTTTGTGTTTCAAGGAACTGTGGAATTTTGCAATGAAATATTCTTCCTTTTTCAACACATGAGGAGTATCTATGAAATCTTTTGTGTATCTTCCACTATGAAGAGCTTGCACCTCATATTTCAACGGTTCATAAAGTCTTGATAAGAAGGTAGAACCATGGTCAGAAATGATAAGAATTCTTTTATTTGGACTGTATATACTCTTGAAAATATCTTTAAGTTTCCTGATTTGCTCTAAAAAACTTTCAGGGTATTCATAAGTTTGATGCAAAAGCATATCAAAATCTCTTATATACTGGCAATTTTCTAACCTATTTTCTTCTGTTATACTTGGTAGCTGTGCCTTCAGAACTTCAAAACGTATTACGTTTAAACCTTTCTGCAAGAAATACTTTACAGTAAAGCCCGCCCACTCAAAACCAAGAGCATCTATCCAGTATATCTCATCCGCCTCACTTCTTAAATTCTCAAGAGCTTCTTTCGGACTTCTAAAGTATGCATACCAAGAATAGAACTTGTCTTCTGAAGAATTTTCTTCGAGGAGTTTTTCAAGCTCTTCGTCCTTTATATCCTTCAGTTTAGCCCTTTTGTATAGGGTAAAGTATCTCCTAAGCCAGTCAAAGGGTATATCTGTAAGGTCGTATGGGTCATAAAGGTAGTTACAGAAGTCTTCTACCTTCAGTAATTCATCTTCTTCAATTTTACCTTCCGCATAGGAAATAAGCAAGTGTCTTTTTTCACAATCAAGAAGCCCTCTTATAAATTGTCCATTAATTTTTTTACAAAGCTCCTCCTCATAGCTCGGTATCTCTATAAGTATTTTTTTCAAAAGCTCTATCTCTCCTAAACGATAGATACTTTCCAGAAGCTCAATAGGGTCTTCAGATAGTAAAGACTTTGGAAAATCAAAAAGCTTTTTCAACAGATATAAATAGAATACCCTTTTGCTTTTTGTAGGCTCCTTCAGAAAGGTAATAAGCAGTAAATCCTTCTGATTTCCTAAGCTTTTTACTATACTTAGCTCTTCTATATTGCTTTTTTCTTCCCTTTGTAGCTCTTTTACGATAAACTCGCATACTTCCTCTTCTTTAAACAGCTCGTCGTATATACCATAAACCTTTTCCAGAAATTCCTTATAGCTGTCTATCTTTTCAACCACTACCGCATCGTCAGGATAGGCGTTTTTTGACCTTTTGTATATGTAATCAAGCTTTATAAAGGCTTTTTCTATTTTTTTCTTCCAAAGTTCAAGTAGTTGTTTAAAGTTTAAAAGTTCCACATTAATCTCAAGTTGCGGGTTTAATACATAAAGTTGCACTCTGTGATTTTCCTCTTCTGGAAGCTCTACCACCAGAGGATTATCACCTATGAACCTTTTCACTCTTTGACCTATTCCAGAAAGCACTAAAACAACTTTTCTGTCTGTAATCTCAAAAGGAGGTCTATATCTTTCAAAAGAGTAAAGCAGTTTTTTAAGCTCGTCGTCAGAATAGAAACGTAAAAGGTTGCAAGCAGAAAATAAAAAACTATAGCCAGCCTCTTTTAAAAGGTCCTCTACTATCCTTTTCAAGTCTTCTATAGAAAGCCAGTTCTTACCCTCTCTTATAAAGTTTTCAAGATAGAAGGTTTTATAACCCTTTTCCCTTAATTCCTTATCTAAAGAACGCAGACCTGAAAAAGTTCTAAGTAAAACAAAGCGAACAGCCAAGCTTCTCTCGTATGGACTCTCATCTATTTTTCTTAGTTTTTCTAATAGCCCTTCGACAAGAGCCATAATTCAACCTCATTTTTGAGGTGGGGGTAAAGGCTAATAAGGTGGGAAATCAAATTCATAAGTTCTACCTTACTAAGATTTTCTAACCTTAGATAAATATCTGTTCTTTCTTGCTTTCTTTCTTCTTGTTTTATTCCCTCAACTGATGGTTCTTCATGAGAAGGCATAGATAAAGAACTTACAGGAGATGAAATCTTTTCTATTTTCTGCTTCTCTTCTTGCTTTTTCTCTATTAATTCTCTGATTATTCTGTCTATCTCATGAGATACTTCTGCCTCTTTCCAGAATATAGGATTAGTGCTTAGTCTTGTTTCTAACAGCGTTCCCACTTCTTCCACTTTTATGTTTCTACCCTGCAGACGTTGTTGTATGAGGTTTTTCATACCTATTACATAGTAATTGGTATTTCCAAACAACTCTGAGTATGAATTTTTATATCTGTCTAACTCATTATAAAGGTTCTTTATATCTTCCTCAGAGTAGTTATCAGCACTACCTATGAAGGAAGAAAGGTTTCTTATAGTATCTTTAACCCTCTGCGGTTCTATTCCCCATCTGGATAGGGTTTCTTCATCAAGGTAAGCAAGGCTCCATATAGGTCTTTTCAGCTTGCTCTGTATATTTTCCCTGATGGTGTTTCTAACTTTTATAAGGTCTTTGTCTTCTTCTTGAAAGCTTACAAAATTTGAGAAGATATCCCTGAGAAGATTTGTGAGCTTTTCCTCTTCCTCACTGCCAAGCCTCAGCCTAATAGGGTTTAATGTTTTTGAAAGCCCAAAAAACTGACCTATAAAGTCCTTCAACGTAGCTATATCTACCTTACCATAGCCTACCCTGTGGAGTTTTTCCTGCAAAGGCTTTATTGCCATCGTTAGCATAAAGAGGCTGACCTTGTTGTTGTAAAGACCATAAGGAGGTTTTTTAAGAAAACCAAGGTCTTTTGCAGATATTTCTCTCTTCTGACCGAAGAGGTTCTTTATTTGCTCGTATATATTTACAATAGGGTGTTCTTCCGGGTCCGCATACGTGTTTGAAAACTTGTCGTCAAAAATGTATCTGTCATGTTTATCCTTCAAACCGTTGAGCAGTTCGTTGTCTGGTCTTGAAGTTATGCTCTGGGTTATGCTTGAAAGACTTGAGCTTTGCAGTATATTATCTACGAGCCTAGGCACTGAGGAGAAGGTTTTCCACAGGTTTTGATTGGTAATGTCTTTGAGATTTTCAGGTCCGTATGCGAATAGCCTTCTGGAGATAATATTTAGCTTGTCCTTCAAAAAGGACCTGGATAATCTTTCCTCATTACCCTCATAAAAGATAAGCGCGTACGTGAGCTTTGATATATAATCTTCTAACATTTTGCTGGCATGCCTTGAATAGTCGTATCTTTGTTCATTTAGCTGGTGATTTTGAGCCACTCTTTCACGAGCTTTATAGTCTATCCACCTTTCAAGGCTCTTATCTCCGAAGACCTCTTCATAGACTATAAAGACTGCCTTGGAGTAGCTGGAGCTTAGCTCTCTGAATTTTTCTATGTATCTGTTTCGCTCCGCTTCTGTGGTAGGAAAACCCACGAAAAGGTTTAGGGTGTGGTCTTCCTCCTTCTGCAGTGGATGGTCTGTAGGGGTAAGTATGTTCAGGTATGTTTCTCTCAGTATTCTTAATGAAAGACTATCCTTGAGTTTTTCTCTGTCCATTTCCTTTAAAGCGGTGCTGATAGAAGCATACTTGTTCCTTAGTGCTTCCTTTTCCTTATCTATCTCACGCTGTGGAAGACCAGAGCGAAGATCTACTCTATACTTTCCATCTGGGTCCTTGTGAAGTATATCCTCCTCTTCAAGCCACCTCAATACATCTACACACTTTGATTCTAAGGGTGTTCCCACGTAAGCCCTCTTTATGTTTTCCTCCGTGGGTTCTTCAAACAGCTTGGGTCTGTCCATGCCCCTGTAGAGCAGGTTAAAGACCATCAGAGCCTTAAAAACCTTCAGATACTCTTCTCCTTTCTCTCTGCACCTGTTTGCGTAGGTATTGTAAAAGCTGAGTATGTCTATGAGTCTGTCTTCCCTTCTGCCCTCCTCAACCACACGGTAAAAGTAATCCCACAGGTAATCCACCGTTAAAAAAGGCTCTTCTTCCACCGTCTTTTCAAGAAAGGCAGACAAAACTCTCTCTGAGCCAAACAAAAAGTCAAACATACTTCTGGTAGCAGAGAAAAACCTTTCTGCAATATCCGTGCATAAAAGGGTAGTGTAAGGATGTAGCGGATAAACCTTTATGATATCTTCTTTTTCTATTTTCTGGTCATCTAAAAGTCTTGAAATGTGCCTTAGCAAACCCTCCAGCCTTTCAAAGGTTTCCTTTATCCTCTGATAGTCCTTTATGTGAAAGGCACCCTGAAGTATCTTGAAGGCGGTTATTTCCTCAAGCTTAAGCCTGTGCTTTTCAAAACGGTCTTCTATCTTACGCAATGTTTTTTCTTCAAGCACGCTTCTTAGTTCTGCTTCACCCACATGGCTAACTATTATTAGCTTGATTTGATTTTTTTCTGCAAGGTTTTGAAGCTTCTCAAGATGATGGCTTTCAGACTTTATTATCTCTGTAAATTCGTCCCATATGAGAAGAATGCCTGAATAACCTCTATCTTTTAGAAGCTTATTTACCTTTTCAAGCCATTCTTCAAGAGCAAAGCTAAAGTGCAAGCCTTCTTCCTTTTCCAGTATAGAATTTGCCATCTCAAGAGCTTCTGGTTCAGGAGTAGGTTTTTTCAGGTCTTCCAGAAAGGCGGAAAGGCTTTCGTATTTTCCATAGGTGTATTCCTGAAGTATCTTCTCTTCTCCCTTTTTGGCAACTATCTGCGGAAGATACTCTAAGATTTTATCCAGTTCATACTCAATCACCTCTTTTATACCTGCCTTCAGAAGAGCCCTTTTTATAGCAATTCTAACATATATCTTCTCCAGATGGTTCAAGGAAGGAGCTTCTTCAGTACCTCTCATATATACAGGCAAGTACCTGTATTTTTCTCTGAAATATTTCAAACGGTGTCTAAGTTCTGGTCTCAATCCTTCTATGTAATCTTCTATGTTTTTTATATCTTCAGAAACCAGATGTGCTACAACACTGCAAGCATGAGTTTTTCCAGTTCCATAAGAACCTTGAAGCCATACAGCATTTTTCTTTGATTTTCCTTCTAAAATATTAATAACCTTGTCAAGAAGTTCCTGAAAGTTCTCATGAGGCACGTAGCTTTTCCAGTGTCTTTCGTGTTCCTCATTTCCGAGCCTGAAGACAGGTATATAATCCCTCCTTATCTCTACAAGCTCTGAGTGTTTCATGGGTTATATTTTAACAGAAGGTAATTAAAGGCTTCCCTGTCAATTCCAAAGATGTAGCCATATGGCTCGTAGTTCTCTCCAAAAAGCTCATATGCCTTCTTGAAGGCATAAAAGGACAGTTCCCTTAGCCCCTCCTTATAATAGACGCCTCTTTCCACTCTTTTCCCAAACCATTCACCAAGAGGACTTTCCTCAAAAGTGTTTGTTAGTGCATTTATTGCGTTTCTTGCAGTTCTCTCTGCATAACCAAGTTCCACAAGCTTTTTTATAAGCTCTTCCTTTCTCCACTGACTTCCAAAAGGCACCGCTACCCAGTAAAAGATGAAAAGTTTTGAGTTCAAACAGAGATTTAACCATACTACCTGCCATACAGCCTTTGGGTCTTTAGGGTAAATTTCTGAGAACTCGTAAGCAAGAGGTGTGAGATTTCCCTTTGGGTCTATTAGCTTTATATCCAGAAGGTAGTTTCTCATAGCTTTTTTCTGCACAGGTCCAAGCGTGTTTTCTCTTAGCCAACCTTCAAGACCGTAAAGAAAACTCTCAAACCAGATTAATCTGAGACCAAAAGTTAAATATCTGTTCATTCTTTCAAAGCTTCCTTTAGAAAACCCTTAGAGTCAAAATTATAGAAGAACACATTGTCAAGGTCTGCAGTAATGTCCGCATCAATCAGTTTTTCATTTTTGAGTGAGAGAATTTTGTCTTTTAGAGTTTCTTTGGACATTCCAAACCAACCAACTGGACCCTCCTTTATGCTTGCAAGTTCCCTTATTGTAGTCTCACTCCAGCCTTTTACATCTTTCAGCCTGTATAGAGCATAGCCTACTACAAGACTGCTAACCTTGTCAGTACCAACCTTGAAGTATTGACCCTTCCCTTCCTTTCTTCCAAACCATTGACCCAGAGGACTCTCCTCAAAAGTGTTTGTAAGCGAATTTATGCCATTCCTTGCAGTCCTTTCCGCCACTCCCTTTTCTTCTACCAGCTTTTTAACCAGTTCTTCCTTAGTCCAGACCTTTCCCCAAGGTATTTCTTCCACGTAAAATCTGAATAGGTCTGAATTTATGCATAACTCTATCCATACTATTTGCCAGAAGGCTTCGGTGTCTTTTTTATAAACTTGCTTGAGTAAATCATATAACTCAAGAATGTTTTGTTTATTGTCTATACAACCTATATCAAAAAGAAATCTTTTTAAAGCTTCCTTCTGTTTAACGCCCAAGGTATTATTTAAAAGAAATTCCTTTCCTTCATTGATAAAACTAATCAACCACCTCTCCCTAAGCCCAAAAGTATTATATCTGTCTATTTTAAGCTTTCCTGTCTTCTTCATCTTAGGCATTATAAATATACCATGAGACTCCGCCACATAACAACCTGTGGGTAAAAAGTCAAGACAGTTCCCACAGTGAGTACATTTAGAAGAATTGACTACAACCTTTGGATAGGTAATAACAGCAAAATGAGGACATTCTACTTCACATCCCGTACAGTGAAGACAGTAAGTAGTCTTATATAGAACTTTTTCCAACTTTGAATAAAGTACAGGGTGAGGTTCAAGGTCGTGAAACTCTATTCTTGTTATATCTCCCTTCTCTTTGTATACAAACTTGATTACTGTATCACCAACCCTCAACTCACCCTTTTTATACCCATCCTTTTCTTCCAAAAGGTGAAGAGTTCCCACCGTCTTTACCCATTCAAAAAAGTTTTCCCTGCGACTTTTCAAGACCGCCTTTAGAGAATTCTCTTCCCTTAGAAACTCTACCGATTGCTCACTTTTTAGCCCCACGCCTCCAGCCCTCATTTTCCATGCACCAGAAGAGATATACTCTATAAGCTCCTCTTGTTTTTCTACCCCCATATTATAGGCATAGTTTTCAAGCACCCTTATAAACCTTTCCGCTCTGTGAGGATACAAGTTTTCAATCAGATACTCCGACCAGTTTGAAGCAAAAGGACACACGCTACATCCCACACGCCTAAAACCTTTTCTGTATAGAGGGTTCAAAGGAAGTTCCTTAAGTAGAATATACATATAAACATCAAAGTCTCTCCAATGAAAAATAGGTCTTATGTTTATCTCCCTAAAGGTTTTTTCTCTTGGAGATGTCCTGCAAGAGTTTGCTCTTGTTTTACTTTCACTTGCCCGAGTGCCTTCAAAAACAAGGACGCTGTTTGACCCTGCGTTTCCCAACCTATCCAGAAATTTAACCTGAGGAGCAATTTTATACACACTACAACACCATCTTTTTAACCTGCTTGGTGGTCCAAAAAGTTCCCAAAGTTCTGCAGTTTCAAAAGGACTTGAAACTACATGGATTTTAAAATCTGGAAAAATTTTTCTGTAATACTCTTCTGTTAGCTCCACCGTTTTGTATGTATCGTCCAATTCCATCTTTGTATCAGTAAAAACCACATAAAGGTCTTTGTATGGTATCACTTGAAGAAGGAGGTCCAGTACCACCTGTGAGTCTTTACCTCCACTATAAGAAACTACAAGACCATGACCGAACTCTTTAAATTTTTCTACCTCCATGTTTATGTAATCAAGAGCTTCATTAGTCAGGTCTCTAATATGGCTTTCATACAGACTTTTTAGCTTCTCAACGTCCATAGGCTCAAGCCTAAGACCCCTTTCTACATACTTTATAGAATGCTTCTTAAACAAGGCTCCCTTTCTTACTTTTGCTACAAGCTTGCCTTTATACCAGTACTCTATAAAAGCCCCAGCATCTTTACCCCAAAGCAAAGGTTCTTTGCACTCAGGATATTCCCAAAATTCTCTAAAACCTAAAAAATCAAGCTCCTCATAAAAAACAGGAAAGTAATCTTCTTCTTTGTCTGTACTTAAAAAGATAAGAATATCCACATGCATGTTTAGACATCCTTTAAATGGTATTTATTTTCAACAATGATGGCACAAGGTAAGGGCTTCATAGAAGGTAATATTAACATATTTTATTTGCGGGGGGAGGATTTGAACCTCCGACCTTCGGGTTATGAGCCCGACGAGCTACCAGGCTGCTCCACCCCGCGTCAAGCGATAGCAGTATAGTATTATAACTTTAAAGCTCTATCAAGTCAAGCCCTATGCCTGATAGTGGCTCCCCTCTTCCGTTTATTACAGCCACTATGTTTTCAAGCCTTACGCCAAACTTTTTGGGCAGGTATATGCCTGGCTCTATGGTAAAAACCATTCCTTCTTCTATGATCAGGTCCTTGTCCTGCCCTTTGTAATAAACCCTTGGATGCTCATGTATCTCTATGCCCACGCCATGCCCTGTAGAGTGGGTAAAGAACTTTCCATAACCCTTCTTTCTTATGTATTCCCTTGCTGTCTTGTCCACCTCACCAAGCTTTACACCTGCTTTTACCTTTTCAAGGGCATAGAGGTGGGCGTCCCGGACCACCTGATAGACCCTTCTGAATTCTGAGCTTGCCCTGCCAAGAAAAAGGGTGCGTGTAAAATCCGTGCAGTATCCCTTCCAGACAAGCCCCATATCTATAAGAACCGCCTCTTTATATCTTAACCTCCTGTTGGATGTCTCCCAGTGAGGTATGGCTGAGCCTTCACCACTAGCCACTATGGCTGGAAAGCTCTCACCCGTAGCCCCCTCTTTGAAGAACTCTCTTACTATCAAAGCCCTAACATCAAGCTCCCTCATACCCTCACTAAGCATGTTAAGAAGCCTGCTATAAACCCTGTCGCTGGCTCTAACGCCCTCCCTCATGGTTTCTATCTCCTCTCTGTCCTTTATGCTTCTTATCTCCTTCAAAAAGCCGCTGAACCCCACCCACTTCAGACTTCCCCTCAACTGTCTTCTTATCTCACAGCTTACTCTGTCTTCTTCATAGCCTACTCTAAAGACACCAAGCCTTTTTAAAAAAGCTTTCAACTCGCTTATTGCCTTCCCCTTTATGAGCCTCACATCCCAGCCCTTCAATACTTCCTTAGCCCTGTCGTAGTATCTCCCATCTGTGAAAAGGTGAAAGGAGTCCCTTGAAACCACCACATATGCATGACTTGATTTAAAGCCAGAAAGATAAAAGACGTTTGCCTGAGAACTGAAAAGAAAAGCATCAAGCTTATGCTTTCTTAACATGTCCTGAACTCTTTGAACCCTTTTCATCTTGCCTCCTTTAAAAGCCTTCTATACTTGTTTACCGTCCTTCTGGCAAGCTTTATGCCCTTTTTCTCAAGCCTTTTTGCTATCTCAGCGTCTGTTAGACTTTCACCCTCACAATTCAGTATTTCCTTAAGAGCCTTAAGCACCTCTTCCTTGCTATAACCCCCCTTGCTTTCCCTGACAAAGAAAGTTTTAAGAGAATACACCCCCGCAGGAGTTCTTGCATACTTGTTGCTTACAACCCTGCTGACCGTTGAAAGGCTCACCTGAACCCTTTCTGCCACCTCCTTTAGCTTGAGGGCTTTTAGAGGACCTCTTCCAAGCAAAAATTCCTTCTGTTTTTCAATTATAAGCTCTCCTATGCTCCTTAGGACTTTTCTTCTAAGTTCAAGCAGAAAGGCAAAGCTTTTATCCATATGGTCTAAATCCCAGAAGTCATCAAGCACGAAAAGATACCACTCCCTACCGTCATACTCAATAGAAAGCTCCACGCTACCACCCTTATAAACCACATCAGAACCCTCAAAGGGGCTTAGCTTTAACGCCGAAAGCACCTCTTTAACTTTTCTGTCTGCACCCTTGCCCGCAAGAAAGTCCGAAAGCTTTTTGGGTAGTTCCCTGTCCTCTGGATAAAGCTCCTCTAACTGTACCAATAAGAATTCTTCAAGGCTCTTACAGGCTACGCCAGTGGGCTCCAGTTCCCTCACTATAAACTCCCTGATGTCTTCCACATATTCCGGGCTTACACCATAATGCTCTGCTATTTCCTCCACAGAACCTACAAAGAAGCCTTTATGATTAAGGTTTGCTATTATTTCCCTTGCTATATCCAAGTCAAGCCCGTCAAACTCGTACCTGAGCTGGTCTTCCACCTTCTTTATCTCGCTTTCCACGTATCTGGGCTGAGGCTCCTGAAAATCTCTGTAAAACCATCTGGGCTTTGCCCTGAGGGCAGGCTTTAGCTCGGGCTTTTTCTCAAGCTCCTGCTGAAGCTCCTCGGAGGTTTTGAGAAGAAGGTCCATGCTGTTCTGTATCCTTAGAAGTAGGCTTATCTTTGCCTGTGGTAGCACCTTTATGGGTTTCATGCCTCTTCCTTAGCAGTTATAAATATACTAACTATACGGTTGCCTTCCATCTTCTCCACCACAAACTTAAAGCCATCATAAACAAACTCATCGCCTTCTTCAGGCACCTTGGAAAGCATGGACATCACAAAGCCTCCCACCGTATCATATTCATAATCCTCTGGCAGGTTAAAGCCTATAACTTTTGAAGCCCTTTCTACATCAACCCAACCGCTAACTAAGTATGTATTCTTTGAAACCTTAAGTATTTCTTCTTCCCAGCTCTCTGGAATATCTCCAAACAGATATTTCATCACATCGTAAAGGCTTACAAGACCTGAAAGCTCACCATGCTCACCCACCACTAAAGCCACATGCACGCCCTTCTCTCTCAATTCTCTCACAAGCTCCGCTATGGTAAGTATCTCCGGAACGAAGAGGGCTTCCCTTTTGAAGGCTCCAAGTGGCTTGTCAAGGTTTTCTGTGAAGGGAGCGAGGTCTTTTACATATAACATACCCACTATTTCCTCAGGACCCTTTGAGTAGAGGGGCACCTTGCTGTGCTTGTGTTTTAACAGTTCCTCCACAACTTCTTCAAGCCTTGCGGACTCAGGAAGCATGAATATATCGGGTCTGGGCGTCATTATCTCCTTTACGGTAGTCTCTTTGAGGCTAAGAGCCTTTTCCACTATTTCTGAGTAGCTCCTGTCAAAATACCCCAAGGACACACCCAGCTCAAAAAGTTCTAAAAAGACCTCCTCCTGCTTTACCTCTCTTTTGACCGCCTCAAGAGCCTTTATAAACCTGTGTATGGGTTTTGTTATGGCTTTTCTGAAGGGAAAGGTAAGCTTATGAAAGAAGAGAAAGGGCAGGTAGTATATGGGTGCAAGGCGTGTGGTGGCGGGTAGCACCATGTTTTTTGGCAAGACCTCACCGAAAAGGAATATAAGAAAGCTGGAAAAGAGTATGGCAACACCAGCACCCTTTGGTCCCATAAGTTCTACAAAAAGCTTTGTGCCGTAGGAAGAGATAATTATATTTACAAGCTCATTGCCTAAAAGAATGGTTATCAAAACCTCCCCAGGCTTTGAAAGCAGGTCAAGAAGGGCTCTGTATATCCTGTTTTTGCTCCTCAGTCTAAGTATATACCTGTTTGCGCCAAAAAATACCACTTCTGAGGAGCTAAAAAAACCAGACATAAAGAGGAGGAATATAAAGACCAGCAGGTCAGTATAGATTGCAGGAGACGATGCGTCCATCTATGCTTACCTCCTTAACCCCGCTCTCACAATCTTTTAATCTTTTATCACACTTGTGGAAGAAGGGGCATGGGCTATCAGGCATGTAATCCTCAGGTTTTGCAACAAGCTCCCTTCTCTGAGAGGGATGCTTTACAGGAAGAGTGCTTACAAGATACTGGGTATAAGGGTGCAGTGGCTGGTTTATCACCCCTTTTGCAGGTCCAAGCTCCAGGAGCCTGCCCCTGTATAGCACGCCAACCCTGTCTGCAACCCTTTCTACAGCCCTAAGGTCGTGGGTTATAAGCAGGGTGCTTATTCCCTCATGCCTGAGCTTTAGAAAAAGCTCCAGTATGCCAGCCCTGTAGCTCATGTCAAGGGCTGAGGTAGGTTCATCAGCCACTATTAGCTTTGGGTTTAAAACTACAGCCCTTGCTATGGCAACCCTCTGCCTCTGACCGCCCGATAGGCTCTCTGGCTTTCTCTCCAAAAAGCTCTCATCAAGCCCCGCCCTCTTGAGGGCATTTATCACCCTTTCCCTCCTATCCTTTACACCATGCACTAAAAGAGGCTCTTCCACAATTTCATAAACCTTCATGCGTGGGTTTAAAGAAGCCCTCGGGTCCTGAAAAACCGCAGAGACAAGCCTTGTATATTCCCTTCCATAGCTGAAAATATCTCTGCCCTCAAAATGCACTTCTCCCTCTGTGGGCTTTTCAAGCCTGAGTATGACCTTGCCCGCAGTAGTCTTTCCAGAGCCAGATTCTCCTACCAGAGAGAATATTTCACCTTCCTTTATGTCAAAGCTTACTCCCTTCAAAGCCCATACTTGCCTCTTTACAAACAAGCCTGAGGTAAATAGCTTTGAAAGTCCCCTTACCGATAAAAGAGAACTCATATGGTGCGTGAAAACCTCTGCTCCTTCTTTGTCCTTACATACTGGTCAAAGACCATGGCTATGTTCCTTATCAAAAGCCTGCCCTCCGGAAGGACGATTATTTTTCTTCCCTCTACCTTTAGAAGCCCGTCCGATTCCATGTCCTTTAGTTCTTCAAGCTCCTGTGCAAAGTGTTCTTCAAAGTCAATGTTAAACCTTCCTTCTATGTCTTCAAAGTTGAGCCTGAAGTTGCACATAAGCTCCATTATAACCTCCCGTCTGAGCAGGTCTTCCTCAGAAAGCAGAAAGCCCCTCATGACGGGTAGCCTTCCGGCATCAATAGCCATGTAGTAGTCCCTTATGGTCTTGTAGTTCTGAAAGTAGCCAGCATAGAGCATGCCTATGGAAGTGGCACCTATACCTATTAGGTCCACACCCTTCCTCGTGGTGTATCCCTGAAAGTTCCTCCAGAGGGTTCCGTTGCTCTGGGCTGTTGCCAGCTCGTCCTCAGGCTTTGCAAAATGGTCCATACCTATATACACATAGCCTGCCCTCTGAAAGAGGTCAATGGTCATCTCAAGAATGGTTAGCTTATCCTGAGGCGGAGGCAAGGTGGCTGGGTCTATCTTTCTCTGCAGGGGCTTTAGCCAGGGCACGTAGGCAAAATTATAGACAGCTACCCTGTCCGGGTTTAGCTCTATGGTCTTTTCTATGGTTCTTCTGAACTTTTCCGGCGTCTGGTAAGGAAGACCATATATGAGGTCTATGTTTATGCTTTTAAAACCAAGCTCTCTAAGCCTTTTCATAACATCCCGCATCAGTTCATAAGGCTGGAGGCGGTTTATAGCCTTCTGAACCTCTTCGTCCAGGTCCTGAAGACCCATGCTCACTCTGTTAAAACCTACCTCCCTTAAAGTTTCTAACTGTCCTTCTGACAGGTATCTTGGGTCTATCTCTACGCTAACCTCCGCATCCTCAGAGAGTCTAAACTGAGCTTTTATTCTTCCAAAAAATTCCCTTATCTCTTCGCTGGTAAGAAAATTTGGAGTGCCGCCACCCCAGTGAAGCTGAACCACCCTTCTTGAGGGGTCTATAAGGGGCTTTAACATGTCCATCTCACGATACACATAGTCTAAATACCTGCGAGATACATCCTTCCTGTGGGATATTATCACATTGCAACCACAGAACCAGCAGGCACTTTCGCAGAAGGGTATGTGAAAATAGAGAGACAGGGGTCTGTTTGAAAGGTTGCTTTCTAAAAGCATTCTTCTGTAGTCTTCTTCTCTTACGCCTTCATGGAACTCGGTGGCTGGAGGGTAGCTGGTATATCTTGGACCAGGTCTGTCATATTTCCTTATAAGCTCCTCATTGAAGACGGCTTTCATAGAGATTAAATATAGGCTGACTTTAAGAAAAGGGGGCAAAGCCCCCTCTGGAAGGCTTTATTTTACATAGTCAACCGCACTTCTTCCTACCTCGCGTGCCAACTCCACCATACCACCCTTGAACTGGTAAGCGTTATTAAAGCCTAAGGCTCTTAGCGCAGCAACGACAGCCGCAGCCCTATCCCCGCTGTGGCAAACTACCACAATTTTCTTATCCTTAGGAAGCTTGTTTAGGTTTTCCTCTTTGAACAGCTCATGCATGGGTATGTAGAGGGTATTTTTCCAGGTGGGCGCCACTATTGCCTGTTCTGCAGGTGTTCTAACATCAAGTATTACAAAATCTTCCTTTTTCTTCATCATCTCAAAGAGCTGTTTGGCATCTATCTGACAGGGTTTCTGTTTTAAAACTTCTGGCGTCATCTGAGAGAACATGGCATCAAAGCGTCTGGCAAGCTCTTTGTCATAGGATAGAGACAGACCTGAAACCGCAAGAAGTGCCACCATGGCAAGGCTTAGCTTCTTCATGTTTTCACCTCCTTATTAAGATTATTGATATATATCAATATAAGCATAATATGATGCCAGGTCAAGAACCCCTCTCTGTGCTATAATGTCAAGTCAATAAGAACCTAAGGAGGTAGCAGGTGGCAAACATAGTTATAACCCCTATGACCTTCAAACCCGTGTATGAACTGGACGCAGAAATAGTGGAAAGAAAAGGTACAGGACATCCGGATACCATATGCGACTATCTTGCGGAGAACCTCTCAAGAGAGCTGTGCCTCTGGTATCTGAAAGAGTATGGGGCTGTTATGCACCACAATGTGGATAAGGCTCTTCTGGTGGGTGGTGTAGCAAGGGCTGAGTTCGGTGGTGGTGAAATAATAGAACCCATAGAGATATACCTTGTGGGAAGGGCAATATTAGAAAAGGACGGGAAAAGGCTTGATGCTCAGGAACTGGCAGTGCAGACCGCAAAGGAATGGCTCAGGAAAAACATAAAAAACCTTGATGTGGATAGACATGTGAAGATATACGCAAAGATAAAGCCGGGAAGCAAGGACCTTGTGGAGCTTTTTGAAAGGTTTCAGAAGAAGGGAGAGGTGCCACTTGCAAACGACACCTCCTTTGGCGTGGGATACGCGCCCCTTGACAGCCTTGAAAGAGCGGTGTATGAAGCGGAAAGGTTTTTAAACTCAGAAGCTATGAAAAAGGAACATCCGGAGATAGGTGAGGACATTAAGGTGATGGGTGTGAGGATAAGAGATGAGATAAGGCTCACCGTGGCTCTTGCCTTTGTGGGCAGATATCTGAAAGACGTAGATGAATACTTCCACAAAAAGGAAGAGATACACAGAAAGCTCAAAAGCTACATAGAGGGTCTTCTTGGCAGGAAGGTAAAGATATTTATAAACACGGCGGACAGCAGGGAAAACAATTCTGTTTATATAACAGTTACAGGAACGTCCGCCGAGCAGGGTGATGACGGACAGGTGGGAAGGGGAAACAGGGTAAATGGACTAATAACACCTTACAGACCTATGAGTCTTGAGGCGGCGGCGGGTAAAAACCCCATATCCCACATAGGCAAGATATACAACAGGGTGGCAAACCTTATAGCTCAGAGGGTGGTGGAAGAAGTGGAAGGAGTAGAAGAAGCGTACTGTTATATAGTATCTCAGATAGGAAAGCCCATAAACGAACCTCAGGTGCTGGATGTGAGCATAAGGAGCAAAAAGGAGCCAAAGACCTTAGAGGAAGAAGTAAAAAGAATAGCAAGGGAGGAGCTTGAAAAGATGCCAGAGGTCTGGAAGGGCTTTGTGGAAGGTATATACCCTGTGGCTTGAAGGAGGTGGACGATGGAGTATTTGGGCATTTTTATCTTTTTCCTCATAGCCCTGTTTGTAGGCTTAGTCTTCAGCCTGCTTAACGACCTTCTTGGTCCAAAAACAAAGGAGAAGCTGGAGGGCTATCCTTACGAGTGCGGCGTGCCCGTGTATGACCCGGAAGCAAGGGGCGTTTTCAAGCAGGGTTATTACCTTCTGGGTATATCTCTCATACTCTTTGATATAGAGGTGGCTTTTCTCTTTCCCTGGGTGGTGGTCTTTAAAGAAGTGGGCACCTACGGGCTTGTGGGAGCTTTAATCTTTATCTTTATCCTCACCCTTGGGCTTGCCTATGAGTGGAAGAAGGGAGCCTTAAAGTGGCAGTTTTGAGCTGACTGCAGTCATAAACTTTTGATAAGTGCGGGAGGAAGGCTTATAATAAAAGCTATGGCAGTGTTGCCTTACGAGGTATATAAGCTTTTAGAGGAAGAGGTTGGAAAAGAGAAGGCGGAACGAATAGGCAAGGTCATTGAGGAGACCTTAAACTACATTGAGGAAAAAGCCCATGAGCAAAAGCCTATATTAAAAGCTGAGCTGAAAGATGAGCTTACAAAAGAGCTTGCCACAAAAGCTGACGTGGCGGAGACCAAGGTAGAGATTGAGAAGGTAATGGCAGAGGTTGAGAAGGTAAAAGCTGAAGTTGAAAAGGTAAATGCTAAGGTAGAGAAGGTAAGGGCTGAGCTAAAAGGAGAGATAGCTGAGCTTAGAGCTGAAATGAAGATAAACAGGATACTGCTTATTATCCTCATTGTCCTGTTTGCTGTCTTCAACAGAGATACCCTTGGCTTGCTTTTGGAGATAATCAAACACTTGAGGTAAAGCGATGCTTAAATTTAATGCAAAGGAGGTTTTAACATGGCAATGCTTAATTCTAACGGCTTTGTTTTAACCACAGTAGATGAGCTTTTGAGCTGGGGAAGGCGTAATGCACTCTGGCCTCTTACCATAGGTCTTGCCTGCTGTGCTATAGAGATGATGCATGCTGCTGCCTCAAGGTTTGACTTAGACAGGCTTGGAGTTATATTCAGGGCTTCTCCAAGACAGGCAGACCTTCTCATAGTGGCTGGAACAGTGGTAAATAAAGTAGCTCCCATGCTTAAGCTCTTGTGGGAGCAGATGCCAGACCCAAAGTGGTGCATCACCATGGGCGGATGTGCCTCTGCTGGTGGTCCTTTCCCCACATATTCTACCCTGCAAGGTATGGATAGGATAATACCCGTAGATGTCTATATACCCGGCTGTCCGCCCCATCCTCAAGGGCTTCTTTACGGCATACTACAGCTTCAGAAGAAGATAAAGGAAAAGGGTGTGAAAAAATACGACAAGGCTTTTGAAGAGTTTAAAAAAGATATGGAAAAACAGGGTCTTATAGCCAGAGAAATAACTGTATGAGGTGAAACATGCCCTGGATGAACAGAGCCACAGCGGACAGAGTAAAGTTTGAGTTTAAAGATGTAGAGGTAGAATTTACAAAGCATACAACAAACCTGCATGTAAAACAGGAAAGGCTAATAGACCTTATGAAACATCTGAAAGAAAAAGAAGGCTACAGGCACTTTATAGACCACACCTGCATAGATTTTCCAGACACGAAAGAGCGTTTTCAGGGCATATACATACTCTACAATCCTGACACTAACGAAAGGGTGATAGTTAAAACCTGGGCAAAGGAGGGGAAACTTCCTTCTTTAGAAAAACTCTGGGCATGCGCCAGATGGGCTGAAAGAGAAGCCTATGATATGTTTGGCATTGTCTATGAAGGGCATGAAAACTTAAGAAGAATGTTCATGTGGGAGGGCTATCCATACCACCCTCTTCGGAAGGACTTTCCCCTGGAAGGTATTCCCGAGGTGGAGCTTCCTTCACTCACAGAGCTTTATGCAGGCAGGACAGACCCACCGAGCCACGACTTTGAGCTGGTGCATACGAGGGTTCCGACCCTTGAGGACTTAGAAAGAACTGAAAAGGCAAGGCTTCAGAAAAAGGCTCAGCTGGTCTTAAACTGGGGTCCTTTGCATCCGGGCACGCATGGAACCATATGGTTTTTGTTTGACCTTGATGGTGAAAAGGTGGTTCAGTCGGATGTAATACTCGGACAGCTCCACAGGGGCATGGAAAAAATTGCGGAAAACATATACTACTTCCAGTTTCTTCCTTACACGGACCGTATGGATTACATATCCGCCATATGCAACGAGCTTTCGTATGCAACCGCAGTGGAAAAGCTTCTCGGTGTGGAGGTGCCAGAAAAGGCTCGCTATATAAGAACTATGTTTGCGGAACTTCAGAGGATAAACTCTCACCTTTTGTGGCTTGGTACAGGTGCTTTAGACCTTGGAGCCTTAACTGTTTTTCTTTATGCCTTTAGAGAGAGAGAAAAGATAATGGATATAATAGAAGGAAATGCGGGCTTTAGGCTAACCTCCGCCTTTTTAAGGATTGGAGGAGTGCATTACGACCTGGCGGAAGGCACTCTTGATGTGATAAAAGCCTTCATAAAGGACTTTCCAAACAGGCTCAAGGAGTACCACAATCTTCTTACAAGAAACCGTATATGGCTAAGGAGAACTAAGGACATTGGAGTTATTACAAGAGAAGATGTGTTCAACTACGGGCTTACGGGACCTGTAGCAAGAGGCTCAGGTGTACCCTACGATATTAGGAAGCTTGAGCCATATGCAGCATACGATGAGGTGGAATTTGACATTCCCGTTGGTGAGGTGGGAGACGTATATGACAGGTATTTAGTAAGAATGGAAGAAATGGTACAGAGCTTAAGGATTATAGAGCAGTGTGTAGCAAAGCTGGAAAAACTTCCAAAGTCCGCACCTTATGTTAATAAGGAACATCCTGCGGTTATGTCTCCTAAAGAGTATGTATTTATGGACTTAGAAGACATGGTGAAAAACTTCCGCATTGTGGTGCATGGAGAAAACGCACCCCCTGGAGAGGTTTATTCCAGCGGAGAAAATCCCAGGGGAGAGCTTGGTTTTTACATATATTCTACTGGAGGTTCAAAACCTTACAGACTCAGAATCAGGTCAGGAGCTTTGTATAACCTTTCCATCTTTCCAAAACTCATACAAAATGGCACCATAGCAGATGCAATAGCACTTCTGGGAAGTCTTGACCCTGTGGTGGGGGAAACAGACAGATGAAGACAGAAAAGCTTATAAGTTTTGAGGAATTAAGCGAGCTTCCGAAAGAGGGAAGGTATGAGATTGTTGAGGGGAGGCTGTTAGAGATGTCGCCGGCGGGTGGAAGACATGCCTATGCGGTGGCAAGACTAACTCACATGCTCTACAGCCTTCTGAAAGACAGAGGTTATGTTTTCAGCGGTGAGCTTGGACTTCTCATAAAAAGGGAGCCTTTGACTCTAAGAGCCTCAGATATAGCCTTCTATTCAAAGGAAAGGTTAAGAGAAGTGCCTTCCGGGTTTTTACATGAGCCACCGGACCTTGTGGTGGAAGTGGTTTCAGAACCTGTAGGTGTGGAATACCTTGAGGAAAAGCTAAGAGACTACATGAGCTTTGGTGTGGGACGTATGCTCTTTATTGACCTAAACAAGGAGCTTATTCTGTTGATAGATGAGGAAAGAAGGATAGGAGTTTATTCTTTTGAGGAGGAGGTGGAAATGTGGAAGGGGGTGAAGGTAAAGATGAAGGAGGTGCTCGCATGACCGAGCTACTTATAAACCTGATAATCACCCTCATCAAAATCCTTGTGGTCTTAGGCGTCTTTTTAGGAATAGGTGCTTACCTTACGTGGTTTGAAAGGAAGCTGGCAGGACACATTCAGGCTCGTATGGGTCCCAAGCTGGTGGGTCCTTTTGGACTTTTGCAACCTCTGGCGGATGGTATAAAGCTTCTCACAAAAGAATCGGTAATTCCTCAGAATGCGGACAAACCCGTTTATTATTTAGCGGTGGTGATGGCAGTAGCTCCCGCACTGCTTCTTTTTTCTGTTATACCCTTTGGTCCTGAATTTACCCTTTTTAGCTACAGGATTAAGCCTATAATTTCTGATGTAAATATAGCCATTCTTCTGGTTTTTGCCTTTGGTTCTCTTGCGGTCTATGGCACTATTTTTTCTGGCTGGGCTTCTAACTCTAAATATGCCTTTCTTGGGTCTTTGAGGAAAGCAGCGGTGATTATAAGCTATGAGGTAGTGCTTGGGTTTTCTGTGCTTGGTGTTCTCCTTTTGGCTGGAACTATGAGTACCACCGGCATAGTGCAGGCTCAAATAGAGAGGGGTGTGTGGTTTATTGTTTATCAGCCTGTAGCTTTTGTTTTATACCTCTTCTGTATGTTGGCTGAGTCCGGAAGGGTACCTTTTGATATACAGGAGGCGGAAGCAGAGCTTGTAACAGGTTATAACGTGGAATATGGAGGTATGAGGTTTGGTGTTTTTCCTTTGGCGGAATGGTATCTGAATACGATGGCTCTGTCTGCAATAGCTACGGTGCTATTCCTCGGAGGCTGGTCTGGTCCTCATATCTTTGGTCCTCTATCTCCTTACATATGGTTTTTAGTGAAAATGTTTGGGCTCGTCTTCTTTGTCCTGTGGCTTCACTGGACGCTTCCGAGGTTTCAAGCAAGGGACATAACTGAAATAGGCTGGAAGATAATGCTTCCTCTTTCCATTGTCAATGTGGTCATAACTGCCATAGTGGCTCATATTCTATAGGTGGAGGGCTCATATGGCACAGTTAAGCTATGAGTTTTATAAACTTTTAGAAGAGGAGGTGGGTAAGGAAAAGGCGGAGAAGCTAACAAGGCTCTTTGAAGAAATTGTGAGGGAAATACAGCAGGAACCAAGGGAACAAAAACCCATCATAAAAGCGGAGCTAAAAGATGAGCTTACTAAAGAGCTGACTACCAAGGGAGATTTAGTAATTCTAAAGTCAGAGGTCTATAGACATATAGAGGCGGTAAAAGCGGAGTTAGAGAAAAAAATAGAAGCTGTAGAATACAAATTAGAGAAGCGTATGGATAGGCTTGAGATGTATCTAAAGGTGTTGATAGCTTTGGTGGTATTAGGATTAACACTTCTAAACCCAGCCTTTTCTGAACTCGTTAGAACTATATTTTTGGGTAAATAAACGATGCTTTAAGGAGGTAGACGATGCTTAGAAGCGATAAAGTAAAAAAAGGTATAGAACATGCCCCCCACAGGGCTTTGCTCAGAGCCTGCGGGCTTACCGATGAAGACTTTGATAAACCTCTCATAGGCATAGCCAACTCCTACATAGACATCATACCGGGTCATGTGCATCTTCGGGAGTTTGTAAAGCCTATAAAGGAGGAGGTAAGAAAAGCTGGCGGTGTTCCCATAGAGTTTAATGTGATAGGCGTAGATGATGGCATAGCCATGGGTCATTACGGCATGCACTACTCCCTGCCCTCAAGGGAACTAATAGCAGACTCCATAGAGACGGTGGTGGAAGCTCATCAGCTTGATGCTTTAATATGCATACCCAACTGCGACAAGATAGTGCCGGGTATGCTCATGGCTGCTGCAAGGCTCAACATTCCTACTATCTTCATAAGCGGTGGTCCCATGCTGGCGGGGGAGGTAAACGGCAAGAAGGTGGACCTCATAAGCGTCTTTGAGGGCATAGGACAGCTAAAGGCTGGAAAGATAAGTGAAAGAGAACTGAAGGTTATAGAAGAACATGCCTGTCCCACATGTGGGAGCTGTTCTGGCATGTTTACTGCCAACTCTATGAACTGCATAACGGAGGTTTTAGGTCTTGGACTGCCGGGCAACGGTACCATACCTGCAGTGGACCCAAGGAGAGAGCTACTTGCCAGAAGGGTGGCATGGCAGATAATGGAGCTAATAAAGAGAGATATAAGACCAAGAGACATACTCACCCTTGAAGCCTTTGACAATGCCTTTGCGGTGGATATAGCGATGGGTGGCTCCTCCAACACGGTGCTTCACCTCTTGGCAATAGCACAGGAAGCAGGCATAGACTATGACCTGAGGAGAATAAACGAAATATCCAAAAAAACGCCCACCCTCTGCAAGATTTCACCAGCCTCTCAGTATCATATACAGGACTTGGACAATGCAGGTGGCATACCCACCATACTCAAAGAGCTTATAAGGGGTGGATATCTTCCTCACCCTGACAAAATAACTGTGAGCCTTAAAACCCTGAGAGAAATAGCTGAGGAGGCACCCGATGCTGACGGTGAGGTGGTTAGAAGGATAGAAAACCCCTACTCAAAAGATGGCGGTCTTGCCATTCTCTTTGGAAACCTTGCCCCGGAGGGTGCGGTGGTAAAGACTGCGGGCGTAGACCCGAATATGTTAGTCTTTAAGGGTAAAGCTATATGCTTTGACTCAGAAGAAGAAGCCATAGATGGTATTATGGGTGGCAAAGTAAAGCCCGGTCATGTGGTGGTCATACGATATGAGGGTCCTAAGGGCGGTCCGGGCATGAGGGAAATGCTCTCACCCACTTCAGCCATAATGGGCATGGGACTGGGCGATAAGGTGGCTCTTATAACGGACGGAAGGTTTTCAGGGGGCACGAGGGGTGCCTGCGTGGGACACATATCTCCGGAGGCGGCGGCTGGCGGTCCCATAGGCGTGGTGGAGGACGGAGATGAAATACTCATAGACATACCCAACAGAAGGCTTGAGCTACTTATTCCTGAGGAAGAGCTAAGGAGGAGGCTGGAAAGCTTCGTGCCAAAGCAGAAGGAGATAAGAAGCCCATGGCTCAGAAGGTATGTGAGGTTTGTCTCCTCCGCCTCAAAGGGTGCGGTGCTTAGTGCGTGATATAATGTGGTCATGAAGACCATACTTGACCTTCTGCCCTTTTTGCTTTTTATAGTTATAGTTCTGGCAAGCGTGGCGGGGGGTGAGCTATTAAAGCTCATAGGAGGTTTAGCCATGGGACTTTCGCCTCTGGTTTTCTTGGTGGTTTTAGTGGTTGTATTTCTGGCGGTCTCTCTCAAGATAGTGCCTGAATATCAGAGGGCGGTTATCTTCAGGCTTGGAAGGGTAATAGGTGCAAAGGGTCCTGGTATGTTCATACTCATACCCGTCATAGACCGTATGGTAAAGGTGGATTTAAGAACCGTGACCCTTGACGTGCCTACTCAGGATATTATTACCAAGGACAATGTATCTGTAAGCGTGGATGCGGTAGTCTATTTCAGGGTGGTGGACCCTGTAAAGGCAATTGTAGAGGTGGAAAACTACCTGTATGCCACCTCTCAGATAGCTCAGACCACATTAAGAAGCGTCTGCGGTGCGGTGGAGCTGGACGAGCTTCTTTCTGAAAGAGAAAAGCTAAACCTTCAACTGCAGGAAATAATTGACAGGCAGACGGACCCCTGGGGTGTAAAGGTGGTGGCGGTAGAGCTAAAGAGGATTGACCTTCCTGAAGAGCTTCGCAGGGCTATGGCAAGGCAGGCGGAGGCAGAAAGGGAAAGGAGGGCAAAAATAATATCTGCGGAGGCGGAGTATCAGGCAGCTCAGAAGCTGGCGGAAGCTGCTCAAATACTTGCCAGCCAGCCCATAGCCCTACAGCTCAGATACTTAGAAACCATACAGACAGTTGCAGGCAAGCAGGGCAATACGGTAATAATACCAATACCAACAGAGCTGTTCAGAGTATTTCTAAGTGAAGGCAGGCAAATACAGAGTTAAGGTCAACAAGGCTGGGTTATTCTTTGTAGGCATCACCATATTTCTGGGGGTGGCGGCTGTAAATACGGCAAACAACCTCTTATACTTAGTGGTATCTTCCATGCTTGCCTTTATGCTCCTGTCAGGTTTTCTGTCCCTTTATAACTTAAAGGGCATAGAGGTGCTTTTAATACCACCTCAAGAAGTTTATGCAGGAAGCAGTAGCCTTTTCACTGCGATAGTAAAAAACAAAAAGAGAATGCCCTCTTTTCTTATAAGACTTACCATTGACAAAGAGCAATGCCTTTTTCCGCTCGTCCATAAGGAGCATACCTGCACCATACCTGCACGCTTTGAAAAGAGGGGTTTTTACAAAAGCATAAACCTTAAAATATCCTCTTCCTTCCCTGTTGGGCTCTTTGAAAGGTACTATGAAACTGAAACAGAAATAGACCTTATAGTTTTCCCTCAACCTGTAGAAGCTAAAAGGCATGAACTTATGAAGCTCGGTGTAGAAAAAGGCACTCATGCAGCACATGGAAGGAAAGGCTTTGATGAGTTTTATGGAATCAGAGAGTATGCAGGCGACCCTATAAAGCTGATACACTGGAAAGTCTCCGCAAAGACAGGCACCATATATGTAAGAGAATTAAAGGAAGAAAGCTCCACACCTGTGATAATAAACTTAGAAGAGCTTGAAGGTAGCTTAGAAGAACGCATATCAAAGGCGTGCTATTTGATAATAAGGCTTACGCAGGAAGGAAGACCAGTAGGTCTAAAATTAAAAGATAAAATAATAGAGCCTTCAACAGGAGAAGCCCATAAAAGACAGCTTCTAAGCGAGTTAGCCCTCCTCTAAGAGAGCCTTCGGATAAGACCCTATAACTTTAACCATCTGAGACCTCTCTTTTAAAAGCTCAAGAGCTTTGCTCACCCTATCATCTTCCACATGCCCCTCCAAATCTACGAAAAATACATAGTCCCACAGCCTTTTCTTAGAAGGTCTTGAAACAATCTTTGTCAGATTTACATCATACTGATAGAAGCTCTCTAAAGCCCTGTAAAGGGCTCCTGCCTGGTCTTTTACGGCAAATATGAGACTTGTCTTGTCATTACCCGTTGGCTTCATGGCACGCCTTCCAATAACTATAAACCTGGTGTAGTTGTTGGGATTGTCCTGTATGTTCTCCGCAAGTATGTTAAGGTGGTAAGTGTAAGCTGCCACCTCGCTGGCAATAGCCCCAGCCCCTTCAAGCTCCACCACAAGCTCACAGGCTTTGGCGGTGCTTTCTGCTTCTATTAAAACCGCATCGGGCAGGTTTTTCTTGAGCCACTCCCTGCATTGAGCCAAGGCGTGCTTGTGGGAATAGACGGTTTTTATATCCTCCAGAGAGCTTGCGGTGGAAAGAAGGTTCAGCTTAATCGGTATTACTATCTCACCAACAATTTTGAGGTCAGATTCTAAAAACATATCAAGAGTGTAATTGACCACACCCTCTGTGGTATTTTCAACGGGCACTACACCATAATCCGCCCTTGAAAGTTCCACCTCTCTGAAAACATCACCTATGGTGCTTACAGGCACATAATGGGCTGAAAAGCCAAAATATTCAAGGGCTGCCTGATGGGTAAAGGTTGCCTTAGGACCAAGGTAGGCAATCCTAAGTTCCTTCTCCAAAGAAAGGCAGGCGGATACAATTTCTCTGTATATATGAACCACCGCCTCTGTTGGAAACTCTTCCCCATACAGTTCCCTGTTTAGCTTTATGACCCTGTTGAATATTTCCCTTTCCCTTTCGGGTGCGTGTATTTCAAGCCCCATGCTTTTCTTTACCTCCCCCACTCTTTTTGCCAGCTTTGCCCTCTCGTTGAGAAGCCTCAGTATTTCCCCGTCTATTTTATCTATCTGATTTCTAAGCCTGCTTAGTTCCTCCATCAGGCGTAGTGAAGCCCCTTACCAAAGGGTTGAACTCCATTTCTCAGTGTGTATATTTCCCTTTCCTTTGCCTTCCAATACTTTCTCCGCTTCCTGTATATCTCTCTTAAGTATTCTTTCAGGGTAAGGCTCGGATACTTTCCCTTAGCAACCTTATGCAGGTGCCACCACCATTTTTCTATCGGCTGGCTTTCATCATCCTGCATGGGTTCATCGGAACTTTCAAGCATTTCAATAAACCTGTGCACGTTCTGGAAAAGCTTCCTGTCCGCCTTCTTTACATACACACTTTCTTCAAGCCCTTCCTGATAAACCTTTTCCCTTAGCTTGATAATAAGGTCCGGATAACCCACGCCGTAGTTGAAAAGAAGCTCAACCTCCGCAAAGTAAATATAATCCGTATCAAGTTTTCTTTTAAGTTCTCCCATAATATGTAAATTATATACCATGAGAAAAATCATCGTAGTGGGAAGTGGTGTGATAGGACTAAGCTGTGCCTTTCTGCTTGCCTTAGAAGGCTACTCGGTAAAGGTGATAACAAGAAACCCAGAGGAGGCTACATCGTGGGTGGCGGGTGGTATGCTGGCTCCCTTCTCAGAGGGTCTTGAGGGAAAGCTCTTTGACTTCTCTTACATGAGCCTTAAGGCATACCCCGAGTTTGTAAGCAGGCTTGAGGAGGTATCCAAGCAGAGAATTGACTTTTGGCAGGAGGGCATACTCAGAGTGGTCTTAGAGGGTGAAGAAGAGCTTATTAAAAAGGCGGAAGATTATAAAAGCAAAGGTTATAGCGTGTCCTTCTTTGAGCCTGCAAAAAACCTTTCCCCTGAGGTCAAATCCCTTGTGCTATACGGTGAAGAGGCATGGGTGGACGCAGAGATGCTTATGGATGCTTTCCTTTTTGCTATGCAGAGGCTTGGTGTGGAGATGGTGATAGATGAAGTGGTAAAGCTGGAAAGAAGAGAGGACCATATAGAAGCTTTAAGGGGGCTAAAGGAGAGATACGTGGCAGACTTTTACCTTTTTAGCACGGGTGCCTGGACAAAAGAGCTCTTTGACCTTCCCGTCTTCCCCGTAAAGGGACAGGCTTTGAAACTGAAGCATGTGAGCCTTCCAAAGGTACATTATTCCTCGGTCTCTTACCTTATCCCGAGGAGCAGATACCTTTATGTGGGTGCCACCTCCGAGGAGGGGGATTTTAGCAGGTGCAACACCTTAGAGGGCCTCCACAGGCTCGCCTCCGGCGCCTTAAGGGTTGCTCCCTTCCTCGCAAGGGCTGAGCTTATATCAAGCCTTTATGGCTTTAGACCTGCCACCCCTGATGAACTTCCTATCTTCGAAACAGGAGAAAATTACATGCTTTTGACTGGACACCACAGAAACGGCATACTGCATGCACCCCTCACTGCAAGGCTTGCTGTGGATTATATAAGCAGAGATATAAGGAGCAGTTTCTTTGAGGTCTTTGGCTCTCGGAGGTTCTCCTCTTAGCAAGGTGCTCAAAATCTATCAAAACCATATGACATACGCTACCACTTTTTGTAAATTTGGCATATAATTATTACCCACCATTTCAAGGAGGCGTGCATGAAGGTAAAGGTGGTGCAAAAAGAAGATTTTCACTTTATAGGCACAGGAGAATCTGGTAGAGAGGTATCCATCGATGCGGCGGGATACGTAGGTGGTAAAGGTAGAGGCATAAGACCACCAGAACTTTTATTTCACTCCATAGCGGGTTGCGTAGGAATACACCTTTATGAAGCCCTCCATAAGGAAGGAAAGCATACAGAATACATAGAGATTGAAACGGACGCTGAGAGGATTACAGAAGGTTATCCAAAGGTCTTTACAAAAATATACCTCTTTGTAAAGGTCAAGGGTGAAGTTTCCAAAGAGGATGTGAAGAAGGCTTTGGATAAAACCATATATAACCCCGGTACATGTTCTATAGCATACATGATAAACAAGGTGGCACCCATAGAGTATAAGATTGAGCTTCTGTAAGGAGGCTATGCATGTTTAAAAAGGTACTAATTGCCAACAGGGGTGAAATAGCCTGCAGGATAATAAGGGCTTGTAAGGAGCTGGGCATTAGAACAGTTGCCATATACAACGAGATAGAATCCACCGCACGCCATGTGAAGATGGCGGACGAAGCCTACATGATAGGTGTAAATCCCTTAGATACCTACCTCAATGCGGAGCGTATAGTGGATTTAGCCCTTGAGGTGGGTGCGGACGCCATACATCCGGGCTATGGCTTTTTGGCGGAGAACGAGCATTTTGCGAGGCTCTGCGAAGAAAAGGGTATAAACTTTATCGGTCCTCACTGGAAGGTGATAGAGCTTATGGGTGATAAGGCGAGGTCAAAAGAGATTGCCAAGAAGACTGGTCTTCCCACCGTGCCCGGAAGCGATGGCATTCTTAAGGACGAGATAGAGGCAAAGCAGATAGCAAGAGAGATAGGCTATCCTGTCCTTCTCAAGGCTTCCGCAGGAGGCGGTGGTAGGGGTATAAGGATATGCAGGAACGAGGAGGAGCTTCTCAAAAACTACGAGCTTGCCTACAACGAAGCTCAGAAAGCCTTTGGTAGGGGGGACCTTTTGCTGGAAAAATACATAGAAAACCCCCACCACATAGAGTTTCAGGTGCTTGGAGACAAGTATGGCAATGTGATACACCTTGGAGAGAGGGACTGTTCCATTCAGAGGAGAAACCAGAAGCTGGTGGAGATAGCACCCTCACTGCTGCTGACACCTGGCAAAAGAGCCTACTACGGAGAGCTTGTAGTGAACACCGCAAAGGAAATAGGCTATTACAGCGCCGGCACCATGGAATTTGTGGCGGATGAAAAGGGAAATATCTATTTTATTGAGATGAACACCCGTATTCAGGTGGAGCATCCCGTCACTGAAATGATTACGGGCATAGACATAGTAAAGTGGCAGATACGCATAGCGGCTGGCGAGCCTTTAAGATATAAGCAGGAGGACATAAAGTTTAACGGATACTCAATAGAGTGCAGGATTAACGCGGAGGACCCCAAAAAGAACTTTGCACCAAGCATAGGCACCATAGAGAGGTATTACGCGCCCGGTGGCTTTGGCATAAGGGTAGAGCACGCCGCTTCAAGGGGTTATGAGATAACACCTTATTATGACTCCATGATAGCCAAGCTGATAGTCTGGGCACCACAGTGGGAGGTGGCGGTGGATAGGATGAAGGCAGCCTTAGAGACCTATGAGATAACGGGCATAAAGACCACCATACCCCTTCTTATAAAGATTATGGAAGACCCGGACTTCAGAGCTGGAAGGTTCAACACCAAATACTTAGAGACGCATCCCCACCTCTTTGAGTATGAAGAAAAACTTGACAAGGAAGACTTTGTAGCCTTTCTGTCCGCGGCGATAGCCGCATATCATGGACTTTAAAACCTAAAGGAGGTAAGGCATGCACGCTGTGGAGATAATGGAAGAGATTCAGGAGAAGCTAAAGGAATATGAGAGGTCCGGCTACAAGAAGAAGGTTTTTATAACGGACCTCACGCCCAGAGACGGTATCCAGTGTAAGCTGGCAACACGTGTGCGCACCGACGATCTTCTGCCGCTGTGCGAAAAGTTAGATAAGGTGGGCTTTTATGCGGTGGAGGTATGGGGTGGTGCTACCTACGATGTGTGCCTTAGATACCTCAAAGAAGACCCGTGGGAAAGGCTCAGGCGCATAAAGGAAGTAATGCCCAACACAAAACTGCAGATGCTCTTCAGGGGTCAAAACATCGTAGGATACAGACCGAAATCTGATAAGCTGGTTTATAAATTTGTGGAAAGAGCCATCAAGAACGGTATAACAGTTTTTAGGGTCTTTGACGCTCTTAATGACAACAGGAACATAGAAGTACCAGTAAAGGCAATAGTAGAGCTGGGCGGTGAAGCTCATGCGGAAATAAGCTATACAAGAAGCCCAGTACATACCTACCAGAAGTGGATAGAGTATGCCTTGGAAATCGCAGAGATGGGCGCCCACTGGCTTTCTTTTAAGGACGCCACTGGTATAATAATGCCCCTTGAAACCTATGCCATAATAAAGGGCATAAAGGAGGCTACAGGAGGAAAGCTTCCCGTCCTTCTTCACAACCATGATATGAGCGGAACCGCCATAGTGAACCACATGATGGCTATACTGGCTGGCGTGGATATGGTGGATACGGTTCTTTCACCCCTCGCCTTTGGCTCTTCACATCCAGCAACGGAATCGGTAGTAGCCATGCTGGAAGGCACACCCTTTGATACGGGGCTTGACCTTAAGAAAATAGAGGAGTGCGCAGAAATTGCCAAGCAGATACGCAAAAAGTACAAGAAATATGAAACAGAGTATGCAGGTGTAAACGCCAAAGTGCTAATTCATAAGATACCCGGTGGTATGATTTCCAACATGGTGGCTCAATTGATAGAAGCAAACGCCCTTGATAAGATAGAAGAAGCCCTTATGGAAGTGCCAAACGTGGAAAGAGACCTGGGATATCCACCACTGCTTACACCTTCTTCGCAAATAGTGGGTGTGCAAGCAGTTCTCAACGTCATATCGGGCGAACGATATAAGGTAATCACGAAGGAAGTGAGGGATTATGTGGAGGGCAAATACGGAAAGCCTCCGGGTCCCATATCAAAGGAGCTGGCGGAAAAGATACTGGGTCCGGGTAAAGAACCCGACTTTTCCATAAGAGCTGCGGACCTGGCGGACCCCAACGACTGGGACAAGGCTTATGAGGAAACAAAAGCTCTACTTGGTAGAGAACCCACCGACGAAGAGGTGCTTCTGTATGCCCTCTTCCCCATGCAGGCAAAGGACTTTTTCATAGCAAGAGAAAAGGGAGAGCTTCATTCGGAACCAGTGGAAGAACTTGCAGAAACTACAGAAGTAAAACCCGGCACCGTGCCCGGCGCTGCACCGGTAGAGTTTGAGATAGTCTATCATGGTGAAAAGTTCAAAGTGAAGGTAGAGGGTGTCAGCGCACACAGCGAGCCCGGCAAGCCTAGGAAATACTATGTGAGGGTGGACGGAAGACTGGAGGAAATCCAGCTAACACCTCATCTGGAAGCCATACCCGCTGGTGGAGTGTCTCAGGCGGTCGCTCAGGCAGAAGAAAAGGGCATACCAAAGGCGAGCCAGCCAGGGGATGCCACCGCACCCATGCCCGGTAGGGTTGTGAGAATCCTTGTAGAGGAAGGACAACCCGTAAACGAGGGTCAAACGGTTGCCATAGTGGAAGCCATGAAGATGGAGAACGAAATACACGCACCGATAACTGGCATTGTAAAGAAGATATTTGTCAAACCAGGGGATAATGTGACGCCCGATGATGCACTGCTTAGGATAGAGCCCGTCAAACCGGAAGGTGATACTTATGGATAATATAATAATGCCATGCTGAAGGAAGGCGACAAGGCTCCAGATTTTTGCCTGCAGGGTATAAACGAAGAGGGTCAGGAGGTGCGACTGTGTCTTGCAGACCTCCTTGGCTCTCCCCTTATAATTTACTTTTACCCTAAGGACGATACGCCCGGATGCACTCAGGAAGCCTGCGATTTCAGAGATAATCTGAATCAGCTTAAAGCAAAGGGTATAAGGGTTATAGGCATAAGCCCGGACAGTGTGGAATCCCACAGGAAGTTTATAGAAAAACACGGGCTTAATTTTACGCTTCTTAGCGACCCTGATAAAACCGTAGCAAAGGCTTACGGTGCTTTCGGAAAGAAAAAGCTCTACGGGAAGGAAACGGAAGGCATTATAAGAAGCACCTTTTTAATATCCCCTGAAGGTAAGGTTTTAAAAGCCTGGTATAATGTGAAGGCAAAAGGGCATGTTTCTTCCCTTTTGAAAGAACTTGACAACTTAATAAGATAGGTGATATAATAACCTATTAAAATTTATCTAAAGGAGGTAGGCAAAATGAGGAAGCTCATAGCACTTGGAGTGGCAAGCATAGCCCTTCTGGCAGCATCCTGCCAGCAAAAGCCTGCGGAACAGCAACAGCCTGCCGGCGAGCAAAAGCCTGCACAACCCGCACAACCTGCACAGCCTGCTGGCGAACAGAAGCCTGCAGAACAGCAGCAGCAACAGCAACAGCCCGCTGGCGAGCAGAAGCCTGCAGAACAGCAGCAACAACAGCAACCTGCTGGCGAGCAGAAGAAGTAAAAACTCATAGGGGGGCTGTTCCCCCTTTTATCAAACCTGTGTGAGGTATGGGTATGTATGCGGTTATAGAGGCTGGTGGAAAACAGTATATGGTGCATAAGGGTTCAAGAATAAAAGTGGAAAAGTTAGAGCTTAATCCTGGCGAAACAATAGAGTTTAAGCCGCTTCTTGTGAGGAGAGAAGATGGTTCCATTGATACGGAAAAGGGCAAGGTTATAGCTGAGGTCCTATCTCACGGAAAGCATAAAAAGCTTATAGTATTTAAATTCAGAGCAAAGAAGAACTATAAGCGCTGGAGAGGACATAGACAGCCATACACAGAGATATTGATAAAGGATATTGTGGAGGTATAAAAATGGCTTCCAAGGCAAGCGGTGGCTCAACCAGAAACGGTAGAGATAGTCATTCAAAAAGGTTAGGAGTTAAAAGGCATGACGGTCAATTTGTCAAAGCTGGGAATATACTGGTAAGGCAGAGAGGAACAAGAGTTTACCCGGGTGTTAATGTGGGTATGGGTTCTGACTTTACTCTTTTTGCCCTCGTGGATGGTTATGTGAAGTTTGAAAACAGGAAGAATAAAAAGGTGGTAAGCGTATTGCCTCTGAAAGAAGTGGCTACAGCCTAAGCTTTTTGTCGCTTCCTCTGTAGCCCACCATCTTTAGTATAGCCTGTGCGAATTCTCTTATTTCCTTCTGAGCACCCTCATGGGTTCTTAAAGTAATGAAATTATCCAAAGACACCCTTGGTACCGTCCAGTAAAACCTCGTTTTCATAAACTGAGGAAGCACGCCCCTTGCAAGCTCCTTTGCCACCTCCTTTTCCACCATAGCCCTGTAGAGCTGTTGAAGGTCTTCTATATACCATCTTATCTTTTTAAGAAACAGAGAGTTCCAGGGCTCTTCTACGGGTTCCTCCACAGAAGCCTGCTTATTGCTCTTTGCCTGCCTTCTTAAATAGGCTGGTAGGTAAAAATCTGGCTCATAGCTAACATACCGCCTGCTCACCTCATTGTAGGAGCCAAACCTGTGCCTGTGCCACTGGCGGGCAACAAAAAGAGGGCATTCTACCACAAAGGTATAGTAATCCATATCCGTGCCAAGCTCTAAGGCATCCACAAGACCTATCCAACCTGAAGATGTCTCATGCTTTTCCTTTACATACTCTTGGTCAAGGGAATAGGCTTTAGGTTCTAAACCTTCAATTATAGCCCATGTGGCTGGTAGCTTTTCTCTAAGCACCGTTTCCAGCTCCTCAGGTAAGAGTTCCTTTGCGTTTATATAGTTCCTCAGATTTGTCCAGATAAAGCCTGCGGAATAATAGACCTGCACCGCTGGACTGGGCAGGTTTGAAAGCATTTCAAGCCACAGTTTCTTATCCCCTTCAAAGGCAATGATTATATGTTCAAAGGGTGATGCGTGCTTATGTTCAAGAAGGTATTTTATAAGCTTTTTATCCCTTTCTTGGTCCACCTGCTGGTCCTTGTCAAAGGAAACCCTCGCACAACGCACTATCCTCTGGTCAGAGCCCATTACGTGTATCTTCATAGCATCTCCGTGAGCCTGTTAATGCCACTGCTTGCAGGCTCTCTTATTATAACATCCGCTACAGAAGATATAGGTGTTTCTTCCGGGTTTATCTCAATTACCTTTGCCCCATGCCTTTTGGCTATGAAGGGAAGTTCCGCCGCAGGATACACCACACCAGAAGTGCCAATGGATACAAAAAGTTCGCACTCATACGCCCATTTATAGGCAAGCTCTAAGGCTTTTTCTGGAAGGCTTTCTCCGAACCAGACCACACCCGGTCTTATGAGACCTCCGCAGTACATACATCTCAAGGGTAGGTCTTTAGCCTCCGTAGTGTAGTCGTAGTATTCAGCCCTGCAGTGAAGGCATCTTACCTTCCATATGTTTCCATGAAGCTCCACAAGCCTTTTTGAGCCTGCCTTCTGATGAAGTCCATCCACGTTTTGAGTAATAAGGAGGAAGTTATCACCGAACCTTTTTTCCAGTTCTACAAGCTTTAGATGCCCCTCGTTAGGCTGTGCCTTTGCTATGACACTTCTCCTCCACAGATACCACTCCCATACAAGGGCAGGGTTTTTTCTAAAAGCCTCAGGCGTGGCAAGCTCTTCTGGTTTGAAGCTTTTCCACAGACCCTGAGCACCGCGGAAGGTGGGAATACCACTCTCTGCAGATATGCCTGCTCCCGTCAGGACCAACAGCTTCATGTGATAATATTACCATGAGAAGGTTCTTTGAGCATGTGCCCTTAGAGCTATGGCGTAGCTATCACTGGCAGGTCCAGAACAGGATAAGGACAAAAGAAGAGTTAGAAAGGTATATAAGACTTACGGAAGAGGAGATAAAAGGCATAGAGCTCACTAAAGGCCTGTATCCCATGGCTATAACTCCCTATTACCTTTCCCTCATAGACCCCGACGACCCCAGAGACCCCATCCGGCTTCAGGCTATTCCAAGAGCGGTAGAGGTAGACGAAAGAGTTCAATCCCTCGGAGATCCCGACCCCTTCAGAGAAGAAGGAGAGGTTCCCGGGCTTACCCACAGGTATCCGGACAGGGTGCTTTTTACCCTGACTACCTTCTGCGCCGTCTACTGCAGGCACTGTATGAGGAAGAGGATATTTCAGGAAGGTGAGAGGGCAAGGACTAAGGAGGAGATTGACAGGTTTTTAGACTATGTAAGACAGCATGAAGAGGTGAGAGATGTGCTTATCTCGGGTGGTGAGCCCCTTTCTGTAAGTGAGGAAAAGCTTGAGTATCTTCTTTCAAACCTTAGAAAAATTCCCCATGTGGAAATAGTGCGCTTTGGCACACGTCTGCCCGTGCTGGCACCTCAGAGGTTTTTTGACGACAGGTTCCTTGACCTTCTTGAAAAATACTCTCCCATCTGGGTCAATACCCACTTTAACCATCCAAAGGAAATAACTGAAGAGGCGGAGGAAGCCATAGACAGGCTTTTAAGGCGTGGCGTGCCAGTTAATAACCAGACAGTGCTCCTTAAAGGCGTAAATGACAGACCTGAGGTAATGTTAGAGCTTTTCAGAAGGCTTCTGAGGATAAAAGTAAGACCCGTGTATCTTTTCCACTGCGACCCTGTAAAGGGTGCCCTTCACTTTCGCACAAGCCTTCAGAAGGGTATTGAGATTATGGAATATCTCAGGGGTAAAATATCAGGTATGGGCATACCCACATACGCGGTGGACCTTCCGGGAGGAAAAGGTAAGGTACCCATAAGCCCCAATTACATACTGAAGGCGGAAGGAAACACCTTCCTCTTCAGAAGCCCCCTCGATGGCACAGTGGAGTATGTTATAGAAGATGCTCAGATACTCTAAGGCTTTTTTTCATGCTCTGCTGGACTCCATAAAAGATGGCTACACCTATTATAGTGCTTCCTTGACTTACCAGTTTCTCATGGTGCTTGGCTCTCTCTTTATGCTCCTTAGCTTCTTAGCCTCCTACCTTCCCTTTCTGCAGGCGGACAGGGTGGTGCATTATGTTTTGAGCCTTATGCCCCAACATGCGGAGAAGGTGCTGGCAAGGGTCCTAAGGATTTACGAAGGCAGGCTTTCTGGCTCTATCATTGCCCTGTTTCTTTCTTATACCTTTTCTGTCTTTTTTGCCAAGTCCCTCAACCGCTCCTTTGAGTTCGTGTATGGGGAAAGGCTGAAGAAGAAGGAACTGACCTTCTGGCTTGGTGTTCCACTCTTTCTTGTCTTTTATACCTTAGCCCTTTCGATTCTTCTTATCCTGCTGAGCATAAGCAAGCCTCTTTTTGGAGCCATATATCAGAGGATAGTAGAGCTTTCTAACCTTCTGGTGGGTCTTTTGAGCCTCTATATGCTCTATGGTGCTTTTCTTGGTTTTAAGATTAACACTTTAAAGACTGCCCTTTTGAGCTCATTGCTTCTCTTCCTTTTAAACAAAGCCTTCGCCCTTGTGGTGGTAAAAACCCTTACTCTGAACCCTCTTTATACCCTTTTTGGTTCTCTCATTGCCTTCCTTGTGTGGCTAAACCTCACCTTTTACTGCCTTCTTCTTGGTGTCCGGTTTTTCAGCCACTTAGACAAGCCTCTCCAGTAGGTTGTTGGCACCGTTTAGCTTCTGATAGGCGGAAGAAATAACATAATATAGCTGCTCTCCCTCCGCTATGGAAAGGTCATAGAGGGTTATGCTAAGGTCCTTAAGAACCTGATACAGGGTTGTGTATAAAGATTCATCCAGCTTCTTTTCGGGGTTGGGTATTTCCTTGTAGGCGTTCAGTATGTAGTCGCACATACCCTTTATGCTCTTTGCTATGTTAAGTATCTCCGGGTCATGGGCGTATAATTGCAAAACTTCCTGATAACGCTCCTCCACCTCCTGTGCGGTGCTTTTAAAGAGCAGGTCCTCTAAGAAGAACAGTTCCTGTCCCATGCATATAAATATCGTCTTTTGAAAGCTCTTTTCAACTGGAAAGTTTATGAATTAGGTCAAGAACTTCCTCAATTGAACGGACCTCTTCCACACCTTCCACCTTATGGGTCCTGTAGCCAAGCACCTTCTTTCCGAGAATGAGAGCATAGGCTATTTCAGAAAGGGTGCCGTAATTTCCTCCCACTGCCACCACAAGGTCTCCCGAAGCCACCACAAGAGGATTTCTGTTCCAGCTCATGCCCGTCCTTATCTGAATATGCACATAAGGGTTTGCCTCCTCTCCCGTGTATGAAGGAAGTATGCCCACAGTCAGCCCTCCTCCTTCCTTTGCTCCCTTGCAGACCGCCTCCATCACCCCACCTCGCCCCCCGCAGACTACTATGTATCCCCTCCTTGCCAGCTCTATACCAAGCCTGTAGGCAAAGGTGTATTCTTCCGAGCCTTCCTGTGCGGTGGAAGAGCCTATGACGGATATCTGTTTAATCATGTTTTGTTATAGTATTCTACACCAAACTGATAGTGAATCAATACATTGTCAAAGAAGCACAACTTGTGAGGAGTTTTTGGCTAAAAACTTAGATGATATATTTTTTATGCTATGGCAAACCTTCTGCTTGTGGAAGATGATACAAGCCTTAGACAGGCACTTACGAAAGCTTTATCAAAGGCTCATTATAACTGTAGAGGTGTTGGTAGCCTTGAGGAGGCTATAAAGGCACTTCTTGAGGAGTCTTACGATGTAGTTTTGCTTGACCTCAGGCTTCCCGACGGGGAAGGACCACAGGTGGTTAAAAAGGTAAAGGAGGTGAGTGAAGCAAAAATAATTGTCATAACAGGCTACGGCGACATAAAAACCGCTGTGGAGTCAATAAAGGCGGGTGCTTGCGACTTTATACAAAAGCCCTTCAATCTTGACATACTTGAAGCATCCATAAAAAGGGCTATAAAAGAGAAGCTTACAGAAGAGGAGAACCTGACACTGAAGGAAATTATCAGAAAAGGCATAGACTATACTTTCGAAACAAAAAGCCCAAAGTTTGCAGAAATTCTTTCTCTTTGCGAAAGGTATGCCAGAACCGACGCCAACATTCTTATAATAGGAGAGACCGGAACAGGTAAGGAGGTCTTGGCAAGGTATATACACGGACTTTCCCACAGGAGGGAAAAACCCTTTCTTGTGGTGGAATGCACTTCAATACCTGCAGAACTTTTTGAGAGCGAGCTTTTCGGACATGAAAAAGGAGCTTTCACAGGAGCTTCTAACAGGAAAAATGGTATTGTTGAAATGGCAAAGGGTGGCACGCTGTTTCTTGATGAAGTAGGAGAGGTGCCTCAGCATATACAGCCTAAACTTCTCAGATTTATAGAAACAAAAAGGTTTAGAAGGGTGGGTTATGTTAAAGAGGAGTTTGCGGATGTGAGGATAATATCCGCAACCAACAGGGACTTAAAAGCTCTTTGCGAAAAGGGACAGTTCAGAGAGGATCTTTATTACAGGCTCAGCACCCTTGAACTGCGCCTTTTACCTCTGAGGGAAAGGAGAGAAGATATCCCTATATTAGTTAAATTCTTTCTAAATAAGTGGAATAAGAAGATAAGCACTGAAGCTATGGAGATGCTGAAAAACTACCCATGGAAAGGGAATATAAGGGAGCTGAAGAATATTTTAGAAAGGGCGTGCATACTGGCTGATGGTGATTTTGTAGATGATTACCTGTTTATATCCCAAGAGAATGGCTCCTTTGAAAAGGAGCTTTTTGAGGATATGCCCGACCTTGAGCTTCTAGAAGCCAGGTATACAGCTTATCTTTTGAAAGTTCTGAAGGATGTGAAAAAAGTGGCAGAAGTGCTCGGGTGTAGCACAAGGACAGTCTATAGGAAGCTAAAAATTTTAAAGGAGCGGGAGTTTAACAACAAACTTTGAACCTTTGCCAGGCTCTGAATCCACATGCACATTACCGCCCATGTCCCTGACTATACTGTCCACTATGGAAAGCCCTAATCCACATCCATCTTTACTTTTCCTGTTCTTGCCCTGGTAGAAAGGCAGGAATATTTTGCTAAGCTCTTCAGGGTCTATGCCGGGTCCCTCATCTTGAACCTCAATAAATGCATACGCACCGTTTATACCCGTTCTCACATACACCCTGCTTCCTCTATCAGAAACCTGTATGGCGTTTATGAGTAGGTTAGTTATTATATGTCTTACATCAGACTCACTACCTAAAACAAAACCGCACTGCTCTATACTTTTTTCAATGACTACACCCCTATCTTCTGCGTATATCTTCAAAAGCTCAACACAATCTTCCACCGCCTTTTTCACATCAACGAGGCTTCTTTCCTTTGAATTGCGGACCATAAGTAGAAGTTTGCTTATGTAATCCTTGCAGGCACACACAGCTTCCTTTATTCTTTCTATCTCCTCCTTTTCTCCATACTCCCTCTCAAGCATTTGTGCGTATGTGTATATGATGTTGAGGGGAGTGTTTATCTGGTGGGCAACTCCGAGAGCCAGGTAAGATATAGAACTGAGCCGTTGAGATAGACTAAACAGGTAATATTTCTCTTTGTCGTCTTTTATACTCCTGATTATCTGCAACACAGAGCCGTCTTGTAGAGGGTATGCGCATATCTCTACCGGAAACTCATTTTTGTCGTGCGTATAGTGTGTGTGTATGACGTTGACAACTTTTCCGGTTTTTTCTATCTCTTTAAGAGGACAAGGATGACATTCACCATCACACGGCTCATCCCTGTAGTGTGAGATTCTGAAACATTCTTTGCCTATAACTTCTTCTTTTGAATTATACCCCAGGTCCTTTGCATACTTGGAGTTGGCATATAGTATCCTGTAGTTTCTATCTATCACTACAACTTCTTCCTCAAAGATGTCAAAAATGGAAAACTGGTCCATCACATTATAGTATATCACCCAGGACACGAGTGTCCCTATGCGCTGTCATACTTGTCATCCTTTAGAAAACCTTTACATAGAAAGTTAAACTCCTGCTTTGATTATAAGGTGTTGCCTTTTTGGCATGCGGTTTGCATATAAAGAAGATGTAGAAAACCAAGGAGGTGGCAGGTATGAAGTTAGACAGGCGGGATTTTTTGAAGCTATCGGGCGGTAGCATTGTTGCCGCATCTTTATTAAGTGGAGGTGCGAGTTTTATCTTCGCTAAGAAGGTGGAGGAGCTTAACCTTCCTAAACCCTCAAAGAACTCACCCCGCGTTGTGATAGTGGGTGCAGGATGGTCTGGGCTGGTTATCGCCAAGTACATAAAGATGGGCAATCCTAACGTAGATGTGGTTGTCATCGACAAGAGGCATGAGTTCTTTTCCTGCCCTGTAAGCAACTTATGGCTCGTGGACCTTGTAAATTTAGAATTTCTTATGCATGATTTTCTTAAGCCTGCAGCCAAATACGGCTATCACATCCTTACCGGAACGTCAGTAATTGACGTGGACAGAAATGCAAGGAAAGTATATACGGATAAAGGAGTGCTTAGCTACGACTATCTGGTGCTTGCCCCGGGTATAGATTACTACTACGAGGCCTGGATAAAGGATCCTAAGGAGATAGAACTTGCACAGGTTCGTTATCCAGCAGGTTTTATTCCTGCATCTGAACACATAAGGATAAAGGAGAAGATACAAAACTTTGAAAAGGGAACTTTTGTTCTTACTGTACCACCCGGACTTGATTATAGATGCCTGCCTGCACCTTATGAAAGGGCAACGCTCATAGCCTGGTATTTTAAGAAGAATAAAATAAATGGAAAGGTGGTGCTTGTAGATAACCATCCAGACCCACCCGTTAAGGCGAAGGGTTTTCACTATGCCTGGGACAACCTTGTCAAAGGATATGTAGAGTATTATCCAAACGCAGGTATAAAGTCTGTTGATGTAAATGGTCGTAAAATATCAACGGAAGCTTACGGAGATATAGATTTTGATGACGGTGCTATATACCCTATATGCAGAGCGGGTGAGATAGTGTTTAAGGCTGGTCTTGTTAAAAAAGGCGAAAGGTGGCCTGATATAGACCCACTAAAATACCACGCTGTAGGTGATGAAAGGGTTTATGTGGCTGGAGACGCAAGGAACCAGCCCTTCTCAAAGAGTGGAAATACCGCCAATACAGAGGGTCACTACATAGCAAAGGTTATACTTGCAAAGATAGCCGGTAAGGATATATCCTACGAACCTCCAAGAACCTTGTGCTACTCAGCGGTAGCACCAGAGGAAGCCATATGGATAGACCTTACTTATAAGTATGTTGGCAATGGAAAGTTTGAGTTTGCCAACGTAAAACTTGACGAACAGCCAAAGGAAAGCAATTATAAGGCTTACATAGAGTGGGCAAAGGGGCTATACAGAGATATGTTCGCATAACCTCCCTTTTCTCAGCTTATTTTAAGTCCTACCCCCCCGGGCGGGGGGCTTGTTTTTATGTTAATAAACCCTTACAGGTAAATCCATCAGCCTTTTATATCTTCCTTCCTTTACCAGCTTCAAAAAGAGAAGGGCTGTCATGTAGGCATCTTCCAAAGCGTTGTGTGCCTTTGATACGGGTAGCCTGTGTTCTTTCAGCAGCTCTTCAAGGGTTGGAATGTTATTTAGCGGTTTTATCAGGTCCAAGACATCTACCGCATAGGGGTAAAAGGCTCCACCGCAGGCCTTTTTTGTAAGGTTTCTGAGCATGCTGACATCTATATGCACGAAGTATCCTACCAGTACACAGCCCCATGCGTAGGAAATAAACTCTTCGCATACCTGCCTTCCTTCCTTTGCCACCTGCAGGTCCTCAAGGGTTATGCCATGTACCTTTATGGATTCTTTTAGCGTCCTTTGAGGTTTTAAAAGCTGATAGAAACTCTCTGAAAGGTGTATCTTTAAACCTCTTATCTTCAAGGCACCTATGCTGACTGGTTCATCCTTTTTAAGGTCAAGCCCTGTGGTTTCCGTGTCAAAGACCACAAAACACGCCTCTTTCACAGGCATGTCCCTTTCAAGCTCCCAGTGGAACCTCTGATAAACCTCAGGCTTTAACTTCTTTATTAGCCACCTTCTCAAAAGACTCATTCAAAATACCTTAGTCTGTATCGCTCGTATAAATACCCCTGAAAATCTTTTATGAGTTTAAAAACGTCCTTTAGCATTCCCTTTTCCGTCTTTGAAAGATGGTTAGGATTTATGTAGTTGTCTGGCTCCTTTCCTTCTTTCATCTTCTGAGCCTGAAACTTAAAGCGTAAGGAGAGCAGAAATCTGTAAGCTTCTTCCAAATCTCTTGCATATTCTTTTGTGAAAACACCAAGTTTTTCAAGCTCTCTAACCCTTTCAAAAGTATTTCTACTGCCTATACCATGTTCTAAGGCTATGGCTCTAACACCTTGAGTTATTGGAAATATGCCACCTTTTTTTATGTCTATCTCTCCCTTATGCTCCCCTGTCTTTTCCACCACAAAGTCTCTGAAAAAGCCTATGGGCGGGGAAAACCTTACCGCATCCACCGCCAAAAAGGGTATAAAGCCCTTATTTTTTTCTATAAGCTTCCTTATAATCTGCCACAGGTCTTCTGTCAGGCTCTGGTCTCCAAAAACATTCCTAAAATCAAAAAAGATAGCCACGTTTAGCATGTTTTCCGGCTCTGGCTTTTCAATCCATCTTGCTACCTCCCTTTTCCACTCCTCTATAGACCTTCTCCAGAAGGGGTTTGAAACCATTACATTACCCGGGCATGGGGGAAAACCCACCTCAAGCAAGACCCTTACGTATTCCTTTGAGAACCTCTCAAAGTATTCCCTTGGTTCAAAATCAAGCATGGGGTAGTCTGCATACATGAGGGCATTATCCTGGTCTGTCTTCAGGCTCTGTTCTTTTCTGCCCTCGCTTCCAAGCACCATTATGCTGAAAGGCACGAGGGGTTCCTCTCCAAGCCTTAAAAGTGTCAAAAAGACAGCCCTCTTCATAAACCTGTCGTTCAGCTCTGATATGTATTCTCCAAGCCTTTCTGGGTCTGTACCTTCAAAGACAAGCTCTAAAATATGCTCCTTGACAAGGCTGTAAAGGTAGCCAAGCTCCTCCACGCTCTTTGCCCTGTCAATCTCTTTTATAAGAAGGACTGCGTTCCTGCTTTCATAGGCTATTATGTCCCTGTCTTCAAGTACTCCAGAGGGTTTTCCCTCTTTAAACACCACCAGCTTCCTTATGCCGTGCCTTGCCATAAGAAGCATGGCATCGTACAGGGTTTTGTCGCCCTCAAGGTATATGAGAGGAAAGGTTGCCACCTCTTCAAGCCTGACCTCCTGAGGACTGAGCCCCTTTGCCAGCACCTTTTTGAGAATATCCCTTTCTGTAAGCATACCAAAACCCTGAGGAAGCTTTACAAGCACGTGGGTTAGGTCTTTTAAAACAAGCTCCTTTATGGCGTCTGAAACATAAAGGCTTCCATCAAGTACTACAGGGGCTTTAAGGTTCATATCTTCAAGCCTTATTTCCATCCGTCTATCGACGGAAGATACCGGTTTTCTCCTTATGCTTACAAGCCTCTTTGTCAGCTTTCTCGTGAAGTATTCTCTAAAGCCTTCATATCTTGAGAGAAGGTCGTTAAAAAGCTTTTTGTTTATAAGGAACACTACACTGTCTTCTAAAGCCATCGCTGTAGAAGTGGGTGGCTCTGAGGTCATCAGAGACACATAGCCAAAGCTTTCACCTTCATGCAGATACTCTATGTCCATACCCTGCCTTTTTAAGACTACCGCACCGCTCCTTAAAAGGTAGAGAAATTCTAAAGGCTTTGACCCTTCTTCAAAGAGAAGCTCTCCTTTTTTAAAGACTTCTACCATAAGGTTATGGGCAAGCCTTCTTATCTCCTCTTTGTTTAAGTCTTTAAAAGGCTCCGTTTCAAGCAAAAACCTTTCCGCATCAAGCATGCGTAAAAAAAATATTACAAGGAAAAACCCCCCGTGAGGGGGACCTTCTTATTCCGCACCTACTCCCAAGTAGGTTCTAATCTTTTCCTCTTCATACTTTTTCTCTGCGCTCTCTTCCTTCGTTAGCAGTGAAACCAGGATGCCTACTAAGAAGGAGGCAGTCATGGAAATCAATGCAGGGTTCTTTAGGGGGAATATGGCGGTTTTATTTTTAAACAAGTCTACCCACACTGTTGGGCTAAGAATGATAAGGACTACCGCTAAGAAGGTGCCGGTAAGTATGCTTGCTACCGCCCCCGCTGTAGTGAATTTTTTCCAGAAAATGGACATAACCAAAGGTGGAAAGTTAGCACTTGCTGCTATTGCGAAGGCAAGACCCACCATGAAGGCTACATTTTGTCCCTTAAAGAGAATGCCAAGCACGATAGCAAGCACACCGAGTATTAAGGTGGCTAATTTAGCAACTTTTACTTCTTCTTCTTCTGAAGAATGCCCGCCTCTAACCACGTTTGCATATATGTCATGAGAAAGGGTAGAAGCACCAGCTAAGGTAAGACCTGCAACTACCGCAAGTATGGTTGCAAAAGCAACCGCTGCAATAAATCCTAAGAATACGGTACCACCAACAGCCTCCGCAAGCAAGGGAGCTGCCATATTCCCCCCCTTATCTATCTTGGATATAATTTCCTGCCCTGCCAGCGCAGCAGCTCCAAACCCTATTATGAAGGTTAGTATATAAAAGTATCCTATAAAGCCTGTTGCATAAAATACAGACTTCCTTGCCTCTTTTGCATCTGGAACAGTATAGAACCTCATGAGTATATGAGGCAGTCCTGCGGTTCCAAACATCAGGGCAAGACCCAGGGATACTGCATCCCAAGGATTGGCCACAAGTCCGCCAGGCATGAGCATTTTATCTCCATACTTTTGTGCTACGTTTGAAAAAAGCGATACAGGATTAAAACCAAAATAAGAAAGAGTAAGAAGGGCAAGGATAGTAGCACCACCCAACAGCAATACCGCTTTTATGATTTGCACCCATGTGGTAGCCAGCATACCACCAAAGAGCACGTAAGCTATCATGATAGCACCTACTATAACTACAGACCATTCATAAGGTATTCCAAAAAGGAGCTTTATAAGGTTGCCAGAACCTACCATCTGGGCGATAAGGTAAAGAATAACAGTAGATAAGGCGCCCAAAGAAGCTGATACTCTTATGGGTTTTTGAGATAGTCTGTAGGCAACCACATCCGCAAAGGTATACTTACCCAAGTTTCTAAGAGGTTCAGCAATCAGGAACATAACTATGGGCCACCCCACCAAAAAGCCTATGGAGTATATGAGTCCATCATAACCTTTTAGGGCTACAAGCCCGGCTATCCCAAGAAACGAGGCAGCACTCATGTAGTCTCCTGCTATTGCAAGCCCGTTCTGGAAGCCAGATATACTTCTTCCTGCTGCGTAAAACTCGCTTGTTGTCCTTGTTCTCTTCGCAGCCCAGTAAGTTATCCCAAGGGTTATGGCAACGAAGAGGAAGAAAAAGACTATAGCTACTGGATTTGGTTGTCCAAGACTTGTTTGTAGCATGGCTTACCTCCTAAGCTTATTTTTAATTTCATCAACCGCACGGTCGTAGTACGTATTAGCCCAATATACATAAACTCCTGTAAGAAGCCAGGATATAACTATCACCGCAATGCCTACAGGAATACCCACTGTTATACCTTCGCTTAACTTTTGACTAAGTATATCCTTTTTAAAAGCCAAGACCAATATGAAGCCAAAATACATGATTAGTTGAATTAAGGTTAAGACAGCGACAATCTTATTCCTCTTCGACGCAAGCTCCTTAAACTCTCTTGATTCGAGCATTTCCTTCATGAAACACCTCCTTTAAGGTTTTGGTCTATTTTATAAAAAGCCTTGAATATTGTCAAGATTATAAGATTTTAAGCATATATTTATCACAGATAGTCGGGTCTTTTTCAAAATCATATGATAAAAATCTTATGTTTTTGTCAAAGCAACCTCCTTAAAGCAAATCACTCCACTCCCAAATTACATGATAAAAGTCTTATCTTTTTGTCAAGAAAACAAAAATCTATAACAAACATCATATATTTTTAAACAAATTTTCCTACCAATAGAATTGGGTTATACTTTTTTATAACAACCTTAAAGGAGGTTTTAACATGGAGGTCAGGGAAGAAGTTCACCTTAAGGTGGAAGAGAAGTACCACCCACCAGTCCCTATAGTGGAGAGGGCCTGGGTAAAGGACTATGAGAGCCTCTATCAGGAATCCATCAAAGACAGGGAAGCCTTCTGGGCAAAGGTGGCAGAAGAGCTTCACTGGTTTAAAAAGTGGGACAAGGTGCTTGAGTGGAACTATCCCTATGCCAAGTGGTTTTTAGGTGGAAGGACCAACATAACTTATAACTGCCTTGACAGGCATGTGGCAAACGGCAAACGCAATAAAGTGGCTTACATCTTTGTGGATGAAGACAACAGGGAAAAGAAGATAACCTATGGAGAGCTTTTAGAGCTTGTCAACCGCATAGCCAACGGTCTTAAGTCTTTGGGTGTAAAGAAGGGAGACAGGGTTTCCATATACATGCCCAACACCATAGAAGCCATAGCTTGTATGCTTGCCTGCGCCCGTATAGGTGCTATACACAGCGTGGTTTTTGCAGGCTTTAGCGAAGGGGCTCTTAGGCTCAGGATTGAAGATGCAAAGGCAAAGGTTTTAATAACCGCCAGCTATACGAAAAGAAGGGGTAAAAAAATAGACCTTTTCGCAACAGCCCAAAGAGCTATTGATGGACTTGGCTTTGTAGAAAAGGTGATAGTCTGGGACAGGGATAAAGATGTGCTAAATGGCTCAGAGGGTCTTTTTGTAAGCTTTGACGAACTTGTGAAAAACAGCTCACCCGAGTGCGAGCCTGTGCATATGGATGCGGAAGACCCCCTCTTTATACTCTATACGTCCGGCACAACAGGAAAACCCAAAGGAGTGCTTCATACCACCGGTGGCTACATGGTGGGCACATACTTTACCACAAAGATAACCTTTGACCTTCACGAAGATGACATATACTGGTGCACTGCGGACATAGGCTGGATTACAGGGCACAGCTACATCGTGTATGGACCTCTTGCTTGTGGAGCTACTTCTGTGATAACGGAGGGAGCACCGGACTATCCAGACCCCGGAAGGTGGTGGAGCTATGTGGAAAAGTATAGGGTAAATGTCTTCTACACAGCACCCACCGCCATAAGGATGTTCATGAGGTATGGAGAGCAGTGGCCTGCCAAATACGATATGTCTTCTTTAAGGATACTTGGCTCTGTGGGTGAGCCCATAAACCCTGAAGCCTGGCACTGGTATTACAAGCACATAGGAAGAGAAAAGTGCGTGATAGTGGATACGTGGTGGCAGACGGAAACGGGCATGCACATGATAACCACCATACCTTCTTATCCAGCCAAACCCGGAAAGGCAGGAAAGCCTTACTTTGGCGTGGAAGTGGCGGTAGTAGATAGTCAGGGTAATCCTCTTCCACCTAATACAGTTGGAAACCTTGTTATAAAAACGCCCTGGCCCTCTATGCTTAGAACCTGCTGGGGTGAACCAGAACGTTATGAGAAGTATTGGAACACCATACCCGGCTACTACCTTGCGGGAGACCTGGCTACTTACGATGAGGAAGGCTACATAATGATACTGGGAAGGGCGGACGATGTGCTCAATGTGGCAGGACACAGGATAGGAACTATGGAGGTTGAAAGTGCTATAGTGGACCACCCTGCAGTGGCGGAGGCGGCTGTAATTGGCAAACCTCACGAGATAAAGGGCGAATCCATAAAGGCTTTTGTTATTCTCAAGAAGGGCGTAGAACCCACAGACCACCTTAAGGAAGAGATAAAACAGCATGTAAAGCAGATTCTGGGAGCTATAGCGGTGCCGGACGAGATAGAATTTGTGGAGAAACTTCCAAAGACCAGAAGCGGTAAGATAATGAGGAGGGTCCTAAAGGCTCAAGAGCTGGGTCTGCCTGTAGGAGATGTTTCCACCTTAGAGGATTAAACTTCCTCAGGGGAGCTCCTGCTCCCCCTTTCCATAAGACACTTACCGTTGAATATGGCTCCCTTTTCTACGAAAAGAGCCTTCACATTCATATCGCCTTCCAGAATACTACCTTCATGCAATTCTACCTCACCTGCCTCCACATTGCCCCTTACCTCGCCATACAGGGCTAAATGCTCCACCTTTATGTTTCCGAAAACCTTTCCCTCCTTACCTATCACCACAAAGGCATTGCCCGTTATGTCCCCCTTTATAACCCCGTCAATCCTCACCATTCCACCTTCAAGCCTTAAATTCCCCTCAAACTCACAGCCTGCACCTATAAGGGTCTGCACCTCAGAGCTACCCACGCTTACAGCCTTTTCCTGTTTTTTTCCTCCAAACATGGCTCACCTCCAGACCAGATAATCCATAGGGTTCACGGGTTTGCCTCCAAACAATACCTCATAATGCAGATGAGCTCCCGTAGACCTGCCGGTGGAACCCACTCTGCCTATTATATCTCCTGCCTTTACCTTCTGACCTTCCTTCACAAGCACCTGAGAAAGATGTCCGTATAGGGTGGAATAGCCATGCCCGTGTTCAATGACCACCGCCTTTCCATAATCTCCAAACCTGCCCGCATGGGACACCACACCATCCGCAGTGGCTCTGACTGGCGCACCGTATGGAGCGTCTATATCCACGCCCGTATGAAACTCATAGCCTCTTCCAAAGGGGTTTTTCCTCCAGCCGAAGGTGGAATTTATGGTGCCATAAAGGGGGTAGCCTGCGGGTATGCTCTTAAGTATTAGCATAAGCTCCTCGCTCCTGTTTACTATAAAGGATAAGTATTCTTCCTCCTCTTCAGGTCTGTAGCCTGCCCGTCCTCCAAGCCCCCTTGAGCCTAAAGCTATCCCCCTTTTTCTTAAGTATTCTTCCACCTGAAGAAGCCTGCCCTCTAACTCTTTTACCTTTTGCTTGTATGCGGACAATCTTTCCTTTTCCGTCTGAAGCCTGCTCCTCTCCTCATTAAAAAGGCTAAGAGACTTTTGAACTTCCTCCTTTTCCTTAGCTATTTTAGTCTTTTCCCAGTAATTCCATAGACCCCAGACCTGTAAGGAAACCCAGAAGGCAAAGAAAAAGGCAAAAACAAGAGCAAGTCTTTTAATAAGGCTTTTTTTAATAACTATTACAAGGGGCTTCCTGTGGTCGTGCCACACCACGCTTATACTGATGCGGTCCTTCATGACAGACCCCCAAAGGGTTATTCCTTAGCATTATATCCTGAAAAAGCTCATATTGAAATGCAGGCGTCTTTGCCTATCTTTTTATCACCAGAACTTCTACAGGAGGTGCTTCATGCTCAGGGCTGAGTGGATAGAAAGGAGGAAGAAGTTTAAGAATAAAAGTCAGATGCACCTTGCCCGTCAGGGCATCATCACAGAAGAGATGCGTTATGTGGCAAAGAGGGAAGGACTGCATCCCGAGTTCGTCCGCCAAGAGGTTGCTCGGGGAAGGATGATAATACCCGCCAACATAAACCACCTTCACCTCGAGCCCATGTGCATAGGTATAAACTCAAGGGTGAAGGTAAATGCCAACATAGGCAACTCAGGTCTTGCCTCTGATATACCCACCGAGGTAGAAAAGGCAAAGGTGGCAATAAAGTATGGTGCAGACACCATAATGGACCTGTCCACCGGAGAAGCCATAAGAGAAACCAGGGAAGCCATAATAAAGGTGAGCACCGTCCCCGTGGGCACTGTCCCCATATACGAAGCCCTCAGGAGGGCAAAGGGTAATGTGAAAAACATGACGGTGGATTTGATACTTGATGTTATCGAAGAGCAGGCTCAGCAAGGTGTTTCCTATATGACCATACACGCGGGCGTGCTTAGAGAATTTCTGCCTTTAGTCCAGCACAGGGTTATGGGCATAGTGTCCCGTGGCGGTGCCATAATGGCTCAGTGGATGATAGAACACGGAAAACAAAACCCCCTCTATGAACACTTTGATAAGATATGCGAGATATTCAAAAAATACGATGTGAGCTTTTCCCTCGGAGATGGTCTCAGACCTGGTGCAATAGCGGACGCCTCTGATGAAGCTCAGCTGGCGGAGCTAAAAGTGCTTGGAGAGCTGACCGAAAGGGCTTGGAAGCACGGTGTGCAGGTGATGGTAGAAGGTCCCGGGCATGTGCCCATGGACCAGATAGAGTTTAACATGAAAATTCAGCAGAAGGTCTGTCATGAGGCACCTTTTTATGTGCTTGGTCCCCTTGTCATAGATGTGGCACCAGGATACGACCATATTGCCAGTGCCATAGGTGCTGCCATGGCCGGCTGGTATGGTGCGGCTATGCTTTGCTACGTGACGCCCAAAGAACACCTTGGTCTTCCAAACATAGAAGATGTAAAGCAAGGGGTTATTGCTTACAAAATTGCAGCCCATGCGGCAGACGTGGCTAAAAACTGGCCCGGCGCAAGGGACTGGGACTTAGAGATGTCCAGGGCGCGCTTTGCCTTTGACTGGAACAGGCAGTTTGAGCTTGCCATTGACCCAGAAACCGCAAGGGCATACCACGATGAAACCCTACCACAAGAAGGTTATAAGAGTGCCAAGTTTTGCTCCATGTGTGGTCCTGAGTTCTGTGCCTACAAGATTTCTCAGAATGTTTCCTCCAAGATGGAGGAGATGCTACAGCTTGAAAACTGGATAGCTCCATAAACTACGGCGGGGGCTCCGCCCCCATTAACACTTAATTATTGTTTTTGTTCCACCTCTGTTTTTTCTTCCTGAAGGGCTTTCTTTGCTCCTTCCACGGCACCTTCTATCGAGTATCTTACTACCTTGAGAGCTTTTTCACCTATTTCCGCAGCAGTCTTGACTATATCCTTGCTCACATCTAAAACCTTTGTGAGCGCTTCTGAAGGAAGCTCCCTTAGGCTTTTTTCCTCTCCGGCACTGCCCAGTTTTTTCTTTAGCTCCTCCAGCTCCTGCCTTATTCTCTCCAGCTCTTGGGCCAAGTCTCTCTTTTCTTCCATGGCTCTACCTCCTTCTTATGAATTATAAGCCTAAAGTATAATGTTTCGTATGCTCAAAATATCCGTGCCTGCAAGCACCAGCAACTTAGGAGCTGGTTTTGACGCCTTTGGTCTTGCTCTGAACCTTTACAACGAGTTTTATATAGAGCCTTCAGACCACTATGAAATTCTTGTGGAAGGAGAGGGTTCAGAAAGCCTGCCAAGAGACGAGAAAAACCTCTTCATAAGGGTGTATAAAAGGGCATGCAGTTTCTTTGGAGTTAAAGAGATTCCCGTAAGGCTCAGGCAGGTCAACCGCATTCCTACCGCCAGAGGTCTTGGCTCTTCGGCCACAGCCATACTGGGCGGTATTCAGACATGCCTTTCCCTTAACTCTTTGGAGGTAAATCCTGAAGAAATACTGAAATTGGCCTTTGAGTTTGAACCGCATCCTGACAATCTTGTTCCAGCCCTTTTAGGGGGCTTCATAGTATGTGCCAGCTCAGAGGAAGGAATAAAGTATCTTACACTGGACTTTCCACACGAGCTTAAGGTGGTGGTCTGCGTGCCAGAGTTTGAGCTTTCCACTCAGAAGGCAAGGCAGGTGCTAAAAAGAGAAGTGCCTCTCAGGGATGCTGTCTTTAACCTCCAGAGGTCTGCCCTTATGGTAGGGGCTTTGCTTACAAAGAGGTTTGACCTTCTTAGAGAGGCGGTAAAGGACAGGATACATCAACCCTACAGAGCTGAGCTAATTCCAGGCTTCTGGCAGGTTTTAAAAAGTGCCTACGAGGAAGGTGCCTTGGCTGTCTTTCTTAGCGGAGCAGGTCCTACGGTGGCAAGCCTGTGCCTTGAAGGTGAAGAAAGGGTTGGCAGGGCTATGGTGCAGGCTTTCAAAGAGCATGGTATAGGAGCGAGCTGGAAGGCTCTTGAGGTAAGCAGGCAGGGGCTTTCCGTAGAATGAAGGTTCTGACAGTAGATATAGGCAACACCTCCATAGACTTGTGCCTTTATGAAGAGGGAAGGCTTAAACATCTTGGAAAGTACCACCATCAGGAGCTTTTAGAGGTCCCTGCGGACTTGGTTCTCGTGTCCTCCGTAAAGCCTTCCGTAGAGGACAGAGTTTTAAAGCTCTATCCCAAAGCGGAGTTCATAAGAAGCGCTCATGTGCCTATGGAAACCGCCTTTGAAGGCAAGGAAAGGGTTGGCGTGGACAGGCTTCTGAACCTTTACGGTGCCATAAGGCTCTTTTCAGAAAACGTGCTGATAGTTTCCTGCGGGACAGCCCTTGTGGTGGACCTGGCGGTAGAAGGTATCTTTCAGGGAGGTTTTATAGTGCCGGGGCTTAGGCTCTCCTTAGAGTGTCTGTCTCAGAAGGCTGAGTTGATTCCCCTCTTAGAACTGGAAAGGCTCTTTCCAGATATAGGCAGGGATACTAAGACTGCCCTTCTTGGCGGTGTATTAAATCAGGCAAAAGCCTTTATCCTGCAATGTCTTGAAAGCTGGCAAGAGAGCTACAAAAGAGAGCTAAAAGTGGTGCTTACAGGCGGTGATGGCTGGGTTTTTGAGGAGCTTGGCGTGTATGACCCCCTTCTTCTTCATAAGGCTATGCTCCTTCTGAAAGGCTTTTATAGTAGCTTCTGACAAACTCCACCGCCTCCTCCCTTGTCTGCACTCTGCCCTCTAACTGCGCCTCTTCTAAAGCCTTCTTTATCCTGCCCACGAGCGGACCCTGTCCTATGTCAAGAAGCTCCATTATCTCCCTTCCATCAAGCAATGCCTTTTGAGGCACTTTTGAAAGCTTTTCTAATTTATAGTGGGTGAGGTCCTCTATAGTTTTTAAAAGCATGGCAATTTCTTCTTCAGTATCTCCACTGCCGAAAGCATCCGCTATGGAATGAAGGAAAAGGTGCGTGGCTATATGCCCGCAATCCCTCCAGAAGTTCGTCCTTCCTCTGTCTGTAAGCTGACCCTTTGAGAGGGATTCTCTCAAATAGAAGACCCTAAGGTGCTGTTCCACCATGCTCGCCACAAAATGAGTGGCTTCTTCCCCCCATCTGTAGAGCCTGCCGTAGTCTCTTACCAGCCTGGCGCCAAGCTTGTCGTGGTTGTAAAAGGTAATTCTCCCCTCCCTTATTTCAAAGGTATGCGGCTTGGCAAGGTCATGAAAGAGGGCGGAAAGTTTTAAAAGCTCTATGTCAGAAAACTCGCCATGCACCTGCATTCTACCCAAATCCTTCAAAAGCTCCGCATGAAGGTATCTTTCCCTCTCCTCAAGCACCCTTTCCAGCGACTCCAAAACCTTAAAGACATGCTCTTCCAAAGGATAAATATGATGCTCTCCCTGGTCTTTGACCTCCTCCCATCGGGCTGTGTCTGGAAAAAGCACCTGCAAAAGTCCATGCCTGTATAGGTCTTTTAGAACTTTATAGCTTTTGTTGGTGCGTAGTATCTTAAAGAGTTCTAAGGTAATCCTCTCCGCTGGTGCCTTTTTTATAAGGTGTCCTTTTTTTCTCACAAACTCATAAAAGTCCTCTGTTAGCTTAAGCTCCTTTTCTACCGCAAGGCGAAAGCCTCGCAATATTCTTACAGGGTCCTCTTCAAGGTTTTCTAAAGAGACGGGTCTTAAAAACCCCTGCTCTAAGTCTTCTACGCCGTGGGCTGGGTCGTAGATTATGGTCTGTTTGGCACCTATGCTTAAAACATCGTCAATGCTTATTGCCATAGCATTGGCAGTAAAGTCTCTTGAAAGCAGGTCCTCCACGAGAGCCCTCTCTATGTTTCTTCCTTTCAGCTGGGCAAAGTCAAAGCGGTATTTATATGGTCCGAGCCTTAAAACCACTGTAGCAATGGTAGGCCTTTTTATAAAAAGCCCCTTCTTTTCAAATTCAAAGTAAGAGCCTCCTATTCTTTGAGCCAGCTTTTTTGCCACCTCTGTGGGGTCGCAGGTGGTAAGAAGGTCCACATCAATATGATAGCCAACAGGCTCGCCCAGAAGCCTGTCCCTTACCCAACCACCTACCACAAAACAATAAGCCTCTCTTGGCAGAAGCCTTGCTATGTCGTCAAAGTAAGAAAGGTAAAAGTTCAGCCCATGGGCTGTATGCTTTATGCCCTTTTCAAAAAGCACCTCTTCCATAGCCTCTTTTAAAATATATACCAAAGCCTGTTGCCACCCGTAGGGGTCTTTAACCAAATCTTAACTGCCATGTCCGAAAAGCAACAATATCTTGCGATAGTTCTTGACTCTACAGGGCTTAAGGTAAGCAACGGAGGAGAGTGGTAAAGCTTCAAATTACAGAAGGCAACAGAGCTTTTGGAAAAATGCAGGAGTGGAGCGGGTAAAAAGGGTGAGAAGAAATACAAGTCTGCCTTGGGTTATGGCGGGCGGTACTTGATATGGACGATGACGGACCTTATAGACTTATTGGGTAGCGTGGTTTCCGCTGAAAGGACTTTCTCAACGTTATAATCTTTAACCAAATCTTAACCAAACTTTAAAAAAACCTTAACAATCACAGCCTAATATAACTTCCATGAACTATGCAATCATAGAGCTTCACGATGTTAGTCCATACTATAAAAAAGAGTTTCTTTCAGCCTTGGAGCTCCTGGAAGATATAGGTATAGATAAATATACATTGCTTGTAGTTCCGTATTTTTGGGAAATGAGCTCTCTTATAAGTGATACGGATTTTGTAAGGCTTGTAAAGGAAATTAAAAAGGAAGTGGTACTTCACGGATATACGCATAAGGGTAAAAGTCATATACTTTGGACGGACGGAGAAGGAGAGTTTGGTGGGCTTGACCTTTATGAAACTTACCGACGAGTTCAGGAGGGAATTGAAATTTTTCAGAGCGTAGGATTAGTAGCGGAATTTTTTGTACCACCCGCATGGATAGGAAACGTCTATTTAGAAGATGTTCTGTATGCTTTTTGTTTCAGAGGTGTTGCCTATAGGTTCTTCGTACGAGACATAGAAACGAATACGTGCATCCAGTCTCCGGTTATAACCTTTAGCAACAGACATCTGCTCTCTTGGTTTAGCATAAAGAGCGTTTCTATTTTAAAGAGCTTATACAAAAAGAGTAGAGTACTAAGGCTTGCACTTCACATGGCGGATTTTAGAGATGAGAGGAAAGTAAAACTTTGGAGGGAAATCCTTAGAGAGATAAAAAATGTAAGGAGGTTCATAAGCTATGAAGAGTTATTTAGCAAAGGCGGATTTACACTTACATTCAAAGGCTTCCAACCTTCCGGGCGGTTGGTTTAGTGCCCTTGTTGGCTGTCCGGAGAGCTTCACCGAGCCTTTGGAAATATACAGAAGGCTAAAAGAGAGAGGTATGACCTACATTACCATAACAGACCACAACACCATATCGGGTGTTTTGGAAATAGCGCACTTACCCGAAGTTTTTATTAGCTGTGAATATACGGTATTATTTCCAGAGGACAATTCTAAGGTGCATGTGCTTGTTTACGGTATTTCTGAAAAAGAGCATGAAGACCTACTAAGGTTAAGAGAAAATGTCTATGATTTTATAAGGTACCTGAAGGAAAAGAATATAGCTCACTCTTTAGCTCATCCCTTGTACTCTGTGCAAGGTACAAAGCTGAGAAAAGAGCTGATAGAAAAGTTCGTCTTGCTTTTTGATAACTGGGAGGTAATAAACGGTACGCGTTCAGAAAAAACTATAGAGGTAGAGAATTATATTGTAAGGCTCTATACGGGTTGGGACAAGATATACGAACTTGCTAACAAGTATAAGATAGAGCCTCTAAGAAGTAGAGATTTTATAGGTTTTACCGCAGGTTCGGATGACCACGGCGGTATGGACGTTGGTAGAAGCTGGACGTCAGTAGAGAAGGTACATACGAAGGAAGAATTCTTGAAGGGTCTTTTGGAGGGTAGAACATCCGTCGGTAGCCAAAAGCTTGGAGAAGAGAGGCTTCTTAATATGACCTGTAGGGTAGCTTATGACTTTTTGGTGAGCAAAGGGAAAATACCTGCAGAAGTTAAAGCGGTAGGTGATTATCTTTTTATGCATTCCGATAATCTACTGGTAGGAATGGCACTTAGAAATCTCTTGGGTGTGGATGGAGAAAGACATGAGCTTCTCAAAGAAGCTTTAAAACGTCTTCCCTCAATGACAGCAAACAGGTTTTTAAAAAATCCAACACCGCAGACTTTTGGAGAGCTTGTCCTGTCTCTTTTGGCTCATGGCTTTCCCGCCTTTTTAAAATATATCCAGAAGGGGGAAGAAAGAAAAGCTATAAGAATAGGAGAACTTTTCGGCTACTTCAATAACAGGGAAATAAAAGTAGCTTATATAACTGACACGTATCAACACATAAACGGTGTTGCCAGAAGCGCTAAACTGATTAGAAGGTTTGCAGTAGAGGAGGATTTACCTTTCTGGATTATAACTTCTAGCTCTAACGTCAAAGAAGAAGAAAGACTTATAAACTTAAAACCTACCTTTGAAGTGTCCGCGCCCTTTTATGAAGAGTTGAAGATGGGCATACCCAACTTCCTTGAACTTCTTGAGCTTTTGGAAAAGGAAGGCTTTACTCAAGTACATATAGCTACGCAAGGACCATTAGGTCTTATGTCTCTTTTGGCTGGAAAGCTTTTAGGTTTGAGGATTACTTCCGCCTTTCATACGGACTTGCCTGCCTATGCTCGCATATATACAGGAGATGAAAAATTAGAGGAATGGTTCTGGAAGGCTTTTGTATTTTTAGCGAATATGTCTGATAGATTTTTCGTGCCATCTGAATACTACAGAAATCTCTTTGTAAGGAAAGGACTTAGTTATGGCAAGATAAGTCTTTTTGAAAGAGGAGTGGATACAGAGCTTTTCTCACCTTACAAGAGAGAAGAAGACTTCTGGAGTAAGAAACTTCCAGTGAGAAAGTATCAAAAGGTAATTATTTACGTAGGGCGTGTTTCTAAGGAAAAGGGTTTAGATACTTTTCTTTACTGCGCAAGGTGTTTTCCTGAAGAAATTTTTGTAGTGGTTGGAGATGGTCCATACAGGAAAGAACTGGAGGCTAAAAAACCCCAAAATGTATTCTTTGTAGGCTATCTTAAGGACGAGGAGCTGGCAAAAGCTTACGCAAGTTCTGATATTTTCCTCTTTCCTTCAGAAACGGAAACTTACGGACAGGTGGTTTTGGAGGCTATGGCGAGCGGTCTTCCTGTTGTGGTAAGCTCTAAGGGTGCTGCCCATGAACATGTGGAAGAGGGTTTGAACGGTTTCATAGCTACAAAGCCTCAAGACTTTGCGGATAAACTCCATCTCCTGCTTTCGAACGAAGATTTAAGGATTAGTATGTCAAAGCAGGCTCTATACAAGGCTAAAAATCTTGATATGAGAAAAAGCTACATGGACTATATGCATGCAATAGCTGGGTTAGGGAGGATTGCCTATGAAGCTTATTGACATAACTCCGTACTTTCACCCGAAGAGTGGTGGTATAAGAAGGTACATACTTGAAAAGATAAAGTTTCTTGAAACTGAAGATGTTGAACACGTGCTAATTATACCCGGCAAGGAAAGAAGGCTATATTACATGGCTTCTACAAAGGTTTATGAAGTACCCTCTTATCCTATTCCCTTTACTGGCGGATACAGGTTTTTTTCTTCCTTTTCTGAAATTAAGGAAATACTTGAGATAGAAAAGCCCACAGTAGTAGAGCTTGGTGGCACATATCAACCCATACCTTTTATAAAGTCTGAGAGCTTTTTACTTTCTGTTTTTTACCACGCGGATGTAGAAGCGGAGCTGTCTTTAGCACCAGCACCTTCCTTTCTCAAGAAACTCCTTCTCGAGCATACGATTAGAAAAAGGCTCGCTCATGCTGACGTGATACTCACACCTTCAAAAAAGCAGGAAAAGTTTTTGAGGACTATGGGGTTGGAAAAGGTGAAGACAGTAAATTTAGGCGTTGATACAAACATCTTTAATCCATCAAAAAGAAATCCTTACTTAAGGAAGATGCTGGGAGTAGGTGAAGATAAGTTTTTATTGCTCTATGTGGGCAGGCTATCGATGGAAAAGAACATAAACCTTCTTATAGAGCTTTTTGAACACCTTGACCCTACGCTCTTCCACTTGCTTATAGTAGGAGACGGACCTCTAAGAAGGGACGTAGAAAAACTAAGTAGGAAGTTTCCTAACCTGACCTACATGGGATATGTGAGCAACGAGGAGGAGTTAGCAAGCATATACGCAAGCTCTGACATATACATTAGTACGTCGCAAGGAGAAACCTTCGGTCTTAGCTTTCTGGAAGCACAGGCATGTGGGTGTCTTCTCGTAGCCCTTGATATGGGTCTTGAAAGTCAGCCCTTCAAAGAGTTCTTGGCAAAAGACCTTAGCGTGGAAGCTTTCTACCAAGCGCTAATCAAAGCTGTCAATAGCTTGAGCTTAAAGTTAAGGGAAGAGATAAGTTCATATATAGAAAAGACCTTCTCTTGGGAAAGAACCTTTAGGAGTTTGTTAGAAGTTTATAGTGAGAGCTTAACAGTTTTTTAACAATCAGTGCTTATTATATGACGCATGAGGGAAAGAATAGACAGCCTTATAAGTCAGATAGAGTTGCAAAGACAAAGTTATAGAAAACTTCTTAAGAGAGGTGAAAAGTCAAGAAAGAGGGAAAGGGACACTTTTCTAACGGAAAAGGACAGAACCATATTAATTGGGTCCTTTGTGGCAGGTGGATTGTTAGAGAACCTTATCACTAAGGCAATAAACAGGTTATTCTAACATTAAGGGTCTGCCTCTCTCATAGCTGAGGCTTGCAAGTAAGCTTTTGGGAGCTTGTTTTTGATACTTGTCTACTGAATAAAACTTAACACCTACCTTTTCTTTACTAAGCTCAAGCACAGAATATCCCCACGTCTTCTGATTTAAGAACCTTATCCAAGGGTTTTGAGTTAATTCCGCCTCTGTGATTTCTTCTATAGTTTTATACTGAGGAAAGTCTCTCTTCCACCAACCCGCTTCTGAAGCGTTTATGGAGGATAAGGCACCTGTCATGAACTCAGCCCCCAAAACCCTTTCATAACTATGTCTGAAGTCTTCTGGAATGTCTGAAGCCATAAAGGCATGTCTATCACCTGTCAAGACTATGAGGTTATCTATGTTTTCATTCTTTAAAAACTCTAATATTCTACTTCTTTCACCTATGTAGCCATCCCACGCATCTGTACTACCATACAAACCATCTATCTTTGAAAGAGCAAACTGTACCTCATTAGCCCATATTCTCCAACGAAAGTTTCCTTCTGAAAGCCTACTAAAGAACCATCTTCTCTGTTCCTCTCCCAGCATTGTGTTAGTTATCTGCGCTGAACAACCGGGAGACCTATACCTGATAGGACACTGCTTTTGCCTGTATGAGCGTTCATCAGTGCATATAAGATGAGCGAGGTTTCCTACTTTGAAATTCCTGTATATGTTTATCCATTCAAGAGGATTCTTACTGTCAGCGTTTAATTTTACCACCGCAGGTGTGTATTCATACCACGCTTTAATGGAAGCTCTTCTTAGCCTTAAACAAAGCTCTCTATTATTTCTTATGCTTTCAGGATAGCTAACAGGTACCCAGTACTGCCTATCGTAGTCATAGTAGTAGTCGTTTGCAAACTCGTGGTCGTCCCATATGTATATGAAAGAATGCGTAGCGCGCGCTATCTGATAGTTAGGGTCAGAAAGGTAAGTTCTGTAGAGATGGCGGTAGTCTTCTAAGCCTATGGCACATGGTTGCCCAGATGGAAGGTTTAGTTTTCTGTCAGCTATCTTTGCTCCGTAGATGCACTCGTATATGGCGTCCCCAAGGTGCAGAACGAAACCAATATCTTCTTCCTCAGCGATATGTCTAAAGGCTGAATAATATCCATCTTCGTAGTTCTGACAAGTTATAAAGACTATGGAATAGTTATCCACATCCTTATCGGGTAAAGTTTTGAACCTTCCCATTCTCTTTACCCCTGCATACTCAAACGCATAAAAGTAAGTTCTGCCGGGTAGCAGGTTTCTTATCTTTAACCTAACTGTATAGTCGTTCATCGGACTTATGTAATTTGCAGGCACTTCATACTCCTTATACAGTTCTTTTCCTTCCAACAGTACATACACCTTTAGGTTCTTAGACAACCTCGCATGCACAGAAGGCTCTATACGCGTCCAAAGAAGGATGCTCTCTTGGGTAGGGTCTCCGCTTGCTATACCTTGAGGAAAGACCTCCACGCTCTCTTCCGAAATAGCCACAAAAGGATGGAGTAGCAGGTGGCTGATAGATAAACCCGCTATCTCTAAAAACTCTCTCCTCGTAAGCATGTCAATCCTCCAGTTTGTATTCTATGACTATTTGAAAGGTGTATTCTTCTCCGCTGGGTAAAGGTGGAAACTTTAGGGATGATATGAGTTTTTGAGCTTCTCTATCTAGTATGGAGCTTCCGCTTGAACGCACTACCTGAAGATTTTTTAACCTTCCATCTCTGTCCAGAGTAAGCCTCAAAGTTACTTTCCCTTCAACACCATATCTTTTTGCCTCTTCTGGATATACCTTCTTTGCTTCTATAAGCCTCTTTACTTTGAGAAGGTATTCAGCGAAGGGGTCCTTATTCGGTTTTGTAGGTGGGCTGGTCTCTTCTTTTTCAGGTTTGTGCAACTGCTCTAACTTTGGATTCGCCTTGTCTTCTTTTATACCTGTCTTCTCTGAAGGGCTTTGTATTGCTTGTTCCTGTTTCTGTTCCTTTAGTTCTTCCTCCCTCTCGTTGAGCCCTTCCATGGGACTTTTTATAAGCGGGTTTTGAATAGGTGTAAGTTTAGGCTTTTCTGTTGCCTGGCTTTTGGAAGCCTCCTTTCTTATAACTTTTTCTGTTTTCGTAGTCTTTGTAGGTTCTTTTGTTATTTTCTTTGTATTTTCCTGCGGAAGTTCGAGTAGTTTAACCTGTATATACTGAGGTTTGCTTTCCTTGTATGCTACAAGGGTTAAGGGAAGTTTGAAAAGGAAAAAGAGTGAAAGCAAGCTTACAGTAAGACTAAGTATAAAAGCTTTTATTCTATCTTCTAAGTAGGTGTTCATCTTTTCTCACTTGCAATGCCTACGTTGGATATGCCTTCCATCTTCATAAGGTCGAGTACCTGCATAAGAGGTTCTACTTTTGAGCGTTTGTCCGCTACTATTAAAACGCTTTCTATATTTTGTCTATTTTCTCTTATATAGTTTCTTATAGCCTGTAAGCCCTCTAAATTATTTTCGGCCTTCACTCTTCCCTCCTGGTCAATATACACCCGTAAAATTTTTGATTTTCTCTCCTCTTGAGCTGTCTTCGTAGCTGGAAGTAGGATAGACTGCTGGAAAAGGGGTATTACGTTGAGGGTATAGAGGATAAAAAACACTAAAAGAAACATCATCACATCTATAGTTGGTACTATCTGTATCTCCTCTTTACCCTCTTGCTCTTCTTCCAAGAGGAGTATTAATAACTTCAGCTTTTCCATCATTTTAATACCTCTTGGAGTATTGTGGCTTTTATGCGTTCTCTGTATTGGTGTAGTCGTGAAGAGAAGAGCTTGAAGAAAAGGTAATTCCAAAGAGAGAGAAGAATTCCTACCGCTGTCGCTACCAAAGCAAAGCCTATGGCAGAGCTTATTTGAGAAGCATTGGATACACCAAGCTGTGTAAGTTTGTTGAAAGCTTCTATGAGCGCTATTATGGTACCCAGCAGTCCCACGAGGGGAGCGGTAGTTGCAGAAAAGTCAAGCCACCAAAGACCTTCTCTAAAAAGGTGCATCCATTCATAGGCTTCCTGAGGAGATGTTTGCGGTCTTCTTCTTAACTGTAAAAACTTAAGCACTATCACGTAATTGGAAGCCAAGAACATAAGAAACATACCTACAAAAACAATCTTGTGTAAAAGCTCAAGACTCATATCAGAACCTCCCTTTTAACCCAACAGCCACACTGAAGGGCGCACCCACGTAGTATGTTCCGCTAGTATCCCCTACCGATATTCTGCCTATGTACTTCTTATCAAATAGGTTTCTGATATCGATGTATAGATTTGCGTATCCCTTGTATATATCCCTGCTTATGTAGAGGTTTGCGAGGGTATAACCTCCCACCTTTTCCGTATTTGTAAGATTTCCGTACCTTGAACTCATGTAAATTACGCTGGGTCTTACATCAAATCCCAAAATCGTATAGTCCATACCCAACTTAAACATGTATTTGGGTGTATCTGGAACAGTTTTGTCTTTTATGTTTATGGGTTGATTTCCGCTATAGTAGAGTTCATCTTTAAACTTGGCTTCGTTGTATGAAAAAGAGCTGTATAGACTAAGACTTTTGAAGATGTTGGCACCTATCTCCAGTTCAGCACCGTAAGCTATTACCTTTCCTGCATTTCTGAGGTATATTAGGTTAGGGTCCGTGGGGTCCGCAATCCTTATTAACCTATTTTTGTATTTAACGTAATAAGCGGAAGGTACTATGTATATACTTCCAAAGTCAAACCTTATGCCAATATCATAAGAGTCGGACTCTTCGGGCTTTAACTGGTCTGCTACAAACTGCGCGCTTATGTTCGTTGGTATGGCTCCTATAAAGTTCTGTGGAACCCTGAAATTCTTAGCGTATGCAAAATAAGGATACACCACATTTGAAAGCTTGATGCCTATACCGATGTTAGGTAAGATACGCCTGTAGGTCTTTATGTAAGAGGTCTTACTGTCTTTTTTAAGATTCGGATAGTCAAATATGTTGTCCTCTGGAAGGTAAGGCAGACCCTGAGTAGAGTAGTTTGTAAAATCTCTTTTTACCTGAGCAAATCTCAAGCCAAGATTTAGGTCTATCCTGCCTCCAAAGAGGCTTCTTAAGTCTGTAAATACGTATGGCGTGTTGGTAGTTGTGATGGTCTTTTGTATGTAGTTATATTGAAAGCGTGGTGTTCCAACTGTATTAGTTAAGAGGGTAAAGGAGCCATCAGGGTTTATCCTCACCGGTCTTGAAGGCTGCCACTGTTTTAGCTCTGCCCTTTCGTACCAATAACCCGCATAGAGTTCTCCGTAAGGCACGTCAAACCTTAACTCTGCAATGACTCCCGGTCTATCCGTGTAGTTAAAGGACTCTCTAAAGGCTATATAGGTATTCCCACCAGAGGTAAAGGTGGTGGCTGATGTGCCACTTCCCCTTCCGTACCAATAGTAAGGCTTTAGGATTAGCGTTATGTTCTTTGCCACGTCCAGTTCTATGTTCGCTCGTGCCTCCCTGTTTATGTAGGGGTTTTTATAAAACTTGTAGTAGTTAAGGTTGTTATCCCTTATAGCTGGGTTGTTGTGAACTGTACCGTTGCCGCCTGGGAATATGAGCCTGTCTGTGTAGTCAAACCTTCTGTATCTATCCAAATCCATAGCCTGTGCATAGTTTAATCCCCTGTAGAAATAGTTAGTTTGAGCGTTGTTGTCAAAGTAGAACTCCCACCTTAGCCTTCCTAGATTTTGAGCAAGTCCAAAGGCTAAGTGGTCCCTGTAGTCCGGGTTTTTACCAGGACCTTTCCACTTTTCAGCGCTGGTATGCGAAAAGGAGATGAAAGCCTTAAGGTTTATCTTCCGTATCAGCCCCGTATCAAGT
>JAUQQK010000022.1:17658-22045 GCA_030549905.1 Aquificota bacterium | reverse complement strand
AGGGTTTATCATGAGGACACTTTACCAAGCCACAGAAAGAGCCATAAGGCTCAACAGGGGTTTTACCCTCATTGAGCTGCTCGTAGTGGTAGCCATCATTGCCATACTTGCCGCCATAGCCATACCTAACTTCCAGAACTACAGAAAGAATGCCGCAAAGAGTGCCTGCCTCTCAGACCTGAGGAATGCTATCAGCACATGTGCTGCCGCTATGGCTAACAACCCAAGCATGCATAATTGCACTGCTGGAGTGGACTATCCTTCCTCCACAGCAAACGCAAGCAGTATAAGTGTTGATCTAAATGGCACATCAACCGCAACTTGTACAGGTGCTGCATCTGGTTTCACTGCAAGATGCACAAGCAGCGCTGGTGCTCTTACCTGCAGTGTCACCACATAACAAATTTAAGGGGCGGTGGTCCGCCCCCTTATAGCCATGCCTGTCAGGAAGGGCTTTACACTAATTGAATTACTCGTTGTGGTAGCTATAATAGGCATTTTAATTACTATATCAGTTCCCGCCGCTTACTCCTATATTAGGAAGTTTTATTATGCCTCCGCCATGGCGAACGCTCGCACATGCCTGAGCGAGCTAAAAAGTGCAGAAGCAGCTGGATTGAGCTATACTCCTATAAACGGCTGTTCTGTTTCTGCTGATGGACTTTCCTGCACCTGCACAGTTTCAGGCTTTGCAGGTTCTGTAATATGCACCATCGTAGATGGCGGCTCAGTGGACTGTAGATGAAAAAAAATCTATCATATATATTTCTAACCGACTCCTTTGCTTCTGTGAGGAACTCTACATAAACCTTTAGAAAAAATCCTATAAACTCTGAAAGCTCCCGGCTGTTTTGCCTCAAACCATAACCCAACAAACTCACACTCCATTGATAGGTGTTTGGATATAGAAGGTTCATGGTGATGGAGTTTAAGGACCTCATAAGCTCAGGAATCTCTAGAGATAGCCTTACAAGGTTTTCAGGCTCCTTTATCTCTCTTGGGTTTATAGCCCTTAATTTCGTAATAAACCCTTCTATATCTTGCATAATTTGAGAAAGTACGTCCCTTATGTTTATCTTGTGGGAATATCCTCTTCTAAAGTTCTGTCTTATAATGTCAAGCACAAGGACCTTGTCTATGTTTTCCGCAAGTTCAAAGTCAAGTTCTTCTGGTTCAAGTGGTATGGAATTTTGTATATACATGCCGTCGGAAAGGTTGAAGAGCCTTAACTTCTTGATTTTTGCGGTTAGCCCTATGTGGTAGGCAGTTTCCGCAAAGTAAAAATTCGTATAAACCTCTCCACCGTAGTTTCCTCTCACCTTCATATTAAAGGACGGCGGTTCCACCTTGGATAGCATACTTTTTGAATTGTAATAATTGCTTAATCTGGTATGATGGTTTTCTGGATATTTTGAACCAAGGTCCACTCCAAAAAGGTATATATTCTTAAAGCCAAGCTCTGCAGCAACAGATACTCCAAGAGCAGTCACGGTGGGTCCTTCGTTTCTTATAATGGGCGCACCTAAGGGTGCGAACAGATACTCTGCTATGTCTCTGCTTTTTGATACCATATAAGCCTCATCAAAAAGTTCAAAACATTCAGTCCATACAGGATTTACCGCTATAAATAATATGCCCTTTAGGAAATCTTTATTCACCTCTGATAGAATATCATATGTATATTTTGTCCTCTCGAGCTCCACATGTATGTCTGGCTTTAGTCCTGCATTCTCTAAGGCGGTTATTGCGGAGCCACAGGAAATTATTATTGCTTTATCCTTGTTTTCCTTTATGCTGTTTATGGTCTTGTCAAGAGATGGACCAGCACCCACTACAAAGGCAGGCGTATTTTCTGGGACAGGAAAACCTCCAAAGTATAGGGGTATTTCCTTATAAATCTTTTCTATCGTCCATTCTAAAGACCACAGCCTATCGTCAAGATAGCCATAGTGTAGCTCTCTAAACTTAGGATGTTCTCTTATCCAGCTTACAGGGTCAAGCGGTGGGTTATAGTTAAGATGCACAAAGTAATAGCCATAGTATAGTAAGGCTGGGTTTGTATCTTTAAAAAAGCCAATAAGCGGTTCGAATACCTCGTCTGGGTCTTTTTGATGATAGTCCTCCGGCGGTATGTATATAAACAGATTTCTGCCGGGTTTTGAAAAGTATTCTATGAGCTTTGCCCAATCTAAGTAGTAAAGGCTTAGGTGTATAAAATGTGGAAGTTCTACCACTATTAGGTTCTGCACAAGAAATTCTTCTATTAGCTTTTGAATATGAACTCCAAAGCCTAAACCTACCGAAAAAAGAAGAGGTATATGTCCAGTTTCTGTGAAATCTACAGGCTCAAACCTTCTTCCGGTCTTTTCACATAGTAATCTGCCATACTTAAAGGCGATTACCTCCTTCCTGTCCGGAGGCATCTCAATCTCAACATAGTTATTAATCCTTGGTTTTATAGCTTTGAACCTTTCAACCTGTTGCATACTTGCCTTATAGGCATCACCACCGTATATTCTAACGCCGCCAAGCTCTGCATCAAGACCCTCTTTTTCAAATAAAACCCTGACTGGACTTCTTGTTTTTTGTATAAGTTTATATATATCAGGAAAAGCTTTATTTATCACTTCTTTATTTTTCTTAGCTAAAAGTTCCCTTTTTGCCCTTTCTATCATCATACCATTAGTATACCGTAGTCTTTGTCTGTATAAAAGGCACAGCCACGCTGGGTGTTCCTGCGCATTTTGGAGAATTTATAAAGCTATACTTCTGAGCCAGTGTTGATATGATGTTTGCGTTAAACACTATCTGAAAGTTTCCGCTTATGTTGGCATTGTTGTTGTTTGTTGAGTTGCTCACTAACATGCCATTTAACTGGAAGTTTCCATTGCCAGCACCTACGCTAAGGTTGTTGTTGGCTTCCGTAGCATACACAATGCCGTTTATGCTGGCATTTCCGTTCCTCTGTATATTCATGTTGTTGTCAGATATTATCAGGACAGGGTTTTGGGAGCTTCCAAGCTGGCTGTTTGAATTCAAGTTTATGGTAAAGTTTCCTACGCCCGCACCACCGCTGTAAAGCACACCACCATTCCACTGAAGCTTGTTATTGTCAAGGTTTATATTCTGAGCAAACAGGTTCACATTGCTTATAGTTATGTTGTTAGACTGGTCGCCTGCCATATTCCTTGCCACCAGTGTCAGGGACCCGCTCGCACTTACATCTCCATTGAAGCTTATCTGATTGCCCGCTATAACACCCCCACCCGTGAACCCGCTAATACTTATCGTTGCATTTTGACCAAAATCTATCTTGCTGCACCTTGCTACGGTAGTGTTCTTAGGAAGCCCTGAGGTATTTCCACCCGAAATCTGCACATCATAACCGGTGCCATTCCAGACAAACTTTAAGTTAGTATTTCCGGAGCATGTTATAGTATTTCCAGAGGCACTGCAGTTGTTATAAAGAGCATTACACACGTCATAAGTGGGTGGGTTCTGTGAATTTACCTTTGTGGTGTCTATCTGTCCGTTCTGGTTCGTTATCGGGGTATAGGTACCCACAATGCCGTTAGGCGTGCCGTTGTTGAAGGATACTCCAAAATTGCTGGAAAGGGTCTGTATAAGCCCGTTCCTGTCTGTGGGACCGTTAAATATACTGCTTGTTAGGTTTCTGTTCAGAAGCTCGCTTACTACCACATATGGGTCTACAAGAGCTGTCACGCCCTTTGGATTGTTGGGGCATGTGGTCACAAGATTTTCCTGCGGTGGGCTCTGCAGGTTGTTGCCTGTTATTAAAGCAGAAGTTCTGCAACTTGTATCACAACTAACTATGGCAGCAGACCCGCTCATACTTAAATTGCTTAGGTTTCTAAACACAGCAGCACCATAATCGCTCGGAGCATTTCCCACCACAAGCACGCCCACCTTCACTATCTTTGAGCTACCATTTGTGGCGGAAGACCATATAAAGCAGGCACCTCCTGCGGAAACCGTCTGCACCTGCACGTTAAAGCCGTTCACCTGATAGCTGCCTCCTGCACCAGAACAGTCTGTATTGTTTAGCTTCTGAACCGCCTGCATTATGCCATAATTTGCCGCCTTTTCCCCCATATGCCATCTTTGTTCAGAATATACAGACCTAAAGCCCATTTCCGACATATACATGGCACCCAAACCCATCACAAACAAAGCCACGCCGAGTATAAGCACCGTTGCAAGTGCAAAGCCCTTCTGCCTCATGGCTATCACCTCCCGAAGTATCTTGTTATAGGATATGTTTTGCCGTCGCTTCCTACAAAAACTGCATCAACCCTTACCGCTCTTCCCACCTTCTGCACGTTAAAGCTCTGCACATTGCCTATTTTCACAGCACTATCACTATCAC
>JAUQQK010000022.1:0-17558 GCA_030549905.1 Aquificota bacterium | reverse complement strand
CACAGCTATCTGCCATATCACTATCACCACAGCTATCTGCCATATCACTATCACCACAGCTATCTGCCATATCACTATCACCACAGCTATCTGCCATATCACTATCACCACAGCTATCTGCCATATCACTATCACCACAGCTATCTGCCATATCGGTCCTGTCCATGTAAAGCACCCCATTGCTAACATACAGCCTTATTCCGTGTGGCACTCTTGTGATGTAATCTCCAGGGCTCAGGCTTAATGTGGTGCTCTGCGGAAGTGTGACCCATTCATAAACCTGCCCGCTTATGCTTATGGTTTGCGTCCCACCCAGACAGTCCTGCTCACCACTTATACCGCTAAGCCTTACAAAGACAAGCCTTCCATCTGTACCTGTCCCAAACTTGGTCCTTCCACCGTTCCACACATAGTAGCAGTTCTGTCTTGAGTTGCTTGACAGCCTGCAGCTAATAACGTTTGCATTATTACCGCTAACACTTGCCACAAAGCCTATTCCGTAAAGGTTTGCATAAAACCTTACATCGCTTCCTGCGGTAATGCACATAGGGTCCGTGGGCGGATAGCCGTCGCAGTCCGGCAGAGTCCCGCTTTTTATATTCTGCAAGGCGGTGGTGCAGTCGTTATTCTTACAGGGCACTCCAGCCCCCCACCTTGAAAAGACAAACTCTAAGGTGCTTATGGCGTTCCTTACATCTTCAGTAAGCTCGGACACATTCCTGCCTGTTCTGAAGGCATTGTTTGAACCTATGAAAAGACCAGTTATCGCCCCCAAGATTATGACTGCCACCACTATGGCGGTCAGCAGTTCTACAAGAGAAAAACCCCTTCTCATGTCTATCACCTCACTGCACGTTGCATATCATATCTGTAAGGCTCGTGCTTTTGTTTCTTGCAGTGGCTGTGGCTGATACCTGCGAACACTGACCCTGTGCTGGCATGCAGTTTCCAGAGAGGCCTACGCTAACCGTGTAACCCCCGCAATTGACTTGACTTATTGCTTGTCCTCCCTTGCAGGCTTCTATGGCAGAGGAGGCTGCGTTCAGAAGACATGTATAAAGCACGTTATCCCTCGTAAAAAGCCCGAAGGAAGTAATCATACCTGCTATACCAACCGCTATTAAGAAGGAGACCATAACAGCCACCAGAGCCTCTACCAAAGTAAAGCCTCTCATGAGCATACCTCCTTTAAAATAAAGCCTCTAAGGCTCTGCACCGTATATTTCACACAGCTACCCGTATCCGTCCTTTTGACCTGCACGTTCCCACCCACTATGCCAAGCCCTCTGGGGTCAAAGTTGAAGCTGCTTCCCTGTATAGACACAAAGCTGTCTGTTATATTTACTGTTCTTAACACATTTCCCGAGCATTGAAGGCTTCTTGAAGTGCCATTATCATAGACTGTCAGAGAAGTTCCCTGCACGCACACAGACACGTTTGTGCTCCTTTCCATAGCCACCAGCCTTGCCCACTTTATGGTGCTTTCCACCTCCAATACATACTCGTTGTATTTGTAAGTGCGGTAGAACCTCTGAAGCTGTGGAATAGCCACCGAAGCCAGTATGACAATTAGAGCCATTGCAATCAAAAGCTCCACAAGGCTGAAACCTTTTGTCCTCATGGTTATAATTATGGCATCTTTAAAAGTACCACTGCGTGAAGCTATTGTGAAGGTATGGTAGCATATATGAAGTATGAAGTCCAGAGACTTTCTTGCCCTTACGGTAGGCTTTAACCTTCTGGGTGGTATTATGGCGGGTTTGCTGGTGGGTTTTGCCTTTGACAAATGGCTTATGGAGGGGCTCTTTAAGGTAAAAACCTTTCCCTTTGGGCTTTTCTTCTTCTTCTTTATTGGAATCATCTCGGGCTTCCTGAACGCCTACAGAGACTTGAAAAGGATAGAGTAAAGGGCTATACTTTAAAGGGAGGCTAAGCCATGAACATAGCGGAGGTTATAACCATAATATCTACCCTGACGGTGGTGATAAGTCTTGCTGTGAGCCTTCTGAACAAAAGAATAGAGGACATTAACAGGAGGATTGAAGACACCAACAGGAGGATTGATGAGCTGAAGCAGGATGTAAGAGAAATAAGACAGCTGCTTTACAAATTCCTTGAAGTGCCTCACAAGGAGGGTTAAGTGATGAACATAACAGAGGTCATCACCATAATATCCGCCCTGACAGTAGTAATAAGTCTTGCGGTGAGCCTTTTGAACAAGAGGATTGAAGATACTAACAAAAGGATAGATGAGTCAAATAAGAGAACCGACGAGCTTAGGCAGGAGGTGCGTGAGCAGATTACTGAACTGAAGCAGGATATTAACAAAAGGATTGACAGGCTTTATGAGGAGCTAAAGGAGGCTAAGAGCGAGATGAACAGGAGGCTTGACAGGCTTGAAGAGGATATGAGAGAGATAAGGCAGCTGCTTTACAAATTCCTTGAAGTGCCTCACAAGGAGGGCTAAAAAGAGTAGAAAAGCCCTTCAAGCTTTTTTTTAACTTCTATTGGTATAGAAGCTACTTTACCTTCCCTTACAATACAGTGTTTTGTGCTTCCTCTTGCTCTTAACTCTTTACAGAAAACCTCGTAAGAGAAGGTAAAGAAAAAGCGGTTTAGCTCCTCAAGTCTCAGCCTTATTTCAAACTCTTCATCATAGTACAAAGGCTTTATAAACTCACAGGTAGCCTTCAAAAGCACTACTTCAAAGCCCTTTTCCCTGAGCTTTGAGTAAGGATAGCCCAAAGACCTTAAAAGTTCCCCTCTTGCTTCTTCAAAGTACTTAAAGTAGTTGGAATGATGCACTATGCCCTGAGCGTCTGTTTCATAGAACTGTACAAACCTCTTGTATATAAACACAAAAATATATTAACCGAACCTTCCTGTTATGTAGTCTTCAGTGAGTTTTTTCTCTGGTTTTGTGAAAATCTTTTCCGTGGGACCAAACTCCACAAGCTCTCCCAAATACATAAAGGCTGTGTAATCAGAAATCCTCGCTGCCTGCTGCATATTATGAGTTACGATAATTATGGTTATGTTCTTTTTTAGTTCCACTATAAGTTCCTCTATTTTTGCTGTAGAAATGGGGTCTAAGGCAGAAGTGGGTTCGTCAAAAAGAAGTACTTCAGGCTCCACCGCTATAGCCCTCGCTATACAAAGTCGTTGTTGTTGTCCGCCAGAAAGGGAAAAAGCACTATCCTTTAACCTATCCTTTACTTCATCCCACAGGGCGGCATCCTTTAGAGCTTTTTCCACTCTATCCTTTAGTTTGCTACCTTTTACTCCCTTTAACCTAAGTCCGAAGGCTACATTGTCAAAAATGGACATGGGAAAAGGTGTAGGCTTTTGAAAAACCATCCCTACTCTACTTCTAAGTTCTATAAGGTCTATATCCTTGTCAAAGATGCTTTTGCCATCTAACAAAATATCACCTTCATATCTATTGCCCGGATACAAGTCATGCATTCTGTTAAAACATCTCAGCAGGGTTGTTTTTCCACAACCTGAAGGTCCGATAAGAGCGGTTACCTTTCTATCATAAACAGACATGTTTATATGTTTCAAAACATTATTAGAACCGTAATAAAAGTTGAGATTTATTACCTCCATTCTTTTTTTCAGAGCTGTTTGAGTTTCCACCATCTTAATTCTCCTGGTTACCAAAAGTGTATTATACTACACCTTTGGTTAGTTTCAGGCAAGTTGCTTGCCCTAGCCCCTACACCAAGCATAGGAGCTAACCTTCTCACACTCCTGTCCCAATCCACCAAAACAGATTTTAGCGGAGAGAAATCCCTGACAAAGGATTTCCCAAGGACAGGAAGTGTGAGGGCTACCTTGAGAACTCGCCAGAGTTTGTAAGAGGTCTTTACCTCTTCCCTCACCTGCTCCTTCCACAGGTTGGCAGGCTCTCGGGTCTCTGGCTCACTCTCAAGGCTTGATAGTAAATTCCTTAAAAGCTTAATATCTTTGTTAAGCTTTGATATCTCTGTCTTTAAGGCATTCCTCTTATACTTGTTTCCCTCTTTCTTCAACTCCTCCTTAAGTCCCTGCTTCCTATCTTCCAGCTCACCAATGCTATACATGATAAACTCCTCTCTTGAAAGGAGTTTCAAATAATTCACAGGCACTTTTTCCTTAAATCCTAAAGCCCTTCTTCCTATCACATAAGCCCCTGCTATGTCTTTGTCTATGTTATACATGGGTGCATACTTGAGTGAGCCTATAACTGATGTATATGCTGGATACACTTCTATAACTTCTATTCCTTTTCTTCGCGCTAAGACCTTTATCTTCTCAAGTATGCTCCTGTAAGCCCATTGCTGAAATCTTCTTCTTAGTTTTGCCCTTCCATCACCCCTGAAACCTTTAGAGACCTTTTTAAGTCTTTCTATAGCTATAGCTCTTCCCTTCTCTAAGGCTAACTCAGTTATCCTATGTGCTATATGCCATGCTATATATTCCCTTTGCTCTCTCTTCTTACCGATTAGCTCGTGTAAAGTTATGGACTGATAGCTAACAAGATTACCGTCTTTTTCTACTTCCGCCAAGGCAAGGTGAAAAGGACTTGCGTTGGCGTCTATGCCTATAACTCCACAGTCCTTTGTAATTGTTGTTTGTGGAATGTATTCTTCATAGCTTATGTGTGCATAGACTTTGCTGTTTTCTATGAAAAGCTCCACGCTGTAAGGGAAATATTCCTTAGTCTTTTCTGCTACCTGCAAGCTCCAGATAAAGTCTATCCATTTGTCTTTTTCTCTTGACACTTTCCTATAGACTTTACCTGTTATCCATTGTCTGTTCCCTACGCTTACCCTGAGTTTTATGCTATCTTCTTCAAGCAGTAGTCTTATGTTTAGGTTTCCCTGTTTAGACCTGTCTCCTCTTGAATAGAGCCTGTATTTTCTTTTCTCTTGCCACTGTCTTTTTAGCTCCTGTCTTTTCTTTCCTTGAAGATGGTTTTTCTTGAGTTTTTCAAAAAGACTTCTTCCACCGAAGATAACTTTCTTAGGATTTTGACTTTTTTCCTCAAAGGCTTTCAAAACCTCCTGTGCCTTGAATATGGCGTCATCCACATACCTTGAGTTTAGTCCAAACATAGCCTGTAGCCTTTTCTTAAGTTCTTTTCTTTCTTCTCCCTCCAACAGTCTTTGATAGGCATATCTTTTGCAGGAAGACCATCTTCTCATCAGGTCTTTTAGAGTTTCTATATCCTCACTTGAAAACTCAACTCTGCAACTTAGCGTTATCATGCATTAACTTCCTTTTTTCCTCACCTTATCAAAGCTATTTTTTACTGGTTTTTTTTACACTTAATAACATTCATTGCATTCTCAAGTACAAATATACACTTTGCTACAATTTTTACCAACTGTTACTCACCTCCTTCCCTTTCTTTGTAAAGGAACGAGCTATGTGGCTAAGAGGCTTGAGAATATTTCCATTAAGTACTGTTTTTGCGATTACCGAAAGTAGAAGAACACCCATAGTAAGTATAAAGGCGGAAGCCCAGGCTTGCTTATGCCAGTAATCGTATGGACCCATCACATAGTTGAAGATGGTAACTGTCAAAGAAGCCATAGGTTTCATAAGGTCTAAGTTTAGAGAGTTATTGTTAAGAGCTGTAAATAGCAAGGGTGCTGTTTCTCCTGTTATCCTTGCCACACCTAACAAGACACCGGTGAGTATGCCAACCTTTGCCGCTCTAAAGACTACGTCTTTTATAACTTGCCATTTGTAAGCACCAAGAGCATAAGCTGCTTCTCTCATCTGTTGAGGTACCAACCTTAACATTTCATCGGTAGTTACCGCGATAACTGGCATCATAAGTAAGGCAAGAGCTACCGCTCCAGAAAGCCCGTTAAAGTGTCCTATAGGTTTTACCAGCAGGGCATAAACTACCGCTCCCATTATTATAGAGGGTGTGCTTACCATGATGTCTGTTATCTGTCTTAAAACCTTAAAGAAAGTACTATTTCTACCATACTCGGAAAAAAATATGCCTGCCATTATGCCTGCAGGAATTCCAATAAGCGTTGCTAAGGAGGTTATTATAAAGTGTCCTACAAAGGCTGGTCTTAGCCCTCCTCCTTCTACACCCGGTGGTGTAGGGTCAAGATATACAAGCTCTGGTTTCAAATATTTAATACCATTTATAAACAGACTTCCAAGTATCCAAAAGAGCCAAAATATACCGTAAAAAGCCATAAGGGAAGAAAGAAACAACATAAAGAAGTTTAAAAACTTTCTATAAGTTTTTTTCATACTTTCCACCTCTTTTCGAGCCTCAAAACCATAAACTTGGCTATTGAAAGCATTACGAAGGAAACCAAGAAAAGTAGCATGGAAAGGTAATAAAGAGAGGAAAGGTATATATCTGTGTCAGCTTCTGTAAACTGGTTTGCAAGTGCAACCGTTATGGTGGTAAAGGAGTCAAAGAGGGATTTTGGTATTTGTGGATTATTGCCTGCTAAGAAGGTAACTGCCATAGTTTCTCCCAAGGCTCTCCCGGTAGAAAGTATAAGACCTCCCGCTATACCGGAAGCGGTATAAGGTATAACCACCTGTCTTATCACTTCCCACTGAGTTGCTCCAAGTCCGTAGGCGGATTCTTTCATTATGGAAGGTACCATGTTAAAGCTGTCTCTTACTACAGAAGCCATAAAGGGTATTATCATGATGGAAAGCACCAAGCTGGTAGTAAGCACATCTACCCCTGTGGGAACACCGGAAAATAGAGCTCCTACCAAAGGTAAGTTTCCAAAGGTCGCCTGTAGCCATGGCTCTACCTTATTCGCCATTATGGGTGTTATCACAAAGAACCCCCACATGCCGTATATGATGCTCGGAATTGCAGCAAGAAGCTCAATAGCTCCAGAAACGATAGGTTTTAGCCACTTTGGTGCCAACTCTGTTATGAATATGGCTATACCAATAGAAATGGGTGTGGCTATGCTGACTGCAAGAAACGTGCTTATTATGGTGCCTACTATCATCGTAAGGGCACCAAAGTCTTCATTTACAGGGTCCCAGTTAGCGTTTGTTAGAAAGTGGATAAAACCAAACTTCTCTATGGCAAGCCTTGACTCATAAAAGAGTATGAGAGCTATAAGAAGAGGGAAAAGGAGCCCTATAAAAAGGGCCCAAAAGCCTAATGCAAACTTTACTAATACTTCAAAGAAAACGCCCTTTGTCTTTACTGTGCTAAGTTTTTCCTGCGTAGAACTCACTATTTCCATATTATAACACCCTCAAGGAGCTACGCCGTGTTCCTTCCAATATTCAAAGATGAGCTTTTTGACATTGGCAGGCATAGGCACATAGTTTAGCTCTTCCGCATATTTATCACCCTTCTCGTAAGCCCACTTGAAGAAGGTGGTAGCCTTCTTTGACCTCTCTGGCTGGTCCTTAGCAAGGAGTATAAAGGTTGCACCTGCTATAGGGTAAGATTCCTTTCCCGGTTGGTCCGTTAGGATTTGGTAAAAATCTTTAGACTTGTCCCATTTTGCGTACGATGCTGCTGACTGTATGGTTTTTAGAGATGGCTCTACAAAGACACCTTCTCTATTCTTTATTTTTGCCATAGGTAGGTTGTTCTGTTTAGCGTAGATGTATTCTACATAGCCTATACCACCTTGAGACCTCTTTACATAGTTCGTTACACCTTCATTGCCTTTTCCACCTACGCCCGTGGGCCATTTGACGGAAGTACCAAACCCTACCTTTTCTTTCCACTCAGGACATACTTTTGTAAGCCAGTTGGTAAATATCCATGTGGTACCAGAACCATCTGACCTATGTACCACCACTATGTTTCTGTCGGGTAGATTAACATTGGGATTTAACTGTTTAAGATAAGGGTCGTTCCACTTTTTTATCTTTCCGAGGTATATATCACAAATCGCCTTTCCGTCAAGGTTTAGAGAGGTTTTACCAATCTCTGGAACGTTGTAAGTTATAACAACTGCACCGATTACCGTAGGAAACTGAATTAGATTATTCTTTCTTAGCTCTTCTGGTTTGAGGGGTGCGTCGGAGGCTCCAAAATCTACCGTTCTGTTGGTTATCTGCCTTATGCCTCCACCTGAACCTATAGCTTGGTAATTTACTTTGTTTCCTGTTTCTTTTTCAAAGTGAAAAGCCCACTTGGAATAAAGAGGATAAGGAAAAGTAGCACCAGCTCCTGTGATCTCCAAAGCAAGAGTTGTACCAGTCAAGGCTGTCAAGGCTAACAGAGCTTTTTTCATGGCTATACCTCCTTACTTAGATTTTTCTTCAAGAGTTTTTTGTATCATGGATTTAATTTCCTTGTTCCTTTCGTCCATATCCTTCCTTAGCTGGTCAGCCACCTTCATAGCATCCTCCGGTGTAATTACACCTTTTTCCGTAAGGACCTCTAAGAGAGTATCTAAGGCTGGGTGGTTTGTACCCGCAAAGGAAAAAAGAGGCATGCTTAAAACCATTGCGGTAAGCATTCTTTTCATATCTGCACCTCCTAACATGTTTGCTTACATTCTACCGTTTAATTGTTAAGATTTGGTTAAGAAATTCCACAAGAAGTACACTACCTTCTTCAGACTTCGCCTTTTTCTTGAGCTTAGCTGACTTCTGAGCTATGTCTTGAAGAGTACCACCACCTTTAAAAGCTACCATCGATATGGAGGCTATAGGAAAAGGTTTTAAATTTCCTTCTCTGTCCCTTCCTATAAAGTAGCCTCTTCTTATATCCTCAGGATTGAAAAGCTGCGTAAGCTCTTCTTTAAGCCTTTTTAGAAGTGCGCTCAGTTTCTCAATTACTCTCTCCCGATGCCAGTCTTCTAACACAAGAACGAAGTCATCTCCGCCTATGTGTCCAACGAAAACACCTTCTTCCTCTTCCTGAAAATGTCCAAGTATAAAACCTACCTTTTTTATAAGTTGGTCGCCCAAGTAAAAACCGTACGTATCGTTAAAAGCCTTAAAGTTATCTATATCTATGTAGCAAAACCAGAAGTCCTTATTTAAGCTCAGCAAATTTTTTACGTGTATTTCTATGAGCTTATTTCCTGGCAACCGCGTTAGAGGATTTTTGTTCAAAAGCTCCTCGGAGATTTTTGAAAGGACCTTATCTATCAATTGATGTCTTTCTACAAAATATACACGCTCGTCGCTCACAAGTGCAAACACATCGTAGTGAGAAGTTTTGACCAGATTGAGTAAATATTCCGAAGAAGAGTATTCTACGGATATTCTTGGAAGTTGGGAAACCTCTATAAACATTTCTTTCAGCTTGCATATAAATTCTTCCACTGGCTTGTAGTAGTAGAGGTCTATTTGCATAGGTTGAAGGTTAGTTTTTAATTTCCAGACGTCAACAAGATATTCTTTACCTTCTAAATCTAAAACTACGTATCTATCCACTACTTTATTAAGCCACTCAATAAACTTATAGAGCTTATCCTCTCTTTTCAAACTTAATCTTTGTAGTTGCAAATAGTCTAAATGGTTGTAGTTTCCGAAGGGTAAGGTATAAACCTTACCAGCTATTTCTGAAAGCCTTTCCGCCTCAATAGGTTTGGAAAAGTAGAAACCCTGAGCCAGCCCTACCGGAAGCTCTGAAACCACGACCTTTAAATCCTCTTCCTTCTCTACGCCTTCATATATAATTTGAGCACCAGTAGAATTAGCTATATCGGTAAGCACTTTTGCAATACTGCGTCTTATCTTGCTTCTTGAAATACCAGAGATAAGCTCGCGCGGAAGCTTTATAAAGTCTAAAAGACCTTCAAGCTCTAAAAGGAGGCTAAGCGAGTTATATCCTGTGCCTACGTCGTCAAGTCCCACCTTGAACCCCAGATTTTTGTAGTAGGTAAGAGCTTCTATCAATATACCCACCTTTTCCACCTTTTGAGATTCTGTTATTTCAAGAGCAACTGTAGTAGGTTCTAAACCAACAGCACGTACAAGGGAATAGGTAATACCCTTACCGAACTTGTTAGATGTAAGATAGGAGGGTAAGACGTTAAGAAATAGCACGTACTGGTCTTTATAAGGAAACCTTTCCAGAGCATATTTTCTGCAAAGAATTTCCAACTCCTCTAAAAAGTTCATATCCTGAGCTATACTAAAAACCTTTAACGGAGGCATATCCTTGTCGCCGAGATGAAACCTGCTTAGGGCTTCGAAGCCTACTACTTTCCCGCTTCTCAAATCCACTATTGGCTGATAATGAGTTTTTATATGGAGGTCTCGTAAAAATTCCTGCCTTATAGCCTCGTCGAGCTTTCTCTTAAGCTGTTGCATTCTTCAGTCTCCTGTTTAAGTGTATAAGAGCTTTTGAGCGAACTATGGGATATCTATGCTGGGCTAAAAGCCTCAAAAGTCTAATAGCTTCTGGAGAGGTCATTTTTGAGGGGGCATCCACTACCTCCATAAGTATGAGAGGGTCTGTTTCCTTGTTTATTATTACCTCTAAGTGGGGTATGGCTTCTTTTAAGTCCTTCTTGCCTATGGTGTAGATGACGTTTTTTCTCATTTCCTTTACAGGATGCTCCAAAGCCATAATAAGCTTATACTCGTAAGGAAGCTGATGAAACTCCATAAGGTCGTATCCGCATGCAGGACATACAACATCATCCTTTGATACACTGCTCCAGCAGGCGGGACAGAAGTATATGATGCTAAGGTTAGGGTCATAATTGACAGTTCTTATTTTGCTTTCTACACGCACTAAGTTAGTAGGGTCAATAGGCTCTACATGGCTTGAGATTGTAGGAGTAATATAAAGCTCGTAAAAAGGATGCTCATCTTTGATGTGTTCTGATAGACTTTCTCCTTCGCAGTAAAGAGCGTACTCGTACCTGTCTGGGGACACACCTACCAGAAGACTGTATCCTTCATAGCTTTTTAGTTTGTATTTTCCAATACTTTCATATACAGCTACAAGCTCATAGGGAGATACGAAGAAGGCTACCAGCTCTTCTGGAAGCTCATAAACTCGCAGGTAGCACACTTCCTTTTCCATATCCTCAATAGCCACCCTAAGAGCTTCCAAACCCTTTAACCCACCATATTCACCACCCAACACGAAACCTTTCTGCAGAAGAAAGTGTCCCTTCCGCAGTTTTACCCTGTTTTCTACTTCAAGATAGCCAGTAACTTCAAAATCCTGAAGCTTTTTGAAAAACTCTCTCGTATTGAAGCTAATACTATCGAGGTTTATCCAAAGTGGTCTATCGCTATACAAAGGTGGATAGTGCTTTTCATACATGCTGAAGGCATTTATTACAAAGTTTTCAAGCGTTTGATAAAAGCTTATCAGCTCAAAATTCTCTCTGAGAGCTTCCGCCTTTCCCTCTAACACTGGCACAAACTCCAAACCTTGTTCTGACTGTAGCATGAGAAAGCCTGAACGCATGGAACTCCTAAGAGACTCTACAAGCCAGCTGAGGTTTAGCATATCTCTGTGAAAGGGTCCATAGAGAGGTTTTAGTCTCACCGACCATTCAGCCAGTAACAGCTTTTGCATTCAATACCTCCCTAAGGACCTCTCTGAAAGTTTCCGCCACACCTATGCCCTCTATTGCTACCGCAGGCACCACCTGATGACCGTTGAATAGTCTTCTTACCTCCTCTAAAAAGGATTGGTCCTTCAAAAGGTCCGCTTTGTTAGCCTGTACTACAAGGGGTATGGAAGATAAGCCGTATTCTTCCAACTCCGCATAAGCTCGGAGGTTTTCTTCTACATTTCTCGAGCAATCAAAGACAAAAACAACACCATCCACATGACCAAAAAGCCACTTCCTAAGAAGTTTGAACCTTTCTTGCCCTGGAGTGGTAAAGAGTTCCACATACAACTCTATATCATTCTTGCGCGTCTTTATGTTGAGAGCAAGCATATCTAAGTATACAGTCCTTCCTTCTTGCGTCTGTTGATGAAACCTGTCTGATAGGTAGCCTGTGTATATTTCCTTCAACTTTTCAAGGTTTGTAGTCTTTCCAGCCATACCAAGACCGTGGTAGAGTATCCTAAGCCTCATATGGCTAAATCCTCAAAGCGCACTATCTTTGTCTCTTTCCTTTCTAAAGCTCTCCTTAGCAAATTTTCTAAGTCCTTAGCCAATTTTTCCTTCATCAGTTTTACACTACCTAAAGGCACCTTATGGGAAAAGACAGAAACTAATAAGAACCTTGGTGGTACTAACTGTACATACATATTCTTATCCATACCGTTGAAAAACATGCTTTTCTTAGAAGAAAGAATTACTTCCAGCTGATCCACCGCACCAGATACTCCAGCACTTATTACAGCTATCCTTTGAGCAAAAGTTTTATTTTGTTCTACGTAAGGTGCATAGGCTATGAGCCTTCCTCCGTCGTCTGAAAGTACAACCATATCAAGGAAGAGAGAGTTTTGAAAATTTTGGAGTTTCTTTGTGATTTCACTTATCTCTTCCTGTTTAAAACTATAGACAATAAGGTCCATTTTACTACCTCCTTACAGCTTCAAAGCAGCACGTATCTTCTTCTCGTCCCTTCCATTTTATGACTTTATTAGGTTCTTTTAAGGAACCCTCAATAAAGCCCATACACATATAACAGACAGCATGCTCCGAAGGCTTTATACCTTCCTTTTGTAGGAACTTAGGATAAAAGACGCAACCCTTCATGTAGTAGTTCTCTTCCTCTATACACATTTCCTGAGCCAAGCCTAAAGCTTGCAATACTTCCCTCTCTATATCTTTATGTCTTTCCTGTGGAAAATGCATAGCCAATTCCTTCGCCATTTCCCTGCCGAGTTGTCTTGATATGGCAAAGAGTCCTTTTTCTCCAAATACGGAGAGTGATTCTTTCATAAGCTCGTATATGCTCTCTGGAAGCTTTTCTCTGTTTGACACTTCTAACCTTTTTAGTAGAACGGAACAGCCTCCATCACCTAATAGCCTCCTCGCCACTCTAAAAAGCGCATCCTCTACCATAGCTTGGAACTAAATATAGAGGGCTTTTGTTAAGGTTCTGTTAAGAAACTTCTTCCGTGCTTAACAGTTTCTTAACAAAACTATGCAAAGATATAAGCTGATGATTGAGTACATATCTAAAAGACGTGGTGAAGCACGGCTCTACTTTAGCACGAGAAAAGACAGGGACCTCTTCGTTTATTTTATATCGGGGGTGGAGGGGGTTTTGGAGGTTGAATACAAGGAAAATACTAAAACACTGCTTATAAAGTTTCAAGAGGGCAGTTTTGCTCACAGACTTATAGAGAGTTTAAAACCTACAGAAGTCTATATAAATAAAGAAGACCTGCACTTTTACATACAGCCTCTATTGAAACACCCTGCGGTAAAGCTGGGTTTTAGCCTTCTCATGTTAGGTTTGCCTGTAGGACTTCTTTCCTTTAGTTTTTGTAGCATGTTTTTGATACCCTATCTAAAAACTAAATTTTAGGAGGTGGTATATGCTAAACTTTAACTTGTCTTCCACTGTAGGTGGATGTCTTTCCACCAACATGCTTCTTTATGGTTTTGGTACTCTTGCTGGTCTTGTAGTTCTTAGCAAAATAATGAAGGATGCAAGACCTTTACTTGTCTCTGCCACAAAGGAAGTAATAGCCTTCCAGCAATGGCTGACGGGGAACTTAGAAGAAGGTAGAGAGTTTTGGGAAGATGTTATTTCAGAAGCCAAGCATCTTTACAAACTTGAGGTGGAGAAAAAGCTGGAAATATTACAGAAACAGCAAGAGATTCTCCAGAGAATTAGGGAAAGAATATAAGGAGGTGGAAAGATGAACAGCATAACTTCAATACTCGGAAGGGTTTTCTGTTCTGGACCCTTTAGCTTTACTCTTGGCTTTGGTGTGGGCGTGCTTGCCCTTTACATGTTAGATAGGGCAAAGGAAAAAAGAAGGTTTGAGGAAACACAAAGGGAAATAGAGGCTATGGTAAAAGCCCTTGAGCTGAAGCTACAACAGGAGAGCAAGCAGGAATGATACCCTACAGGATAGAAAAACTTTCACCAGGCAGGCTTAGGCTCAGTTCCTATCTTTTCCAGCACCTCAACTATCCTGAAAAGGTTTTAAAAGAAAGCTTTTCCCGTTTTGGTGGTGTGAGGAAGGTATCCTACTCAAAGAAGAGCGGAAAGCTTCTCTTAGAGTACGAGCCAGAAGACTTTGACCTGATTGAGTTTTTAAACTACCTTGCTTCTACGACGAGAGAGCTGTTTCTAAAGGACTTTTCCTTGTTGAAAGTAGAGAAGAAAAAGGAAGAAAAGACTGCCAAAAATTGGCTTCTTCTAACCACCATAGGCTTTATACCCTATCTTGGCAGGAGCTTTTTACCAAGCCCCTTGCTATCCCTTCTTACCCTTCTCTTAGCAAAACCTATATTGAAGAAGGGATTAAACTCTCTTAAAGCTCTGAGGTTTGATGTGCATATACTTGATTCTTCCGCCATAATACTTTCAAGTCTTACCGGAAGCTCTCTATCCGCTCATACGATGGTATTCCTGCTTGCCCTCGGAGACTATCTTTCGGAAAAAGTGGAGAAAAAAGCCTACGCGGAAATAGAGAAGCTCTTTTCTTACAGAGAGGATACGGCTTGGCTTGTAATCGGAGATGGACAAGCTATCAAGGTAAAAGCCTTAGATTTAAAAAGTGGAGACCTTATTGTGGTCTATGCGGGAGAGAAAATACCTGCGGACGGCACGGTGCAGGAAGGAGATGCACTTGTCAATCAAGCGTCTTTGACGGGAGAATCAAACCCTGTTCATAAAAAAGCGGGTGATAAAGTCTATGCGGGCACTTTTGTAGAGGATGGGAAGCTCTACATAAGGGTGGAAGAGGTGGGTGAAGATACGGTAGTGGCGAAAATAGCAAGACTGGTGGAAGAAGGCATAAAGGAGCCTATATACCTGCAAAAGTACGCGGAAGAAGTGGCAAACAGGCTTGTAATTCCTACCTTAGCCTTAGGGGTCGGTAGCTTTGCTCTAAGCGGGCAGGTAAGCAGGCTAACCTCTACTCTAATAATAGACTACCATACAGGCATACACCTTTCTACACCTCTGGCGGTACTATCCAGTATATCTTATGCATCTACCTACGGCGTTCTCATAAAAAGCGGTAGCAAGTTAGAAGCTTTATCAAGGGTGGATACTTTCGTGTTTGACAAAACAGGCACTCTCACTGTAGGAAGTCCTCAAATAGAAGATGTGGTTGGGATAGAATTAAGTCCAGAAGAGACGCTCCTCTACGCTGCATCTTTAGACCAAAGGATAACCCATCCTGTGGCTAAGGCTATAGTAAAGCTTGCGCAGGAAAGGGGGCTTGAGCTTATGCCAAGGAAAAATTCGCAGTACCATATAGGTCTCGGTGTTGAAGGAGATATATCTGGCGAGAGGTATTTGTTAGGTAGTACGCGATTCATGCAGAAGAAACGGATTAAGATAGACCTGGAAATAAGGGATATGGTAGATAGGTTTCACGCACAAGCCAAATCTGTGCTTTATTTGGTAAAAGACAGGAAGATAGTAGGACTTTTAACCTTTAGGGACCCGTTGAGAGAAGAAGCAAAAGATGTAGTAGCTGAACTAAAGAGAAGAGGCAAGAGAGTTGTACTGTGTACAGGAGACAATGAAGGTATCGCAAAGTATATAGCAGAAGAGTTGGGTATTGATGAGTTTTATGCACGTGTATTTCCTGCGGAAAAAGCGAAGATTGTGGAAGAGCTAAAGGGAAAGGGTAGAATAGTAGCCTTTGTTGGTGATGGAGTGAACGACTCTCCAGCTTTAACTTCCGCTCACGTAGGTATTTCCCTACGAAGCGGTACAGACATAGCCATAGAAGTGGCAGATATAGTGATAGGAGATAGCCTCTGGCACTTAATAGATGTGGTGGAGCTTTCGGAATATACGATGGAAAAGCTAAGGAAGATATACACCATAAATACTTTTGCCAACACGGTAGGTTTATTTGGCTCTGTGGTGGGTTTCTTTGGACCTACTATTTCTACTCTTATAAATAACGGCGTTACCGTAGCCTTAAGTATATACTCAATAAAAAAACCCAAAAGGAGGTAACATCATGGAAGAAAGAAAAGACTTAGCTCAGGAGTTAGAAAAAATAAAGCAAGAGCTGGAAGAACTAAAGAAGAAGCTGGGAGCCACAGAAGAAAAAAGCCTCAAAGAACTACCCTCAGAGGCTCTAAACAAGGTGTTAGACTTAAGCAAAGATATCGTTAAAACCGCAGCGGAGATAGGTGAAAAGGCTCTTAAGGTGGTCAAATACTCAGTAGAGGGTGCGGTGGAAGGTGCAAAGAAGGCTTTTAAGGAAGAACAAAAAGAAGAGGAGAAAAAACAAGAATGAACTTTATTAAAACAAGAAGCGGAAGGTATTTAAACGCCCTCCACCTAATATCTCTTTCTGTGGAGGAAACAAAGATAGAGGTGGAGGGCAAGAAAAGGATAGTGTATAAGGTGGTGGCTTACATGAGCCAGCCTCTGCTTCCTGCGGTACTCGGAATATACTCCACCGAGGAAAGAGCCTCTGAGGTGTTAGAGGAGATAGTAAGAAGGCTATCTCAAGACGAGAAGGTTATAAGTCTTGAGAGTGAGTACTGAAGAAGTATTAAGGAAGCTGAAACTTTTAGCTCATCATACGCAGGAAAAGCACAAGGAAGCCTTCAAAAAGATAAAGGAGCCTATCCTTCTGGAGGTAAGGTTAGAAGACAGTAAAAACTTCTATTTTCTCATAAATCAAGAAGGCATACACTTCGTAGAAGACTCAGTAAAAGTAAAAAACAAGGTAATAGTAGCATACAAAGACCTTCTAAGACTTATAGAAAAGCCCTCAAAAGCGGTAAGGTATCTTTTGGAAGGCAGGCTAAGAGTAGAAGGAGACTACCTTACAGTGCTTGATACTCTAAATAGGCTCTTTGTTTAACAAAACTTTAACAGAGGCTTAATAAAACCTTAACAAAAAACCCATAGTATATAGAACGAAATCGTAGAGGGGGTAAACGATGAAAAGGTGGTACCTCATCAGTGCTGTTCTGTCTCTTACCTGTTTGAACGCGCTGGCTCAAGAAACTCAGATACAGGTAGAAGTGAAAGAAAAGAGGAGTGAGGAAGAAAGACAAAAACTACCTGTTGAGAAAAAAACCGCAACTCCGCGCACGGAAACCACTATAAAAGGCGAAGAGCTTACAAAACAGGCGGGTGCGGGCTCCGTAAACATCTTCAAAGCGGTAGAACTCACACCATCCTTGAACGTGCAGACGGACGACCCTTACGGTCTTGGTGGAGGTTCTATCAGAATAAGGGGCTTTGATAATACGCAGATAGGCGTATCCTTAGACGGTATGCCTTTAAATGACTCGGGAAACTTTGCCTTATATCCGCATGAGTACGTGGATGTAGAAAACCTTGAAAGCATCACAGTAGAGAGGGGAGCGGTAGGAAAGAGGTCACCTTTCTACGTAGATATAGGTGGCTCAATAAAACTTAGGGTAAAACCTCCGAGCAACAAACTAAGGTATAGCTATAACCTTTCCGCGGGTAGCTTCGGCTTTGTTAGAGAGTACCTTAGA
>JAUQQK010000021.1 GCA_030549905.1 Aquificota bacterium | reverse complement strand
ATATAACTATCAATAATAGAATACTTCACTTTGAGGCGGTCAATAGTAAAGAGATGGTCTGGTATGATGCAAACGGAAACGGCTCAAGGAATGCTAATGAAGTAATTACTGATAACTTTGAAACTAATGAGGATGCGATGTGTAAAATTTAAACATTTCGCGCAGCCCTGAGGGTGGGTTTTAGCCCACCCTTTTTTTTATTTTCTCTCCTCCATACAAACTACCATAACAGCCCGCCATAGTTAACCATCTTGAAAAGCTTCCTGAGTATTTATATTCTGTCTCCATGCTAAATAAATCTAAGTATATCACACTAAAAAATTTTTACGAAACCCCTTGACAAGGAGGGAAGATGTTAATATAATATCTATTCGTAAAAACCCTTTAAAAGGAGGTGGAACATGGCAAAGCTGAGACCTTTGTATGACAAGATTGTAGTAAAGAGGTATGAAGAGCAGGAGCAAAGGACTGCCTCTGGCATAATCATACCAGACACAGCCAAGGAAAAGCCGCAGATGGGTGAAGTTATAGCAGTGGGCGATGGCAAAGTATTGCAAAACGGTCAGGTGCTCCCACCTAAGGTTAAAGTGGGGGATAAGGTAGTTTTTAACAAGTATGCAGGCACAGAAGTGGAGCTTGATGGCGAAAAGTTTTTAATCATGTCAGAAGATGAAGTGCTTGCCATAATTGAACAATAAAAATCTTAAAAAGGAGGTGTAAGCATGGCAGCAAAGAAGGTTATTTACGGAGAGGACGCAAGGGCAAGGCTTAAGGCGGGCGTGGACAAGCTCGCCAACGCAGTCAAGGTTACCCTTGGACCAAGGGGTAGAGAGGTGATAATTGAAAAGAAGTGGGGCACCCCCTTGGTGACCAAGGACGGTGTAACAGTGGCAAAGGAAATAGAGCTAAAAGACCCTTATGAGAACATGGGTGCCCAGCTGGTCAAGGAAGTAGCTTCCAAGACGGCAGACGTGGCTGGGGACGGAACCACTACCGCAACCGTGCTTGCACAGTCCATCTTCACGGAAGGTCTGAAGGCTATAGCCTCCGGTGCTAACCCTATGGACCTCAAGAGGGGCATTGACAAGGCGGTGGAAAGAGTAATAGAAGAGATAAAGAAACTATCCATACCTGTGAGCGGAAGGAAGGAGATAGAACAGGTTGCTACCATATCCGCCAACAACGACCCTGAGATAGGAAAGATAATAGCGGACGCCATGGAAGCGGTCGGAAAGGACGGTGTGATAACGGTAGAAGAGTCCAAGTCCGCACAGACCACCTTAGAGACGGTTCAGGGTATGCAGTTTGACAGGGGCTATCTGTCTCCATACTTTATAACAAACCCAGACAAGATGGAGGCCGTGTTAGAAGACCCGTACATTCTGATATATGAAAAGAAGATTTCCAACGTGAAAGACCTACTGCCCGTGCTGGAGCAGGTGGTAAGAGCTGGAAAGCCTATACTCATAATAGCGGAGGATGTAGAAGCGGAAGCCCTTGCAACCCTTGTGGTGAACCACATAAAGGGTGTGATAAGGGCATGCGCAGTAAAAGCTCCCGGCTTTGGTCAGAGGAGGAAGGACTACCTGCAAGACATAGCCATACTCACCGGAGGAACCGCCATAACGGAAGAGCTTGGTATAAAGCTTGAAAGTGTAACCCTTGATATGCTTGGCAGGGCTGACAAGGTGATAGTGGATAAGGAGAACACCACCATAGTGGGTGGTAAGGGTTCCAAGGAAGCCATACAGGGCAGGATAGAGCAGATAAAGAAGCAAATACAGGAAACCACCTCTGACTATGACAGAGAAAAGCTACAGGAAAGGCTTGCCAAACTTGCCGGTGGTGTGGCGATAATAAGGGTTGGTGCTGCCACTGAGGCGGAGCTAAAAGAAAAGAAGGCAAGGGTTGAGGATGCGGTGCATGCTACCAAAGCGGCGGTGGAAGAAGGCATAGTGCCCGGCGGTGGTGTGGCTTTAGTGAGGGCTTCAGAGGCTCTTGAGGACCTCAAGGTGGATAACGCTGACCAGCAGGTGGGCATTGACATAGTCAAAAAGGCTTGTAGGACACCCCTCAGGCAGATAGCCATGAACGCAGGATATGAAGGTTATGTGGTGCTTGAGAAGGTGCTACAGCTTGGAAAGGAAAAGGGCAAGAACTGGGGCTTTGATGCGGCAGCCGGTGAATATAAGGACATGGTAGAGGCTGGCATAATTGACCCCACCAAGGTGGTAAGGACTGCCATACAGAACGCAGCTTCTGTGGCTGGCACCATGCTCACCGCTGAAGCCCTCGTGGCTGAAATACCGGAGGACAAGAAGGAAAAGGCTCCCGCCCCCGAAATGCCAGAACTTGACTAAAAGCAAAGCCCCCGCAAGGGGGCTTTTTATTTTATTAGCTTCACAAGGTTTTTGTGCATATCTTCTATATCAGCCCCAAGAAAGACAAAGCCATTTTTCATATTACAAGCCTTCTGATTGCATAGAAGACCTAAAGATATAACCTGACCATCCTTTCTGAGTAGCTTGCTGGAAGGCACATAAAAACCTCTTCCGTCTGTGTAAAAGTCAGAGACTTTCAGCTCTATCTCTACGCCCTCCGCCTTCAGAAGCAAAAGCCCATAACCTTTGCCCACAAAGACTTCTATATCTTCATACTCAGAAAGCCTTTCGTACAGCTCCTTTATTGGGTTTTTAGAGCTTTGCTTAAACTCAACGTACTCCTTTATTGTATAGCATTCAGAGAATAAAGCGTAGTGGCACATTCTCACACAGTAGCTATGGTCTATTCTTTTGAAGAGCTCACCAAGGGCATACCCTTTTGAAGGCATGAGGTTTTCCTTTCCAAGTTTTTTAAGAAGACCATACCTTTCCATGCTCTCAACCACTGGTCTCTTAAGGTTTACAAAAACAAGTTCTACATTCTTTTTTCTCAGCTCTTCTACGAATTCCTCCAAAAGCTCAAGGGCGGTGCCGTCCATATAGTTTATGGACTCACCATCTATCACTAAATATTTCAAAGCTGGTTTTGCAGTAGCCATCTGTTTTAATTCTTCCAGCACATTTTCCGCATTGGCATAATACAGAGAGGCTTCTGGTCTTACAAACTCTAATTGCGGGCATGTGGGTAGCCCTGTGGCTTCTGCATTAACAAAGGTTTTGGTAGCCGGGTCTCTTGCAAGCACCACTATCCTCGGATGCAGGCTTCTCCAAAGGAAGAGGGAAAGGGATATAAAGATACCTATGAAGATGGCATAATCGGGCTTCATAATAAAGGAAAGGGAGAAGGTGGCAAGGGCGGATATGCCGTCATACTTATTCGTCCTCCAAAGGTGAAGAATTTTCTTAGGCTGTATGAGTCCTATAACCGCAGTTATCACTATTGCCGACAGCACCGCCCTTGGCAGGTAATAAAGAAGTGGAGCTACAAAGAGGAGTGTGGTTATCACAAACAGGGCGCTTATTATGTTAGACATGCCCGTCTTTGCCCCAGCCTGAAAATTCACCGCTGAGCGTGAAAAAGAACCGCTGACTGGAAAGCTTTTAAAGAAAGAACCCACAAGGTTTGCAAGACCCTGACCTATTAGCTCTTGATTTACATCAAGCTTCTGTTTTGTCTGGCTCGCTATAAATTTGGCTATGGCGTATGCTTCCATAAAACCCACCACAGCTATGATAAAAGCCTTGCCCAAAACCCTGTCAAGGAGGTCAAGGTCTATGGTGGGCATAGAGGGGAAGGGTAGCCCCTTAGGGATATCTCCTACAAGCTTTATGCCGTAGCTTTCAAAGGAGAAAAAGTAAGAAAGAGTAGTAAAAAGCACCACCGCAAAAAGAGCTGAGGGAAAGTTCCTGTTTATTTTTCTAAGACCAAGTATGATAACTATGGAAGAAAGCCCTATGGTGAGAGTGTAGGGGTTTGTGCTGGGAAGGTTTTTTACTATTTCGTAAATGTTCTGAAATATAAGCTCCTTCTGTTCCACTTTTATGCCCAAAAGGGCTGGCACCTGCGTGCTGGCTATGATTATTGCCGCAGCGTTTGTAAAGCCTAAAACTACCGCATGGGATACAAAGCTAACGAGAAAACCGAGCCTGAAAAGACCCATAAAGAGCTGGATTATACCTACAAGGAAAGCCATAAGTATGGCAAGCTCTATAAACTTTTCTTCACCGGGCTTTGCGTAGCTTATGAGAGAGCTAAAAGTTAGAAAAGCCACTATGGCAACCGGTCCGGTGGCAAGCTGTGGAGAACTTCCAAAAAGGGCGGCAATTATCACAGGTATGGAGGCGGCGTAAAGCCCATACACGGGTGGAAGACCTGCTATAAGGGCATAAGCCATAGATTGAGGTACCAGAACAACAGCCACCGTAAGACCCGCTATAAGGTCCGCCTTTAAAGTATTTGCGTCATAGTTCTTGAACCATATAAGAAAAGGCAAAAACCTCCCCATGTTTATACAATACTAACACAAAACAGATAAGACCACTATAATATTTCCTCATGACTACCATAATAAACCTTCTGAGTATGTTAGCAATTTCCGTAAGCGGTCTTTCCATACTGCTGGGTCTTTTCTTTATAAAAAAAGGAAAAAGAGAAGCCCACAGAAGAGCCATGATAACCGCCTCTGTCTTTGCCCTCCTTTTTGTTTTTCTTTATGTACTAAGAAACTACCTTCAGTCTCAAGGACTTGTGCCACACGGAAGGTATGAGGGTCCTTACAGGGGGCTTTTCCTCTTTATTCTATGGTCTCATACCCTCCTTGCCATTATAAACTTTCCTCTTGCGGTGATAACCCTCAGATACGCCCTTAAATGTGTCTTTGAAAGGCATAGGAAAATAGCCCCTATAACTGCCTTTGTATGGCTCTATGTAGCCATAACTGGCTGGCTTATCTTTTTCTTCATGCAGTTTCTCAACCCCGCATGATTAGAGTGGGTCTTGGCTTTGATTCTCATGAGTTTGAGGAGGGAAAACCCCTCCTTTTGGGTGGAGTAAAAATAGACTATCCCAAGGGTTTAAAAGGACACTCGGACGGTGATGTGCTTTTGCATGCCATAACAGACGCCCTGCTTGGGGCTGTGGGTGAAGAGGATATTGGACAGCTTTTTCCAGACACTGACGAGAAGTGGAAGGGTGCAGGTTCGGAAGTCTTTTTGAAGGAAGCTCTAAGAAGAGCAAAAGAAAGGGGCTTTCGCCTTATAAACATTGACTGTGTGCTTATAACAGATGAGCCCAAAATAGCACCTTACAAGCAAGCCATAAGAAAAAGGCTTTCTGAACTTCTTGGATTAGCGGAGGAAAACATATCCCTAAAGGGCAAAAGGAGGGAAGGCTTTTGCAGGGAAGAGGGTATAGCCTGCCTCTGTGTGGTTCTCTTGAGCTATGAAGGTTAATTTGGTGCTTTCCGGAGGGGCAATAAGGGGTGTAGCTCACATAGGTGTTATAAAAGCTTTAGAGGAGCTTGGCTTTGAAATAACCTCCATAAGTGGCGTTAGTGCAGGTGCCCTTGTAGGAGCCTTTTACTGCGAGGGCTATAGCCCCGAAGAGATGCTCAGGGTGGTATTATCTAAGGACTGGCTCAAGTTCTTAAGACCGAAAATACCAAAGCTGGGTCTCTTTTCTTTAAGAGAGGCAGAAAGGTATTTAAGGAGCATGCTTTCAACCAGAAGCTTTGAGGAGCTTAAAAAGCCTCTTTATGTGTGCGCCTTGGAGGTAAGGACTGGCAGAACCCTCTACTTTGATAAGGGCGAGCTTTTTGGTCCCCTTCTGGGAAGCTGTGCCCTGCCGGGCATTTTTGAGCCGGTAAGATACCAGAATCTCTTCTTGATAGACGGTGGAATAACTAACAACCTGCCCGTGGAGCCTCTACTCGGAAGGGAAGGATTAATTGTGGGCGTGGATGTAAACCCCATGTCTGAAGAAAGGGTAAACAACATACTTCAACTGCTTTTAAGGAGCTTCCTCTTAGCAGTCAGGTCCAACGTGGAAAAGAGAAAAGAGATGTGCCATGTGGTTATAGAGCCTGACCTTTATGGCTACTCACCTTACAGCCTTCACAGGGCAAAGGATATATACAGGCTTGGGTATGAAAAAACCATGGCTATAATGAAAGCCTATGCCAAGTAAGCTGCTCATCGACCCATCGGAGAGTAAAATTTCCGTCCTGAGAAGGGTAGTTAAACTTGCTCTTCCTGTAGTGCTTTCAAACCTTCTTTATACGATAGAAAGCGCCTTTTCCATAATACTGGTCTCTGGACTTTCCGCCAGTGCGGTGGCGGCAGTGGGCTACTCTGCCAGCATGCTATGGTTTATATACTCGCTGATGGCTCTTCCATATACAGGCACCTCTGTGCTTGTAGCCCAAAGGGTAGGTGCTGGCAAAGACCCATCGCCCGTGCTTCTGTGGGGGCTTTTGCTTTCTACGGTTATAGCCCTTCCCCTGACTTTCTACGGCGTTGAGCTTGTGAGCCTTCTTATGAAAAGCTTTGGAGCTTCTCAGACAGTCCTTGAGCTTTCAAAGGGCTATCTAAAGCCCGTCTTCCTTTTCATAACCGTAGGCTTTGCCACCAACACTTTGTATGCCGGCTACAACGGCTTTGGGGATACAAAAACCCCCTTTAAGGTTGCCCTTTTGATGAATATCACAAACATACTTAGTGCCTACCTGCTTATATACGGACATTTTGGCTTTCCAAGGCTGGAAGTGGAGGGTGCAGGCTGGGGCATAGCCCTCTCAGAAATCGTAGGTCTTTTCTTTTACATATACCTTTACATAAAACATAAAAAGCCCTTCCCCATAAGCTATAACTTTGACCCAAAGGTACTTCTTCAGATGCTCCGCATAGGCTTTCCTACAGCCTTAGAAAGGGCTTTCACAAGCCTTTCCTTTAACATATTTGTGGGCTTTTCCGCACGTTTTGGAGACAAGGTGCTTGCCGCCCATCAGGTGGGTCTTAGGGTGGAAAGCGTCTCCTTCATGATAGGTTTTGGTATGCTTGTGGCAAGCACCACTCTTTCAGGACAGAACTATGGAGCAAAAAACTACAGGGGGCTTGATTATGGCATAAGGCTAACCACCCACTTTACCGCCTTAGTGATGGGCTTTATGGGTCTTGTTATAGCCCTCTTTTCCCATCAATTTTCTTTAATATTTACAAGAGACCCAGAGGTCATAAACTATGCGGTTCTCTACCTTATAGTGGTTGCCCTCTCTCAGCCTTCCATGGCTTATGCCAGCGTTTTTTCAGGAGCTCTCAAGGGCATGGGTAAGACACAGATACCCTTATTTGTAAACCTCTCTTCCTTCTGGCTCTTTCGTATAATCCCTTCTATGCTTTTTTTGAAACTCTTCCACCATCCTCTTGTGCCATGGTTCTTTATGAGCCTTGAAACGACCTTAAGAGCTGCAATCTTTTACTTTGCCTTTAGGAGAGAGACAAAAAGGCTTCTTTAGCCCTTTTTCTTCTTCTTGTATTCATACATGAGCCTGTCCGCCTCTTTAACCATCTCCTCCACACTGTTAAAACCTTCCTGCACATGGACGGCGCCGTAGCTCAGTGATATACTCAAGGACTTTCCCTCATACTTTATTTCCATAGCCTCCACTGCCTCCCTCAACCTTTCAGCCACCTTTACAGCGGTCCCTTTATCAGCCCCCGGCATCAATACCGCAAACTCATCGCCTCCCCACCTTGCCAGTATGTCCCTGGCTCTGAGGTTCTGCCTCAATGCATATGCCACTCTTTTCAAGATAATATCACCCACACTATGCCCGTAGGTGTCGTTAATGAACTTAAAACCGTCAATATCTAAAAATATGAGGGCGAAAGGAGAAGCACCCTTCCTGTATTCCTCAAAAGCTTCCTTTAAAGCCCTTTCAAAGGAACGTCTGTTGAAGGTGTTTGTAAGATAATCCAGGTTTGCCTCCGTCTCCGCTTTTTCAAGTTTTGTTTTTAACTCTTTAATGGTCTTCTGCTGTTCTTCTATCTTTCTAAGGAAGGCTTGGTTCTGAGCCTTAATATCCTTTATATGCATCAAGAGCTCCATCAATATAGGAGCAAGCTCTGTTTTTAAAGCTTCTGTTTCTAGACTGCTTAGCTCTGCCTCTTTAACTTTTACAAACTCACCCTGCTCTTTTATAAGCTTATGGAAATCCTCAACAAGCCTGGCAACCACCTCGAGAGTAGTTTCTAAATCAAACTTTACTTCGCTTACCTTTTCATCCTTGTAAAGCTCGTGATATACCTCTATAAGCTCCGCATCGGAAGGAAGCCTTCCTTCTTCTAAATAGTGGCAGAAGACGAAAAACCACCTCTCATAGTTTTTTGGCGTGGGAAGTATGTTATTCCTAAGCAAAAACTTAAGCTCCTCACGGATAATATTACCTAAAAGCTTGACTTCCCGGTCCTCCAGAGGTAGTCCTCTTCTTAGCTTCAGGTGAATTTTGCACTCTTTCATGTGCTTTATTGGTTTATATTTTATCATTATGGGCATATTGATAGAGGACTTATTAAATTTTGGCAATCTTATAGATGCTGAGCTTGAAATAAAGCTGAGCCCAGAAGAGTTAGAAAGGGCTTATGAGGGTCTTGAGTTCAGGCTTGAAGAGGGTTTTATAAGCGTGCTTTATAAAAAGAAGGGGCTTCTCTTTTCAAAAAGGCAAGAGGTAAGGCTTTCTGAAGGCTCAAGGGTAAAAAAAGATAGAGATGGGGGAAGACAGCTAATATTTTTTAAGGTGCTTTCAAGGAAGGGTATTGAAGAGCTACTCCAAAGAGATGGCTTTGTGCTTGAAGGTGAAGAGCTGGGTCTTGATGTGATGCCTGCGGTTGTTTTAACAGAAACCTACGCAAGAATACCAAAGCAATTCAGGGATAAGCTCTTGATAAGCAGGTATAAAATAGGAAGGACATCCCTTTCTGTCTTTTTCAGGTTTGAAAAGTAGTGTATAATTGCTTTAAAATCGCTGGAGGTCAGAGATGGCAAAGGTATACTACGACCAGGATGCAAGCCTTGAACCTCTCATAGGAAAAACAGTTGCCATTCTTGGATACGGCAGTCAAGGACATGCTCATGCCTTAAACCTCAGGGACAGCGGTATAAGGGTGGTTATCGGGCTTCATGAGGGTAGCAAGTCAAGGGCTAAGGCTATTGCGGACGGCTTTCCTGTATATACGCCAGAAAGGGCAGTGCAGGAGGCGGACATAATAATGTTTCTCACACCTGACACGGTCCAGCCTCAGCTATACAGGGAAAGCGTTCAGCCTTACTTAGATGGCTCAAAAAGCCTTGCCTTTGCCCATGGCTTTAACATACATTTCAAACAAATCGTGCCACCAAAGGATGTAGATGTTTTTATGGTGGCGCCCAAAGGACCCGGACATTTAGTCAGATGGATGTATGAAGAGGGTAAGGGCGTTCCAGCCCTTGTAGCCGTATATCAGGATGCAACAGGCACCTGTAAGGATAAGGCTCTTGCCTATGCAAAGGCTCTTGGTGCCACGAGAGCAGGAGTGATAGAGACCACCTTCAAAGAAGAGACGGAAACGGACCTCTTTGGAGAGCAGTCTGTTCTGTGCGGTGGTGCCACAGCCCTCATCAAGGCAGGCTTTGAAACCCTTGTAGAGGCAGGATATCAGCCTGAGGTGGCTTACTTTGAATGCCTTCATGAGCTAAAGCTCATTGTGGACCTCATATACCAGTATGGCATAGCGGGTATGAGGTATTCCATATCGGACACTGCCAAGTATGGAGACGTGACGCGCGGGGAAAGGATATATCAGGCTGTTAAACCCCTGATGAAAGAAATCCTAAGAGAAATCCAAACGGGTGAATTTGCTCGCGAATGGGTTCTTGAAAACCAAGCAGGAAGACCCGTCTTTAACGCTCTTTTAGAGAGGGACAGGCAACACCTGATAGAGAAGGTGGGTGAAGAGCTAAGGCGCATGATGCCCTGGATTACCGGTAAGGAGCTCAAATGAACTTAACAAAGAGAAGGGAAAGCTTAAAGAAGGTCTATGAGCCTATTGGCGTAGCCCTTTACAGGCTGCATTTTCCGCCAAACCTCATAACCCTTCTTTCCGTCCTCTTTGGCATGGCCTGCGCCTACGCCTTCTATCAGGGGAGGATGCTGACCGCAGTGGCCTTTCTTCTTCTGTCCGGTATCTTTGACCTTGCGGACGGGATGGTGGCGCGTATGTCCGACAGGGCTTCCAAGTTTGGCGCCGTCTTTGACTGGCTTGCGGACAAATGGGTTGATGGCTTTGTGCTTGGAACTGTTGGCTACTTTTATGCAGGACCTCTTACGGCCATAACGGTTATAACCGCCTCCATGCTCCACTCTTTTATAAAACCGGTCGTTTATGCTGAGGTAGGCTATCAGGAACGTGAAAAGGGTAAGATAAGGGATCCCTTGGAAGGTGTAGGCTTCTTTGGAAGGCCGGAAACCCATATTACCCTTATGCTCTTTGCGGTGTTAGAGAGGTTAAACGCACCTCTTGGGCTTGCCTTTGGCATAAAGCTCATTGCGGTTCTTACCCTTGCGTCTCTAACTCTCAGGATACTATACTTATACAAGCACTACGGGAGAGATTACGAATGAGGCCCTATGTGATAATCGTCTCAGAGGTTAGCGTGGACGGAAAACTGACCCTTTACAGGGGGGCTTCCAGCAAAGAGCTTATGAGCCTCATGGACCAGGAAGCATACAGGTATCTTCATGAGATAAGGGCTAAGGTGGACGGTATAATGGTGGGCTGTGAGACGGTAAGGACAGATAACCCAAGCCTTACTGTAAGGTACGCGGAGGGCAAGAACCCAACCCGCATCATACCCTGTTCCACCGCCAACGTGCCTCTTGATGCCAACATCTTTTCAAAGGAGGCACCCACCATAATAGTTTCCACTCAAAGGGCGCCAGAGGAAAGGATAGAGAAAATTAAAGCCTTAGGTGCGGAGGTGTGGGTGGTGGGTGAGGAGCTGGTGGATTTTGACAGGCTTATGCCCATGCTTTATGAAAGAGGTATAAGGAGCCTTATGGTGGAGGGTGGTGCCTCCATAAACTGGGAGTTTATCAGAAGGGGCTATGTGGATGAGATTAGGCTCATACACCTGCCTGTTATTGTGGGCGGAGAGAACGTGCCTACCCTTGTGGGTGGTGAGGGCTTCAAAAGCCTTAAGAACCTACTTCACTTGAGGCTAAGAGCCCACTTCAAAAGGGGAAACCATCTAATCACCGAGTGGGAGGTGGTCAGGTAAAAAGCTCCTTAAAAAGCCTTTCAAACTCATCAGGTTTGGAGGAAACCACAAAAAGCTCCTGTACAGAGGTGCCGTTCTTATAAAGGAGCTTGTAGCCTGAAGTGGTTCTGTACTTTATAAAAAGACCTTTAGAGCCTCTGCCCGAGTTCTGGCGGGATATTCTGCCCGGTATTATCGCACTTACCACATCAAGCCCTGACAGCTTATTAATATACTCCTCCAAACCCTCTAAAAGGGTATGCTCTACCTTTAGCTTCCCCCTTCTATGTTTTGCCATATCTTATCTCTCCTCTATGGTCAGCAGGGTTTCCGCCGTCAAAGTTCCATTAACAAAGCTTCCTTCTCTCACATATATTCTCTTTATAACGCCTGAGGTGGGCGCCTTTACTTGACAGTATTCTATGAGCCTTTCTACTCTTTCAAGCTGCGCCTTTAAACTCTCGTAGTTTCTAAGCTCTTTCTCATATTTGCCCTTCCAGTCCTCATACTCGCTCCTGGAAAGCAGACCCCTGTTCCAAAGCTCTTCGTATCTTCTGAAGTCCTTCTCCACCTTTTCAAGAACCACGCCCTGAGCTTTTAGCTGAGCCAGAAGGCTTTCCCTCTGGGTGCTGTAAAGGGTAGGGTCTATCATCACAAGCATGTCCCCCTTCTTTACCCTCTGCCCCTCCTTAACAAATAACCTTTCCACCCTGCCCTGAACAATGGTGGAAACCCTTATTTCTTGAGCATAGGCTAAAGCAAAAATAAGTAGGGCAAGGAAGGCTCTCATGGTATAAATTTTAATCGTAAAGAAGGGGGTACGCATGGCCTTTTTACTAATATTCATACTGATAGCACTTCAGGCATATGCAAGCCTGCCGGAAGAATACAGGCTTCTAAACACTTATCTGCGGACAAAGGATAGCTCTGTAGCATACAGGATACTAAAGGAATACCCTGAAGCGGTCTTTGCGGACGACCTCAGAGTAATGCTTGCAAGGGAGCTTGTCAGGGAAGGCAGGCGGGAGGAGGCTATAAGCCTTATACATAGAGTAGAGCCTAAAAACCTCACCAGCGATGAGCTGAGAGAGGACTATGTTAGGCTCTGGAAGGAGCTAAACCTTGACAAGAAAACTGCACTGCTGAAGGCTCCTGCCCTTTTTAAGGACTTTGTGTGGGAGGTGAGCCTCAGCACCGATGAAGCTTTGATGGTGGCTCAGGAGCTATTCAGAAGAAGGTTCTACAGGGAGGTCTTAAGCCTTCTTAAAGATGGGGACTATGGCAAGGTTTGTTTCCTGCTGGGTTTATCCCATAAAGCCTTAGGAGAAACAGAGAAGGCTCTTGAAGTCTTCGAAACCTGTCCTGTAGAGAAGGCGAAGGTAGAGCTTTCCCTTCTTTACTTCGAAAAGGGGCAGAGGGAAAGGTCAGAAAAGCTCCTTTCTGAGATTTCAGACAGAAGCCTTCTGTCTGAGGCTCTTTTCAGGATGGGAAGGAAAAGCCTCGTAAGCGGCGCGTATGAAGAAGCCATTAAATACTTTGAAGGCATGGAAACCTCCTACAGTAGAGAGTTTAACCTGGGGCTTACCTACTATGCCTTAAGGAACTACTCAAAGGCTCTTGAACACTTCCTTAATTCCGCTCCCCTCGCCAATACAAAGGAAGACAGGTCAGCAAGCTATTTTTGGGCATATAAGTCCGCCTTTGCCTTGGGTATGGAGAACAGCACCCAGTACCTTATAAAGGCAAGCAATGGAGCCGGTTTTTATTCGGCGGTTGCCAGCAGGATGCTGGGTGTCCCTGTAGCCAGCAAGGCTCTAAAGGTAGTTATGGAGGAGGATAGAAGACGGGGCAGGGTGGAAAGGATAAAAGCCATATGGTATGCGGGCTTTCCTCAGTATGCAAGGCTTGAAGCCCTGAAAAGAAATAAGGAGTTCTCCGCCGGAGACCTTATAGCCCTGTCTAAGCTTGACCCATACCTTGCCATAAGGCTGGCGGTAAAGAATTACGGCTATGCCAGCTTAGTATACGGTGCCGTAGCCTTTCCCACACCTTACAGCTCACTTGTGGAAAGAGCCTCGCAGGAATATGCGGTTGAACCGGCGCTTATATACGGAATAATGAGACAGGAGAGCCTTTTTGACCCATATGCGGTTTCCGTAGCTAAAGCCATGGGGCTGATGCAGCTTATACCCAGCACAGCCCGTTATGTGGCAAACAAGGAGGGCATAAGGCTAAAAAATATTTATGACCCGGAAACCAATATAAGGCTCGGCACCGCCTACCTCAGGTACCTGCTTGATAAATGGAGTGGAGACCTTATAAGAGCCATAGCAAGCTATAATGCAGGACCAAGCAAGGTTAGAAGCTGGTATCCCCACGAGGATGACTTCCTCTTTATAGAAACTATACCCATCAGCGAGACAAGGAACTATGTAAAAAAGGTCCTATACAACTACTATGTTTATTCCGAGCTTTTAAAGTGATGACACAGCCCTTTCTATCTTCTCTAAAGCCCTGTCAATATCCTCCTCCGTGTGTGCGGTGCTTAAAAACCATGCCTCAAACTGTGCGGGCGGTATGAGAATGCCCTCTCTCAGCAAGGCTCTGAAAAACCTACCAAACAGCTCCCTGTCTGACCTTCTGGCAGTCTCATAATCATAAACCTCCTCCTCTGTGAAAAAGACGGTAAACATGGAGGCTATCCTGTTTATCCTGTGAGGTATGCCCTTATGGCTGAGTATTCTGGATATGCCTTCTGTTAGCCTCTGCGTAAGTTTTTCAAGCCTTTCGTAGGGGTTTTCTTCAAAGAGCTGTGTAAGGGTAGCTATGCCCGCCACCATGGAGAAGGGGTTGCCAGAAAGGGTTCCTGCCTGATAAATGGGTCCCTCGGGTGCCACCTTTTCCATTATTTCCCTTTTTCCTCCATAGGCTCCAAGAGGCATACCACCACCCAGAATCTTGCCCATGCATGTAATATCCGGGTCTATGCCAAAATATGCCTGGGCACCTCCCCTTGAAAGCCTGAAGTTTGTTATCACTTCATCGTATATAAGGAGGGCACCATACTTCAGGGTAAGGTTCCTGAGCCTTTCTAAAAAGCCTTCTCTTGGCAGGACAACACCCATATTACCCGCCACCGGCTCCACTATCACGCAGGCTATCTGCTCTCCATACTTTTCAAAGGCTTCCTCAAGGGCTGCAGGGTTGTTGTAAGGTAGCACAAGGGTAAGGCTTGCTATCTCTTCTGGCACTCCGGGCGTGCCGGGAATACCAAGGGTTGCCACACCTGAACCTGCGCTTACCAGAAGGCTATCCGCATGCCCGTGGTAGCATCCGTCAAACTTGACTATGTATTTCCTTCCCGTGTAGCCTCGTGCAAGCCTTATGGCGGACATGGTGGCTTCCGTACCTGAAGAAACAAACCTCACCATCTGGACGGAGGGCATGCTATCCACCACAAGCTCCGCAAGTTTTATTTCATGCTCATTGGTAATACCGTAAGATAGCCCCCTTCTTGCCTGCTCCTCTATAGCTCTGACAACCCTTGGATGGGCATGTCCTAAGATGAGGGGTCCCCAGGACATTAAGAAGTCTATATACTCTTTCCCCTCCACATCCCAGAGCCTTGAACCCTGAGCCTTTGAAACTATGATGGGCTCACCTCCAACCGCCTTAAAGGCTCTCACAGGTGAGCTTACACCACCCGGCATAAGCTTTTTTGCTTTTTCAAACAGCTCTGCGTTGGTCATACCCTTGACCTCGCTCTATATTATAATAAACTTTCTTAAATCTGTGGAGGTAGCAAGATGGCAAAAGTGCTGGGGCTCAAATGTAGAGAGTGCGGAAGGGAATACCCTGTAGAGCCCATGCATGTGTGCGAGTTTTGCTTTGGACCCCTTGAGGTGGTCTATGATTACGATGATATAAAGAAAAGGATAAGCAGGAAGAAGATAGAAGAGGGTCCTAAAAGTCTCTGGAGATACATAGACCTTCTGCCTGTTGAGGAGCCAAAGGTGGGTCTTACCGCTGGCTTTACTCCCCTCAGAAAGGCGGAGAACTTAGGCAAAGTTTTAGGACTTGAAAACCTGTATATAAAGGACGACTCGGTGAACCATCCCACCCTTTCCTTTAAAGACAGGGTGGTTTCCGTTGCCCTTTCAAAGGCTGTAGAGTTTGGCTTTGACACGTCCGCATGCGCCTCCACAGGAAACCTTGCCAACTCGGTGGCAGCACACAGCGCGCAGGCAGGTTTAAACTGCTTTGTCTTCATACCGGCAAACCTTGAGTCTCAAAAGATTTTCGGAAGCCTGGTTTTCAGCCCCACTGTGGTGGCTGTAGAAGGCACTTACGATGATGTGAACAGGCTTTGCTCCGAGGTGGCAAGTGAGCTCAACTGGGCTTTTGTAAACATAAACATAAGACCCTACTATGCGGAGGGCTCCAAAACCTTAGCCTTTGAGGTGGTAGAACAGCTAGGCTGGAAAGCTCCTGATGCAGTGGTGGCACCCGCCGCTTCAGGTTCCCTTATCACAAAGATATGGAAGGGCTTGAAAGAGCTTTTGAAGGTAGGTCTTATAGAGGATATGAAGACAAGGGTTTACGGAGCTCAGGCACAGGGATGTTCTCCCATAGCTACCGCCTGGAAGGAAGGCAGAGACTACATAATACCTGTAAGACCCAACACTATAGCCAAGTCCATAGCCATAGGAAACCCGGCGGACGGCATATATGCCCTTCAGACCACAAGAGAAAGCGGAGGCGACTGGGAAACGGCAACCGATGAGGAAATCATAGAGGGCATAAAACTGCTGGCGGAAACAGAAGGCATATTTACAGAAACCGCGGGCGGTACCACCATAGCGGTGCTCAAAAAGCTGGCTCAAAGGGGCGCCTTCAGAAAAGAGGAGGTGGTGGTAGCTTATATAACGGGCAACGGCTACAAGACGATGGAAGTACTGGAAGGTCATCTAAAGGAGACGGTGCGTATAAAACCAACCCTTGCGGACTTTAAAGAGAAGATACTTGCTCGCGTTTAAAAGACTACCGCTTTTTGTTTTTCTTTTGCTCCTTTGCTGCACCATGAGGGAAAGCCTGCCCTCCATAACTGTAAGAGACTTAGAGGGCAGGGAGCATAACCTCAGAGAATACAAGGGTAAAAAACTTATTCTATATGTGTGGAGCCGGACATGCGCAGGACATAGCAGGGATTTAAGGCTCTTGAATGAGATAGTAGATAAGAAGGGAGAGTATACGGTCATATCTTACGCGGTTGCTATGGAACCAGAAGACGTCAGGAAAAGTTATGAAGAACTGGGGATAAAGCCAAGGTTTATAACTCTGATAGACACGGGCGTCAGGTTTAACGACTACATACCCATCACCTTCCTGCCCTCCACCTACCTCTTTGACAGGGACGGAAGGCTTATTAAGAGCTCACCCGGTCTTTTTGTGCCCTAACCCTGTATAATCTATATTCTTATGAAGGACATAGGGCAGTATAACCATAAGGAGATAGAACAGAAGCACTCAAAAAGGTGGGTGGAGCTTGCCCTTTACTCGGTTAAGGAGCCTTCTGAAAACCGCTTTTCTGTGGTAATACCACCGCCTAACGTAACGGGCTCCCTTCACATGGGGCATGCCCTTAATGCCACCCTTCAGGACATAGTCTGCAGGTGGCAGAGAATGTTAGGAAAAGATGTAGTATGGGTGCCGGGTTTTGACCATGCGGGCATAGCCACCCAGTATGTGGTGGATAAACAGCTACAGCAAAAGGGCATAAGCAGGCTTGAGCTTGGAAGGGAGGAGTTTATAAAGAAGGTGTGGGAGTGGGTGCCCGTTTCCAGAAATGCCATAAGAGAGCAGCTCACAAAGCTGGGTGTGAGCGTAGACTGGCAGAGGGAGCGCTTTACCCTTGATGAGGGCTTTTCAAGGGCTGTCCGGTATGCCTTCAGAAGGCTCTACGAAGAAGGACTTATCTATAGGGGCGAATACATAGTAAACTGGTGTCCAAAAGACCTTACAGCCCTCTCGGACTTAGAGGTAGAGCATGAAGAAGAGGAGGGAAAGCTCTACTACATAAAGTATCCCTTAGAGGACGGTTCTGGATATATAACAGTAGCTACCACAAGACCCGAGACAATGCTTGGAGACACGGCGGTGGCTGTCCATCCTGAGGACGAAAGATACAGGCATCTGGTGGGCAAAAGGGTCAGGCTTCCCCTTGTGGAGTGGGAAAGGACAGCCATGGACGGCTCAAAGGTTTCAAACCTCATACCCGTAATAGCGGACGAGAGGGTAAAGCCTGAATTTGGAACGGGTGCCGTAAAGATAACTCCAGCTCATGACCCTTTGGACTTTGAGATAGGCAGAAGCCATAACCTTCCCTTCGTGCAGGTAATGGACCAGTTTGCAAAGATAAACGAGAATGGAGGAGAGTTTAGAGGGCTTGACAGGTATGAGGCAAGGAAGAGAATAGTCCAGAGGCTTGAAGAGCTGGGATTTTTAGAAAAGATAGAAAGCCACAGGCATGCGGTGGGCAAGTGTTATCGCTGTAAGACGGTTTTAGAGCCCTTTGTTTCAAAGCAGTGGTTTGTAAAGGTGTCAGACCCCCGCATAAAGGAGACGGCGGTCAGGGTAGTAAAGGAAGGGCTAATAAGGTTTATACCAGAAAACTGGGCAAAGATATACCTTCAGTGGTTTGAAAACCTCAGAGACTGGTGCATATCCAGACAGATATGGTGGGGTCATCGCATTCCCGTGTGGTACTGTAAAGACTGCGGTCATGAAAACCTATTTACCGACGAAGACTTTGAAAGGGTCTATGACAGGCTCATATTCAACCTGATAGCGGACTCAAAGATAGAGCAGGAATTCACGCCTGAAGAGGTAGCAGACCTTTTAAATTCACCCTCCTTCGTACATCCTCACATGAGCGTGCTTGACTTTTACAAGAACTTTGCCTTTCATGCCTATCACTCAACAAGCATAGATGCCAACTCTCTTAGACTTTTTATCACTCAGGACCTAAATCCTATGGCTATACTTACTGAGAAGAAAAGCAGATACAGGTATAACCACAAGACAAAGAAATACAGGTTTGTCCTCAGGTGTAAAAGCTGTGGCTCGGAAAACCTGGAGCAGGAAAAGGATGTTTTGGATACATGGTTTTCTTCAGCCCTCTGGCCCTTTGGTGTCTTTGGCTGGCCAGAAAGGACGAAGGACTTAGAGAGGCTCTATCCCACAGACCTTTTGGTGACGGGCTTTGACATTATCTTCTTCTGGGTGGCTCGTATGGTGATGGCAGGCACCTTCTTCATGAAGCATATTCCCTTCAAAGATGTTTATATACACGCCCTTGTGAGGGACGAGAAGGGTCAGAAAATGTCCAAAACCAAGGGCAATGTGATAGACCCCCTTGATATTATTGAAAATTACGGGGCGGATGCTCTGCGTTTTACTCTTGCGGTTCTTACCCAGCAGGGAAGGGATATAAAGCTTTCTGAAAAGAGGTTTGAAGGTTATAAGCACTTTGCCAACAAGCTGTGGAACGCAGGAAGGTTTATCCTCATGAACCTTGATGAGGACCTTCTTACAAACCTTCCTTACTGTGCTCCACCAAGGGCGGAAGACCTATGGATAATTACGAAGCTAAACGAGACAGCCCAGAAGGTCAACAAAGCCCTTTCCGAATATGAGTTTTCCCTTGCGGGAAGAGAGCTTTATGAGTTTATATGGTCTGAGTTTTGCGACTGGTATATTGAGTTTTCAAAAATAAGGCTCTATGCCAAGGTAGATGAAAACTTACCCGAAGAAGAAAAACAGAAGGAACTTGCACGCATAAGAGCGGAAAGATTAACAGCTCAGGCAACCCTTTTGAACGTATTTGAAAAGACCTTAAGACTTCTGCACCCCTTCATGCCCTTTATAACCGAAGAGCTGTGGCTACAGCTACCCACCGCCCACAGAGAAAGCATATCCCTGACCGAATATCCCCAGTTTAACCCTCAAGAGGTTTTCCCAGATTTCTATCAGAAGGTGGAAAGGCTTAAAGAAGTCATAAGTGCCATAAGGTCTTTGAGGTCTGACCTAAAGATTGAACCCTCAAGGAAGATAAAGCTGTATTACAGGGCTGGAGAAAGCAAGGCTCTTGTGGAAGAGTTCATGCCACACCTTTTAAGCCTTGCAAAGCTTGAGAGCCTGCAAGAAGTATCGGAGCGTCCTCCCGGCTGTGTGGCTGGCTTTTCAAAGGACTTTGAATTCTACCTGCCCCTTTCAGAGGGCATAAAGTTAGAGGAACTGCTCCAGAGTTATACAAAAAGGCTCTCAGAGATAGAAAAGTCCTTAGAGGGCTTCAGGTTAAAGCTCAGCAACGAGAGCTTCCTGACAAAGGCACCTCAGGAAGAGGTAGAAAGGGCAAGACAGTCAGCGCAGGAGCTGGAAAAGGAGAAGGAAAAGGTAGAGGCAATACTGACGCTTCTCAAAGAGGCTACTCTCTTATAGCTTTCTTAACGAGCATTTGCGTAGTTTTACATTGCAAAAACTCGTTGGGATATCCTGTATGGACTTGCCCCTGACAGCCCTTCCCCTGTCCAGAATAAGCTCAGGCTCTCTTAAGATTTTCCAGCTCCCTTGCAGCCGCATAAAGAATCGCCTCCGCCACAAGCTCAGAACCTACAAAGGCACTCCCCTTCATCTTTGAAAGGCTCTTTTTCAGGTATATAACCTCAAGCTCCAAACGTAGCTGGTCTCCCGGATACACGGGCTTTTTAAACCTCGCCTCATCTATGCCAGCAAAGACTATGGCATACCTGCCTATTTCTAAGTCCAAAGATTTTATCATCAAAATCCCCCCCACCTGAGCCATGGCTTCAAGGATATACACACCGGGCATGAGGGGGAAGCCGGGAAAGTGCCCCTGAAATACAGGCTCGTTGGCAGATACATTCTTTAACCCCACAATCCTTTTGCCAAGCTCCATCTCAATTATTCTGTCCACAAGAAGTATGGGATAGCGATGTGGAAGTATATCCATAATATCCCTTATGCCTAACATGGCTGTAGATTATAACACATGGAGCCATTTTTTAATGAAAATTTCATCTTTTGCTATTATGCTTTTTGGCAGGAGGTAGTAGCATGAAAAAGGTTCTTTTAGTTTCAGCCTTGGTGGGTGCCTTTTTTGCCTTTTCCTGCCAGGAAAAGCCCGCAGAACAGCCAGCCCAAGAGCAAAAGCCTGCGGGACAACAACAGCCTACCGGCGAGCAAAAGCCTGCTGAGGAAAAGCCCAAATCTGAAGCCAAGCCTGCAGAGCAGGCGGTAGCACAGGCAGGCGTCAAGGACATGCAAGCCTTTGCCCAGCAAAAGGGTTGTTTTGCCTGCCATGATATAAACGTAAAGAAAGTAGGACCTGCCTTTAAGGAGGTGGCAAAGAAGTTTGCAGGACAGGCAGGAGCGGAAGAGGAACTTGCCAAAAGAATAAAGAATGGTGGTGTAGGAACCTGGGGCAATGTGCCCATGCCTCCCCAGAATGTTAGCGAGCAGGAGGCAAAGGACCTGGCAAAGTGGGTGCTTAGTCTTAAATGAAGGAGTTTTTACGAGCTTTTTTTGAACTGCACTTTAAAAAGCCTGTGGAGGTCTCCTATGCACACCTCAGGGACCTCCTTCTTTTTTCTGTCTTTCTTGACTACTTTGGTCTTGATAACCCCTTAGGTGTATATGTGCTTGACCTGTATCCCTATCTTCTTGAGGAATTTCACCTCTGGCACAAAAGCCTAGGTGTTGAGCGTGGAGGCATAGACTTCCTGCCGTGCTGCTGAAAAGGCTTGCCTTCTTCGGTGGGAAGGGGGGAGTGGGAAAAAGCACCCTTGCCTGTGCCACCGCTCTAAGACTTTCTCAAGAGGGAAAAACTCTTCTTGTTTCCATAGATCCTGCCCACTCTATCTCTGGCATCTTTGGTTTTCCCGTGGGCAGCCAGTTAAAGGAGGTCTCAAAAAACCTGTATGCGGTAGAGCTTGAAGGGGAAAGGCTTGTGGAGGAATATGCTAAAAGGGTTTTAGAGGCTATAAGCGGGCTTACGCCTTCTGTCAGGAGAGGTCTTATGGCTTATGCGGAATACCTCAGGCTATCCCCTACAGCCCTTGAAACTGCCATGCTTGACAGGCTCGTGGACTTTATCATGGAAGGATACGAGTATATTATGGTTGACTCAGCACCCACCGGACAGCTCATAAGGCTTTTCAAAAGCCTTCAGGCGGTCAGAGGCTGGTTTGAGCTACTAAGAAGGGTAGCAAAGGAAAGGCAGAAGGTTGAGGCTTTTATGGGAAGGGAAGACAGGCTTTTGAAAATAGTAGAGGAGCGAAGAAAAAGGCTTGAGTTTCTGTCGGAGGTCTTGAGCAAAAAAGGGATTCTCTTCGCAGTAGCAAGGGAGGAACCTCTTTCTCTTGAAGAAGCCAGCAGGCTTGAAAAGGAATTAAAGGGCTATATAGAAGTCCGCAGGGTTATAAACTGCTGGAGGTCAATGGAGGGTAATTTTTTAAAAGTGGAGGAGGTGGAAAAGCCCTACGGGTTGGAGGGGCTTAAGAGAATATCCGCGGCAGGCTTGGTGGATGCTATAAAACGCTACTTGGACGGTAGACCTGATGAGTATCCACATGTCAGTAGTTGAAAACTTTGCGCTGTTAGAAATATTTTGTTCGTGGCTGATTCTCAGGTAGCTCTCTTGATGAGATTCTTAAGTATTAAAAGCTTTTGAAAGAGCTCATTGGATATATCCTCTGCTCTCTTCGGCTTCCCCTTGTCCTCCTCTTTGGGTTCAAGGGTGTTTATGGCGGAAGCTACCTCATGAAATTCACAGTGGAGCCTCTCTATTTCCCCTATAAGGCTTGCCAGTTCCTCTTGATAGGTTTCTATGTGAGGGTAAATTTCACTGTAGAAACGTCTTCCAAAATTACACTCCCTGCATGTTTTGTGTTCAAAGCTTGCGTGGTTGGAGATTGCCCTTTCAAGCTTGTTTATGTATATGGCATGTTGAGAAATATAAAAATAATATATACGTCGGGTGAGAAATTCCTTTTAATAGACACTCCTTGCTAAAATAAGAAGCGGGTAGGGTAGCCCTATTCTACCCTACCCAATACCCCACTTAGGAGGTATCAAAATGCTACTACTTGAAGTATATCACAGAATACTGCAAACCATACAAACTTTCTCAAAAGCTATAGACCATAGCCCAAAAGTAGGCAGAAAGC
>JAUQQK010000027.1 GCA_030549905.1 Aquificota bacterium | reverse complement strand
GTTGCAACTCCCCACGGGTCAGATAAAGATGCAAGGGTTCCTCTCATGTGCTTGTCTCTCAAGGCTCAAAAAATTTATGACTGGCAGGTCATTTATGATTTAGCTCATATAGGCTCTCAAAAGCCTGTCAGACAAGCGTTAGAAATGTGTATGCTTCAAACCCGCATCAGACCTTGATTGGTAATTTAACGATAAAGTAAAATCTCAAAAAGTTCAAAAAGCCAAAAAAGACAAGCACCTGTAAGAGGGTTTAAAATCTCAAAAAGACAGCTTCCTTCAAATAAAAATGACATGAGTTTCATTCGCAACAGAAAAACAAACACAATACCCCCTTGCACTTGAGCCTCTTCAAAAAACTCACAGACCTATTCAGTTGCCAAGATGACGAGGGTCCATAAGACCCTCAAAAATACCTCTTGTTATATTGTATCACCTTTTCTTCAGGTGGCAAGTGTATCACTTCCGTCGTAGTTCCTGCCTATCTTATACACCTTTGCGTTCTTTCTTAGCCTGAATACCACAAGTCTGAAGTTTGGACTGTTTTCTCTGATTATAGCCCTCCTTATTTCCTCAAGGCTCTCGGGGGTTTCAAACACACTTAGCTGGACGTGAAATCCTCTCTTTTTTAGCTCCTTTCTTACCTTGCCCCTTATTTTCTCAGAGCTATAGTCATAAACTACCAGCCTCATAAAGCTTTTAAAAACTCCTCAACCTTCCTCTTCCTGACAGACATGCTGGCTGTCTGAAAACACCTTCCAAAGTGTCTGAGACATAAGGTCAGAAAGGCTCTGAAGCTGTAAAGAGTATAGATTAAGGAAGGTTTGCATAGCTTCTTTACGCAAGAATACAGCATCATCTGCCTTCTCAAAGTCTGAGCTTTTGAAGTTTTTCCATATATCTGCTACAAATCTGGTAAGATGTGGTCTTGCAGGCTCTATGAGGTCTGAGGCAAAGCCTGCGTGCGTGCCTCGGGGGTTGTGGAGGAAGGCAATGTATGGGTCAAAGCCTAAGGAAAACAGCATTGCATAAGCCACATTGTAGGCAATGCTATACGAGAGGCTGAGAAGGGCATTTACCGGGTCTTTTGCCGGTTTGTAGTTCCTGCCTTGAAAAGCAGGCACAAGCCTTTTAAAACTTTCATACATCATAGAAGAAACTACGCCCTCGTATCCCATAAGCTCCTTATGGTCCTTTGCCCCTTCTACTGCCCTTTTGTAGGTTTCCAGCGAAAGGCTAAAGACTTCTTCAATTGCTCTTATCTTTTCAAGAACAAGAAGCTTTGCCAACTGCAACCTTTCCCTTGTGTATAGCTCATACTGGAGAAGCCTTCTTTCCCTTGAAGAAGAGCTTAGTGGAGGTACCACAAAAGCCTTTATACGGTAATACTTTGTAAGCAGGCTTATTGGCACTTCTTTCTGCGCGCACAGCTCAATAGCCTCACTGCTTATCTTTCCTCTGCCAAACAAAAGCACTGCAGAGAGGCTGTTTATCGGATAGCTCCTTTCCTCATTCTTGACCGCAAGGCTAAGCCTCCCCTCCTTCCTTCTGAGTTCATAGCCGTCAGACATAACTGCCAAAACTCGTTTCAAAGCAAGTATATTTCCCATGGTATGTATGCATAACCTTCCATAACTTCAGGCTCTTCTACTGGATAGGCAAAAAGCCTGTCGCCTTCTTGCAGGTATTTGGCTAAACTCTGTAGAAGCCTTTGAATCTCTTCCTCGCACGCTTTTTCTATATAAAAGGTGCTTTTTTGTATGTGGAAGGCTCTTGTCTTTAGAAGCCTTGCAACCTTCAGCCTGTTTCTGTGATTTGAGATGTCATACACTACAAGCCAGCTCTTCATACTAAGCTGTATAACCTGCTGAACCTTCCTTCCCTTACAGACCGCAGAAAGAACTCGGGGTAGGACATATACACCTCGCCCTCCTGCCAGAGCATGTATGACATGAAAGCCATAGCCACCTCTTGTGGCTTTTTCAGGTATATGCCTGTTTCTTTATCCATGTAGTATTCAAAGGCACAGAAGGAAAGAGCCGGCACTGAAAGTATCCACTTATACGCAGACATCTTGAAATCTATCTGATAAAAGGCAGACACAGGCTCGCCGTAAGGCACGCCAGACCTGAGGAAAAAGAGGGGTATGAGCATGGCTATGGCTATATTGAAGTATGACTTGCGATGCTTTATGATAGCTCTCAGACCTTCAAAGGCTTCTACTTCATCTATGGGTTTTGCCTTATAGAAGCTTTCATATATGCTCCTGTAGGGTCTTGCATATACTTCAGAGAGCAAGACCTTTATAGAGATGTTTATTTCCCTGTTTAGCTGTCTGTTCATTTTCGGGTAGTTGAAGACCCTTATCCTGTAGTCAGGACTTACCCAAACAAGTGGTAGCAGGGTAGCAGGCACTTCAGGAGTGAAGGCAATAAGTCCAAGGCAATCCTTCACCTTTGATAATTCTTCCAAGGAATATATGACCCCTATACCCTTTTTTCGCATGGCTCTATTTGTAAACAGGCTTTTCTAAGACTTTCTGACAGGCAAAAAGCCCCCGAAGGGGGCAGGAAGGGTTATGGGAAGTTGGCATTTATGGCTTTTACATCACATACATCTAAGAAGAGACCTGTACAAGCTCTCATAACCAAGTATCCGCCACCGCTTACAAGCAATGTTTTGCTTTGAGGCGAAGCGGAAGAGTTAGGAACACGGCAGAGAATAGTAGGCATACCCATTAAATTTTGCACTTCGCAGTAAGCACTGCCAGTTTTGTCGCATCCACCTCCAAGGGCTACGAAGGTAGGACCGCAGTTTAGCTGGAATATTCTGTATAGACCAGTTTCTACAGGCGCAGGTGGAACAGATGGATTATTATAGGCAAATATCTCCACATGGTAGCCTGTACCTGTGGGGTCGCTGTATTCTACTTGCCAGCTTAGTGTTGCACTTGACCCCACCTGAAGGTTTGCGTTGTTTGTTCTGAAATCTACTATCCTGATGTTCCAGTTTTCGCTCCCACCACTACCACTTCCGCCCCTATGGGCAATCCGATATCTCCTCCACCTCCGCCTCCTCCACCGCAGGCGGTAAGGCTAAGGGCTAGGGCAGTGAGTCCTGAAAGTAGCCTGTGCTTCATGCCTCCACCTCCTTTTTAGTTTTCATGTTATTTATATAACTCCCACTTTTTGGATTTTCTGACAAACCCTCAGGCTATATCCGCAAAGCCAAAACCCTCGCCCGTCCTAACTCCAATACCCTTAAGATACAGAAGGTTTAAAACCTCGGGTTCTCCCCTAACCCTAAACCTTCCAAGAAAGCCCGTCATGAACATAAGGTTTTTCCCGGCACTTTGACGGAAGCCCCTTAGTGTGTGCTTTATTACAGCCTTCTTCCAGTAGTCAAAGTCCAGCTCTACAGGGCTGTAGTCAAAACCAAGCTCTCTAAAAATTCCCTCATGCAGTCTGTTGAACTCTTCCTGAAAGTCTTTGCAGTAAGGCAGGACAGGTTTATCTTCTTTTGATTCTATTATCACGGGCGAGAGGGTTTTAAAGACCACATCTGGACTTTTTATACTTTCTGACTTTTGCTTTTCCACCGATATAACCCTTAGGCTTACCCTTCTGTCTAAGGGAAAGTTTTCCACCTCACTCAAAAAGCCAGCCAAGGTCCTCTATCTCTTCATCCTTGAAAAACTCCTCAGAAGATGACTCTTTCACTACCGAATTCCCTGCAGGTTTTACATCCACTCCCGCACCCAGCAAAGCCCTCCACAGAAGGTCCTTCTCCACTTTCAGTCTTACTTCCTGTCCGAAAATATTCCTGTATATATGCACATACCCCTCAGGAGTAAAATCTCTCCTTATACCAAAATCCTCCTCATCAGACCAGAAATGTTCTGGGTCTGGAAGATATTCCACTCCATAAACCCTCACAAGATTACTAAAAGCTTCTGCCAGAACCGTCTCAAAAGGTTCCTCATACTCAAAAAGCATCAAACCCCTCCTCAAGCTCCTCTTCTTCTAACACATAACCTGTCTGCTTTAATTACTCCAAGTGAGAGTTTTAACCCCACACTAATGTATTAACATCTACAAAAGCCAAAATCTGACATTTAGATTCCACACGGTACATTAGCAACATAACTGCAGACCCTCTATATTTAAGTCCTGCATGTGTTTCAACTCCACACGGTACATTAGCAACCTGTATGTTATTTGTTCCTTGCTCGTATAGTATTGTTTGTTTCAACTCCACACGGTACATTAGCAACTAGATATCAACAAATAAACCTTTTTCTGAAAGCATCTCAGTTTCAACTCCACACGGTACATTAGCAACTTTAGTGGAGGGCTAAATACTAACTAAGGAGGTGTAGTTTCAACTCCACACGGTACATTAGCAACCCAGACCCAGCAGTATCATACCGGGCGATAAAATCTTTGTTTCAACTCCACACGGTACATTAGCAAC
>JAUQQK010000020.1 GCA_030549905.1 Aquificota bacterium | reverse complement strand
ACGGGTAGAACGGTCTTTTTAGCTTTTGACACGGATTTATACAATAACCCTCATGTCCGTATGGCTTTATTAGAGCTTGCTTTAAAGCTCCACAGCTTAGGGGCTATTGTGAAAATACCACGCTGGAAAGGTGGTAAGGGTGTTGATGACTTTTTAGCCCTCCAACCCGATGTTGAAAAGGCTCTTGAGGAGCTTGAAGAGAAAGCCACAAGCTGGCACGAGCTTGTAAGGGTAGAGGACACGGATGCAATTGTGAGGGCTTTATCCTTAGTAGAGCTGGACAGCATAAGGCATGAGCAGATGTATAGGACACTTGCCAAAAAACTCCAGATAAAACCTGAAACACTCCAGAGGGCTGTATGGAAAAGGTCAGAAGAGGAACAAAAGGGTGGTGCGGAATTTACAGAAGAAGAGCTTAACACTGCACGGGAAATACTGAAAGGGAACATCTTAGACAGGTTGCTTGCAGACCTTAAAAAGCTATACGCAGGAAGAGAAAAAGAAAAGCTCCTTTTATACCTCGTGGTGCAAAGCAGAAAGGTCTTAAATCTTCCTTTGAACCTCATGGTTATATTAAGGGGGGACAGCTCTGAAGGAAAGAGTAGTCTTGTAAGGAGTGTCCTGAGCTTAATACAGGAGGACGCTTTTCTTGAAATTTCATATCAGTCCAAGACATACCTTTACTATGGGGTCAAAGACCTAAGCCATAAAGTCCTCTTCCTCACAGAGCTTGACGGTTCTACAAAAGGGCTTTATGCGGTCAAGCTGGCTCTAACTGAAGGAGAGCTTTTGATAAGAAGCGTGGAAGCTACAAAAAATGGCTTAAAGCCCATAAACAGGAGGATACCCGCCTACTCAATGCCCGTAATCACTACCGGCGTAAATCCAATTATAGACGAGGAGATGGCTACCCGTAGCATAGTGCTTAGCCTTAGCTCTGACGATGAACTACGATATGAAGCCCTAAAGGTCAAGACACTTGTCTTGCCAGAAGAGAAAGCAAAGGTTAAACGGCTTTGGAGAGCCATTGACAGCCTTTTAGAAAAGGCGGAGGTGGTTATCCCGTACATGGACAGGATTGTGGAATGCATGCGTGGGCGGTTGGTGGCAGGCAGATATTTACGTGATTTTGACAAATTCATAGGTCTTCTTATGGCTTCTGCTCTTATACACCAGTACCAAAGAAACAGAGATGAGAAGGGTCGTATCATAGCCAGCAGGGAGGATTATGAGATAGCCTATAGCCTGCAGGAGCTATTCACTGAAACTTTCGGGGGCTTGCCCAGAGATGTGGAGCTTGTGGTTTCTACCCTCTCTGAGTTGCAGGAGCGGGCTGGTGAAGATAAGGAGGTATATAAGGCAGACCTGATAACTGCACTGATGGAAAAGACAGGCAGGTCAGAGAGGACAATCAAGGGCTGGATTTCAAAAACAGAGAAACGGGGTTTTATAAGCTCCATAAACAGAGGAAGAGCGGGGCATGTGGTATTCCTCAAGATTGATGAAATTCCTAAACCAGAGCTACCTTTTCCATCACCCGCAGAAGTTTTTAAAGGTGATGACCTGCACGATTGCACTATTTCAGGCAAAGCCTTGTCAGACAACGGCTTAAATGGTGCAACCCGTATTTTGCATGCATTGCACGATTTGCACGATTTTAGTGGTCAGGGGGTAGAGGAAAAAAATGGTGCAAATGATGCAAATGGTGCAAAAGAGCATTGCACCATTTTAGATGTTGATACACAAGGCTCAGACGGAAATGGTGCAATGGTGCAATCACCTACTATAAATGATAACGGACAGGATACCCCATCAACCCATGAGGAAAACGGACAGCCCAGCCCTAATGATTTCTTCATAGCCCTTGAGACAGAACTGAAGCGTTTGAAAAAGCAGGCGGGGCATAGGGGCATATACTTCACTTCTTATTACAACCATGTCCAGAAAACATGGGAGCTTATAGAAGGCGTGCAAACAATCCTCAAAATTCATATTGCCAACGGACTAACCATAGAGCAAGCGGTGGATAAGCTCAAGCAGGCTTTTGAGGAAGCCCTCAAGCCCAGCCCATTGAATGACTTTGATGACCTTCCATTTTAAGGGGGGCAGGCATGGGTATTATCACACAGCTAAAAGCGGACTGCATTGAGGTATGCAAGGAACTGCACCCTGCCAGCATAGGCATAAACATACAAATATGGCGGGGCTGTGTGGTGGTCTTCTATTACCATGAACTTGTTAGCCTCCTGCCTGTAAGAACAGAAAAAGAGCTTAACAACTTCAAAACAAGGCTCAGGCGTGTAATTGGTAAATTCCTCAAAGAGCAGGGCATAAGCAAAAGCAAAAGGCAAAAACAGACGGCGGAGCTTTTAGTGTTTGCTCAGGAAGGGCAAGGGGACGGCGTGGGCAAATACCTGCACATAGTGGCATACCTGCCTAAGGAGGACAAGTATGCTCAGGACGGAGTATTTTGACAGCTTTGGCATAAGGCTACCCACTGGTGATGAGATAAACAAGCTTGTGGGAGCGGTCAAAAGGTTAGCCACAGGCTGGCAGGCAGAATATGAGCGGACAAGCGGTGGTGCGGTGCTAAGGCTGTATCTCATAAAGGACAGGAAAGTCCAGCACAGGCTGGATTTTGACCTGAAAGATGGCATAAACTACGGGCTTGTGGTCTGGGCTGTCCGCAGGGCTATGGAAGAGGAAAACCCACAGCCCACAGAGGGCTACCCTTATAAGGTTTCTAAGTTTTCCAGCAAAAAGGGACATGCCAGTAGTAGAGCTTAACCTTTCCTTTCTTCCAAAGCCTAAAGCCAACAGGTATATGAGGGCTAAGGGGCGGGTCTTCCTGCCTTATAAGGTTAGCAAAAGCATAGACAGGGCGGTCAGTGAAGTTAAAAGCCAGTATAAGGGTGAGCCATTGAGGGGTATGTTAGCCGTTGATGTGGAGTTTATCCTGCCTGATAACAGGAAAAGGGACATGGACAACCTGCTTAAAAGCCTGTGGGATATACTGCAAAGGGCTAAGGTGATAGAAGATGACGGGCATATCTACGAGCTACAGGCAAAAAAGAGAGTAATCAAGGGTATGGGCGGGGTCAGGGTAGTGATTAGCTCACTGGCTCAGAGGTAGCTCAAAGGCATATGAGCCAGCTCAAAGGCTTGTCATTCAAGCATTAGAAAATCTTAGCTCATTGGCTCATTCAGGTCTGTATGTGTGTTAATTGTGTTATATTGTTTCAATATATGCCCAGCCCATGCCTGTCATAAAGAGAAAGTATGAGGAAGAATGAAGCCCATTAGGTTCTCAACACACGCTAAAGGCAGGCTTACCATAAGAGGAGTGAGTGAGGAGGAAGTCATTCAAGCCATATTGACCTCTGATTGGCATCCTGCGGAGCTTGGCAAACTTGAATGCAGGAAGACCTACATATATTCCAATTTCTGGCATGGTAAATTTTACAAATACAAGCAGGTAAGACCTATATTTATAGAGGAAGAGGAGGAAATAGTGGTTATAACGGTTTATTCTTACTTTTTTAATGAGGTGAAGCCATGAAGATAACTTATGACCCTGAGGTGGATGCCCTATATATACAGTTTATGCAGGCTCAAGCCATCACTGAGCATATAAGTGAAGGCATAGCTATAGACTATGATGATAAGGGCAGGGTTGTAGGTATTGAGATATTAGATTTTGTTAAAAGGTTTGGCTCAGATGAACCACTTAGGAATTTGACTTTTGAAACTCTGACAAAGCCAAAGACCTAAGAGGAAGTGAAGAAAGAGCTAAATGTGTGTATGGCATTAACTCCTCAAGACAGGAAACCCTAACAAAGGAGTTAAAACCCATACCCTTAAGCCTAATGTTGCAATATTCCACTAAAAGCTAAAACATTTCAGGGCTTTCCACTTCTACATTTCAAGGCATGGAGTTTTTTGAGTTTGAGCCTGAGCCTGAGGGCGTTCAGAGAAGGAAGAGAAGGAAAAGGCATATTGAGCCACTTCCACCCGTAGAGCTAAGCAAGGCATTAGAGCATAGTCTTAAAGACACCCAGACTTTAGAGAAGTTTAAAGAGCTTGGCAGTAAATTCTGGGAGTATGAGGACTTTGTCAGTGTATTAATGGGGGCTTGCCTGTGGGCGGTGAGCCAGTCCATTGAGAACCTTCAGAGGCTACTGAGCTATGAGCCAAAAACGGCGGAGCTAACCCTTGAGATTGTGAGCCTCTTAAATCAAACCATTTCACAATTAAACAGCCTGATAAGGTCTTTGTCCATAGCTCACAAGTTAGAGCTTCACATGGCTGTTTTTGTAAATAACCTATTTACAAACCAAACACAGAAGATAATGGAAAGCAGTTTGCCTGAAGATGTTAAAAGGCAAACCCTCCAGCTACTTCACAAGAGCCTCAAAGAATACCAGACCATGACAAAGGAAGAAAGAAAGGAACGGCTCAAGATAGCCATAAGCCATGTGTTTGATGAGCTAATGGGTAAGTGGTAGGGCATTAACTCCATTCCACAGGTTAAAGCATTAAGGGAGTTAAAACCAGTCAAAGCATTGGAAGACAAGGCTTTTATGCCTTTTAACATGTTAAAACCCTTCCAAGCCTTTACTGGCAAGGCTTTAAAGCATATTCTTTTAACACCTGCGGGCGGGTCATAGGCTTTTAACACCTGAAAGACCGCCTGAGCCTTTACTGACAGGGCTTTCCTGCCATTTCCTTTAACATGTTAAATTAAACCCTCTTCAAGTGCTTGATAGACAAGGCTCAGAAGTGTTAAAAAAAGGTTAAAGATTGGATGTAATTTAGTGGGTCATAATGGGTCATAGTGGGCTATTCAAGTTATTGACTGACAAGGCTTTGGAAATTTTCCATTGAAAGACAAGGTTTTTAAAAGGGGCTATTTTCAAGGCTTTGAGAGGCAAGGGTTTGGAATGGGCGATGGAGGACTCGAACCTCCGACCTCCATCTTGTGAGGATGGCGCTCTACCTCTGAGCTAATCGCCCTACTGTATATATTATAAAGGCAATCTCTTTTTCTTAACCCAGTATAGTAGAGTAAGAAGGGCAAGAGCAAGGGTTATGCCAGCAGAAAGGGGGTAAGCAAGGGGTCTGTACACGCGAAGAAGGGTGTCAAGCAAAAAAAGGTAAAGCAGGTAAAAGCCGTAGGCTACGAATATAAAGGACAGGATTTGAAAAAGATAATGCTTGGCTTTCTGGAACATTTAAGCCTCCAGCATCTTTTCTATGGAAAGGCTAACGCATTCGGCTAAAGCCTTTAAGTTGTAGCCTCCTTCAAGAGCAAAAAGAACAGGCACGCCAATCCTTCTGGCACTGTCAAGGAGGTTTTTCACAAGCCTTCCAAAGCCCTCCGTGGAAAGGTTGAGGTATGTTAAAGGGTCATCTCTGTGAGCATCATAACCTGCGGACACCAAAAGAAACTGCGGTGCATACTCAAAGAATAGCCTTGGAAAGACCTCTCCGTATATTCTGTCAAATTCTTCATCGCCCGCACCCGCAGGAAGTGGCTCGTTGTGAGTATATCCGTAGCCTTTACCAGCCCCCTTCTCCTGTGCTGAGCCGGTGCCGGGGTAGAAGGGATACTCATGGGAGGAAAAGTAGAAAACACTATCCTCCTCATAGAAGCTCTTCTGAGTGCCGTTTCCATGGTGGGCGTCAAAATCCACTATAAATACCCTTTCAAAGCCCTTCTGCAATAAATACCTTGCTCCTATGGCTATGTTGTTAAAAAGGCAAAAACCCATAGCCTTTGCATGCTCCGCATGATGACCCGGAGGTCTCACAGCACAGAATACAGCTTCCACTTCCCTGTTTATTAGCCTGTCTATGCCCTCAAGCACCCCACCCACTGCATGGAGGGCTACCTCATAAGAGCTTGATACTGCGTATGTGTCCGGGTCAAGGTACCCTCCTCCGGAGGCGCAGAACTCTGCCACCTCCTGTATGTAAGCATGGTCATGGTTTAAAGCCACCTCCTGAGCGGTTGCCCTTCTTGGCTTTATATGGACCACCTCCTTCAAAAGCCCTCTTCTTTCCAGCTCCTGTACTATGGCTATCAGCCTGTCCTTGCTTTCAGGGTGTCCTTTCCAGTGGTGTTCGAGGAAAAGGTCATCATACACAAAGCCTGTTTTCATGGTAATGATTATACTAAAGTTTCTAAGATGCTATAATCATTTACCTATGGAAAGGTCAAGGCTTGAAAAACTGGAGCTTTTAAGACAGAAAGGAAAGGCTTATCCCTACAGGTTTGAGGTCTCCTATCAAATAGGTGAAATAAGAGAAAAATACGAAAAGCCCACCGAAAACAGGCTTGTATCCGTTAAGGGAAGGGTCAAAAGGGTCTCAAGGCTTGAAGAGGGCTTTATGGTGAGGCTGTCCGACGAGAAGGGTCTGGAGATAATAGCCATAACGGAGGAGGAGCTAAAACCCAACGAAGAGGTTTGCCTTGAGGGTAGGCTTGGAAGGTTTGAGGGAAAGCTTTCCATACTTGACGCCAGAAGGGTTGAAAGCTCAAGAGAAACCATTGAGGAGCTGAAGAAGGAATACGACCTTGACCCTAACTTTGAGGAGGTTTCTGTTGCTGGAAGGCTTGTGAGCCTGAGAAGTATGGGAAAGGCTCTTTTTGGGCACCTGCAGGATGCCACGGGAAGACTTCAGATATACCTTAAGCTTGATGTGCTTGGTGAGGAAAGGTTTAAGGAGTTTGAAGAATTTGTGGATACGGGCGACCTTCTTGGAGTAAAGGGAAGGCTTTTTAGAACAAGTACTGGGGAGCTGACGGTGGAGGTGGAAGACTTTCAATTGCTTGCAAAGAGCCTTCACCCTATGCCGGAAAAGTGGCACGGCATAAAAGATGTGGAGGTGCGGTACAGGCAGAGATACCTTGACCTTATAGCCAACGAGACCGCAAGGAAAATATTCGTCCTTAGAAGCAGGGCCATATCCGAGATAAGAAGGTTCCTTGACAGCAGGGGCTTTTTGGAGGTAGAAACCCCCACCTTACAGCCTGTAGCCTCCGGAGCCAACGCAAAACCCTTTATCACATACCATAACTACCTTGAGCAGAACCTGTATCTGAGGATTGCACCAGAGCTTTATCTAAAAAGGCTCATAGTGGGGGGCTTTAACAGGGTCTATGAGCTGGGCAAAAACTTCAGAAACGAGGGGGTGGATACCACCCACAACCCGGAATTCACCATGGTGGAATTTTACACCGCCTACTGGGACTACAGGGACCTGATAAAATTCACCGAGGAGCTTTTATCTCATGTGCTTCTCTCTACCGTGGGGTCTTTGAAGATTACCTATCAGGGTAGGGAACTGGACTTTACACCACCTTACAAGGTCTATAGATACTTTGACCTGCTTGAGGAAAAAACGGGCAAAAATAAAGACTTTTTCCTGAGGGATGAGCAAGGTCTCAGACAGCTCGCCGTTGAGCTTGGGATTCCAAAGGCTCAGAGCCTTACCCATGCGAAGCTCATTGACAAGGTCTTTGACAGGCTTGTGGAAGACGAGCTGTGGGGTCCTTGCTTTGTGATAGACTTCCCAAAGCTGCTTTCACCCCTTGCCAAGACCCACAGGGAAGACCCGGATTTGGTGGAAAGGTTTGAGCTTTTCGTGGCGGGAAAGGAGCTTGCAAACGCCTACAGCGAGCTCAACGACCCTGTGGAGCAAAGAGATAGGTTTTTACAGCAACTCCGGGAAAAGGAGTTGGGAGATGAAGAAGCCATGCAGATGGACGAGGACTTTATAACCGCCCTTGAATACGGCATGCCACCCACCGCCGGTGAAGGCATAGGCATAGACAGGCTTGTAATGGTGCTGGCTGACGTGGATTCCATAAGAGAGGTTATACTGTTTCCAGCCTTAAGGACCAGCCATGGAGCTTGAGAAAAAGCCCATAAAAGAATTCACCGCAAAGGTAATAAAGGTCATTACGGAAACGCCCACTACAAAGACCCTTGTCTTTGACATCTCTCATGTGGATTTTGACTTCTATCCGGGGCAGTATGTGATGCTCAACGTGCCCTATGAGGGCGAGGTTCTCAAAAGGGCTTACTCCATCGCAAACCCACCCACAAGGAAAGGTCTTTTAGAGCTAACCATTAAACGCACGCCCAACGGCAGGGCTTCTGTGGTTCTTACAGAGCGGGTAAAGGAAGGAGATGAGTTTCTTATAAAGGGACCTTATGGCAAGTTCGTATGGATTCCCCAGATGGGTACAAACCTTGTGCTCATTGGTGCAGGCTCTGGTATAGTGCCCCTTATGTGTATGTTAAGATACATATCAGACAGCAAGTTAGAGCATGTGAGGGCTACGCTCCTTTATTCAAATACCCACTACGAAGAGATAATTTACCGGCAGGAGCTTGAGGAGCTTGACAGGCTTTCAAACATAAAGGTGGTGCATACCCTGACACGCTCCGCCCCGGAGGACTGGAAGGGCTACAGAGGAAGGATTAACGCAGACATGCTCTTAAAAGAAGTGGATAATATCCCGGCAAACCTCTACTATCTTTGCGGACCGCCAGCTTTTGTGGATGATATGGCAAGCCTTCTTGTGGAGCTTGGCGTGGATAAGGAGAGCATAAAGAAGGAAAAATACGACTAAGGGAGGCTTTCAAGCAGTTCTAAGTTCTTCATAGCTCTCTTGACGCTTTTTCTGTCCCCCTGTCCCTTAAGAAAATCCCTGACCATCATACTCAGCTTGTCCCTTTTTTCTTCCTTAACCAGCTCACCACCTGAATAAACCCTTTCCTCTCCAAAGTCCAAAAGAAGCTCCTCATCTATAAACCACCTTCTCCTTGGCTGTGGATGCTCCCATGCAACGCTCAGGGTAAAAGGCACACCGTCCGCAAGACCCTCTAAGCTCCACACGATTCCCTTTTTTTTCAATGCCTTTACCTGAATATCCTCGCATACCCTCTGGAGCAGATAAAGGTCATGCCAGGCTAAATCCCAGAGGGGTGAAATGTAGCCTCTTCCCTTTCCAAATCGCTCAATCTTCAGACTTTTCTGCGGCTTTCTCAGGTATTCCACACAGACAGAGTAGCTCTCCACCTCAGACACGTAAAGCTTTTCATAGGAGCTTATCCTTTTGAACTCTTCCGAGTTAAGAGCCGGAGGCTTTTCTAAAAGCACAGGAAGACCCCTTCTTAAGAATTCTTCTGCTATGCTCACATGCTCCGAGGGGTCCGCTGCCACCACCACCGCCTTCAGCTCCTCCTGAACGTCTCCAAAATGGCAGTAGAAGGGGTGCGTCTTTCTATCCTTTGATGGGTCAATGTCGCACAAAACAAGCCTTTCTCCCAAAGCCTCCAGCTTCCAGAAGTACTTGTTTCCCATGTTCCCTAAGCCAACTAACAGCACGTGCATGTATAAGATATTAATATGACTGCAAGCATAAAAACCTTACCTTCAGGGCATAAATTTTTAGCAAACCTTTTCGGAGGGCTATCATGGAGAGGGTTCTTCATTATAGAGCTTACAGACCAAGACCTTTTACAAAGGAAGAGAGAAAAAGTACCACCATACTTTTTGGCGGTCTTACCTTCAAGCATGAAAGGCTCATACAGGCGGAGCTGGAAAGGTCAGGCTATAGGGCTGAGCCTTTGCCGCAGATAGAGAGACAAGACCTGGATATAGGCAAAGAGTATATAGATGTAGGCGCCTGCTGTCCTACCACCTTCACCGCCGGCAATCTGGCAAGGACGCTTATTACAAAGGCTCAGCAGGAAGGTAAAGAAAAGGTGATAAACAACTATCTCTTTGTCACTGTAGGTGCTTGCGGTCCCTGTAGATTTGGACAGTATCATGAATCCTATGAGCGGGTTTTGGAGGGTTTAAACCTTACAGATTTCAGGCTCTTTTTGCTGGACCTTCTTCGTATGGAACAGTCCGCCCCCGGTGGTGGTCTTGAAATAGATATGTCTCTTACTTTTGGACTTGTTTATGCCATGTTTCTTGGAGACCTAATCACTGATATGGAATATGCGATAAGACCTTATGAGGTCAAGGAAGGACAAACGGACAGGGCTGTAAAAGATAGTGTAGAAATGCTGTATGAAAAATTTAAAAGAAGACCTGTAAAGGGTAAGAAGCTTACTTCTCTTTTCTGGCATGTTTTCACAGACTACTTTGTGAAGGCTTTGGAGGAAGTGCGTAGAGAAATATGGGACCACATTCATGTAGACAGGTTAAGAGTTAAACCTAAGGTTAAGATAACAGGAGAGTTTTGGCTTCAAACACATGAGGGGGATGGCAACTATAACATAAAAAGATGGTTAGAAAGGGAAGGTGCGGAGGTTATACCACCTCCCATAGCGGTTTGGATGGATTACCTTATAAACATGGAGCTTTTCAAGCTGGAAGATGCAAAAGGTTTTGTGAAAAAGTATTACCTTAAAAAATTTGTAGTTCAGACAATAGCATGGCTTTATAGGTTCGTTTATAACAGACTAAGGAAAGCCTTAAATGACATACCAAACCCCCTTCCAGACCAGAGGAAATTAAAGGAGCTTGCAAAACCATACTTTTACTACAGGCTCACGGGTGGAGAGGGACATATGCTGATAGGTAAGGCTCTGTATGCTTACAAAAACAAGCAGGCACACATGGTCTGTGAGCTTTCGCCTTATGGATGTCTTCCAAATACTATGTCAGTGGGTGCCATGGCTAAAGTGCTCGGAGACTATCCAGACCTTCTTTATGCTCCCATTGAGATAAAGGGGGATGCGGAGGTGCATGCATACTCACGCTGTCAAATGGTGCTTACAGAAGCCAAAAGAAGAGCAAAGGAAGAGTTTGAAGAGGCTTTAGAGAAAACGGGACTGACGGTAGAAAAAATAAGGGAGTTTGAAGAGGAAAGACCAGAGCTAAGGAGGGCTACATATAAAGTACCTCACTATGGCTATGCAGGCACGTCCGCCAACTATGTTATGCATGTGGCTAAGCTGATGGGGAGGCTATAAGATGCTCCTTCTTGGCATAGATGTAGGTTCCACCACATGCAAGTATGTGCTAACAGACCAAAAGGGTAATATTTTAGATAAAGCCTATGAACGGCACAATACAAGGCAGGCGGAGAAAGTACTTGAGTTTCTCATCAGGCTTGAAAACAGCTTTGGCTTTAGTCCGGGCAGGGACAGGGTCTATATAACAGGCTCTGGTGGAGGTTTTATAGCGGAGCTGATAGGTGCGAGGTTTGTCCAAGAGGTGGTGGCGGTTGCTACGGCGGTGGAAAAACTTCATCCTGACGTGAGGTTTGTCAGTGAAATAGGCGGGGAGGATATGAAGACGGTCTTCATAAAGGAGCAGGAGGGTAAAAAAAGCAGACAGGTCTATATGCAAAATGTTTGTGCTGGTGGAACAGGCACTTTTATAGAAAAGTCCGCAAGAAAGCTGGGCATACCTTCAGAGGTTCTCTCTCAAATGGGCTACGAAGGATACACCCTCCATAAAATAAGTGCCAAGTGCGGTATATTTGCGGAGGCGGATGTAAATTCCTTAGTAAAGGCGGGCGTGCCAAAGGAAGAGATAATAGCCTCTCTTTTTGAGGCGGTGGTCTATCAAAACCTCTCTCAGCTTACCAAAGGCAACACTCCTCTTCCAAAGGTCTTGCTTCTCGGAGGTCCAAATCTATTTTTCAGAGGTCTTCAACAGGCTTGGAGGTTTCACCTTCAGAGGCTCTGGAAAGAAAGAGGAATAGGAGACTTTAGTAAAGAGGCGGTGCAGGAGCTGGTGATAGTGCCTGAAAACTCTCTTTTTTATGCAGCTCTTGGCTGTGTCTTCACAGCCATGGGTGAGGAAGGAGGCGTTTATGCGGGCAAAGATAGGCTTCTGTGGTGGGTGGAAGAAGGTCAGCATTTTCAAAAGCTAAAAGAAGGAAAACAAGGTCTTGTAAGTTCTGAGAAGGAGCTTTTAGAGTTTAAGAAGAAATTTTCTTATGTAATAGAAAACAAGATAGTGCCAAAGAAAGTATCTGAAATCGTCATAGGCTGTGACTTTGGCTCCACCACTGCCAAGGCTGTTTGTATGAGCAAAGAGAAAGAGCTTGTCTTTTCCTGCTACAGCCTGAGCAAGGGAAACCCTATAGAAGATGCGAAGGAAATTTTCAGAAGAATTAGGGAGTTTTTCGGGCAAGATGTAAAGGTGCTTGCCCTTGGTCTTACAGGCTATGGTAAGGACCTTCTTAAGGATGTGCTGGGGGCAGATGTGGCGGTGGTGGAAACAGTAGCTCATGCTACTGCAGGGCTTTATTTCTTTCCTGATGCGGACTGTATATGCGACGTGGGTGGTGTGGATGTAAAAATCATGATAATAAGGCAGGGGTCTGTGGTAGATTTTAGACTAAACTCTCAGTGCTCTTCCGGAAATGGTGCCTTTCTGCAGGGCGTGGCGGAAAGGTTTAACATACCACTTTCGGAAGTGGCGGACAGAGCCTTTTCTGCAAAGGCTATGCCTGGCTTTACTATGGGCTGTGGTGTCTTCTTGCAAAGCGACATAGTCAATCAGCAAAGAAAGGGCTGGAAGGCGGAAGAAATTCTGGCAGGATTATGTCATGTACTCCCTCTAAATGTATGGGTCTATGCGGGTAATATAAATAACCTATCTCAAGTGGGTAGAAAGTTCATACTTCAGGGAGGTACTCACAGAAACCTTGCGGTAGTAAAAGCTCAGATAGATTTCATAAAGTCTAAAGTACCAGATGCGGAAATATACGTGCATCCTTACTCGGGCGAGGCGGGAGCCATAGGCTCAGCCCTGATAGCCCTTGAGCACTATGAAAAGCATAAAAGCACACGCTTTAGGGGCTTTGAGGTAATTGAAGAGCTTACCTACAGGACCACCACCTCAAAGGAAACCGTATGCCACTGGTGTCCTATAAACTGTCAGAGGACTTTTATAGATGTTTATTTGGGAGAAGGTGAAGGAAGACCATGGAGTAAGGTGCCTTTAGAAAGGGGATGGGTAAGGCTTATTGTCAATAACTCCTGTCCAAAGGGTCTTGTGGAGGATGAAAGGGAGCTAAAGGTGATAAAGGAGCGGATGGAAAGTATAAAGAGGAATTTCCCCAATGTGTCCGACTTTGTAAGGAAGGAAGCTTTCAAAAAGCTTACTCATACCTAAGAGCATCTACTGGGTTGAGGTTTGACGCTTTGTAAGCTGGGTAAAAGCCAAAGAGGATACCTACAAAGAAGGAAAAACTGAAAGCTATGAGGATGTCAGGAATAGATAGGAGTATGTTCCAACTAAAGGCTTTAGACATTAGGTAGGAGGAAACAACCCCGAGTATTATTCCAACAAAACCTCCAAGAGTTGACAGAATTACAGCTTCTAAAAGAAACTGCATTCTTATGTCCCATACCCTTGCACCAACAGCCATCCTTATACCTATCTCCTTTGTCCTTTCCGCAACAGAAACAAGCATAATGTTCATAATGCCTATACCTCCCACTATCAAGGAAACAGAGGCTACAGAGAGTAAAAGTAAAGACATAACTCTGGCTGACTGCTCCTGAACTTGCAGAAACTGTGTAAGGTTTCTAACTGTAAAGTCTTCCTGCTTATGCCTTTGTAGTATAGCCTGTTTCACTTCTTCCTGTGCATCCTCCATATACTGCGGTCCTATAGCCTGCACCATCATTCTATCTATCTGACCGGGAAAGGTAGTTCCAAAAAGAAACCTTTGCGCAGAAGATACTGGAACTATTATCGTATCGTCCTGATCTTGACCCGTTGGAGATTGTCCTTTTCTTTCAAGAACTCCTATCACTGTAAAGGGCATGCCTTTTATTCTGATAACCTTGCCTACTGGGTCTTCTCCTACGAAAAGGTTATCCACAACCGTTTGACCCAAGACCGCTACCTTTGAGGCGCTTCTTACGTCTTCGTCGCTGAAGACTCTTCCAGAGACTGCCTTCCAATCTCTCATTTCAAAGTAATCTTCAGTGGTGCCTACTACACCCGTTGCCCAGTTCATGTTTGCATAAACTACCTGTGCTACACCCGCTCTAATCGGTGCAACACGCAAAACACTGGGACATTCCCTCGCCACAGCCTGAGCATCCCCTATGGAAAGGGTTGGCTGTGTTCCAAGTCCCATCCTCACGCCTCCTGCCGTAGTACTGCCGGGAAGCACTATAATTAGGTTGCTTCCTATGCTCGCTATCTGCTCCTGTATCTTTTCGCTTGCCCCTTTGCCCACAGAAAGCATAGCAATAACTGCAGAAACTCCAATAACTATACCCAAGGTGGTTAAAAAGGACCTAATCCTGTTTGCTTTGAAAGCCCTCATAGCCATCCAAAGAAGGTCATAAAAGCTCATATCTCACTCCACCAGAAGACCATCTTTTATTCTTACTGTGCGTCTACAGTAGGAAGCTACTGTAGGGTCGTGGGTGACTATTATAAGAGTAGTTCCAAATTTATCGTTTAAGGACAAAAGTAGTTCCATGATGCTTTTGCCCGTTGCTGTATCCAAACTTCCCGTTGGTTCGTCTGCGAGTATTATAGGAGGATTGTTAGCCAACGCCCTTGCTATTGCAACCCTTTGTTGTTGTCCGCCAGATAGCTGTGTAGGATAATGACCGCTTCTATCTGATAGACCTACCATATTTAAAAGCTCCATGGCTCTTTCCTTCCTCTCCTTCCTGCCCACACCTGCGTATATCATAGGAAGTTCCACATTTTCAAGAGCGGTAAGTCTTGCTATCAAATTAAAGTTTTGGAAAACGAAACCTATCTTCTTATTCCTTATGTGCGCTATCTGATCCCTGTTCATATTTTGAACGGGGATATTATCCAGTATATACTCTCCCGAAGTGGGGACATCAAGACAGCCGATTATGTTCATAAGTGTAGACTTTCCAGAACCTGATGGACCGACAAGAGCCACTACCTCCCCTTTCTCAACGATCATACTTATACCCTTCAATACTGGAATTTCTATGCTGTCTAACTTGTAGCTTTTTTTAACATCCCTTAGCTCTATGAGAGCCATCAGAAGAACCTCGGAGCGGTTGTGCCTCTCTTTTCTTCCCTTAAACCTACTATAACTTCATCACCTTCCTTCAAGTCTCCGGAAACTACCTCCGTATATGTGCCGTCGCTTATACCCGTCTTTATAGGAACTCTAACCGGTCTATTGTCTCTGAGAACCCATACACCTGCACCTTTTTGCCTCTCACCTCCTATCCTTATCTTGAGAGCTACGTTTGGAACTCTAAGGACATTTCTCCTTTTAGCTACAAGGAAGGATACGTTGGCTGTCATACCGGGTCTTAGGAGCATATGGGTGTTATCTACAGGGATGATAACTGTATATGTAACTACATTCTGAACGCTTACGGGTGATAACCTTACCTGTGATACACTTCCCGTGAATATCCTTCCGGGATAAGCATCTACAGTGAACTCAACCTCCTGCCCCTCTCTTATCTTACTTATATCTGCTTCAGAAACTGTAGCCTCTACTTGCATCTTAGAAAGGTCCTTTGCTATCAGGAAAAGCGTAGGTGTTTGAAAGCTCGCAGCCACCGTCTGTCCTACTTCTACGTTTCTGGTTACCACAACACCGTCAACTGGAGAAACTATCTTGGTGTATCTGAGGTTAGTCTCTGCATTTTTCAGGCTTGCCAGAGACTGCATAAGCTGACCTTCCGCAGCTTTTATAGCAAACTCCTGAGCTTTTATTTGAGACTTTATGGATTCCACATTCGCCAATGCACTCGCATAGGTTTGCTTCATGCTGTCCATATCACTCTGAGAGATCAAGTTTTCCTCATAAAGGTATTTAGCCCTCTGAAAGTCTCTTTTTGCTTTTTCAAATACAGCTTGCGCATTCTCCAAATTTGCCATAAGAACTTGCATAGTTCTTTTTTCTTTCTCAAGATTAGCTTTTGCAGCCTCTACGGAGGCTCTACTTTGCTGAACCTGTGCCTCAAAGATAGAAGGGTCAATCTCCGCAAGTACCTGACCCCTTTTGACGCGTGAGTTGTAGTCCGCATATATGGCAACTATCTTTCCAGAAACTTGAGATCCTACTATAACTGTAGCCACAGGATTTATAGTCCCTGTAGCAGAAACCTTAGAGACTATGTCTCCGCGTGAGACCCTTTCCAGTTTAAATTCACTTTCTCTGCCTCCCTTTTTGTGTAGGTAAAACCACAAAATGCCAAAAAAGGTGATAAGTATGATAAGAAAAAAGAATATTTTTCTTAACATGCTACACATTTTAAATTATCATGTGTAGATTAACTTAAGATGAACAGGAGGAGGATATGCTGAAAATACTCAAAAGAAAATCCAGACCGCTTGGCAAGGATAGAACTGGCATTAAGGTAGGCATTCCGAGATTTCTCAACGTGTGGAGTACCCACCAGTTCTGGGTGGGTTTCTTTCAATACCTTGGTGTGGGAAAAATCATCTTCAGCTCTGAAACCTCAGAGGAACAGTACAGAACCTACGGGAAGGGTCGCATTACTATGGATTCTTGCTATCCAGTAAAAGCCCTTGCAGGGCACATAGGCGAGCTTCTACATAAGGACATAAACCTACTTTTCGTACCTATGATATACTCCCTTCCCTCTTTTCTAAAAGGTCATGTGCTGGATACACTTAGTTGTACAAGAGTTATGATGTCAGTAGAAAACATAAAGGCAGGTTTTTTAAGAGAAAGAGATGAGTTTAAAGAAAGAGGTATAGCTTTTGTGAGTCCTTTCGTACCCTTTGGAGAACCAGAGCTACTTCCCAAGTATCTTTACGAGGCTCTAAAAGACCATATACCATACCTTACCCTTGAAGAGACAGGAAAGGCTGTAAAGGAAGGTTTTAAAGCTTTAGAAAGTTTTGAAAGGAGAATGAGAGAAAAGAGCCTTGAGATTATCCGCTGGTGTGCTAAAAACCAAAGACCTGCCCTTCTGGTGCTGGCAAGACCCTACCATATGGACCCGGGCATAGGACATGAGATAGACGCGGAGTTTCAACCCTACGGCTATCCTGTCCTCTGGTATAACTATCTTCCCTTAGAAGACTGGCTTTTAGAGTGGCTTTTCGGTCAAGAAATAAAGGCAGGCATAATAAAAAGTCCTTTTGACATTTCTGACGTATGGACTTCCTCATACAGCTCAAACACCAACGAAATAATATGGGGTGCCAAGTTTGCAGCAAGACTTCCATGGATAACGGGCGTTATCAGGCTCTCTTCCTACGAGTGCGGTATGGACCAGCCCACCTTCACTCCCGTGCAGAAGATAGTGGAAAGTTCTGGCACGCTCTTTTTCAAATTTGGAGAGCTGGACGAGACAAAGCCCGCCGGTAGCGTAAAGATAAGGGTGGAAACGATAGTGTATTATCTTGATAGGTATTCTCCCAAGATAATTGAGGAGAAGCTTGCAAAGTTAGATAAAATACCTCCAGAGATTACAAAGTAAAAATTAGATCTATTAGAGATATTTTTATATTTCAAAATTCTTATATAATTTCAGCTTATATATTTTATAAGTAGATTTTATTTGACTTTAAAAAGTAAATGCAATATAATATCATCTACCAAATAGTAGTAGGAGGTATAGAGATGAAGAAAGTTCATATGCTAATACCTGCCTTTCTAATGGGAGCCATCTACGTGGGTATAAAAAGCCAGAATGTTAATGCAGAAAAAAGTTTGTGTAAGGTTGATTCACTAAGGACTTATACGGTGAAGTATGTGCAGATTTTCCCAAATGCCTATGCGTATCAAGCTCTTTCACAGGTTTCTAAGGCAGGTGTTATAGAGGGTAAAGTTGTTTTCGTTGGGCAGAAGGTTCCAGAAAATAAAAGGAAGCTCATCACAAAGGACCAAGAAGTATGCGGCAGTGGTTATAAGATAGATAAGGTTTATGAATTTGGACAGGGAAACACAGTAAAGAATGCTGTGGTATATCTTGAGAATGTTAAAAGCGGCAAACCTGCCCAGCCGAAAAACATAGAGTTAAAACAAGAAAAGTGTGAATTCCACCCAAGGATAATGGCAGTGCTGAAAGGCTCCACTCTTGTAATTGAGAATAAGGACCCAGTTACACATGAAGCAAACGGTATCTTTAATTTCGCTACCATATTCCAGCTTTCTCAGCCCAAGCAAAATCAAAAAGATACTGTTGTTCTTAAGGATGCTGGCTTGGTGGATGTTTCTTGCAACATTCACGGCTGGATGAAGGCGTGGATTATGGTGCTGGATAATCCTTACTACGCTATTTCTGATAACAATGGCTCCTTTAGGATTGAGGATATACCGCCCGGCAAATATAAGTTAAAGGTATGGCATGAGGGCTTTGGTACGAAAGAGCTTGACGTGGAAGTAAAAGAAGGAAGCATAACAAGGCTTGAAATAGCCTACCAAAAGTAGCAATAGGAGGTGTGGTATGAAAGCAAGGCATTTAGCTTTTGGACTTTTTTGTAGTGCTCTTCTTGTTATGAAGGGACATACGGAAAGCATACCACCATTGGCACCCTTGCCGGATAAGCCACCTATTCCAAAGGATAATCCTATGACGCCTGAAAAGATAGAACTTGGAAAGATGCTTTACTTTGACCCAAGGCTCTCAGGTGATGCAAGCACTTCCTGTGCCACCTGCCATGACCCAAAGCACGCCTTCAGTAAAAGGCAGGAGATGTCTCCAGCCTACCCAGGCAATAAGCACTTTAGGCATTCACCTACGGTTCTTAACTCAGCCTTCAACTCGCTGCAATTCTGGGATGGAAGGGTAAAAAGCTTGGAAGAACAGGCAGAAAAGCCTATAGCTTCGCCTTTTGAAATGAATATGAACTATGACCTGCTTGTAGAGAGGCTCAACGCAATTCCCCAGTATGTGGAGCTTTTCAAGAAGGCGTTTCCCAATGAAAAGGACCCAATAAACATAAAGAACATTGCAAAGGCTATATCTGCCTTCGAGAGGACTCTTATAACACCAAACTCACTCTTTGACAGGTATATGAGGGGTGATAAGAATGCCATGACAGAGCAACAGATAAAGGGTATGCAGTTGTTTGTAGGTAAGGCTAACTGTATACAATGCCACAATGGTCCTAACTTTACCGATAACAAGTTCCATGTGACTGGCGTGCCTAAAAATCCCGTGGAGGATGACCCTATGGTGGCAGCCACACGCTACTTTGTATTAAAATCCAATGGTATAAAAGACTACAGAAATTATGACAGAGACCTTGGATTATTCTTCATAACGCAAAACCCTAAGGATAAGGGAGCCTTTAAAACTCCAACACTTAGAAATATAGCCTTAACACCACCATACATGCACAATGGGGTCTTTAAAACCCTTGACGAAGTTATAGAGTTTTACAACAAGGGGGGCGGAAATGTGCCTAACAAGGACCCTAGGCTAAAACCTCTAAACCTTACACAGGAAGAGAAAGAGGCTCTAAAAGCCTTTCTTATGGCTCTTACGGGTGAGTTGCCAGATGTAGAAGAACCCCTTTTACCGGGTTTAGATAAAAAACAACCTTAAAGGAGGTTTAACATGGAGAGGAAAGGATTAACAAGGCGTCAATTTATATCAGCCTCAACAAAGGTTGGCAGTGCGTTATTTACCGCTTCAGCCCTTGCACCTTTAACAGGTGTCGTGGATATAGTAGAGGCTAAAACCTCTAAACGCAGTAAGCTACAGGATTTCAGGTTTGTAGTAATAGGAGATACACACCTTTATGATATACCGAACCACCGTTTTGATAAAACCTTCCAGAGGGCTGTGCAGGATATAAACAATATGAACCCCAAACCGGACTTTGTAATCTTTATAGGAGACCTTGGCCAGTTCGGCAAACGCTCGGAGCTAGAAAAGGGCTATAGGTTCTTGCAACAGCTTAAAGTTCCCTATAGGATAGTTCCCGGAGAACACGATTGGTATCTGGATATGGGAGAAGCATGGAAGCAAATGTTTGGTAATCCCTTCTGGTCTTTTGACCATAAAGGCGTTCACTTTATTGGCATGAATTCCATACTGGTAAGGGATTATTGGACTATGAGGAATATGAGCCCCGAAGAAAGGATGAATGCAATAGCGGAGCTTGAATGTCATATATGTGGACTCTGGGGTGTTAGAGAAGAACAGCTTGAATGGCTGGAAAGGGATGTGAAAAAGTTAAGACCAGATACTCCAATAGTCATAATAACTCATTCACCCTTGTGGGATTACTACCCCAGATGGAACTTCCAGACGGAGGACGCGCCTCAGATAAGGAAAATCCTATCAAAGTTTGAAAAGGTAATAGCCATACACGGACATGTGCATCAGGTGGTGTTTAACAAGATAGGAAACATGGTATCCATAGGAAACCTCGCCACTGCATGGCCATGGCCCTATCCAGATGTGAAACTGCCCTATCCAGATATAGTGATGCATCGCGTGGACCCAGGAGACATTTATGACGGTGTTGGCTTTATGCATGTGGACTTGGATAAAAGTTTTAACGGTAAGGCAATGTATGACGTATGGGCTGACCTTTTACCGCCTAAGGTAAAACAAGGAGTAAAACTTTGAAAAGGAGGTTTACCATGAAAAGGAAAATTGTTGCAAGCATGCTTTTAGTATCTTTTGGTGCCCTTTCTACCCTTTACATGGCACACGCCCGCAAGCCTTTCACAAAAGAAGAGATAGAGCTCATGAATAAGGAACTGTTGGAGCTGGTTAAAAAGGGTGATGAGCTCTGGCACAGCCCAAAGCTGGGCACAAATGGCTTGACATGTGCTAACTGCCATCCTGATGCGGCTTTTTCAAACCCGAATACATTTCCTAAATTCCAACCAAATCTTGGTAAGGTGGCAACTTTTCGTGAGATGGTTAACTGGTGTATAACCAGACCGCTTGAAGGCAAGGCTTTACCAGAAGATAGTGAAGAGATGCGAGCCTTAGAAGCTTATGCTTATTATATGTATCGTGGTAAAAAACTCATGCCTGGTGACAACACAAAGGCACATCCTCCTGTAAAAGTTAAGGAAGGACCTGGTTATCCTTAATGAAACTTTTTTTATATCTGGGGGCATAGCCCCCCTTCACTTACTTAAAGCTTTATAATATTATTATAATATTATCCTGCATTAATATGCTACACTTTAAAAACAAGTTGGCTCTTTTTCTGGACCTTCCCTCCGCAAAGGATGCCCGTATATACATGTCGGTGGAAAGGACATACCTTGGGTACTTCAGGCTTGCCCTTTATATCCTCTCTTTTGGCGTCTTTCTTAGAAAACTTGAGGTGCTTGCCCTTTTCACACAGAAGATACATGTCTCCGTGCTTATTGATGTATTAGCAAAAATATCCGCCATAGTCGGCGTGCTGATGGTTATATTTGGCATTCTATCCTTCTACACTGATATAAAATACATTGAAGGAGGTATAGAAGTGAGCCCGAAGGAAGTAACAGACCCTCGCATCTACATGGCTGCGGAGAGAACCTTCCTTGCATGGATACGCACAGCCATATCATTAATAGTTTTTGGCTTTGTCGTAGAAAAGTTTGAATTTTTCCTTATTCAGCTTGAGCGGGTTTTTAACATACACTTTGGAGGCGAACACCACAGGCTGGTGGGCATAGGCATATTTATGATTTTTGTAGGCATAGTTACCTTTATACTTGGATCGCTTAATTTCCTGAGAACTATAAGGCATGTGGATAGGGGTTTTTACAGGACTAACATAGTTCTTTACAAGGTCTATGGGCTTATTATACTTATAGCCTGCCTTGTGCTTGCCGTCTATGTGTTGAAGATTGTCTGAGCTTTGTTATAGTTTGGCAACCTCCCTTTTGATAAAATTGTAGCCATGAGAGATTATGATGTGGTGGTGGTTGGTGCTGGCGGTGCCGGGCTCAGAACCGCCATAGAATCCGCAAGAGACCCTTCCATAAGGGTGGCGGTCGTTTCAAAGGTCTATCCCACCCGTTCCCACACGGGTGCCGCTCAGGGAGGTTTAAATGCAGCTCTGGGCAATGCAGACCCTTCTGATAGTCCCGAAGCCCATGCTTTTGATACCATAAAGGGTTCTGACTTTCTTGCAGACCAGGATGCAGTCTATTTTATGTGCCAGCAAGCGCCTGAGGTGGTTTATGAGCTTGACAGGTGGGGCGTGCCTTTCTCAAGGCTCCCAGATGGCAGGATTGCTCAAAGACCCTTCGGCGGCGCTTCCTTTCCAAGGACCGTTTTTTCAGCAGACAGGACGGGGCACGTGCTACTGCACACCCTCTTTGAGCAGGCTCTGGCAAGGGAAAACATAGACTTTTTCAACGAGTTTTTCCTCCTTGACCTTCTTCATGATGGACAAAGGGTAAAGGGGGTGGTGCTGTATGACATAAAGAACGGAGAAGTGATAACCTTGAGGGCTAAGGCGGTGGTGCTTGCCACAGGAGGCTTTGCACGCATATACTGGCAGAGAAGCACCAACGCCATAGGCAACACAGGAGACGGCGTGGCGGTAGCCTTCAGGAACGGAATACCCCTTAAGGACATAGAGTTCATACAGTTCCATCCCACGGGGCTTTCAAAAACGGGTATACTGCTATCGGAAGCCTGTAGGGGTGAAGGTGGATACCTCATAAACAAGCTGGGTGAGAGGTTCATGCAAAGGTACGCACCCGCCAAGATGGAGCTGGCGCCAAGGGACATGGTTTCAAGGGCTATAGAATACGAGATAAGAGAGGGCAGGGGTTTTGGTGAAGGTACATCCGCCTATGTGCTTTTGGACCTGAGGCACTTGGGCGAGGCAAAGATAAAGGAAAGACTGCCACAGGTACGTCAGCTTGCCATAGACTTTGAGGGCGTGGACCCCGTGTATGACCCTGTGCCCATAAGACCCACAGCCCACTACTGCATGGGTGGCATACACATAGAGAACTATAAGACTTCCTCCACGCCCCTTGAAGGTCTCTATGCGGTAGGAGAATGTGCCTGTGTTTCCGTGCATGGTGCCAACAGGCTTGGAGGAAACTCTCTCATTGAGCTTTTAGTCTTTGGCAAGTTTGCGGGCATATCTGCAAGGGAATACGCAAAGCAGGTGGATTTCCTACCCATCACGCAGGGCGAGCTTAGAAAGGGCGAAGAATACATAGAAAAGCTCTTCAAAAGGGAAGGCACTGAAAAGCTTGCGGATATAAGAAGGAGGATGGGAGAGATAACCTGGGAGAAGGTGGGTATTTTCAGAGATGAAAAGTCTCTAAGCAGTGCTTACGAGGAGCTTTCTGAACTTTTAGAAAGATGGGAGCGTATTCCCGTGGTTGATAAAAGCAGGATATTCAACACAAATCTTATAGAACTTTTAGAGCTAAGGAACATGCTTGAGCTGGCAAGGGCTGTAGCCTTCTGCGCGCTTCACAGAAGAGAATCAAGGGGCGGGCATTACAGGGAGGACTTTCCTGAAAGAGACGATGACAACTTTCTAAAGCACAGCTTAGTGTGGCAGGATGGGGACAGGCTAAGGCTTGAATACAAGGAGGTTAGAATAACCCACCATCAGCCGGCGGAGAGGAAATACTGATGGAGCTTCAGGATGCTATAGTTTCCCTGCCTGCCATAATGATGGCGGTTATACTGCACGAATACGCTCATGGCTGGATGGCTTATAAAATGGGAGACCCTACAGCAAAGGAATACGGAAGGCTTACCCTGAACCCCATACCCCACATAGACCCCATGGGCACCCTCATACTGCCCGGTCTTCTGGTACTTATAGGCTCGCCTGTGCTTTTTGGCTGGGCAAAGCCTGTACCCATAAACCCCCTCAGGTTCAAAAACCTCAGGATAGGCACCTTTTTCGTATCCATAGCGGGGATAGGAATGAACCTGCTTCTTGCTTTTGTTTTTGCTTTCCTTTTCAGGCTTATATACAGCGGTTATATGGACTTTCTTCCAGACAATGTGGCGGTGCCTGTAGCCCTCTTCTCCGCAAAGGCGGTGCTTATAAATCTTGTGCTTGCCTTCTTCAATGCCATACCCATACCGCCCCTTGACGGAAGCAGGGTTCTGATGAGCTTCTTCTCCGTTAGATACTGGGAGCTATTTTATAGGTTTGAGATGGTGGGTTTTATGGTTATAACTCTTCTTCTCTTTACGGGCGTGCTGGGAAGAATCATATATGCACCCATAGTTTCAGCCTGGCATATATTGTTAGGAAGATGAGGTCCTGGGTCTATTACATTGAGCTTTTAGCCCACAAGGAAGGGGGCCGTACGCAGAGCCTTTCCGCCGTCTATGTGGTGGCTCTTCCAGAAGAGGAAGAGCTCAGCAAGGTAAGCCTTGAATGCTACGCCACTGAATACGCACCCATCCAGCTGGCTCTAAACCATGGCAAAGCCTATGCAGTTGGCGTAGACTGGGAGCCAAAAGACCTGAAAAGCTACAGGCTCAAGGGCTTTAGGGAGGACTTGGAGCTTTATGTTTTTGAAGAGGGTCTTAGCTTTAAAGAAGGGCTTGTGGAGGTTTACAGGCTCTTGCTAAGTGAGCTGGGTGATAAGACCATAGCTGTGGAACCCCTAATAGATGTGGGAAGCCCACCTAAGGAGCTTCTCTTTGAATGTCTTAAAAAAGCCCTGTCAGCTTAGAGTATCCCTCTGCATAAACAAATGTCTCGCTTATAGACATCTATCTATGCATCAGGTTTAGGACTATGCCTGAAAACCCCCTGAAATAAGGATTTCCAGACAGTAAGCCCTGTGCCTTACTCCTGAGGCACTTGAACCGCTCGCTAAACAGATTTTTTATAAACTCCTCTATCTGTTTAGCAAGGGCTTTGCCAGTGCTGTGTAATCTGGAGCTACTTACCCAGTAAGCACGGCTTACCAAGTTTTTCGCTCCATTCACATCAGCATTGGCTTTGTATCCACATAACCTGCATTCAAATCTTTCCTGACTTTTCCTGTTTTCCTTATCCACATA
>JAUQQK010000007.1 GCA_030549905.1 Aquificota bacterium | reverse complement strand
CTTGAGGAGTTGCTTGAAGTGGTAGAAAGGTTTATAAGCCTTGGCACACTGCTAAGTGAAAGAAGGGGCTACTTTTTCTGGCTTTATGTAAAGTTTATAGCCCATTTTAAGAAAATTGACGAAGAAAGTGTCCTGCATAAAATAATAGAGAGAGGAGGTCAAGAGGTGCTTAAGGAGTTAAAGCTTTATCCTGAGAGGAAATATGAGGAAGGCTTGGAAAAAGGTCTTTTGATAGAAGCTCAGGAGATGGTTCTTGAGGTTATTGAGCTAAGGTTTGGGAGTGTTCCAGAAGAGGTGGAAAGGCTCATAAGGTCTGAAACAGACAGGGATAGGCTCAGAAGGCTTCTAAGGGAATTGATAATCAGCAAAGAGCCTTTTGAGACTTTAAGAAGTTTTTATCCTGAGCTTGAGCTTTCCTGACTTTTACAGGAGGTTAAGAGGTGTTTATAGAATTAAAGCTCGGGTATGTGCTGGAGGGTCTTTGAAACTCTGAAAAAGGTGATAAGAGGAAAAACTAAAAGGAGCAAACTAAAAGAGCTTCTCAAGGAGCCTGTGCTGTCTGAAAAGCTTCTTTTAGTTCCGAGGAACTATTAGCCTAATTTTATGATTTAAATCACTCTTGACAATTTCAGAAATTCGTTTATAATATACCCTTAGACTAGGATATAAAAAGTAGGGGAAGTTAGAAACTCCCTCCCCCTCCCTCCCCTAATTGTTTTGCCCCACCGCCCGGTGGGGCCTTTCTAAAAATGAGGTTTCCAAAGCTCAAAGAAGCTGAGTTTTTAGAGAGGCTAAACAGGTTCGTAGGCAGGATAAGAATAGGAGGCAAAGAATATACTGCCTACATAAGAAACACAGGAAGGCTTCCTGAGCTTCTACTAAGTGGTAATAAGGTATATGTATGTGAGCGGTCTTCTGGAAAGCATCCTTATGAGATAATTCTGTCTGAGAAAAACAGTACCCTTGTTTGCATTGATTCTCATATCACACCAAAACTTTTCGCAGAAAACCTGAATGGTCACGAAATCGCTTTTGAGCCACGCTTTGACAGCAGTCGCTTTGACCTCCTTCTTGATGGCAGACCGGTGGAGGTAAAGTCTGTAAATCTGGTGGAAGATGGCATCGGGCTTTTCCCCGATGCTCCTACAGAAAGAGGCAGAAAGCATATAGAGAAGCTTATTGAGCTTTCAAAAAGAGGCTTTAAACCTCTTGTGGTCTTTGTGGTTCAAAGAGAAGATGCAATTGCCTTTTCTCCAAACTGGAAAACAGACAGAGCCTTCTCGGAAGCCCTTGTCAGGTATGTGAGCCGTGGGCTGGAGGTGAGGGCTTACAGATGCACGGTGAGCCTTGAAGAAATTAAATTAAAAGATGAGATACCAATTGTTTTGGAGGAAAGGCTATGAAGGTGAAGCTAAGCAAAAAGGATGCCCTCATTGTGGTAGATATGCAGTTAGACTTTATGCCCGGCGGAGCTCTGCCCGTGCCAGAAGGAGACAAAATAGTACCAAGGCTCAATGAATACATAAAGCTTTTTAGCTCTCTTGGTCTTCCCGTGTTTTTCACAAGGGACTGGCATCCACCAGACCACATATCCTTCAAAGAGCAAGGGGGTATATGGCCTCCTCACTGCGTCCAGAACACGCCTGGAGCCATGTTCCATCCAGACTTATACATTCCTTCTGACAACCGCTTTATCATTTCCAAAGCCTTTAGCAGAGACTTTGATGCCTACTCGGGCTTTCAGGGTACTGCCCTTGACAGCCTACTCAAAGAAAGAGGCATAAAAAGGGTCTTTGTGGGTGGAGTGGCAACTGACTACTGTGTGAAGAATACGGTGCTTGGAGCTTTGAACCTTGGCTATCAGGCTTTCTTGCTCATTGATGGTATAAAGGGTGTGGATGTTCAACCCGGAGACTCAGAAAGAGCCCTTCAGGAGATGCTTTCAGAGGGGACCGTGGCGGTGGAGCTTTCAGAGCTTCATTCTACCGCATAAATGCCACGCAGGTGCCTTCCTTCTTCATCCCAGTCAAGGCCATAGCCAACAAGAAATAGGTTTGGCACCTCAAAACCCACAAAGTCTGCCTCAAAGGGAACCTTCCTCCTCTCCTTTTTGTCTAAAAGCACGCAGGTTTTTATCTCCTCTGCACCCTTTAGCTGTAGTATCCTGAAGACCTCCTGCAGTGTGTAGCCCGTGTCTAAAATGTCATCTACCAGAAGAAGCCTTTTACCCTCTATGTCCCTGTCTAAGTCTTTGACAATCCTCACATGCCCCTGACTTTCCTGAGAGGTACCATAACTGGAAACCCACATAAAATCCACCTGCACGGGTAGGCTAAACTCCCTTATGAGGTCCGCAGTAAGCACAAAGGCACCCTTTAAAAGCCCCACCACAAGGAAAGGCTCCTTGAAGTAATCCTCTATTTCCTTTGCCAGCTGAGAAACACGCCTTCTTATTTCCTCTTCAGATAGAAGAAGTCTTATGGGTCTTCCCTTTATGCTCTGCATGGGTATGCCTCCTTAAGGTCGTTTATAAGAGCCAGCTGATATAGGTCCTGGTAGCCTTCTTTTTCTCCCACAAAGTATTCAAGTAGCCTGCGTGTGCTTTCCTGCTTTGGCATATAACCCACATAAAGGTATGGTGGGTTTGTAATATGATAGACAGGGGATTCCTTTTTGAGAAGCCATGAAGGATAATTTTTTATCGTGTCCTGAACCTTTATATTTTGTCTTGCTATTTCTTCAGGAATACCATACCTAACCGCTTTTTTTATCGCCTTTTCTACGAGCCTCTGCTGTATGTCAAAGAGAAATATACGCTCTTTGAAGAAGGAAACCCTCTCGCTTTCCTTAAGATGTTCAAGGATTGGAAGTATCAGATTGCCTTCGCCGGCAAACAGGTCAACCCATATATGTTCATAAAGGCAGTTTTTTATTTCTGGATATATGTATGTTTCAAAGACCTCTTTGGGTGTGAAATGCTCTCCAAATAGCCGCTTTGCAGTCTTTAATGGCATGTTCCTATTCCTATTATAGCCCTTCTTTAAAGCTCTCTCACCATTAAAAAGGCATCTTCTCCGTCTGAATAGTATGCGTGCCTTATGGAGGATATCTTAAAGCCCAAAGATTGATAGAGCCTTATAGCCCTTATGTTGGAACGTCTCACATCCAGCATGAATCTATTTGCCTTTTCCTTAAAGTAGTCTATGAGAAATTCCATAAGTTTCTTACCGTAGCCCTTTCCCCACATGTCCTTTCTTATGGCGATGGACATGAGTGTGGCGTCATCAAATATCCTCCAGACTACCGCATAGCCTATTATCTTTCCCTCCTCCTCAAGCACAAACCTGTAAGAATAGTCCAGTTCAAACTCCCTTTCAAAAGCCTTCCTGTTCCACGAGTCTGAGTTGAAACACTCCTCGCTTATGCGGAGGACTTCCTCTAAGTCCTCCCTTTGCATTTCCCTTACTCTCGCTTTATTAGGCTCCATATAAGGAAGGCTACAGGCTCTGGCACTATAACCGTTTTCTTGTTTCCACTCTTTACAAGTATATCATGCAGGTCGCTCTTTACAACCGCATTGCCAGTCAGGTCAAAAAGTATGTCAATCATGTCCTCCATAGCCCTCAGCATATCCCTAGCATCTCTAAAGTACGCAATACCCTTTTCCTTTGCAAGACTGACGCTGGGAAGCTCTTCCCTTGGTTCAGCTACCGCTATCACCTTTACGCTGTCCGTGCTTACACTCAGCAGGGCATTCAAAAACTCGCTTCCCACCCTTCCAAGACCTGCTATGGCTACATTTACCCTTCTCATGCCCTTTTCACCTCCAGCGGTTGAAATTATATTAAATATTTATGCTTGCAGAGGTGAGAGAAAAGTTTGAAGAGCTTAAAGAAAAGTTTGAGGATATTAAGGCTACTTTTAGCCCTGATAGGCTCAAAGAAGAGCTTGAAAGCATAGACAGGGAAATGTCTTCTCCTGACTTCTGGGAAGACCAGGAGAGGGCAAAGAGCTTAACTCAAAGGAGAAGGTGGCTGGAGGAGAACCTGGAGGAGGTTCAGCGTATTGAGAAGACCTTAAAGGATGTGGAGGAGCTTCTGCTGGCAACACCGGAGGAAGACCTTGAAACCACAGGCATGCTCCTTGAGGAGCTTCATAGCATAGAAAAACCCATAAGGGAGCTGGAGGTTAAGGCTTTCCTCTCTGATGAGATGGACATAAAAAACGCATACCTTACCGTGCAGGCGGGTGCTGGTGGCACGGAAGCCTGCGACTGGGCTCAGATGCTCCTGCGTATGTATAAACGATGGGCGGAAAGGCATGGCTTTGAGGTAGAGGTGGTGGATATAAACCCAGACGACGTGGCGGGTATAAAGAGCGGAACCCTTCTCATAAAAGGACCATATGCTTACGGGTATCTGAAGGGCGAACAGGGTGTGCACAGACTTGTCAGAATATCTCCCTTTGATGCCAACGCAAGAAGACATACCTCCTTCGCTGCGGTGAGCGTCATGCCTCAGATTGATGAGACCATAAACATTGAGATAAGGGAGGAAGACATTGAAATGGAAACCTTCAGGGCAAGCGGTGCTGGAGGTCAGTATGTGAATAAGACAGATACTGCGGTAAGGCTCAGGCACAAGCCCACGGGTATAGTGGTTTCCTGCCAGCAGGAGAGGTCTCAGCTTCAGAACAGGCTGAAGGCTTTAGAGCTTCTCAAGGCTAAGCTATACCAGCTTGAGCTTCAAAAGTTAGAAGAAAAGAAAAAAGCTCTTGAGGGTGAGAAGACGGACATAGGCTGGGGCTATCAGATTAGGTCCTATGTGTTCCAGCCCTACCAGCTTGTAAAGGACCTCAGGACTGGTTTAGAGGTGGGGAATGTTTCCGCAGTCATGGATGGAGACCTTGACCCCTTTATTGAGGAGTATTTGAGGTGGAGGGCAAAGGAAAGGGCAAAGGCTACGCAGTAAGCCACGAGGGTCTGAGGAAGCTCTTTGACCTCCTGTCTTCTGAGTATGAGCTTGTGGGACCTGCACTGAAAGAAGGCGTTATAAGTTATAAGGTTCTGAGGAGCTTTGAAGAGCTTCCCTTTGGATGCAAAAGCATGGAGCTTGCGGGCTATTATGCAGTGGAAAAGGCGGACGGGTATTTTACCTACGTAAGACCCTCTAATTCCTTAAAGACCTTCCTCCACCCTCCTGAGCTAACAATTATGCGTGTTAAAAGAGAAAATGGTAAGCTCTCCTTTGAGTATGAATACCCGGATAAAAAATACTGCTTTTTTGATGTAAGAGCCTGCGACCTTTCAGCCCTTAAGGTGCTTGACATGGTCTTTCTTCATAAGAACAAAAACCCGGACCCCTACTACGCAAGTCTTAGAGAAAAGGTCTTCATAGTGGCGGTCAACTGCACCAACCATACAAATACCTGCTTCTGCACTACCATGGGAACGGGTCCCGAGGTGAAGGAAGGCTATGACTTCCTTATCACAGAACTTGATGGCAGGTTTTTACTTGAAGAAGGCTCAGAAAGGGGAAGAAGGCTTCTGGAAAGTCTGGAAAACAAGGAAGAAGCAAGACAGGAGGATTATGAAGAGAAGGAAAGAAGGCTAAAAAAAGTGGAAAGCTCTATGAAAAGAGCCTTTGAAACAGAAGGTCTAAAGGAAAGGCTCTACGGCAGGATGGAGGAAAGTTTCTGGGAGCCTGTTGGGAAAAGGTGTCTTGCCTGCACCGCCTGCACGCAATCATGCCCCACCTGTTTTTGCTTTGACCTTTTAGAGAGAGCTTCCCTTGATGTAAGCGAACGTGTCAGAGTCTGGGATTCCTGCTTTAGCCCTTCCTTTGCTACCCTTCACCGGTTTAACCTCAGGCAGAGCGTTCATTCAAGATACAGACAGTGGCTCATGCACAAATTTGCTTACTGGCTTGACCAGTTTGGAACCTTCGGCTGTGTGGGATGCGGAAGATGCATAAGCTGGTGTCCTGCCGGCATAGACCTCAGAGAGGAGGTAAAGAGGGTTGCTTATGGTTGAAAACCCTTACTTTTTAAAGGAAGGAAGGGTTCTAAAGGTAGTAAAGGAGTGTGAAGGGGTCTTTACCTTTCATATAGCTACCGAAGAGCCTGCGGAACCCGGTCAGTATAACATGCTTTATGCCTTTGGTGCCGGTGAAGCCCCCATAACCATAGCCAGCGTCGGTGAAGGCTATGTGGTGCATACGGTGAGGGCTGTGGGAAATGTCACAAGAAGCATAGACAGTTTGAGGGAAGGAGACTACCTGTATTACAGGGGACCATACGGAAACCGGTGGGAGCTTGAAAGGGCTTTTGGTAAAACCCTCCTTATACTCTCCGGAGGTTTGGGGCTTGCCGCCACCCGCTGGGTCTTTGAAAGGGCTATGGAAAGCCCCGTTAAAAGGCTCATACATCTTTACGGCTCAAAGGACTATGAAAGCCTGCTTTATAAGGAATTCTATGAAAAGTGGGCTAAGGGGGCTGAATTTCACATAACTCTTGACAGACCACACCCTGAATGGAAGGGTAGGGTAGGGCTTATAACGGAGCTTCTGAAAGAGCTTGAGCTTGAGAAGGATGCTGTGGTCTTTATGTGCGGTCCAGACCCCATGGTGAAAGCCTGCGTGAAGACGCTTGAGGAAAAAGGTATAAGGGCTGAGAACATATACGCCTCCCTTGAAAGGCACATGAAGTGTTCGGTGGGCGCTTGCGGGCACTGCATGATAGGACCATACTTTGTCTGCAAGGACGGTCCTGTTTTCAGGTATGACCTCATAAGAGAATACTTTGAGAGGAAAGAGGTATGAAGGTAGGGGTTTTTAAGTTTTCTTCCTGCGATGGCTGTCAGCTTGCCTTCTTTGAGCTGGAAGAAGAGTTTTTAAGCCTTGCGGAGGTTTTAAGCATAGAATACTTTCTTGAGGCAAGCTCAGAAAACAGATGGACGGATTTTGACCTTGCCTTTGTGGAAGGCTCCATCTCCACGCCTGAGGAAGAGGATAGGATAAGGAAAATAAGGGAAAACTCTAAGATCCTTATAGCCATAGGTGCCTGTGCAGTTTCAGGTGGCATTCAGTCCGCAAGAAACTACGAGGACTTTCAGGAAATATTCACAGGCATCTATAGGGGAAGGGTTTCCTTTGAGATAAAACCACACTCAAGACCCATATCTGACTTCGTGAAGGTAGACCTTGAAATAAGAGGCTGTCCAATAAACAGGGAACATCTGAGGAATACCATATACAGCCTTCTTATAGGTTTAAGACCAGAGCTTCCAGCCTATCCTTTGTGTCTTGAATGTAAGAGAAAAGGGAATGCCTGCGTGGTGGTCTCAAAAGGTCAGCTGTGTCTTGGACCAATTACCTGTACAGGCTGTGGTGCCCTTTGCCCTTCCTTTGGAAGGGGCTGTTATGGATGTTTTGGTCCCTCTGAAAAGCCCAACTACGAAGCCTTTTATGAGATGGCTAGAAGGCTTGGCATAGAGGAAAAGGAGCTAAAAGTAGCTTTAAGACTTTCCTTCAACGGTTATAATCCTGCACTGAGGGAAGTGCTGTGAAGGTGAAGCTTTCAGCCCTTACGAGGGTGGAAGGTGAGGGTGCCTTGGAACTTCTTCTGGAAGAAGGAAGGCTAAAAGCCTTGAAGCTTGAGATATACGAGCCGCCACGCTTCATAGAGGCACTTCTTAAAGGAAAGTCTTATGAATACATACCAGACATTACTGCACGCATATGTGGCATATGTCCGGTAGCCTACCAGTTTAGCTCCCTTCAAGCTATTGAGAGGGCTTTTGATGCCTTTGTCCCTGAGGAGGTTGAAAGGGCAAGAAGGCTTATGTACTATGGCGAGTGGATACAGAGCCATGCCCTGCATATCTTTTTCCTGCACCTTCCAGACTTTTACCGCCTGCCTTCCATAGTGGAGCTTTCAAGGGTTCATAAGGAGCTTGTGCTTGCGGGGCTTGACATTAAAAGGGCAGGAAGCCTTATACTCCAAAAGCTTGGTGGTAGAAGCTCACACCCCGTTAGCCCTGTACCCGGTGGCTTTAGCTACCTTCCTGAAGACCTTTCAGACCTTAAAAGTCCCCTTGAGCTCGCCCTTGAAAAAAGCCTGTGGGTAGCGGAAAAGCTAAGAGAACTTTCCTTCCCGAACCTTGAGCTTGAGGGCTTTGTCTTTGTCTCCCTCGTAGAAGAAGACTATCCCATACTCAAAGGAGACATATACTTTGAAGGCAGAAGCATAAAGCCAGAGGAGTTCAAAGAATACTTTGTGGAGGAAGAGGTGGAATACTCTACCGCCAAGCACGCAAGGATGAAGGATGGAAGACCCTATCTGGTGGGTGCCCTCTCTCGCCTTAACAACAACTTTGAAAAGCTTTCAGAGCTTGCGGTGAAAACCGCCCTGAGCCTTAACCTTGAACCGCCTTTAAAGAACCCCTATAAAAGCATATTGGTGAGACTGGTTGAAGTGGTGCATGCCCTTGAAAGGGCTATAGAGCTTGTAGATAGCTACATAAAGCCTCCAGTGAGCAGGGTGGAGATAAAGCCTAAGAGGTCTGAAGGGGTGGGTATTTCCGAGGCTCCGAGGGGCATACTATGGCATAGATACACCTTTGACGAGGAAGGCAAGGTTCTGTCCGCAGACATAGTGCCGCCCACCTCTCAAAATCAGAAGGCTATGGAGCTATCCTTATTTAAACTCCTTCAAGGTTTTGAAGACTTCTCTGAAAAACTACTCAGAGACGTGGCTGAACCCATGGTGAGAAACTTTGACCCCTGCATATCCTGCGCCACCCACTTTCTGAGAATAAGACTCAAACATGTTTGAAAGCTTGCTGTGGCTCAAAGAAACCACCTCCACACAGGACTTTTTAAAAGATAAAAAGCTCAACCCTTACACGGTGGTGGTGGCAGACAGACAGACGAAGGGCAGGGGAAGGCTTGGAAGGAGCTGGCACTCGCAGGAGGGCGGTCTATACCTTAGCTTTTTACTTCCAAGGGGGCTAAGGGACGAGAAAACTCTTCCGCTAATAGTCTCTTATGCAGTAAGCGAGCTTCTCAAAAGCCTTGGCTTTGTACCAGCCATAAAATGGGTCAATGATGTTTATCTGTCGGGCAGGAAGGTGTGCGGTGTTCTGGTGGAAGGTACAAAGGACAGGCTGGTGGTGGGCATAGGACTGAATGTAAATCAGGAAGGCTTTCCTCAGGAGCTAAAGGCTATCTCCTTAAGAATGGTCTGCGGAAGAGTATTTGACAGAGTAGAATTGCTCATGCTACTTCTTGACTTTCTTAAAGAGAACCTGCACAGGCTAAAGGAAGAGGGCTTTGTAGTCTTCAAAAAGGATATAGAAGACAGGCTTCTCTTCAAGGGGCAGGAGGTGGTTTTATACACGCCTGAGCCTGTGGTGGGTCTTCTGGAAGGTATATCAGCAGATGGTAGCCTTCTTCTCATGACTTCAGAGGGTCTGAAGGGCTTTGCAGTGGGAGATGTGAGCCTGAGGGGTGTGTGGTGAGCCTTATGGACTTTCTTTTTTACAGAAAAACTGCTAAATTTTATCTTAATGATGAGAGCCATAAACCCGCAGGAGCTTAAAGAGCTATATTACAAGGACTTTCCTCTATGGGTGGAGGTCAATTTGGAGCTTTTGAAGGAAAAGGCTTACGAGTATGTGGACTGGGAAAACCTCCTTGAGGAGATAAGGGACATGGGACAGAGGCATTTAGACAGCGTGATTAGCTATCTTGCTGTTATCTTAGAGCATCTTTACAAATGGGACCACTTCAGGAGTCTTGTGGCAGAAAGGCAGAGTGTGTCCATAGAAAGGGTAGGCTACAGCTGGATAAAGACGGTAGAAAATGCAAGAACCGATATTGAGACCATCCTTGACGACTACCCGAGCCTCAGGAAAAAGCTACCCATGGAGCTGGAAAGGGCATGGAGGTATGCAAGAAGCAATATAATAAAGTGGTTGAGAGAGAATGACTTAAATCCTGAGGAATTTCAGCTTCCGAGGGAATGCCCATACACCTATGAAGAAGCCATAAGCAGAAATCTGAGGAAGGAGTTAAAGAGTTGACTGAGCTTCGCATAGCCCTGCCAAAGGGAAGGCTTTTTGAGGAATCTATGGAGCTTTTCGTGAAAAAGGGTATTATACCACAGCCCTTTGAGGAGGGCAGGAGGCTGAGCCTGAAGGTAAATGGCTATGAGTTTTTACTTGTGAAACCCTCCGATGTGCCCGTCTATGTGGAAAATGGCGTGGCGGACGTGGGCGTGGTGGGAAAAGATGTGCTTTTAGAAAAGAAGCCAGACCTTTATACCCTTCTGGACCTTGGCATAGGCTTCTGCAGGGTGGTGGTGGCGGGCAAAGAAGAAGGCAGGGAAAAATACCTTAAAAGCTCATACCTTAAGGTGGCTACCAAGTATCCCAACATAGCCTCTCAATTCTTTTCAGAAAAGGGCATAAAATGTAAGATAATCCCCCTTAGTGGCTCGGTAGAACTGGCACCGCTTATAGGACTTTCGGACTTTATAGTGGACCTTGTGCAGACGGGAAGGACTCTTAAAGAGAACAATCTGGTGGTGTTAGAGGAAATAACCACCTCCACTGCCATGCTCGTGTGCAACAGGGCAAGCTACAGAAACCTGCGAGAGGAGGTTTTAGGTCTCGTCTTCAGGCTGGGAAAGCCATGAAGGCATTTAACACCCCTCTAAAGGAAAGCTAAGCTCTGGAAGTTCCACCTCACCGAAGGGTGTCCTCACCGGGTTTTCAAGAAGCCTTTCAATAAAGTTCAGCTTATCCTCTAAGCTCTCAATGCTTGCTCCATACACCTTTGCAAGGTCTTCAAGCTCGGGAGCCCTTCCAAGCTTCTTTGCTATTTGCCTTGCTATAACATAAACCTTGGAGTCTATGTCAGGGTATATGTCTTTTATGAAGGTGACCACATCGTAGGAATAAGCCACTACCCTATGAACCCTTGCCATGCGCTGGACCATCTCCTCCACGTTTGTCTGCTGGTATGTGCTTATCCCATCGCAAGTTTTCAGCCCTGCTATAAGCTTCCCCTCTGATTCCTGGGCGTGGTAGATGCAGTAGCTTTCTGGTGTCTCTTCCCAGCCATGCTCCATCGCAAGGGTCAAAAAGGCTCCCATCGCTTCTTCTCTGCTTTGAAAGATACCCACAAGCCTCTCAAACTGTGTATCCTCTATGTGAGCCAGCACCAGAAAGCATCCGTTAAAGGTTTTTATTTCAAAGGCGGGCTCAAGCTCCTCCCAGCTTTTAAAGGGCTCAAGCCCCCTTGGGTCTTCGGGCTTTATCTTAAATACCTTCTGTATCTCCATTTTTCCTCCTGTGGTATAATTATACAGCTTAAAGCTTTTAATGGAGGTGGTAAGTTGAACATCCTCGTGGAGCTGGCAGGCAGGGCAAGAGAGGTTGGTGGCGTAAGGGTTTATAAGAAGAATGTGGAAAGGGTTCTTTCAGCCCTTTTAAGAAGCGGAGACTTCTGGGAAGTGGTGGATATGTCTGACCTTCCCGTGCCGGCAGCCTCTGGCATAGTGAAGACGCTTATAGAGAAGGGTTATGCCTTTATAGACGATGAGGAGAACATAAGGCTTACTCAAAAGGGTTATGACCTTATAAGGGAGCTTGGCATTGAACCCTACGTGGATTATGTGTGCCAGGCCTGTGAGGGAAGAGGCATTCCCTTTTACATAGACATAGAGTTTTACAGGGAGTTTTTGCAGGTCACGAAGGACAGACCTAAAGCCATAAGGGACTATGACCAGGGCTCCGTGACACCTGAAACTACCGTCTCGAGGGTCCTTTTCATGGATTCAAGGGGAGACCTGAGAAATAAGGACATACTGGTCTTAGGGGCGGAAGATGATCTTACAGGTCTGGCGGTGGCACTTTCAAGGAAAGCCCGTAGCGTGCTGGTGATAGACATAGACAAAAGGCTTATAGATTTTGACAACAGAATATTCAAAGAGCTGGGTATAGACAACGCGGAGGCACGCGTATGGGACCTTAGAAACCCCTTCCCGCAGGAAGTGCTTGGGCATTATGATGTTTTTGTTTCAGACCCGCCGGAAACGCTTCCAGCCTTTAGAGCCTTTATTGGAAGGGGCATTGCAACCCTCAAGGAAGATGGTGGTGTGGGCTACTTTGGTCTTACCCTTAGAGACTCTTCCGTGTTTCGCTGGAGGGATTTTCAGATAGCCCTGACCACCGAGTTTGGAGTTGCCATAACAGATATAGTTCAGGATTTTAACGCCTACATCACATGGGATTATCATCCTGAGACAAAGGCTGCGGAGGTGGCACCCGTCAAAAGACAGCCAAAAGGCGTATGGTATAGGTCCGCCTGGTACAGGATAGAGGCCCTGCCGGGCTTCAAAAGGTGGAATGAGCCCATCTCTGATGATGTTTTCTACCTTGATGAGGAGGGTTCTACTACTTGACTTGCCACAGGGTTTCTGCTATAATAAATAAAGGTTAAGCCCCCATCGTCTAGCCCGGTCCAGGACACCGCCCTTTCAAGGCGGAGATCGCGGGTTCGAATCCCGCTGGGGGTGCTTTAAAAACATGAGTAGAAAGCAAAATCCGGCACTTCAAGAGAACTATCAAGCAACGGACATAAAGGCAATAACAGGGCTTCAGCATGTGCGCATAAGACCCTCCATGTATATTGGTGATGTGGGGGAAAGGGGTCTTCACCATCTCATATGGGAGATACTTGACAATGCGGTAGATGAGCATATGGCAGGCTATGCCAAGCACATTTCCGTGATAATACATGCGGACGGCTCTGTGGCTGTTGAAGATGACGGAAGAGGCATACCCGTTGACATACATCCAGATACGGGCATACCCGCCGTCCAGATGGTCTTTACCATGCTGGGAGCGGGTGGTAAGTTTGACAAGAAGGTCTATAAGTATTCGGGTGGGCTGCATGGCGTTGGTGCATCCGTAGTCAATGCTCTGTCCGAATGGCTCATCGTTGAAGTATACAGAGATGGAAAGATATACAAACAGGAATACAGGAGGGGTGAGCCTCTTGGCGAGCTACAGGTAGTAGGCACCACCACCAAACGTGGCACAAAGGTAGTATTCAAGCCTGACCCTGAAATCTTTGAAACCACCAAGATAAAGTTTGACATAGTGGAAAGGCGTGTAAGGGAGCTTGCCTACCTGAACCCCGAGTGCACCTTCAGGCTGGTAGATGAACGTCTTGGAAAGGAGCTTGTTTTTAAGTTTGACAGAGGAATAGAAGAACTCGTGCTTTTCCTGTGTGGTGGCAGGGAGAGGCTTTTTGAGGAGGTGGTACGTATTAAGGGAGAAAAGGAAGGTGTGTATGCGGACATAGCCTTTACCTACGTGAAGGATTACAGGGAATCCATAGAAAGTTTTGTCAATAATATAAAAACTGTAGAGGGTGGGACGCATCTGACAGGTTTCAGAAGCGGTCTAACGAAGGCTGTTATGAGGCTTTTGCCAAACATAAAGCTACAGAAGGAGCTAAAGGAAACCATAACGGGGGAAGACCTAAGAGAAGGTCTTGTGGCAGTAGTATCCTGCAAGGTGCCAGAGCCTCAATTTGAAGGACAGACAAAGACAAAACTTGGCAACCAGAACGTGAAAAATATAGTAGAATCCATAACTTACGAATACCTTTCTGAATACTTTGACAGGAACAGGGAGGTCTTCAGGCTTATAGTGGAAAAGGCAGTAGAGGCTGCCCTTGCCAGAGAGGCGGCAAAGAAAGCCAAGGAGCTGGTTAGGCGTAAGTCTCCCCTTGAGGATACCACGCTGCCCGGTAAACTGGCAGACTGCTCGGAAAAGGACCCGGAAAAGAGCGAGCTTTTCATCGTAGAGGGTGAATCCGCCGGTGGCTCTGCCAAGCAGGGAAGGGACAGAAGGACGCAGGCCATACTACCCCTTAGAGGCAAAATACTTAACGTGGAAAAGGCAAGGCTTGACAAGGTTTTTTCCAACGAGGAGGTAAAAGCCATAGTTAGCTCCTTGGGCTGTGGCATAGGGGAAGAGCTTGACCTGTCAAAGCTCAGATACCATCGCATAATCCTTATGACAGATGCGGATGTGGATGGCTCTCACATACGAACCCTTTTGCTTACCTTTTTCTACCGTTATATGCCAAAGCTCATAGAAGCCGGGCACCTTTACATAGCACAGCCTCCTCTATACAGGGTCAAGAGGGGCAAAAAGGTTCAATACCTCAAGGACGACAGGGAGTTAGAGAGCCTGCTTTTGAGGGCTGTGGAGGAGGAGCTTATGCTTTTTGACGATCAGGGAAAGGAATACAGGGGTCAGGAGCTTGTAAAACTGCTTAAAGGTCTTAAGGAGTTTGAAGAAGGCTATAAGGCTATGGTAAGGCTCAAAGGAGAAGATGTACTTCATGCCCTCCTTCATGTCCGCCTTACGGAAAGGGACTTGAGAGATGTGGCAGGACTGAGCCAAAAGGTGAAGCTGTTGCAGGATAGGCTACCTCACATGCTTGTAGATACACACTACGATAGCTTTGAAAACGCCTACGAGCTGGTTTTCAAAGACCATACCACTGGCAGGAGGGTCCTGGTGGATGCGGACTTTCTATCCTCCTTATCCTACAAATCCCTGCTGGAGGGCTTTAAACTTGCCATGCCTGTAAAGCTCATGCATGAAAAGCATGTGGTGGAGGTCCAAGACATTCATGAGCTTTATGCAAAGGCTATGGAGCTGGTAAGGGAATCCTTTGAGATACAGAGATATAAGGGTCTTGGTGAAATGAACCCAGAACAGCTCTGGGAGACCACCATGAACCCGGCTACCCGAAGGCTGCTGAGGGTTTCCATAGAGGACGCAGCGGAGGCGGATAGAATATTCTCCATACTGATGGGTGAAGAGGTGGAGCCAAGAAGGGAGTTTATAGAAGCTTACGCAAGAGAGGTTAAAAACCTTGATGTTTAAAAGAATACTTGCGGGCATTGATGGCTCAAGAGCAGGGTGGACAGCAAAAAACTATGCCTTTACCTTAGCAAAGGCTTTTGACCTGCCTGTTGTAGGCATCCATGTAATAGATGTCAGGCTATTGGAAGAGAGCTTTCTTGAAGACCTTGCGGGCGTGCTGGGCTTTACCTACTATTTGGGCATCTCTCAAAAGGTGAGGGAGTTTCTGGAAAAGCAAGCGGATGTGCTTGTTGAAGAGTTTCTGTCAGAGGGCAGGAAAAAGGGTCTGAAGGTTTCTTCTTTTCAGACGGTTGGAGTCCCGCACGAGGTTCTGGTAGAGCAGGCAGACCCAGAAGACCTTCTTATCATTGGAAGGAGAGGGAAAAGACCAATAAGAGGCTTGTTTTTAAGCTCCACTGCGGATGTGGTTTCAAGGAGGAGCAAAGCCCCTATTTTGCTCGTGCCGGAGGAGGAAAGGTCACTTAAAAAGCTGTGCGTTGCCTATGACGGTGGCGAGATGTCAAAGAAGGCTTTAGAGCTGGGCAGGATAATCTCTAATAACTTTGATGCAACCCTATACGCCCTGTATGTGGGAGAGACTCCGCCACAAGTAGAAGAAGGTATAGAGCTTAAGGTCCTTCCTGGTCTTCCAGAAGAAAAACTGGTTAGCCACTGTAGGGAAGAGGATGTGGATATGCTTCTGATGGGGGCATACTCTAAAGGAAGGCTTAAAGAGTTCTTTCTTGGTAGCACTACCACCTTTGTGCTTCATCATCTTGAGATACCTATTTTACTGGTGAAGTGATATGGGTAAGCTTTATGTGGTACCAACGCCCATAGGGAACTTAAAGGACATAACCCTTAGAGCTTTGGAGGTCTTAAAGGAGGTTAATTTTATAGCCTGTGAAGACACAAGGAGGACCAGCATACTTTTGAACCACTACGATATAAAGGACAAGAAGCTCATATCTTATTATGAGCCGAAAGAAAGCGTACAGGTACCAAAAATACTTAAGCTCCTTGAAAGGGAAGATGTGGCTTTAGTGAGCGATGCAGGTATGCCTTCCATATCAGACCCGGGCTACAGGCTTATAAGAGCTTGTATAGAGAAAGGTATTCCTATAGAGGTTCTTCCCGGTCCCAGTTCTGTGCTTACCGCTCTTGTGGGTTCTGGACTTCCCACTGACCGCTTTATGTTTGTAGGCTTTTTACCAAAGAAAGGACTTGAAAACTTCCTTCAAGAGTTAAAAACTTGTCAAGATACAACCATAATAGCCTTTGAGTCTCCCAACAGACTATTAAAGAGCCTTCAGGCACTCTATAAGGTTTATGGTGAAGAACTTCAGATATGCGTAGCAAGAGAGCTAACAAAAATACACGAGGAGTATGTAAGGGGGAAAATCTTAGAAGTTTTAAAGGTCTTTGAGGAAAGGGGAGATATAAAAGGTGAGGTAGTTATTGTGTGGAGGATGTAAGAGATGGACCCTAAACTCCTTGAACAATGGGACAAGGAATACTTCTGGCATCCCTTTACACAGATGAAAGTATATCGTGAAGAAGAAAACCTGATATTTGAAAGAGGGGAAGGAGTTTATCTTTACGACATTTATGGTAGAAAGTTCATAGATGCCATATCTTCCTTATGGTGCAACGTACATGGTCACAATCATCCTAAGTTAAATTCTGCTTTGATAGAACAGCTCAAAAAAGTGGCTCACACTACCACTCTTGGAAGTTCCAACGTACCTGCTATACTTCTGGCGAAAAGGCTTGTAGAGATTGCTCCAAAAGGTCTTACAAAGGTTTTTTATTCAGAAGATGGAGCGGAGGCGGTAGAGATTGCTATAAAGCTTGCCTATCAGTATTGGAGAAACAAGGGGGAAAAGAGAAAAGTATTTATAACCCTTGAGGAAGCCTACCACGGAGACACATTGGGAGCTGTAAGCATAGGTGGAATTGACCTTTTTCATGGCACCTACAGGGACCTTCTTTTTGAAACTATAAAGCTTCCTTCTCCTTACCTTTTCTGTAAGGAGAAATATGGAAGACTGTGCGATGAATGTAAAGATGAGCTTTTGTATATGCTCGAAAAGGTCTTGACAAGCAGGGACGATATTGTAGCAATTAGCTTAGAGGCTGGCATTCAAGCAGCTGCTGGTATGCTACCTTTCCCTAAGGGATTTTTAAAAGGAGTAAGAGAGCTTACTAAAAAATACGGAGTACTTATGATAGTGGATGAAGTGGCTACAGGTTTTGGAAGGACTGGAAGCATGTTTTACTGTCAACAGGAAGATGTAAGCCCTGACTTTATGTGTTTAGGAAAAGGTATAACGGGAGGATATTTACCTCTTGCAGCAACACTGACTACCGATGAAGTTTTTAATGCTTTCCTTGGAGAATTTGGAGAGTTAAAACATTTCTACCACGGACATACTTATACAGGTAATAACCTTGCCTGTGCGGTAGCTTTGGCAAATCTTGAGGTGTTTGAGGAAGAAAGAACCTTAGAAAAGCTCCAGCCAAAAATTGAACATTTGAAGAAAAGACTTGAGGAATTTTGGGAACTACCTCATGTAGGTGATGTGCGACAACTGGGTTTTATGGCAGGTATAGAGATAGTAAAGGATAAAAAAACAGGTGAAAAATTTCCTTACGGTGAAAGAACAGGCTTTAAGGTAGCCTACAGGTGCAGAGAAAGAGGAGTGTTCTTGAGACCTTTAGGTGATGTGATGGTTCTTATGATGCCTTTGGTAATAGGCTTTGGAGAAATGGACCATGTGATAGATACTTTAAAGTGGGCCATAGGTGAGTTAAAAGCACTACAGTAGGTCAAGCACCAGCAATATAAATAAAATAGCTGAAAAAAACATAAGACTTATTTGATGGTTATGAAAGAGCTGAAATAGAAAAGCATATAAAATTACGCCACCTATATGTGAAGAGAAATAAAAGAACATAAACCTTTCTATATATTCTTCCAAAGGATAAGTATAGTAAAGATAGGTGCGAAAATAAACCCAGTAGAAAGCTACAGATGCACCAACCAATACAGCAAGCACATAAAGCAATGAAGGTAAACTAAGTAGGAAAGGTATAGAAATCATAAGCAAAAGAGCAAGCCTACCAAAGCACTTTACTTTCATAAACCTGAGAAGCAAAGGAGATAAGAGAGCTGAAAAGAAGGCGGAGAAAAGGGCTATTGCGAAAAGTTTATATATTTGAACATCACTAAAATGAGTTGTATCCTTAAGCACGTAATAAGCCATAGAAACCAATACTTCAGCATACTCCCCCATAAACCATATCACAAGCATCTCCCTTATAAACTTCAAATCCCTAAGGTTTAGCAGTTTCAGGCTTCTTTTAGGAAGTTTAACATTCTTAAAATAAAGCATAGACAGTAAAGAAAAAGCATACAGGAAAGACAGGATGCGAAGATTTAACTTCTCAAAAAAGAGTAGAACTCCCAAAGCAAGAAAACCTGCAGAATAAGAAAACCCTATTAGAGCTTCAAATTTTTCAAACTTTATGGCAAGCGATTCATACCAGAAGAAGAAAGCGATATGAAATACAAAAAACAGAAAAAGAAGTGGAAGGGTAAAGTTGGAAGGGGAAAGACCGATAAGCAACGAAAGAAGGCTTAAAGTGATTACATATAAGCTGTAGTTAAGAAACCCAAAGCGGTAATAACCTAAAAACAGCAATATAAAGCCCAGCACGTTGGAAATTGTTAGAATATAAGCATAAGAACTTGCATCAAAAAGGCTATAACCATTTTCAGGGAAATAGATATATAGGAGTAGAGAAGAAAAAATATTATCTATAAACTCAAAAATCACGTAAAGCCAAAAACCTAACATTTATTCTTCTACCTCATACACTTCCATATCTACTATCGCGGTAAATAAAGAACCATCCCTTATAAAATTAACTTTTATGTCCAATTTTTCAGCTATTTCCTCTACTATGATAAGCCCCAGACCATAAGATTCCTCCTCAAAAATCTTGTGTTCTGTTTCATTGACTATAAACATCTTCAATCTTTTATCTTGCATCTGCCAGTTCACTCTGATTTCTGTATTTTCTCTTGCATATTTTATAGCATTGTCAAAAAGATTTAGGAAAAGCGTATATAGAAGTTCATAATCAGAATATACTTTTACTATAGGCATGCTTTGTATATTTACAGCAAGATTCTTTACTTGAAGGTTAGTGCCATAGAAATTAATAAACTCCTCTATTAAACCTTTTATGTTAATTAAAGTGAAACTCTTAGGTTTTAGCTCTGTTTCTGAAAGTATCTTTAAATTTCGCATAAGTTTTAATATACGTTTTGTCGCCCTTTCTATAGCATTCTTTACATCGTCATTAGCCTTTATGTATTGTATATTCATAAGTAATATGCTGAGAGGAGTTTTTATCTCATGGGAAAGATAAAGTGCAACTTCCTTAAGCTTCTTAGAATAAAGCTCATATTCGCGTAAATGTGTTTTGATATCCAATAAAGAAAGGAAAGTTATAACTACGGTGGTCGCAAGAGAAGCAAAAATGGAAGAAAACAGTAAAAGCTTAATTCTTTTTTCTAAATTTTCTTTCGTAATAGCAAGAACAACTTTATAATAAGAGCCATCTCGCTTAAAGTTGTTTGCATAGACTAAGTAATTCCTAACATTTTGCACTTCAGAAACTGGTTTTATATCTTTTAAAAACTCTATATCTCTAAGAAGGTTTGCTTTTTTGTTAGAGCTTACAATATTTCCTTGCTGGTCAACTATAAGAAAAATATAATCATCACTAATAAAATAGTAATTGTCTGAAAGGTCCTCATCATGGCTTAAAAAATTAACAACTCCGTTGCCTGCTTTTAAAAGATATTCCTTTTCCAAGTCTATAATATCCTCTCTAAAACTTATAAAGCTGATAGTAAAAAAAATACCTATAGGCAAAAGAAATTTCAAAAAAGTAAATAGAAAAGTGTTAAGAGAATTTGGTTGTTTTCTCATGCTTTAGTGCATACCCTATACCCACATAGCTTATTATATCAAATCCATATTTTCTCAGAGCCTTCCTCAAATAATGAACATGTGTTCTTAAAGACTCTATAGTTGCATCTTCATAACTACTCCATGCATAGGATAAAAGCTTCTCGTATGGGGTAATTCTACCAATGTTTTCTATCAATTTTATTAGTATCATTACCTGTTTCTTGGGTAAAGGTAGCATTTCACCGTCTATACTAACAATCATAGAAAGTAAGTCTATTTCTAAGTTTTCATATACTAAACTATTCTTCTTATTCGTTCCTTTCAATCTTCTTAGCACAGCTTCTATACGTGCAAGAAGCTCCTCGAAGCTGAAGGGTTTTACCAAATAATCGTCCGCTCCCATTTTTAAACATTTAACCTTTTCTGATACATCATCTACCACAGTAAGGACGATAACAGGAATACCTTTATCGTTTAATATGGGTATAAGCTCACTACCCTTTTCCCTTCCAAGAAATAGGTCCAGTATGCATATATCAAATGTCTCTTCTTCTAATAACTCAATAGCTGTGTTTAAGTTTTTTGCCACTGAGCATTTCCAACCCAAAGAAGAAAAAAATCTGTTTATAGGAACCGCTATATCTATTTCATCTTCGACAAGCAGCACCTTCATAGACTAACCTCACATATAAAAAATAATCTCCAAAGAGATTAAACTTTCTTAGCTTAGCTATTCTATAGTTAGAGTTTCTCAGGGTTCTTCCAGACCTTTGTAAAAAGAACCAAGCAAAGTGTGTCTCTACTAAAGCAACAATGGTAATAGGTTTGAAAAGGTATTCTATGCTTCTCATTATACGTATAAAATAAGCTGTAGAGCCTACCACAAGGTCCTCTATATATACCCTACCCCTTCTGTAGCTATAAACAAGATACCCAACTTCACGACTTTCATCGCAGAATATATATGCCTTCTTATTTTGTAGTAGTAGCTCTCTTACTTCTATATCACTTGAGCTTTTCCAGACTTTTAACTCTAAGTATTTCAATTTCTCAAAAAGTAGAGGTGTATTAACTTCCCTTATTTCCACATTGTAGTAATATATAGGGCTGGTATCAAATTCTTATAAAATTCAAAAGTCTATACTAAGCCAAAGAATGTATTGATTTATATACTTTTGTCTGTTAGCAATATATTCAAGCTCCGAGGGTGTCCTGACACCAAAATTTATATTGGTGTGCTTATCTATTTTGTAGCTTAGTGTTAAGTCTGGTTCCATACTCCTTGGAACATTTTCTGTATCGTCTGTAGTAAGCAATAAAGCCAATATAGAAAGCCCTAAGATGCTAACTTTCCTCCACATACATATACCTTAAAAGGGGTGGTATAAGCAACATTATAAGTATACCTGTTATTAGCATACCTCCTACTACAACTATTGCAAGTGGTTTTTGTATCTGGCTTCCTACACCTTTTGCCAGAGCGGTAGGTAAAAGTCCCATAGAGGCGGTAAAACTGCTAAGTATTACTGGTCTTAGCTTTTCCTTGGCTGTCTTCTTTATAGCTATTTCCTTGGTAAGACCATTAAGTATATGTTTTTTGTATTCACCCATCATAAAAGATATGTTTAGTATAGCTATACCTAATATAGAGACAAAACCTACAAGAGCTGACAGGCTGAGGGGGAAGTCTACCACTAAAAGACTAAGAGTGCCACCAAAAACCGCAAATAAAAGACCACTAAGTGCTATGAATGTATTCCTTACAGAGCGGTTTATGATGTACAGGAATACAAGTAGTAGAAGAACTGTGAGGAGACCAGAGAAAGTAAAACGTCTAAGAGCCTCCACAAGGCTTTTGAATTGACCACTCCACTCTATAAAGTACCCTTCCGGTAGCTTTATGTCCTTTATGCTTTCTTGAGCCTTTTTCACAGTACCCGCAAGGTCTTTGGAAACTACACTAAATTTGATAGGTATATACCTTTTGTAGTTTTCTCTATAAATAAAAGAAGCACCTGTGTCAAAGTGTATATTTGCCACAGAAGAAAGTTTTACATAGGAGCCATTAGGAAGCATTACGGGGATATCTCCTATCTTTGAGGGGTTATTCCGTAGCTCTTCTGGTAGTATGACAAGCAGAGAAAATCTTTTGTCGCCCTCAATTATCTGAGTAGCTTCCTTGCCTCCTAAGGCTGCAGACACCACATCCATAAGTTGCTCTACGCTAAGCCCATAGCTTGCAAGCCTTTCTCTGTCCGCTTCTATTACTATGTTTGGTTGTCCTATTTCTCTGAATATGCCCACATCTTCCACACCTGGCACTTTGCTTATCCTTTCGGATATATGGTTTGCAAGGTTGTCTAACATAAACAGGTCATCTCCAAAGATTTTTACCGCATTTTCTCCTTTAACGCCTGTTAGAACTTCTTCAAGATTGTCTTGAATATACTGTGATATGTTTACATCCGCTTTTGGAAAAAGGTTCCTTATTTTCCTCCTTATAGCTTCTTCAAGCTCTTCTTTATTTTTGAAGTTTTTCCACTCTGAATAGGGCTTTAGGTCTACAAAGTATTCGGAATTGAAGGGTCCAGTTGGGTCTGTGCCATCTTCTGGCCTGCCCACTTGGAATTCTACTGTTTTTATTTCCGGAAAGCTAAGTAAGATATCCCTGATTTTCTTAGCATTGTTGTAGGTTTCCGAAAGGGATATGGAATATGGGAATATTATGCGCATGTATATGTTGCCCTCATCCATCTTTGGAATAAACTCAAGCCCGAGACGAGTAAGGAAAAGTATGCTGAGAAATCCTATTAAGGCATAAGCCCCCATAAGCCAGGCACCCTTTAGCTTTACTATGGCTTCCAGTAGTCTATCGTACAGGCGATCCAGCCACCTCATAAGAAATGTATCCTTTTCTTCTTTTCGCACAAAAAGAAAGAGAGCGGATACAAGAAAAGTAAAAGTTAGCACAACCGAGGCACTTATGGCGTAAAGGTAGGTCTTTACCATAGGGGCAAATATACGCTTTTCCGCTCCTTCCATAAGAAAGACGGGCAAGAAGGATATACCTATCAGAAGCACTGATAAGAGTAGAAGCCTTCCTGTATCCTGAGTGGATTGGAGAAGGGCGCGTCTTCCTGCGCTATAGCTTTTTATATTCCAGAGGTAGTTTTCTACAAAAAGAAGGGGTATATCCGCTATTATTCCAAAATCTATGGCTGCGATAGAAAGAAAGTTAGCAGATTCACCACGCAGTGCCATTATGCCTAAGGCTATTAGCAAAGACATTGGTACCATTAAGGCTACAAAAAGAGCTGTTCTTAAACTTCCTAAAAAGACCAGTATGGAAGCAAAAACCAGAACTATACCCACTATAGCTATTTCTGAAACTTTATGAATAACTGTATCTATAAGTTTAGCTCTTTCATAGAAAGGTACTATTTTTACATCTTTCGGTAATATATGGTCGTTAAGTTCTTTTATCTTTTCATGAATAGCTCTTATTGAAGGTATGCTTTTAGCATCTCTACGTAGCACAACAACACCCATTACCACATCATCCTTTTCGTTAAGCCCCACGATGCCTGTTCGTGGTATATTACCGAGCCTTACCTGTGCTATATTCTTTATCAGTATGGGTGTATTATTCTTGTAGGCAACAACCACATCTTCTATATCCTTCAAATCTTTTATCAGTCCTACACCTCTTATAAGAAAGTATTGAGAACCAAAGTCTATTGCCCTACCACCTACGTTTATGTTAGAACTTGAAAGCGCTCGCACCACATCAGAAAGGGAAATCTTATACTTTATTAGGTTTTCTGGTTTTACTTCTACTAAATAAGCCTTTATATATCCACCGTAGCTGGGCACATCTTCTACACCTTCTGCGGTTTTTAAATACCTTGATACTACCCAATCTTGTAGGGTTCTAAGCTCCATAAGGTTTTTAGGACCTACTAAGACATATCGCATAACTTCTCCTATGGGATTGGGTATTATCTGAGGTGATACTCCATCTGGAAGACTAACGCCTGATAGCCTGTTTATTACCTCTTGCCTTGCTTCTCTATAGGAGACCTCGTAAGAAAAGGTGCATTTTATGTCAGAAAGACCATATAAAGAAACAGAATTTATACGCTTTAGCCCTCTCATACCAGAAAGAGCTATTTCCAGTGGCACAGTTATCTGCCTTTCTACTTCTTCAGCGGACCTGCCAGGATAAAGACTTACTATTTCTATAACTGGTGGTGATGGGTCAGGAAAAGCTTCCACATTAAGGTCCTTTAAAAAACAGCACAAAGCAAGGTAAATATTAGTCCAAATAGAAAAAAGAGTATAGCATTATCAGAAACAAACGCAACAAATCTCTTCACGGTGAAACCTCCCTCATGGGGGTTAGCAATACCTTCTGACCCTTTTCAATGCCTGATAACGCTACTTTTTCCTCATCAAGTTCTTTTATAAAAGCAACTTCTTTCTTCACTGGTTTTCCATTTTCTAAGACATACACGTAGAATTTTCCATCTTGAAATACCAGCGTTCTTTTAGGTAAAACCGCATAGGTTTTTTGTCCTGTAAGCAACTTTATGTTAAAGAACATGTTTATCTTAAAAGCTTCCTTCTCCGCAGGTTCTATAAAAACCTTTACCGTATGAGTTTCTGGGTCTGCCACATCGCTTACATACTTGATAGCACCACTAAACTTTCTGTCAGGGTATAAACTTATAGAAAACTCCGCCTTGTTTCCCTTTTTTACTTTTATTGCATCTTTATCGGGTATTAGGGCAACCACCAGTACCTTTTTTGGGTTAGCTATACCTAAAATATCTTTAGATGGGTCTATCTGGTCGCCTACATGGGCATTTACTTGATAGACTACTCCATCTACAGGCGAAGTAAGACTAAGAGTGCCAAGACCTCCACCCAGAAGCCTTAACTTTTTTTCCATGCCTTCAAGTTGAGCCTTTATTACTTTGTAATTGGTTTCCGCATCCATAAATTCTGTCTTGGGTATGGCTCCTATCTCATAAAGCTCCTTTTTTAGTTTATAAAGCCTTTCCGCCTGTGCAAGCTGTATAGAGAGGGATGCCTTCTGCGAATATAAGTCTGTAGTATCGGGAGCCTTTATGACTGCTAAGAGCTGTCCTCTTTTTACCGCATCACCCACCTGCACCTGTATGCTCTGCACCACACCCGCAAGAGGTGAGTTAATCTTTACTATACCTTCCTTGTCTGGTTCAACATATCCAGTAGCTTCTACCATATCTGGCACTTCTTCATATACAACTTCCACTACTTCATTCTTTGTCCGCTTTTGGCTTCCCTCTTCTGTTTGCTTTTTCTCTCCGCAAGAAGCCACAAGAAGAAGAAGAAGGATAAGTATTCTAATTTTCATACCAGCCTCCTGACAATAGCTTTAACCGATAGTAGTTTTGAAGATATTGGTGTTTAGCCTGCAAGAAGGTATTTATAAAGGCTCTGTATGTACGCAGAGTATCAAGGTAGTCCAAAGTAGATATACCACCTAACAGATAAGCTCTTCTTGTTCTATCTATGAGTTCGTCCATCCTTTTTTTATTTTCCAAATAGGATGCATATACTCTCTTGCTTGCTTCATAATCGTAAAAGGCTTGAGTTATTTCCTTTCTTATACTCTCCTCTTCTTTTTTCATGGCTGTAAGAGTTTGTTCCTTCGTGCTTAAAGCGGTAATAAGGTCTCCTTGCCTGCGGTCAAAAACAGGAAGGTTGATAGAAAGACCAACTCCCATACCGGGTTTGTACTTTACTCCAAAAGCATCATATTCAAAGCCTATCACAACATCTGGCACTGAATAAGCTCTTAAGAGCTTTATTTGATAATCAATGGATTTTATCTGTTCCCTTAAAGCCTTCAAACTTTCTCTGTTTTCAAGGGCTGAATGTATCAAATTTGCGAGGTCTAAGTCTTCAGCAACCTCTTTTATGTGGGCAGGTTCATAATCTCCACTCAGGTAAAAGCTTAGTTCTTTTACATCCTTTTTATAGTTGGCCTCCGCCTGTCTTATAGCATTTTCAAGCTCTGTTTTGTAAAGTTCTAACTTCATAAGGTCTATTAAGCTTAAGAAACCTAAATTTTGTTTTTGCCTTTGTATATTTAAGATTTTTTCATACTCTTTGAAGTCTTCTTTGAGGTATTCAAGGTACACTCTGTCTGATAGAGCTTGAAAGTATATGGATATAAATTGGAGAGCTATATCTCTAAGGAGGTTGTCTCTTGAATACTCTGTAGCTTTCAGTTGATAAAAGGCGGAAAGTTTTCTGTATTGTCTTTTCTCTCCTAATTCTATTGGCTGGTCTATCCTTATAGAAAGGAGCGTATTGCTTGTATCATAAACAAGTGTATTGCCACTAAAGTTCATTCCAGTGTAGTTAATAGATAAACTTGGGTTTTGTAAAAATCCTGCTTGGATATAACTTCCTTCTGCCTTTTTTACTTCATATTGTGCTATTTTGACATCATAGTTCCTTTCCCTCAAAAGCCTAAGAGCTTCTTTTAAGCTTATTTCCTCTGAAAATGCTAAGCCTGTTATTAGCATCACCACGAAAAAAAGCATGGCTTCAATTTTATAATGGACTTATTAAGTTTTTGTTAAAACTCAACTCTTACCATAACGCCGTGAAGTTGTCCTTGTGGGAATCTGTAAAATTCTACAAAACTTGGAGTAGCGCGTTTTAACAGGCTAAAGAGTTTCCAAACAGGCTTATCCGTGTGGATATTCTCCACACCATAGAAGATGACCCTTTCTTGTATTCCTATGCTTTTCAGCTCTTTATCGATATCTATAACTTCCATATAGCCGTATCTTATCTCAGCAACTCTTAAGCCTTTGGTCAGCACTTCTCTCAGAGCAGTGCGCACTCCAAAGGGCTCATCTTGTTTTACCAGAGATAAAAATACATTATCTTCGTAGATAATGCCATGTTCGAAAAGGGTTTGAAGCACATAGGGAGGAATATTATGCGGGTCCTTAATCAAGAATATGGCAGTGCCTTTTATTTTTGGGCTTTCATTGTAAAGTTTTTCAAATTTAATAATAAACTCTTTCAAGGGCAGAAATGTCATCTTTCTGTAAAGTCTCTTCTGCCCTGCAGTGTATAGGACCATAACAGATATAGGAACAAGTGCAAATATAACAGACCAATAAGCACCGTGTGGTATTTTATAGAAATTAGATAGGAAAAAAGAGGCATCTACGAAAAGCAGGAAGCATGAACCGAGGAGGTAAAAAAGTTCCTTCCTTATAAGATGTATTACTGTAAGGAAAAAGCCTGTTATTAACATCACCGCGCTTACTGCAAAACCATAGGCGGATGCCATATTGGTAGAGGTTTTAAAGTTAAAATACATAAACAGCACACCGATCATAAGCATCCAGTTAACCGCAGGAATGTATATCTGCGTCCTTAGCTCCGTAGAAGTGTGTTTTATATACATAAGCGGAGCAAGTCTTGCATTTATGGCTTGAAAGATGATAGAAAAGGCACCGCTTATAAGAGACTGAGAAGCAATAATGCCTGCAAGCATCACAAGCACAAGGAAAGGAATGTATAAAAGATTTCCCAATATATGGCGAGCACTTTCGAAAAAGATAGATTGTGGGTCTATGTTTGGATTTGTTATATAAAAAGAGGTTTGTCCCAAGTAGTTTAACAATAGCATGGGAAACACAAAAAACCATGCCCACCTTATAGAAACTCTTCCTAAGTGGCCCATATCAGCATACATAGCTTCTCCACCTGTTGCAACCAAGAGGACTTCAGAAAGGGAAATAAATCCTTTTACAGGATTTTCCACCAGGAACTCTATTGCATAGTAGGGGTTTATTGCATGGATAACTTGAGGGTGGTGCATAAAGTTTATAAACCCTATAAGTCCTATAGAGATAAACCATAAAAGCATAATAGGACCAAAGTATTCTCCTATTTTCCCCGTTCCTTTTGGTTGCAGTATAAAGAGAAAGAGAGTTATAAGAATGGCTATAGCTATTATCTCTCCCTGTGGTGTATTCTCAAAGCCCGGAATAAGTCTTATACCCTCCGTTGAGCTGAGGATGGTTATAGCTGGTGTTATAACACCATCTCCAAGCAAAAATCCCACACCTATAAACACAAAGGCTCTGTATATCTTTTTTAGTTTTTCATTTCTTGTAATGGAAGTGGCTATTTGACCAAGCACTATGGTTCCCCCCTCGCCCTTTATGCTCAGGTTCATAGCAAACCATGCGTATTGTATGGTGACAAGGATTATTAGCGTCCATATAATCAGGGAAAGTAGACCCAAAATTTGCTCTTCTTTAGGTCTTGTAAGGGTAATTAAAACCGCAAGGGCATAAAGAGGGCTTGTTCCTATATCTCCAAAAACAGCTCCTACCGCCCTTATGGTGTTCATTATTTCTTTTGTGTAGAGTTTCAAGGGATATTCCTCCCATTGAAGCGTCCCAGCGTTAAAATCTTAACTAACCCATGCATGCCTCAACTTGAAAAAATTTATACCATAAAAAAGATATTACTCACAAGTCTTTAAAACCTTTACCCTTTGACCTTCTTCTGTCTTTAGCTCCTCTTCAAGCCTCGCTCTTAGCACATAGCCAAGAGCAAACTTTCCCTTTGGACTTACAGAGGTAATAATACCTACTTCCTTGTTTCCGTCTGATAACCTCTGTCCTTCTTTTAGACTTTCACCTTCCAATAAGACTAAAAGTCTTGGCAATCGCCCCCTATAGTAAACCCTTGCTATGGCTTCCTGACCCACATAACAGCCTTTTGTGAGGCTTATGGCATAACTAAGGGTGCAGGCTTCTAAAGGAGAAAAGCCCTCTTTTAGCTCCTTACCAAGCTTTGGAATAAGTCTTTGAATACGCAGGTGTTCCACATCCTCTTCTGAAAGCCCCTGAGCCTTCAGCTCAAGGGCTGAGAGGTCTCCCATAAGGTCATATCCCTCTTCTCGTAGCCTTATGGAGTTTCGAGCCACTATAAGATTTTCCTTTTTCACCACTTGCTTTTCTTCCAGCTCAAAGCCCAAAAGCTCCTTTATAAAGTCTCTTGAACCTTCACCAAAGATATAAACATGTTCCATATCCAGTGTTTCAAAATATACCCTCATGGAAAGTTTAAGGCGATTGAACTCTTCAAGGACTTCCTGTGCGGGGAGAGGTGTATCAAGTATATATTCATTATCCACCTTATACACATAAAACTCACCCACAGGAAAGCCATTCTGTTTAAGCCAGAGGTTGTAAGTAAGGCTTGATTCCTTCATTCCTTTTATATCGTTTGTAAGCAGGCTGTGAAGAAAGGCTGTATGTTCTTCCACCATGCCCTTTAGCAGAAGCTTACCCTGTTTGCCATACACTCTTATTTTGGAGCTTTTAAGCTTAAAGTATTTCATAACAGGCATATTATGAGGTTTTTTAAAACGCCTTTCAATGATGGTAGTCAAATCATGTTTTTCTCAATTTAATAATTCCGTAGGAAAGCATAAAGGCAGTTATTATCAACATAATGTAAACTGTGTATTCCTTAATTATATGTGGTGCTGTGAATAGGACTACAAGGGTTGCCACCAGTAAAAATCCAAGGGTTATCACGCTCATGGCTAACCTATTTATGTCCTTCCTCAGGTCTTCTATTAACCTCTCCTCACCTTTATAATCAATGGATACCCTCACCTCTCCCCTATCTAAATCTCTCAAAAACTTTTTGGTCTTTGAAACTGCCTGAAGCCCCAGCTTTGTAGCCATCAGACTGTTCTTAAGAAGCTCCCTTTTAGTAAGCATTGGTAAAACCATATGCTTGAAGCCCTTTCTAATGAGGGGTTCAATCTCCTCAATAATTCTGAAGTTGGGGTCAAGCTGTATTCCAGTGCCCTCCGCAAGGGCAAGCGTCTTCAGAAGCAGGTAAAGGTCCGATGGTATCTTCATGCCATACTTGTAGGAAAGCCGTAGTGTGTCGTTCACTATTCTTGAGAGTTTTATCTCTCTTATGGGTTGCATGAAGTAGTAGGAAAAGAGTATCTCCAGCTCCCTTTTCAAAAACTGCTCGCTTCCCCTTCTTGCCTGCACGCCAAGGTCATAAACCGCATCCATCACAAGGTCCGTATCCCCCTTAACTATGCCATACATTAACTGGAACAGGTTTAGCCTTCCCATGCTGTCTATGGTTCCCACCATACCATGGTCAAGGAGGGCTATCCTTCCATCCTTCATAACAAGAAGGTTTCCCGGATGCGGGTCTGCATGAAAAAAGCCATCTCTGAATATCATCTTCAAATACATGCCTGTACCTTTCCTTGCAAGCCTTTTAAGGTCATGTCCCTCCCTTTTAAGCTCCTCCACATGGTTTATCTTTATACCCTCCACATATTCAAGACACAACACCCTTCTTGTGGTGTATTCCCAGTAGACCCTTGGTATGTATATATCCTTATCCTTCTGGAAGTTTTTTCTGAAAGTGTCGCAATTCCTTCCCTCCCTAATATAATCAAGCTCGTTCTTTATCGTGTAGGAGAATTCCTCAAAAAGGGACCCTAAATCCCATTTTTTCCCAAGCCAGCTTCTTTCAACGGTTTCTATCAGTTCCTCAAAGACATCAAGGTCTTCTAATATCCTCCTTTCCACATCGGGCTTTTGAACTTTTAACACAACCCTCTCACCACCCCTTAAAACGGCCTTATGCACTTGACCTATCGAGGCTGAAGCTATCGGTGTTTCATCAAAGTATTCAAAGAGCTCTTCTACACTTTTACCGAGCTCCTCTCCTATAACCTTTTTTATAGACGCTATATCGGAGGGTGGCACTCTATCCTGTAGTTTAGAAAGCTCATCAATATACTCCTCGGGTAGCAGGTCTGGTCTTACGCTTAGTATTTGCCCAAGCTTTATAAAAGTGGGACCAAGCTCTTCAAAGGCAAGCCTAAGATGTTCTTCCGGTCTGTAAGGTTTTTCTTTTTTTCTGTGTCCAAAAAGACCCCAATGAAAGGGCACAAGGTGTCCAAGCCCAAGCCTGAAAAGTAAAAGCCCAAAGCCGTGCTTTGCCATAACCTTTGCCATCTGGGCTTTTCTCTTTATGTGCCCCATAAGAATAAGCATAACGAAAGCTTATGACTTTTGCTATAATCTTTTGAAACCTTTTTGCGGAGGCAGGCATGAAGCTGCACGAGCATCAGGCAAAGGAAATTCTAAAAAAGTATGGCCTTCCTGTGCCAGAGGGTAGAGTAGCCTTTAGCCTTCAAGAAGCCTATCAAGTAGCAGAGGAGCTTGGTGAGTTTCCCCTCGTGGTAAAGGCTCAGGTGCATTGCGGCGGTAGAGGAAAGGCTGGTGGTGTAAAGCTTGTTAAAAACATGGAGGAGCTACAGCAGGCGGTGGAGGGAATGCTGGGAAAGGTTTTAAAGACCTTCCAATGTCCTGACGGAAAGCCTGTGAGCAGGGTATGGATAGAGAAGGCAACGAATATTGAAAAGGAGTATTACCTTTCCATAACCCTCGATAGGTCCGTCTCAAAACCTATCTTGATGGCTTCCGCAGAGGGTGGTATGGAAATAGAGGAGGTGGCAAAAGAAAAACCAGAAGCCATAATCATGTTCCACATAGACCCAGCTCTTGGCCTCATGCCCTCTCAGGCACGGAAAATAGCCTTCAGACTGGGACTTCCAGTAAATGAATTTGTGAAAACAGCCTTGGCTCTTTACAAAGCATATATGGATTTAGATGCAAGCCTTGTGGAGATAAACCCGCTTGTACTTACAAGGGAGGGAAATCTTGTGCTTTTAGATGCAAAGGTGGAGCTGGACGATAATGCCCTTATAAGGCACAAGGACCTTGAAGAGCTGGAGGACCTCACCCAGCTTGACCCTCTTGAAGTAGAAGCAAAGCGCTACAATCTCAACTACATAAAGCTGGACGGAAACATTGGCTGTATGGTAAATGGTGCAGGACTTGCCATGACCACCATGGATATAATAAAACTGGCTGGAGGTAATCCTGCCAACTTCCTTGATGTGGGTGGTGGTGCCAACGTGGAACAAATAGCCAATGCCTTCAGGATTTTGATGGCAGATGAGAACGTAAAGGCAGTTTTCATAAACATCTTTGGTGGTATCCTCAGATGCGACAGGCTGGCTCAGGGTCTTATAGAGGCAGCAAAGATGGTAGATATAAAGGTGCCTGTAGTAGTTAGGATGGAAGGCACGAATGTGGAAGAAGGTAAGAAACTTCTGAAAGAATCAGGTATTAACTTTATCACGGCAGAAGATATGTGGGATGGAGCAAAAAAGGCTGTGGAGCTGGCAAATAGAGGAGGTTAAGCTATGGCAATACTTGTAGGTAAAGACACAAGGGTAGTAGTTCAGGGTATAACTGGAAAGGAAGGGTCTTTTCATGCCCTCCAGTGTAAAGCTTACGGCACCAAGGTGGTGGCAGGCGTTACTCCCGGCAAAGGTGGTCAGAAGGTGGAAGATATACCTGTCTTCAACACGGTGGAAGAGGCGGTAAAGGAGACAGGTGCTAACTGTTCCCTCATATTCGTCCCTCCAGCCTTCGCAGGAGATGCAATAGTGGAAGCCCTTGATGCAGGTATAGAACTTATTGTTTGTATAACAGAAGGCATACCCGTCAAAGACATGCTTATGGTAAAACACTACATGCTCAAAAACTATCCAAAGGCGAAGCTTATAGGTCCAAACTGTCCGGGTGTAATAACTCCCGGAGAGGCAAAAGTGGGCATAATGCCCGGACATATATTTAAACGTGGAAGCATAGGCATCGTCTCAAGGAGCGGAACGCTAACCTACGAAGCTTCTTATCAGCTAACTCAGTATGGTCTAGGACAAAGCACTGCGGTAGGTATAGGAGGAGACCCAGTACATGGACTTTCTCACAAGGATGTAATAGCCATGTTTAACGAAGACCCAGAAACGGAAGCCATTTTAATGATTGGTGAGATAGGTGGCACCGCGGAAGAAGAAGCAGCTGAATATATAAAGGCTCACGTGAAAAAGCCCGTCTTTGCTTACATTGCTGGCATTACTGCACCACCCGGCAGACGTATGGGACACGCAGGAGCCATAATAACAGGAGGAAAGGGAACAGCACAGGCTAAGATGCAAGCTCTGAGAGAGGCAGGCGTGCATGTAATAGAAAACCCTGCCTTTATAGGCAGGACTGTGGCGGAGGTTTTAGGTAGAATATGATTAAGCTTATATTTATCTTCTAATTGTGATATACTTTATAAACTCCAAACTTTTAAAGGAGGTAATAGTATGGCTTTAAGGACTAAGGTTGACCCAGATACTTGCACCTCATGCGAGCTCTGCTATGACAGGGTTCCTGAGGTTTATAAAAACAGAGGAGATGGCATAGCTGAAGTGGTAAGCCCCGGACCTGATGGCTGGATGATGGTTCCTGCGGAGCTGGAAAACGAGGTAAAAGAGGTAACGGACGAATGCCCGAGCGGGTCTATAATAACGGAAGAGGTATAAGGGTAGAGGTTGATATAGATACCTGCACCGCCTGCGAGCTTTGTTATGAGAGGCTTCCTGAAGTCTTTGTAAACAGGGGGGACGGCCTCCCCCTTGTTATGATAAGGTGCAATCTTGAGAGGGTTCTTGAAGAGCTTCTCAAAGTTGCTGAGGACTGCCCGAGTGGTTCCATAATAGTTTCCTGAGTTGGATAGGATACTTTTCTTAGGCACAGCAGGCGGAAGGGCAAGTGTCTTTAGGTTTCTTAGAAAGGCTGGTGGTTTTTTGCTTTTTCTTAAGGGCAGGCTACTGCATGTGGACCCGGGTCCCGGTGCCTTTGTATATCTTCATCAGCTTGGCATTGACCCAAGGAGCATAGACCTGGTGGTGCTCTCTCACATACACTTAGACCACTCCTCTGATGTAAACGCGGTTTTAGAATCCGCCACTGATGGGGGAAAGCTGAGGCATGTAGGACTTTTTGCACCAAGAAGTGCCTTTGAGGGTAGGGACAGGGTAGTTTTGCCCTTCATAAGGGAAAGGCTTGCACTTGAGGGCTTTTTTGAAGAAGGCAAAGAACTAAGCTATAAGGGCATAAGAATTAAGGCGGTCATGAAACACACCCATCATGAAGCTGAAACTTATGCCCTGCTTTTTGACGACCGTGTGCTTTATGTTTCCTGCGCCCTATACGAGGACAGAATGCTTGAGCTATACCCCAAGGGCGTGGAGCTTATGCTGATAAACACAACCCTTTACAGAAAAACAAAGCCCATAGACCACCTAACGGTAGAAGATGCGGAAAAGCTTATATCAAACCTCAAACCTAAGAAGGTAATACTTACACATTTTGGCTATGAATTCCTGCTTAACCACAATCCAGAAAGGGTGGCTGATGAGCTATCTCAAAAACATGGCATACCGGTTATACCCGCAAGAGATTTCATGGAGGTCCTTATCTAATGCTTGAAGGGTTTTTCCCAGGTCTTAAAGCCTTGGCGGAGGGCTTTGTTCAGGAGCATGGCTATACAGCCCTTTTTATACTATCCTTTACCGAGTCTATAGTGCAACCCATACCACCCTATCCCTTTATAGTAAGCGCCCCCCTCTTTAACCTAAGCCCATACACGGCGGGCATGGTGGCTTTTGTGGGAAACCTGCTTGGTGCTGTGGTGGCGTATTACCTTGCACGCCTTTTAGGGGATGTTTTCGTAAAAAGGCTCTTCGGAGAGAGGTTATACCTGAAAGGGGAGGCTCTTTTTAACAGGTATGGCTTTTTTGCGGTGCTCATAGGAGAACCCTATAAGCTGGTATGCTGGCTCTCAGGGCTTTTCCATATGCCTATAGTTAGCTTCTTTGTGGCCAGCGCAATAGCCAGAGCTATAAGGATAGGGTTTTTTGTCTTTTTTGGAGACCTTTTAGAAAGATTTATAAGGTAAATGGGTGCGGGAGGACTCGAACCCCCAACCGGGCGGTTATGAGCCGCCCGCTCTGCCATTGAGCTACGCACCCAAACCTTTTAATATTATAAACCCACTTGACAACCCTTGCAAGCTTATGGTAGAGTTTTTCAAATCCTGTAAGGAGGTAGGGTTATGAAAAGGTACATTTTTGCCCTACTGCTTGCGGGAGCTCTCTGCAGGCCCATCTTGGATAGCTCACCCTTAGGCGTGGGTGGTCCTTCAGAGACCTCCCCGGTAGAGGATAAGGCGGAGCAGGCGGAAACTGAAGTTTTTGATGTAGACACGGTTAGTAAGATAGTGGCAACGGAAATGTCAGTGGCGGAGGCCATGAGGGAACTGCTCAATGTTAGAACTGTTGAGACGGTAAAGCCCGACCTATGGCCAGTTGTTGGCGTTATTACCTCCGACTATGGCTGGAGGAGGATGGGCAGGAGGAAGGAGTTTCACACGGGCGTGGATATATCCGCACCATACGGCACTCCTGTTGTTGCCTCCTCTGATGGAAGGGTCATATATGCGGGCTGGATAAGGGGATATGGCAAGACGGTGATAATATACCATGGCTATGGCTTTGCTACCCTGTATTCACACCTCTCTGATATTAAGGTGGGCTATTCTGACAGGGTGGTTAAGGGGCAGATAATAGGCAATGTGGGAACCACCGGAAGGGCTTTTGGTCCACATCTCCATTATGAGGTATTAAAGTATGGTATTAGACAAAATCCCATAGCATACTTGCCTTAAAGAAGCCCTCTCCTCTTGAGGGCATCTTCGTATATTCTTTTGTAAAGGTGGTTCCACTCGGGCGTTCCTTCTACTATTCTCTTTGAATAGGACTTAATCCTTTCTCTTACCTCTCTGTCTATCTCCTCCTCTTCTTTGACAGCCTCCATAAGTATTTCTCTCAGCTTATTTCTTATAATATGGGGCTCCTCGTATATTTCCACCGTCTGGTCTTCCATTATAAGCTCCTTTATCCTGTGTGCAATCTGATTCATCCTCTCCCTTCTGTTTGTGTGTATGTTCATTTCCTCAGCCAGCTTAGCTCTAACTGTTTTGTATGCGGTTCTATAATCAAGGCTTGTTTCTTCTAAAAGCTCAAGTTTTTCTTTCAGTATTTCCTTGGTTTTTTCATCAAGAAGTTTTTCTTCCTCCTCAGCTTCTTTAAAAATTGAAATAATTTTCTTCTTAAATGTATATGGGTCTTCCGGTTCTATTAATTTTTCCTCTTCGTAAAGCTCCTTTATGATTCTATCTGCTATCCTTTCCACCAATTTTTCAGGTAGCCTCATACCGTCCTCCTAAATCCCATTAATTATATCATAAAGCTCCTATGTTATATAAACGCACATTCAGCTTATCTGCTCAGGAATAATAAGGGCTTGAAGGACTTTAAAAGGCAGCTATAATTTATTAACTTATGATAGATACGCACTGCCACCTGGACCTTCTGAAGAAGGAAGACTTGGAAGAAACCCTGAAGGATAAGGAATTTGAGTATTTGATAACGGTAGGGTATGACATCAAAACCATAAAGAATGCCCTAAAGCTTGCGGAGGAGAACCCAAATGTGTATTGTGCAGTAGGCTTTCATCCGCATGAGGCGGATAAGGTAAAGGATGAAGACCTGGAATGGCTAAAAGAGCTTGTCAAAAACCATCCAAAGGTTAAGGCGTTAGGTGAGATGGGTCTTGACTTTTATAAGGATTATTCGGATAGAAAGAAACAGGAAGAGGTTTTCAGAAAGCAGGTCAACCTGGCGAGGGAACTGGGACTTCCCATCGTAGTCCATTCAAGGAATGCGGAGGAAGAAACCCTAAGAATACTTAGGGAAGAAAGAGCCTATGAGGTGGGTGGCGTAATGCACTGCTTTACAGGCTCTTATGAGTTTATGAAAGCCTGTGTGGACCTTGGCTTTTACATATCCTACTCGGGCATTATCACCTACCCCAATGCCCAGTCCTTGAGGGATGTGGTAAAAAGGACGCCAACCACACGCCTTCTGGCAGAAACGGACGCACCCTTCCTGGCTCCACAGCCCGTGAGGGGAAAGCCCAACAAGCCACCCTACATGAGATACACCCTTGAAGTCATAGCCCAGCTCCTGCCTAACTGCTCCTTTGAAGACGCAGAACGTATGACCTCAGAAAATGCCAAGCTACTCTTTAACTTAGGAAATAACGGAAAAAAAGAAACCATAACCTATGTGATAAACAACAGGCTTTATATAAACCTTACAAACAAGTGCAACCTGCACTGCACTTTCTGTCAGAGGGAGAGAGAAAGGAACTTCATGGTGAAGGGCTACTGGGTATGGGTCTCAAGGGACCCAGCGGTAGAAGAGGTTATAAGAGAAATAGGGGACCCAACAAGGTATGAAGAGATAGTCTTTTGCGGATACGGTGAGCCAACGTTGAGGTTTTCAGCCCTCAAAGAGATAGCCAGATGGGTAAAGGAAAGGGGTGGTAAGGTAAGGGTTGATACGAACGGTCTTATGTTTACCTTCCTCCCTAAGGAAAAACTAAAAGAACTTAAAGGTCTTGTGGATGTTTGGTCTGTGAGCCTGAACGCTCCAGATAAGGAAACCTACGACCGCATATGCAGACCCGTCCAGCCAGACGCCTTTGAAAAGGTGCTGGAGTTTATAAGGACAGCGGTAAAGGAGGGCTTTCAGGTGGTGGCAACCGCAGTGGATTATGACGGTGTGGATATGAAAAGGGCAGAGGAGCTCGCAAAATCTTTGGGTGCAAGGTTTCGTGGTAGGGTGTATGAGGTGGTGGGTTAAGCTTAGCTTATATCTCTTATAAGTAAAAATGATAACTTACAAAGTTGAAAAGTTGTATAATTCTACGGGGGTGAATTATGATTGATGCGGATATACTACTGCTTGCCATAGTAAATATGGCGGAAGGCGTGAAAAGCCTTATAGGGGATAAGGGTGCTAAGGCTGTCATGAGAGATGCAGGAAAGCAGGCAGGACCAAAACTGTTGGAAAGCCTTATAGGACACTTTCCTGAAACCCTTGATAAGGAAGAGGCTCTCAGACGTGCCTGCATTATACTTGAAGACCTTGGCTTTGCAAAGTCCATTAAAAAAGAAGACGGTAAGGTGGTTGTGGAAGAAGACATATTTACCGATGCCATAGTGGGAGAAGACCTTATAAACTCTCCCGTCATTTACTTCTTTGCGGGTCTTATAGAGGGCTTTGTATCCTTTATGAGCGATCAGAGGGTTGTGCTCGTGCCTCAGGAGGTGCAAAGAGGCAGAATAGTGTATTCATATACTTGATGAACATTGAAGAAATCCCTTTCAATGTAGAGCTTTTTTACCTCATAAACCATTCAAGGAATGCCATGCTTGACTTTTTCTTTAGCTATTTTTATATTCTTGGAAAGGGTTATGTGCTTTGTCCTGCTTTTTTATTTGTATTACTCTTTCAAAGACATAGATGGAAGCTTTTCCTTTTCTCTGTGGCAATAGAGAGCTTCCTTGTGCATTTTCTTAAGTTTTTGTTTCATGCACCAAGACCGGCAAGCCTTTTACAGAATGTGTATTTGCTTGAGCCACTTTATCATAAAAGTTTTCCTTCTGGCGATACTGCCATGGCTTTTTTACTCTTTAGCTTCTTTTCAGAGGGTGCCAAATGGTATCTGAAGGTTCCTCTTCTCCTCTATGCCCTTCTTATCGCCTACGGCAGGATATACCTTGGAGTTCATTTTCCTTTGGACGTACTTGCTGGTGCCTTGATAGGTGTTTCTTCCTATTATCTGTGTAAGAGGTTGTTAAGATATAACTGATGTTCAGGCTTTTGCTTCTTGCGTTTCTTTTCTTTGTATGCTGTAATTGGCTTCTTTCCTTTACCTCCCTTGATGAGGGCAGGAACATGTCTGCGGTTCTACATATGCTACAGAGCGGGGACTTGATAAAGCCTGAGTATAACTGTAAGCCAAGGTTTGAAAAACCACCCCTGCTATACTGGAGCGTGGCTCTGCTTTCACAGCTCTTTGGTCTTAACGAGTTTTCCGCAAGGCTTGTCTCTGGTCTTTCCGCTATTGGCGTCCTTCTTCTTACCTACAGGCTTGCAAGAGAGCTTTTTGGAAAGGAGGTAGCCTTTAAAAGCTCTATTATACTCATGACCTTCCCGCATCTCTGGATAGAAGCCCGTGCGGTGGTGCCGGAGTTTTTAAATACCTTCTTTACCTTTGCCGGGCTATATGCCTTTTTAAGAGAGAGGTTTCTTATAGGCTGGCTTTTCCTTGCCCTTGCTTTCCTCACAAAAGGTCCGGTGGGTGTGCTTCTGGCTGTTGGGGTATATTTAATCTGGAAGAGAGACCTCAGGTTTTTGAACATAAAGGGGCTTTTGATTTTTGTCCTTTTAGGCTTTTCCTGGTATTTCCTCATGATGCTTAGCTACGGCTACGAATACTTTTACAGATTTTTCATCTATGAAAACATAATGAGATACACGGGACATAGGCTAACACACCCTTCACCCTTTTATTACTATCTTGTCCTCGTGCTCGCTGTAAGCCTTCTATACATACCTCTCTACCCGAGGCTTTTAAGAGGTCTTTCAAGGGATATGATACCTCTCCTTCTGTGGTTTTTGTTTGTCCTTGCCTTTTTCAGCCTTGCAAAGAACAAGCTACACCATTACATTCTCTTTGCTTACCCACCCTTAGCCATAATGCTGGCAAGGGTTGCCTCCGAAAGGTATGTAAGGATAGCCCTGAGCCTCTCCTTAGCCCTGTTCGTTAGCCTTATACCCCTTTTGTATTTTTATGAAAAGTCAAGGTTTGTGCCAAAGGCTTATCCGGTCCTGAAGGCAATTAAGGAGCCTGCATACTTCTACAGGGCGGAAGACTCAGCCCTTGTGTATTACTCAGGAAGGTGCATAAAAGAGCTTTCTTCACCCGAAGGAGCTAAGGGCTTTGTGATAACAAAGGAAAAGTATGCAAAGGATTTTGCTGGCTGTAGTTTGCTCACCTCAGGTCGTGAGTTTGACGGTGTGTATGTGCTTTTACACTGCAAAGGCATAAATTTTTAAGTTTATGGAGAAGAGATACGGTGAGCTGGCGATAGAAGCGGCGGAGCTTGAGCCTTGGGAAAACCCAAGCCCAGAAAGGGACTACCTTATAGAGATAACCTTTCCAGAGTTTTCATGCCTGTGCCCACGCTCCGGCTATCCGGACTATGCCACCATAAGGATAAGGTATATACCCGATAAATACATAGTGGAGTTAAAGTCTTTAAAGCTCTGGCTCAACAAGTTTAGAAACCGCTACATCTCCCACGAGCAGGCTACCAACGAGATATACACGGCTCTCTATGACCTTCTAAAGCCCAGGTTCCTTGAGGTAGTAGGAGATTTCAACCCACGTGGAAACGTGCATACGGTCATCCGCGTGCGTAGCGACGGTCGCTACGAAGAAGCTCCTTGAGTTTGTTAAAAGCCCTGTATCCTTCTTCCAGCTCGTCCGGATATAGCCTGTAGGGAGAATATTTAGACTTCTGGTAGAGCTGGGCTATGAACTTCACATATTCATAGTAAGCTGTTCCTTTGCAGGCTTCAATAACCTCCTCCGGGAAAGCCCTTTTATCCTTTATCAAACCCTCTCTAAAAAGCACTTCCCTTGTCCTCATGAAGAGGTTTTCCGGGTTTTTTACAAGCCTTTTTGTCTGGAGATATATAAGGTAAAGCCCTGTAAGGGAGAGTATGAGGAGGCTTAGTTGTGTCAGCCTTCTTTTAAGGTTATCTATGCTAAACTCTCTTTTAATACCTCCGCTTATGTTTTTAAATAGCCTTATCTGCTTTTCAGAGCTGTAGCCCACCACATAGGAGTGCCAGAAGCTCAGTATAGCGTCTCTCACAAGAGCTAAGGAGGATATGTTTTTAAGGGAAGGGGAAAGGTAAGGAGGTGTTGTATCCACCCTGACCCATCTGCCCTTTATGTATGCTTCCACCCACACATGAGCCATGGAATTGGTCACTATATGATAGCCTCCGTAAGCGTTCCACAGGGCACCCTTGTAGCCTCCTACCACCCTTGCGGGCACGCCCATAAGCCTTAAAAGTAATGCGGTGGCAGTGGCGTAGTATTCACAGTTTCCCTTCTTTGACACAAAGAGGAAATAATCTATTGGGTCGCCCTCATACCTTTCCAGCTTCAGCGTGTATGCGTAGCCCTGAGAAAAATGAGAGATGACCCTTCTGAGCTTTTCCTCTTCATCTTTTGCTCCACTTGATAGTTTTTCCGCAAGCATTTTAAGGCTCGGGCTTATATTCTTTGGTACCTGAAGGTATTCTTCTGGGTCTTCCTCCATGTATAACTGCCTTGAAGAGCTAAGAGTGAGCCTTACGGTTCTGTTTATCTCTTTGCTTAACCTCAGCACGTTTCCGGTGGTCATGTATGCCTCCGCCCTCAGCCCTTCCACACCAAGCACACTGTATGGGTAATCTAATGCGGGTATGATGTTTTCAAAGGTGGGTTCCAGGACCACCGTGTATGTAATGTCCCCCCTGCCCTGTGGAAGTATGTGGTTGTCTTCCTTTACCTTCAGCCACATGTGGTTTATGTAGGTTCCAAAGACCATAGCCCTCCAGTAGGGCTCCTTTATGCCTGCAGGAAGGCCATAGACCCTCATCACCACCGTATTGTCTTCCTGTATCTCTCCCACCTTCCCAAGGCTCACGCTGTCAGTAAGACCAGTCTTTAGACCGCTACCCCTTGAAAGTAGGTCAAAGAGGGGAGCCTGCGTACGTGGCAGGAAGAAGAAAAAGGGCAAGGTTAGAAGAAACACAAGAAGGGAAAAGATAAGACCCACAATCAGGTATTTTTTACTCAATTCTTTTGTAAGCTCCAGATGGTCCGCTTCTCTGTACAGGTTTATAAAAAACAGGGCTATAACGCCGAGAACACTATGGAGCAAGAATATAAACAGAAAGCTCAGGCTCAGGTTATACACGGTGGATATGGATAGGGCAAACAGGCTAAGCAAAAGTATTTGATATAAGTCCCTAGGCTTTTTATCCTCAAGGCTCTTTATTGCCATAAGCAGCAGGACCACATGGGCAAAGGGCTTTAGAGGCTCTTCAAGGCTCAGTTCCGACAGAAAATATATAGTTAGGAGGACGCCAAGCGTGTTTAGAAGGAACCTTCTAACAGGGTAGGTTTTCTTTATATCAAGAAGAAAGCCAAGCATGTATATGAGGGTAAAGGGTATAAAGTAGGGCATTTCAGCCACGTTCCAGAGGGAAAGAATACCGATGAGGCTTGTGGCTCTTACGGAAAGTATGGCAGTTTCCCTTGCTTCCTTAGGTAAGCTTATAAACAAGTTTTTTTGCCTCCTCCCTTATGGCTGGGTGTGCGTAAATGCGGTATATTTCAATGTCTTTCAGGTTTGCCACAATATGTGAGACTTCCTTAAAGCTAAGGAGGTTTCTTTCGTCCCATAAGGGTATGTCCTCGTCCAGGACCCGCTTAAGGGCCGTGTCAAACCTAAGAAGCTCTTTTCCATAAACTTCCAAAAGCTTATTCTTTACAAATTCAAAGACCTCCCTTGACCCTGTTGAGAAGACTTCTCTGAAATGTTCTCTAAAAAGCACTCTTCTAACTTTTTCCTCATGAGCCATGTGGAGCATAAGGTCAATTATGTGAGCGTCCGTTTTTCTGTGAAAATTCTCTGGCTCAATGTAGCCTCTATTTAAAAGGTCTTCTAAAACCTCCTTCAGATGCAGGTTTAGTATTCTGACCACCTTGTGAAAATAAACCTGTGAATACATAAAATACCTGCCTATCACAAAGCTCTCTAAGGACCTCAGGGCACTTATGTGCACGCACTTGATACCCTCTATTAGAAGTATGTTCTCTAAGAGCCTGCCATAGTCAAAAAAGCCGTAGGAAGTCCCGCAAAAGTAGGCATCACGCCTAAGATAGTCCAGCCTGTCCGCTCCAAACTCGCCAGTTATTACCTTAGGTAGAGAAGATTCTTTTTTAAAGGCTAAGGAAGAAATAAGGCATATGTCCTCCTCGGAAAAGCCGTGTTTTTTTAGTATATCCGCTATTCCTTCCTCGTAAAGCACATGCTCTCCTAAGCTTTCATGGCTTCTATCTCCAAGAAACACCTCCGTAGTGTGTGAAAAGGGTGTGTGTCCTATGTCGTGTAGTAGTCCAGCCAGCCTGAAGATGCGAAGAAGCTTACTGTCCTTTATGCCAAGCTTTTGACAGATTTTCCCTGCAAGCTCCATGGTTCCTAAGGAATGTTCGAACCTTGTATGCTGGGCGGAAGGGAAAACAAGGTAGGCTACACCCAACTGCTTTATAAACCTTAACCGCTGAAGGGGAAGGCTGTTTATAACCTCAACCTCGCAATGGTCTACCTTTATAAGCTCGTGTATAGGGTCGGAGAACTCTTTGAGCATACAGGAACCTCTTTGAAAGGACTACCCCTCTTATCTCTAAAAAGCTTTCTCACAAAATCCTTAACCACGTTCAGAAACTTATGTAAAAAGCCTTTCTTGCCTTTTCTGTTCCTGACAAACTCTATGCTTATTGGGCTAAGAGCCTTCCCCTTTTCCAGCCTCCTTATAAGACTTTCCACATCCCTTCTCAACTTATCTAGATTTATGCCGTAATATACATTACCAATACCTTCAAGCAGAATAAGAATCCTTTTTAAAGCTTCCAAAGGCTTTGCTTCTTTACCCACGTATAGGAGGCTTAAGTGCCTTAGAGCCTTAAAGTAAGAGGCTTCTGACCTGTATCTTTCCTCGCAAAGCTCGCAGTAGTTGAGAGTTTCCTCGTAAAGACTCTCATTAAACAGCATGGCGGACAGTATTACAGCGTCCTGAACCGTTGTTGGCTTTCTGTAAACCATTGACCTGCTCAGAATGTTCCAGAGTTTGAAGGCTTTTGTGTTTATACCTTCAAAAAGCTCCGCATATTCCTGTTTTATGCTTATAAAATATACTTCATCTTCCTTGAGCCTGTATATGTCCTTGCCCGTAAAAACGTTACCGTATAGGTCTGATATGGTAAAGAAATTTAGCTCTACCAGCACATCCTTCCAGTGGCTTCTGTTGTTTTTGAAGCTTCTATAAGCACAAGAAAGAAACCTGTCAAGCTCCACATAGAGGGTTCCCTCCCTTCTCACAACCTGTGCGTAGCACATAAGGTAAAAAAGGAGCTCCTTCTTTAGGGGGTCATCAATCACCTCAAGAAAAAGATTGCTAAAGGGGTCTCTCTCTTTTAGTTCCAGCATAGTTATAATATAACCCTTATGAGGCTTGGTGTAAATATAGACCATGTGGCAACCCTTAGGCAGGCGAGACGCACCTTTGAACCAAGCCCTGTATTTGCAGCCCTAATAGCTCAGCAGGCGGGTGCGGACCAGATAACACTACATCTTAGAGAGGACAGGAGGCATATACAGGACCAGGACTTTGAACTTATTAAAAGGCTTGTGCATGTGCCCGTAAACCTTGAAATGGCACCAACTCAGGAGATGAAGTCAATAGCTCTGAGGGTCAAGCCAAACAGAGCCACACTCGTGCCGGAAAGAAGAGAGGAGATAACTACAGAGGGGGGCTTGATGTGGTTAAATTAAAGGATTATCTAAAGGAATATCTCAAGGATTTTAAGGAGGCGGGTATAGAGACCTCTCTTTTCATAGAGCCAGACCCTGCACAGGTAGAGGCAAGTGCAGAAGTAGGTGCGGATGCGGTGGAACTTCATACAGGAAGGTATGCAAACCTCTTTAACGAGCATAACATGGAGGGGGCGTTAGAAGAGCTTGAAAGGTTGAAGGTGGCGGGCATAAGGGCTAAGGAGCTGGGTCTTAGGGTTTATGCGGGGCATGGTCTTACCTACAAGAATACATCCCTTCTCGTGGAGAGGTTAAAGGGTGTGGTAGAGGAGCTAAACGTAGGACATTCTATCATCTCCAATGCGGTGCTCTGGGGGCTGGAAAGGGCCGTGGTGGAGTTCTTGAAGCTTATGGGTAGGTGACATATATTAAAGAGCATGGCAAGGAAGGAAGACCTCAGAGAAGAAAGCCTTGAGCAGGAAGTGGAGGAGTTAAGGAAGGAAGTATTTAAGGTTTTTGAGCTTTTTCTGCCACCCAGGGAGGTAAGGCGTGAGGTTATTAAAAATATCTATCAGATGGAGCTGTCCTTCTGGAAGATACTCAAAACCTTTATAGACTATAAGGTGGGTCTCCTTGAAAAAAGGGTGGAAGAGGGCGAGGTAAAGAAAAGGGTTAAAAAGGTGGAGGTGGAATAAAATATTAGTGTGCTTAGGGATATAAACCTTATATTTTTAGGGTTTAGGGTGCTTTCCTTTCTCTTTTACCTCCTGCTTGTAATAGATAAGCCTTCCCTTCAAAAGGCTGTAGTTGTGGTGCCTTCCGTCGTCTATCTCCTGCTGGGCATGTATGTATATCTGTATCCGGGAAGGTTCAGGCTCTTTAAGAATTACGGAGACCTCTTCTTCCTTAGCCTTTTGACTTATCTGTCAGGTCAGAAGGAAGCCCTTTTTACCCTGCTTCCACCCATTGCCCTGTATGCAAGCAGGAAAATATTCTACGGTCTTATGTTTTTCTGGGCTGGAACAGCCTTTGGCTTTTATTACTACGGCTATAAGGGTTTTATACTTATACCCCTGTTTCTTTCTTTGCTTGTTGCCTCCATACACCCTGACCTTGTGGAGGCTATAGCCAAGGAAAGAAGGTATGTCAGGAAACTAAGAAGGGCATACAGGGAGCAGAGCAGAGGCATTTCCGGGCTTGAGCGTGAGCTAAGCCTTAAAGACAAGGATAGCAGGCTTTTAGAAGTTCTTTTAAACAGCCCCGGCGTTGAGGAATACCTGAAAAACTTGAAAGAAGCCTTTTCCCTCAAGGCTATCCATCTGGTACCTTACAAATTCTCCTCCACCGATAGCTTTACGGACAGCAAAAACAGCAGCCTTTACGTGCCTGTTAAGCTGGAGAAGGGTCATGTGTATGTGGTCTTTCAGTTTAACAGCCCCCTTGAACTTAGGGATGAAGAGCTTATAAGGACCCTTGAAAAGGCTGGAAAGCTTATTAATATATATGTGGAAGGCTTTGAGGAAAAAGCCTATAATAAGGTTAATAAAGTTATGGCAGTATGAGGCAGGTTATGAAGGCGGTAGAAGAAGACAAGGATGAAGTACTTGACCTGACGGGGCTTATGTGCCCACTTCCGGTGGTTATAACCTCTGAGAAGGTGAGAAAGCTAAAAGATGGTCAGAAGCTAACCGTCATATCCACAGACCCGGGCTTTGAGAGGGATATATATAACTGGTGTCTGCAGACGGGCAATGAGCTTCTGAGCTTGAAAAAAGAAGGCGATAGGGTCATAGCGGAGATAAGGAAAAGCTCTGGCAGTGTGGAGCCTTCCCTCTGGTATTGGATAAGGTTCCACGCCCTTGGTGTGAAGCTCCATGTAAGGCATATATTAATGGAGCTAAACCCCTTTGTAAAAAAGCCAGACCATTTTATAACCTTCACCGCCATATCCGAAGGCACGAGGGCGGAAAAATACCTCAAAGGTAGGGCAAAGCTCATACCCATACCCGATGAAATAGACCCAAGGTGTGGTGTGGTGCTGGCTGTAAGGGGTTTTGACAGGGCAAAGGAGATTTATGAGGAGCTTCTAAAAGAAGGCTTTGGTGTAGAGGCTATTTATAGTAAAGAAGGAAAGGTATACAGGAGGGTGTATCCATAGGCTTGCTTGAGAGGATAGTAGCAAGCAAAAGGGAAGAGATAATAAAAGAAAGTCAATATATAAGAAGTCTTGAGGAGCTGGCGAGGGAAAGGCTCTTTCATTATTCCTTTGAAAAAGCTCTTACTTCCTGCAGGACGAGGGTTATAGCGGAGGTTAAAAGGGCTTCACCCTCTGAGGGAGATATAAGGGAGGTAAAAGCTGGAGAGCAGGCAAGGCTTTACGAGCAGGCTGGTGCCGTAGCTATATCCGTGCTCACAGACAGAAAATTTTTCAAAGGCTCCTTGGAAGACCTTGCGGAAGTAAGAAAAAGCGTAAGCCTGCCCATACTAAGAAAAGACTTTATAATAGACCCTGTTCAGGTCTTAGAGGCAAAGGCTTACGGTGCGGACATAGTGCTTCTCATAGTCAGGATACTTGACGACCCTCTTCTTAAGGACCTTCTTGATTACTCCAAAGAGCTCGGTCTATCTCATATAGCGGAGGTCTTTAGCCTGCAAGAAGCGGAGAGGGCTTCGAAGGCTGGCGCCTACATTATAGGTATAAACAACAGAGACCTCGACACTCTTAAGGTGGACCTGAGCCTTTCTGAAAGGCTTGCCCCTTCTGTAAAGGAGATGGGTGCAAGGTTCGTGGTGGCTGAAAGCGGAATAGAAAACAGGGAGCAGGTTTTAAGGCTTGAGAGCCTTGGTGTGGATGCCTTTCTTGTAGGCACAAGCCTTATGAAGAGCAAAGACCCAGTTAAAAAATTAAAGGAGCTCTTGGGTTATAATTTTTAAAGGAGGAACACGGTGAAAAACAGCCTTGACCTAAACCTTATGGAAGAGCTCTCAAATCTTGAGTATTTTGTGGTCAAATCTCCTGTGAATTCTCAGGAGTTCTGGAAGGAGTGGCAGGAAAAATACTCCAGAGCCTTTCTTTCTCGTGTGGCGGTAAAAAAGGTCTTGAGGACCCGTAAGCTAACCTACGAAGAAATAAAACGCTATAAGGCTCTTTTGGAGGTATATGAGGAGCTCCTTTTTTATCTTGAAAACATAAAGAAGCTGGCTTTAAGCCTGAGGGGCATCTTTGAACCCACAAGTAATCCAGAGTTTGACGATGAAGACATAGACTTTGACTTCTGAGGAGGTTCATATGCCTTTCAGAAAGAAAACCCTCAGGGATGTGGAACTTAAGGGTAAAAGGGTACTTGTGAGGGTGGATTTTAACGTGCCGATGGACGAGCTTGGCAACATTGAGGACGATACAAGGATAAAGGCGAGCCTTCCCACCGTTGAATATCTTCTTGATGCTAAGGCTAAGATAATTTTAATGTCGCACCTTGGAAGGCCAAAGGGAAGGGATGAGAGGTTTAGCCTTGCACCGGTGGCAAAAAGGCTCTCAAGGTATATAAATCGTGAAGTTAGGTTGCTTCCTGACTGTGTGGGAGAGGAGGTAGAAAGGGCGGTCCTGTCCATGCAAGAAGGAGATGTGGTCCTTTTGGAAAACCTCAGGTTTCATGAGGGTGAGAGTAAGGCAGACCCAGAGTTTGCAAAGGCTCTGGCAAGGCTTGGCGAAGTGTATGTAAGCGATGCCTTCGGCACATGCCACAGAAAACACGCCTCTGTATATCTTGTGCCACAGCTTTTAAAGCCCGCAGTCATGGGCTTTCTGCTAGAGAAGGAGATAAGCTATTTTGAAAGGGCTATGGTGAACCCCCAAAGACCGGTGGTTGCCATAATAGGTGGTGCAAAGGTATCTTCCAAGCTGGGCATTATAAAAAACCTGTTAAAAAGGGTGGATAAGCTTTTTATAGGTGGTGCCATGGCTTTTACCTTCATAAAGTCTATGGGCTACAAGGTGGGCAATTCTCTGGTGGAAAACGAGCTTTTAGAAACCGCTAAGGACATTATGGAGGTGGCTAAGAAGCTGGATGTAAGGCTATACCTGCCTGTAGACTTTGTGATAGGAAGGGAACCTTCTGACAATACGCCCACAAGGGTGGTGCCGTGGCAGGAAATTCCTGATGGCTGGATGGGGCTTGATATAGGCCCCGTTTCTGTAGGTCTTTTGAAAGAAGTTATATCGGATGCTCAGACCATAGTATGGAACGGACCCATGGGTGTCTTTGAGCTGGACAGGTTCAAAGACGGCACCTATGAAACTGCCAAGCTTTTAGCCCAGTCCTCCGCCCTTACCATAGCAGGTGGTGGGGACACGGACCATGCCATACACAGAGCTGGCGTTTACAACGCAATAGACTTTGTATCCACAGGTGGTGGTGCCTTCCTTGAGCTTCTGGAAGGCAACAGCCTGCCATGTATAGAAGTGCTTGATGATGCATAACATAGAGCTTTTCCTCTGGGTTGCCAAGTCTTCAGCCCTTCTGGGTGGTCAGGTGCTAAAGGAGTTTTACAGAAGGGAAGACAACCCTATAATGGAAAAGGGGGAAAAGGACATATACAGCCTTGCGGACAAGCTCTCGGAAGAGAGAATAAGAGAACATATACTCAAATACTTACCAGACCACAGGGTAGTGGGTGAAGAGGACGGGGGAAGCCCAGAAGGAGATTATGTATGGTATATTGACCCCCTTGACGGCACTAAGAACTTTGTGGCGGGCTTTCCTCTCTTTGGCACTTCCGTGGGGCTTCTCCATAGAGGCAGACCCCTTGTGGGTGCAGTATACCTTCCTGCCTTTGACCACCTTTACTGGGCTTTGGCTGGCATGGGAGCTTATAAAAACGGTAAGCCCATAAGAGTAAAGCAAAAGGAGCAGTTAAAAAGATGCTATGTTTCTTACGGCTATCCATCAAGAGCTAGGAGGGACCTTAACATCTACTGGAACATATTCAGGGAGGTCTTTGACAAGGTGGGTGCCATGAGAAGACCCGGTGCTGCCGCCGTGGACCTGTGCCTTCTGGCAGAGGGCATCTTTGATGGACTTTTAGAGTTTGAGCTAAACCCCTGGGATGTGGTGGCGGGAGCGTTGATAGCTAAGGAAGCGGGGGCAAAGGTGGCTCTCACAAAAGGATTTAACATGGCTACCGATGTGTATGCAGGCAATGAGCTGTGCTTTGACTTTATTGAGGCTACGATTAAATTAAACCTTGAGGGCTTTGAGCCGCTACTTTTATAAGTATGGAGGTCTTTCATGGGCTTGGCTGAAAAGTATCCAGAAAGGTATACGGTAGAGCATTGGAAAACATGGGAAGGGGATTGGGAGCTTATAGAAGGTGTGCCTTACGCCATGGCTTCCCCAAGACCGATAAATCAGCATTTGCTTGTGGTTCTTGGTGTTCTTTTAACGGACGCTTTGAAGGATTGTGAAAAGTGTAAAGCCTTTGCGGAGCTTGACTGGTATATATCTCCTAACACGGTGGTGAGACCTGACCTTCTGGTTTTTTGTGGGAATATTCCCGAAAGGCTTGAAGAAAGACCTGTCATGATAGTAGAGATAGTATCACCGGAATCAAGGGAAAGAGATGAAGGCTTGAAGTATGAGCTTTATCAGTGGCTTGGCGTAAAATACTATGTGCTTGTGTATCCTGACGAGAGGTGCGTGAAAGTTTTTGAACTTACGGATAAAGGCTACGGGGAAAAGAAGAATAGAGCCTTTGCCTTTGAAGGCTGTGAGATAGAAATACCCTTTGAAGAGGTTTTTCATGGGCTTGGCTGAAAAGTATCCAGAAAGGTATACGGTAGAGCATTGGAAAACATGGGAGGGAGACTGGGAGCTCATAGAAGGCGTGCCTTACGCTATGGCTTCCCCAAGACCGATAAATCAGGTTTTACTCTCAGACCTTGTTTTCCTTCTGAAGGTGGCGCTTAAAGATTGCAGGAATTGTGCGGTGGCGGTGGAGTTAGACTGGTATATAGACCCTTACACGGTGGTTAGACCTGACCTTATAGTTTTTTGTGAAGACATTCCCGAAAGACTTGAGAGCGCTCCTGCTCTCGTGGTGGAGGTAGTATCTCCAGAATACCGTCAGAGAGACGAAGGTTTGAAGTTTGAGCTTTACCGGAGGGAAGGTGTCAGATACTATGTACTTGTATATCCTGATGAAAAACGTGTAAAGATTTTTGAACTGGTGGGCAAAGGCTATGAGGAGAAAAAAGACAGGCTTTTCCTTTTTGAAGGCTGTAAGGCGGATATAGACTTTGAAGAAGTTTTTAAAGGGAGGGCTTTGCCATGAAGTTTCTTGTGCCTGTGGATTTTACAGAAATAACGAACCCCCTGCTGAGGGTGGTCAAAAAGCTTGCAGAGGCACACTCAGCTCATGTTTTCCTGCTTCACTGCGTGCCGCCCCTCTTATACATTCCCTACCCGGAAAGCTTTGGAATGAGCACTGTTGACCTTGAGCTTCTTTCACAGCTTCAGGAAAGAAAGAAGGAGGAGGCAAACCAGAGGCTAAAGGGTCTTGCCAGGTTTCTTGAACCTCTTAAGGTGGAGCTAATAGTGGAAGTGGGCGATGCAGGGGAGATAATTCTGGATAGGGAGGCGCTTGCGGACCTTGTGCTTTTAGGAAGTCATAAGAAGGGCTTGATTGAAAGAATTCTGGTTGGCTCCACCACTGAGAAGGTTTTAAAGTATTCCAGAAAGCCCCTTTTTATACTCAAGGGTAAGGAGCCAGAGCATTTAAGCAAGGTTCTTGTTGGATACGATTTTTCTGAGCATGCACAGAGGGCTTTAGATTTCACTGTCAAACTGCTCAAGCCCTTCCTTGGTGAGCTTTTAATACTTCATGTGGAGGAAACCATAGAAATACCGGTGGTTGAAGGCATTAAGGATGTTATAAGCCAGAAGTATAAGGAGGAAAAGGAAAAACATCTTAGAAAGCTTTCAGATAGCCTGTCAAAGGAAGGCTTTAATGTGAAATACTTTATACTTCAAAGCTCATCGCCCGCAGAGGGCATAAGGGATTTTATCAAGGGCATGGAGGACATAGAGCTTGTGGTATTGGGAAGCAGGGGTCTTTCAGGGTTAAAAAGGGTGCTGGTGGGAAGCACCTGCGCGGAGCTTGTCAGGTCTCTTGACCTGTCTATTCTTGTTTATAAGGGTGAGCCATGAGATACATGCTTTTACTACTGACACTGTCCCTTTCCTACGCCTATAACGTCTACCTTGACTACATGCTGTGCAGGTATTATCAGGAGGATAGTAAAGCTAAAGCGGAAACATACTGTCAGAGGGCTCTTGAAAGGTCTCCCACTCCAACCCTTTATGTGGATACCATAAGGCTGAAGCTACTTCTTAAAAAAACGGACCAGGCACTAAAGCTGGCAAAAGAGTTCAAAGCCAAATACCCTAACAATCCAGAGCCATACCTTACCCTGCACAGCGTATATTCCATACGTAGGGAAAGGGCAGAAGCTCTTAAGGCTTTGGAGGAAGGTTATTTAGCAAACCCTACTTCTAAGGAAATCATGGTCTTTCTTGCGGAGGAGTATCTTAGAAACGGGGAGCTTCAAAAGGCGAGGAATGTGCTGGAAAACCTTGCAAGGCTCAGCCCGGACAATCCCTTGCCCTACTATATGCTTGCCCGTATAGCCCTCTCTGAGGGAAAGCAGGCGGAGGCTATTGAATACCTGGAAAAATCCCTTAAGGTGAAGGGCACCTTTGAAGCCAGTTTTATAACCCTTGGTAGTATATACGAACAGAAGGGAGAATTTTCAAGAGCGGAAAGCTTATACAAGGATATACTCAAGCAAGAGCCTACAAACAGAACAGCCCTTGAAAGGCTTGCCAACCTTTATACAATAACCAACAGGTATGAAGAAGCAAAGGAAGTTTACAGGAGGCTTGCGGAGCTTTATCCGGAGGGTGGCTACACATACCAGCAAAGCCTTCTACTTATAAGAGCGGGTGAAACGCAGGAAGCGGAGAGGCTTCTGGAAAGGCTATACAGTGAAAACCCTGAAAATCCAGATATAGCTTACACTTATGGGCTTGCCCTTGAGATGAACAAAAAGCAGGACAAGGCTTTAGAGGTTTATCTGAGCCTTCAGAAAAAAATCGGTGATAATGTTAAGCTTATTGAAAGGCTTGCAGGCATATACATAGACAAGAAGGAGTTTGATAAGGCGGAAAGCCTGCTCAAAAAAGGTCTTACTATGGAGCCAAACAATTACCAGCTTAATCTCTTAATGGCTCACCTTCTTAGCGAAAAGGAACAGCATGAAAAAGCCCTTGACTATGCAAACAGGGCTATAGAGTTGAACCCAAAGGATTACAGGGCTTACTTTTTAAGGGCTATAATCTACGACAGGCTTGGCAAATACATATCCGCAGAAAAAGACCTGAGAACCGCCTTGGAGCTGAACCCGGAAGACACGGAGCTATACAACCATCTTGGCTATTCCCTGCTTTTGTGGTATGAAAAGGCAAGGCTTGAGGAGGCAGAAAGTCTTATAAAAAAGGCTGTTGAAAAGGAACCAGAGAACCCCGCCTACATAGACAGTATGGCTTGGGTTTTCTACCATAAGGGCGAATACCAGAAGGCTTATGAGCTTTTGAAGAAAGCCCTTGAGAAGGAAAAGGAAGACCCCGTCCTTTATGAGCATATGGGTGATGTGCTGTTGAAATTAGGAAGGGCTGAAGAAGCTCAGGTTTATTACAAAAAAGCTTATGAACTTCTGCAAAGTGGCAAGAGGGGAGAGCCTGGGCAGAAGGATAGATTAGAGAAAAAGATAAGGCGGTAATGCTGTTCAGATGGCTTTTCTGGAGAGTGTTCCTTATGGCGTTGCTACTTAGTCTTCTCTTTGCCTTTCTTCTTCTCATAATTCAGATAGTGAAGCTTGACCAGATACTCTTCAGCCTTCCCCTTCGTGATTCTTTGCCCTTCCTTTTCCTATGGCTCTTTTATCATGTCTCTTATCTTTTTCCCTCCACCTTTTACCTTGCCTATGCCATGAACCTTTTTGAGTTAAAAGAAAGTAAAAAGTTTTATGTGTTGCAGTCCTTTGGTATAGACCCTATAAACCTCTATACAAGAACCCTTTTTATATCACTACCTCTTTTTCTTTCTATTAGCCTTGCCCTAACCTTAGTAAAAGAAGATGATGTTGGATACATAAGAAGGCACCTTACCCTTAAATACTACACGCACCTTCTGGCTTCTGTACCCTCTGGCACCTTCTATACCTTTGACCCTTTTACTCTGTATGTGGAAAGGAAAAGGGAAGGGGTTTTAGAGGGTGTGTTTTTTAAGTTTGAAGAAGGCATGATTTTTGCCAAAAGGGCAAGGGTGGAAGGAGGTGTGCTTGTCTTTGAGGAGGGCTCCCTGCTGACCTATGCAAACAACAGGACTTTTTCTACAGACTTTAAAATATACAGACTTAACCTTGGCGGGGTTGTGCTTCAAAAAAAGGAGCCTCCAAGCCTGTGGTTTCTACTCCCCTTGTTGAATGTATTTCTTCCTGTATTTTTGATGGGCTTTGCCTATATACTTACCCTCAGAGTTCAGCATTACCACAGGTTTTCTTATGCGGTGGTTCTTGTTTTTATCTTTCATCATTTAGCCCTCTTACTGCTAAAACAACGCCTGTGATTTTTCATCAAATTTTCATAGAAGAGTAGGTAGAATAATTAACATCAAAACCCTACAAAGGAGGTAGAACCATGAGGAAGTTTTTAGCACTGCTGCTCGCAGTAGCCTTCAGCGGTGCCGTAATGGCACAGCAAGCACAACCTGCAAAACCTGCTGAGCCTGCAAAGCCTGCTGAGCAGAAGAAGGAAGAAAAGCCCGCTGCTCAGGAGCAGAAGAAAGAGCATAAGAAGAAGAAGGCTCACAAGAAGGCTGCTGAACAGAAGAAAGAAGAGAGGAAGGAAGGAGCTCCTGCGGAGCAGAAGAAGTAAGACTTACTGGGGGCTATACGCCCCCGCCTTTAATAGAAAAACCTCTTTTAGAAGATTTTTATTTCCTTCAATTCTTTCAAGCTTTGCGGTGGCAGAGCCTATAACAAATTTTAGTTCCATCTTTACTGGAAGGTTTGTCTCCTCATCAATCCATATATACCACGTGCCTTTCGGCTTTAGCAAACCCTTTGTCTCAATGTTTGGCTGAACCTGCACAAGCCTTGTGTAAAAATGCCCCGCCTGAACCTCTACAGTTTCTTTGCCCACCACGCTGTAAGGAAGCCAATATTCCTTATCATCATAAAACATCCTTATGGTGCCAGCCTGAGCCTTTGAGCTTTCCCTGTATAGAAGCAAGCCAGCGGTGTATGGGTCTACAAAGCCTCTGTATTCGTATACCTTTTTCTCATCCTTCTCCACCTCTTCTGTTAGCTTTACATACTTAACCTCTCTTACATATATCTTTCCGTTCTTAAACTCATACTCCTGCTTCCTTTTGAACTCACCCTCCTCCTGATAGTAGTAAAACTTTATGGGTCTAAGCTCTGGCAGTAGGGCAACAGCCCAGCCTCTGTTATAAACCCTCTTTACCAGCTTGCCCACATTTATGGTTCTTACAAAGCTCTCAGACCTAAGCGTGTTCCCTTCTTGCCTGTAGGTGATGCAGGTCTCCGCCACTGGCAGGAAGAAAAGATAAGCCCTGTAGCAGGCTTTTAGCTCCTGTGAAAAGGAAATACAAACAAGCCCTAAAAGGATAGCATAGACCTTAAATGCTCCGCCCAATTCTTGAACTCCTCCGCCATGCTGGGATGGTTATATTTCAGGGCTTTTTGAATGCCCTCTTCCAATGCCTGCACAGCCTTTTCTAGTTCTCCAAGCTCTTCGTAACACTTTGCTAAAAGCCTGTAGCCTGCACCTTCATCTTCTTTTAGCTCAAGGTATTTTTCCATATGCTCTATTGCCTTTTGCCAGTCCTGTAGCCTGTAGTATTCCATAGCCAAAGAGTAATGCACCATGGGATTATCAGGGCTTTTTTCTAAAAGGCTCTTAAAATACTCAAGCCTGTCCATTTTCTTTCCTCAGCTTCTCATAGGCGGATATCACATAACCGAGGAAGCTGTTTTCAGGCTGGGCACCCACAAACTCAGCCACTCCCCTGTTTATCACTATCTTTGGCACGCCAACCACCTGATACAGCTCTGCCAGGTCCATGTTCTCGCTGGCATCCACAATAAGAGCACTTATATGGTCGCTTGCTAAGGCAAAGTTCATGGCGGTTATGGCAGCAGAAGGACAGTATCCGCAGGAAGTGGTCACAAAGACCATTATCTCCATGGGTATGTCTATGCTTTTGAGCATCTCAATAGTTCTCTCAGAAAGCCTTGGCTGTCTTTTTGAAACCTGCACTATACCCTGCACCAGCGTTGTAAATTCAAGCCCTGCGGGAAGACCCATATACCTTATGCCGTAGTCCTTATCGCCCTCTATCACTATGGTAGGCACACGTTCAATGCCATACTTCTGGCTTATTTCCCTGTCTATAACAGGAGAATAAACCTCAAGCTTTATCTTTTCAGGTTCCACCTCCACAAGCTCTTTTAGCAAGTCTTCCGCTATCTGGCAGGTTTCACAGCCTATAGCCTGAGAAAAGAGCTTCAGGCTCACGGGCTCTTTAAGCTCCTTTGAAAATATGTCTTTGAGCTGTGTTCTTACTTCAAGGTTCAAAAGCATTTCAGACCTCCTTAAGGACTTTATTATATCCTTAAAATATAAGACATGGGTGGGAAGAAAGCCATAATAACAGGTGGGAGCAGGGGCATAGGAAGGGCAATAGTTGAGAGGCTTTTGCAGGAGGGCTGGCAGGTATGCACCTGCTCAAGGAAGGAAGAAGACCTCAAAAGGCTATATGAAGAGCTTGGGAAGCCTGAAGGTCTCTACTTCAAAGCCTGCCATGTGGAAGACAGAAGCTCTGCAAAGGAATTTGTCTCCTTCTGCGTGGACAGGCTTGGGGGCATAGACCTTCTTGTGAACAATGCAAGCCTGCTGGGGCTTAGGGTATCTGTGGAAGAGTACCCTGAGGAGGTGTGGGAGGAGGTAATAAGGGTCAATATAAACGGTGTTTTTTATATGACCAAATATTGTTTGCCTTACATGAAGGAGGGCTCTGTTATAGTGAACATGTCTTCTGGGGCTGGCAAAAGACCCGCACCCTTCTGGGGTGCCTACGCGGTCTCAAAATTTGGTGTGGAGGGCTTTAGCCTTCTTCTTGCTGAGGAATTAAGGGCAAGGGGTATAAGGGTCTATGCCCTGAACCCAGGGGCTACAAGGACGCAGATGAGAGCTCAGGCTTATCCAGAGGAGGATCCAAGCACGCTAAAGCCACCAGAAAAGGTGGCGGAGTTTTTAATAAAACTCATAAACTCTAAAGCTCCAAGTGGTTCTTACGATTATAATTTTATATGATGCACAGATACATAAACCTCTTACTGGTGGTTGGAGGGGTTTTGGGGCTTTTGCTGTCTTATCTCTTTAGGGACCAGCTTGTTCTAAGCGGGCAGGATTTTGCCTTCTGGATAGCCTTTATAAGAATAAGCTCCTTTGCCCTTCTTTGCTTCCTTGCGATTACCCTTCTGGCTCTGGGTCCTCGTATAGTAAACCACAGGCTATATAGCTTTGGGCTCTTCCTGGTACCTGCTCTAATACCGGACCTCTTCCATATACTTTCCTTTGTCTTTTTTCCAGATTTCATAACAAGGAATACAAGGGATAAGGTGGCTTACCTTTTTATACTTTCCAGAAGCCTCGTGGTTCTTGCACTTTTTGTTTCTATGTTTCATAAGAGGCTGTTCCTCAGTACCAAAGTAAGGGACCTATTCGCCCTTATACTCCTTGCCTTTTCCCTTCTTCTTAGTTTCCTCATAGTATTCTTCTATCCCCATCTACCTCCCCTTTACATAGAGGGGTAGGACAGCCTTGGTATAGAGACCTCTGCGACCTTGTAAACGCTTCCGTACTCCTATTCCTTATCCTCTACATTCATAAAAGAAAGCCCTTTGGAGAAAAGCCCTCCCTTTACATGGCTACAGCCCTCTTCTTACTCATGCTTTCTTCTCTGAGCTTAGCCCTCTACAAGCATTTCTATGATTTTCTCATAGTGCTTTCCTCCTTCTACAGGTTTTTATCATACGGCTTTATCCTTTATGCGGTGCTTTATGCAGGCGTAAGGGATGAGGCATACAGGATAATGTCCGCCACAAGGGCTTTGCTTACATCTTTGATGGGAATGAAGCCTGAAAACAGGGAGGGCGTGCTGTACATACGCTTTGGTAAAGGACTTGAGTATATATTTAATACCTTTTCCCTATACGATGGCAGGGAGGGCAGGCTTCTGGCGGTTGCCTATGGCTATGAGGAGGAAAAGCCTCCTCCTATTGATGTGAGAAGCCTATACAGGCGTGTGAGGGAGCTGGGCGGTCAGTTTTTTGATAGAGGTTATTATTATGCAGTCCATGAGGGCTACATAGCGATATCAAAGCTGGCGGAGGAGACAGAGTCGCCCCTTATCAGGCTTCATGTGATAAACACCACAAGGATTATGTTAGGTCATATACTTAGCTACATAAACCTTGGAAGGCTTCTTGAGGAAAAGAGTAAAGAACTACAGAGGCTATACCTTATACTTGAGACCTCCGAGTATGCCACGCAGGCATACAACAACATTGACACCTTTTCAAAGCAGGTCTTAGAAAGGCTGGACTATGTTTTAAAGATGGACGGAAGTGTCTTTTACATGTGGAACAAGAACGCAGAAATGCCTGACAGGATAATCTTTTCTGGAGGCTTCATCAGAAACTTTCCAGACTATAACCTTCTTCAGCTTGCAGGGGAGGTGATAGAGAGCGAGGAGCTCTATGGCATCAGGAAAAACTATATGTTCTGCAAGTTTGAAAGCAACTCCTATCAGTCTGGCATTATTGGGCTGAGAAAAGAGGGTGGTTTTGACAAGGAAGACCTTCTGTTTTTGAAGACGGTAAGCAATCAGCTCTTCCATGTGGTCAAGCTCATGAAAGTTATCGAAGACCTTGAAAGTGCTCAGGCAAGTATAAGGTTTCTATCGGAGTTTGACCCTCTCACCATGCTATATAACAGAAGGAGCATTGAAAAACTTCTTGAAAAGGAAATAGAAAGGGCTGAAAGAACTGGAGAGCCACTATGCTTGCTTTTTGTAGATGTGGATAACTTTAAGGTGATAAATGATGCTTATGGATATGCAACGGGTGATGCGGTGCTCAAGCATGTGGCTGGGGTGATAAGGAATAAGATAAGGAGGCTTGATATTGCGGGCAGGCTTGGAGGCGATGAGTTTGCGGTCATACTGCCAAGGGCAAGGAAAAATAGTGCTATGGAGGTGGCTCGGAGGCTAAAGTGGGAGCTTGAAAACAAGCCATTCTTAGTGGGGGAAACAGTCATACCAATAAGCATAAGCGTGGGTGTAGTTTGCTATCCTGTGGATGCAAAAAGCCCTGGTGAACTTATATCCCTTGGTGAGAGCCTTATGCATGTCATAAAGAAGGAGGGGAAAGGGAAGGTTAAAGCGGTTGAAGAAGCGGATAAAAGCCTTCATACATATCTAATTGGTTTTGAAAAAAGCCTTATTGAAAGCCTTGAGAAGGGTCTTGTGGAGCCCTTCTTTCAGGAGATAAGGGAAGTAGAAAGCCAGAGGCTTGTTGGTTTTGAGGTGCTTGCAAGGCTAAGGGTTGGAGAGGAGCTTGTGCCTGCCTTCAGGTTCATACATCTTGCGGAAAGGATGGGTGTCATAAGCAGGCTTGACCTTACACTTATGAATATTGTCTTCAACCATGTGAAGGAATGCAAAAACAGGGATTTTTACCTATTCTTTAACCTTTCCCCTCAAAACCTTACAGAGGACTTTGTGAGGGAAGTAAATTCTCTTGTGGACGCATACGCCATGGAGCCCTCAAGGCTTGTTTTTGAGCTTACAGAGAGGGAAGCCATACAGGACATTGAAGCTGTCTCTTCTTTTGTGAAGAACATGAGAGAAAAGGGTTTTAAGTTTGCCATAGACGATTTTGGTTCGGGCTACTCTTCCTTCCTGTACCTTAAATACCTGCCCGTGGACTTTTTAAAGATTGAGGGTGAGTTCATAAGGAGCCTTAAGACCTCCAACATAGACAGGGTTTTTGTGGAGAATGTGGTGAATGTGGCAAGGGCACTGGGTGTAAAAACAGTAGCTGAGTATGTAGAGGAGGAAGTGGTTTTAAGGCTCCTTTCGGAGCTAAATGTAGATTATGCTCAGGGCTACTATATTGGCAAGCCAGCACCAGCCTTAGAAAAACTCAGCCTCTTCTCCAGAGATAAAGACCAAGAAGCTGGAGCAGAAGGTTGAAGAAGAAAAGACTGCCCGCTGTGTATAGGGTAGCCTTGAACCAAAAGTCCATGGGATAAACCCTCAAAAGCATGTCCTCATCTCTGAAGCGCCAAGAATAAGGGTCAAAAAAGAGGTTGTGGAAGGCTTCAAAGAGCCAGTTGTAAGCCACAAGGGAAACAACTATCACGAAGAGGGCAAAAAGCTCAAGAAGAAGCCCTCCGGAAAAGAGAACAAAGCCCTTTTCCTTAAAACTCTTTAGCCTGAAAAAGAAAAAGAGCCAGAGAGGGGAAAGCACATAAAGAAGTGTGAAGAAAAAGCTGAGAAGCCTTTTTACATCTTCCATATGTTTTATTTCTCTGCTGTTGAAAAGACCAGAGTTTTTAAATTCTTCCATGCCCTCCTCTGACAGCACGGACCTTAAGCCCAGCTTGGCTATGCTAAGCCTGAGTTCATATGGCATGGGGTCTGGAGGAAGCTCCACCCTCTGGTATAAAAACGCCACAAAGGCTTCTGTAAAGGAGAGCCTTACAAAAAGAAGGGAAAGGAGGAGGGGGTATAAAAGGACTAAGAGCCATCTCATTTACTTCTGGGAGTAGCCTCTTATCTGCGTACTGCCCGCATGACAGGCTACGCAGGACTTCTGGTTTCCGAGCACCTTTACAAGACCGAAGCTTTCCGCTATCTGCTGGTGTCTGGCATGTATGCCTTCAAGGGGTATAAACTTCCTCACCTGAGGCACGCCTATGCCCTGATGGCACTGATAGCAGGTTTGCATGGCTTCCTTCCAGAGGCTAACGGCTTTATCCTTGTCCCTTACACCAAGAGCCTTGGGAAGCTCATTGTAGAGTATGTTATTCCTCTGCCTTACAACAGCCTTAAGGTCGTCGCTCCACTGGGCTACCATTGGTCCAGCCAGTGCCATATTTTTACCGCAGGCGGAAATACCTGATGGACTCTTTATGAGCCTGAGTGCCGCATCAAATTCACCCTTTTCTATATACCCTCTAAGAGCCACAAAAGAGAAGAAGGTCTTATAGGCGCCAGCCTTGAAGTTTAGCCTCACATCCGCTAAATACCTGCCCGCCTGAAGCACCTGTTCCTTACTGGCACCGCCTACAATAAGTATGTTTTTGCCGTCCTTTTGCACGAGCTTTATCGTAGGCTTTTCAAACTTAAGACCCAGTTCCCTCACCACTTCGTTGTTTGTGCCCACTACTATAATGTTCTGCCAGCCTATATCCTTTAGCCTTCTATCGCTTATCAGAAGCTCTGGCATGCGGGACTGCTTTACATCCTCTGCAGTAAAGCCTATGTCTTCCGTCCACTGACCCAGATAGTAGGCAATCCTGCCAGCTACTGCCACCACCTCCGGGTCTTCCCCCGCTCCGTAGACCACAAGGGTGTTTGGCACTGTTGCATTTTCTACCCTTGCGGGCGTGCCCGTCCAGACCTCTCTGTATGCCACATACGGGAAGAGCCTGTCCGCAAAGTTCGGCTCAATGACTGGCTGTGCAAAGGCTATGCCAGACAAACCAAGCACTGCAAACCTTTTCATGGTTTTAACCTCCTGATAAATGTATTATACACTTCCAGAGGAATACACCCTTCAATGGACTGGAAGGCATTCCTGATATGCTTGAGGCTGAGGTGTGCATAAGGACTTCTCTACGCGAGCTACTTTATCCTTTTTATTGACTGCCACGTATTAGCTCTTTTGCCTGTTTTGAGCTATTAATGGAGTTAAACCCACAGGAAAAGCCTTAACCCTCAGGCTCATGTTTAAACCCTGTCCTTATGCATATCCCATGCAATGTAAAGGAGTTCTGCAATAAATATAACTGCCAAAATGGAAACTATTATCAAGCCTCCGTAGTTTTCCATGTTCATAGCCTCCTTATTAGTCTTTTTGCCTGTATGTGGGCATAAACCATTAGAAAGGAAAGGGCTACCCACAAAATACCACCTACTATTATTAAACCCTTAGCCACTGGACTATCCCATTTAAAGGCAAGCCCAGCCAAGCCACCAGACAACAGTAATAAGCCATTCCAGAGTTGATTAAACAGGTTTCTGTAGTGGGCTATTAGCTCCTTAACCTCTTCCTTGCTGTCCATTGCTTTCCTCACTTACCACCCTGCTTGGCTTCCTTTATCTGCTTAGCCCTTTCAAGTATCTCAGTAAAGCTCAGGTTATTGGCTTCTTTGTGGGCTTTGGCTTTTAGCCATTCCATCAATTCCTTGTATAGGCTTATATGAGTTTCTTCTGTGGGTGTCCGAGGGCTTAATGCTTTGAACCCTGACCTTTCTCTTGCCATACATGTTAAATATACATCACCAAGCGGTTTAAGAAGGCAAACTGCATAGAAGTATATGTGAGGCAAACCCTTAAGCTACTTCACAAGAGCTTAGAAGAATACCAGGCTTTGACAAAGGAAGAAAGAAAGGAACGGCTCAGGATAGCCATAAGTCATGTGTTTGATGAGCTAACGGGTAAGGGGTAGGGCATTAACTCCATTCCATCTGAAATCGGGGTGAGGGGACTTGAACCCCTGACCTTCGGCTCCCGAAGCCGACGCTCTGCCACCTGAGCCACACCCCGTCAATGTATTATTTTATCCCTCAGAAAGCCTTCTATCCTTTCTTTCCACTTTTTTGCTACATGCAAAACTTCTTCCTCGTCAAGGGTCTTTAACTCTCCCTTCTCCATCAGCACTCTTCCATTGCATACCACCGTATCAACGTCCGAAGACCTGGCGGAATACACAAATTGGGCTATGGGGTCATACAGGGGCTGGAGGTGTGGCTTTTGAGGGTCAAGAAGTATAAAATCCGCACTGTAGCCTATTTCTATCCTGCCTGCCTTTATGCCTACTGCGGAAAAGCCCTTTTCTGTGGCTATTTTTAGGGCTGTCCTTGCATCCATAGCTTTGGCGTCAAGGTTTGCACCCTTCTGGAGCTTTATCATGGTGGAAAGCTCTTCAAGCATATCAAGATTGTCATTGGAGGCTGGTCCGTCCGTGCCAAGGCATACGTGTATGCCACGCCTTACATAGTCGCTTATGGGGGCTATGCCAGAAGCAAGCTTTAAGTTGCTTTCAGGACAGTGTAAAACCTTGGCTCCCGAGGATTTTATCAACTCTCTCTCCTCTTCTGTAGTCCATACCACATGAGCCATAAGAGTTCTTTCAGACAGAAACCCGAGGCTGTATAGATGTTCCACAGGTCTTTTGCCAAACTTCTCTAAAGCACCTTCCACTTCGCTCTTTGTCTCCGCCACATGTATGTGTATATAAAGGTCTTCCTCCTGTGCAAGCTGGTGGGCTTTTTTTAAGGTGTCTGGTGAGCAGGTATATACCGCATGGGGACACAGAACTGGAAAGATTAGCTCCTGTCCTTTAAAGGCTCTTGCAAATTCTTTTGCCCTTCTCAGGTATTCTTCTGGCGTCTTTGCCACTTTTGTGGGAAAATCTAATATGCCAAAGCCAAGTCCAGCCCTTATGCCCGCCTGAAGGGCTACCTCCGCCACAGCCTCCTCAAAGAAATACATGTCCATAAAAAGGGTGGTGCCAGACCTTATAGCCTCCGCAATGCCTATTAATGCCCCGTCCCTTACAAACTCAGGAGATACAAACTCACCCTCCAAGACCCATATGACCTTCTGAAGCCAGTCCATAAGGGGAAGGTCAGCACCAAGTCCTCTTAAGAGGCTCATGGATATGTGCGTGTGCATGTTGGCAAAGGAAGGGAAAAGGAGCTTGCCCTGAGCATGTATAAGATACTTTGCAGGCTCTTGCAGGTTCTCTTCCATACGCACTATAAGACCATCCTTTACACCTATATCAAGGACTTTCCCCTTTTCCGCTACGAGAGCCTTCTTAACAATCAGGTCTAACATGGCTTATTATTATATATTTGTGAGTTCTGAAAGGCTTCAGAAGATGTTAGAAATACAGAAGGTTGAATTGGATATAAAAGAAACGGAAAAATCCATAATAAGACTACAGAAACAGGCGGAGGAGCTTACGGCAGGCATGGAAGAGCTAAAGAAAAAAAGGGAGGAACTTATAAAAAGGAGGGAAAGGCTAAGGGCTGAGATAAAAAAGCACAGGGAGAAGATAGAGGAATGCGAAGAAGGCATAAGGAAGTCTCAGGAAAGGCTGAACCTTGTTAAAAAAGCAGAAGAGTATAAGGCACTTTTGAGGGAAAAGGCAAGGTATGAGGACTGTGTTATAAAACTCTCAGAAAGTCTTGAGAATTTAAAGAAGGAGCTTGAGGGGTTAGAAAAGAGCGATGAGGAGAAAAGGTTATTGAAAAAAATGGAGGAGCTGGAGGAAGAGCTGTCAGACATAAGGTATTCCATATCAAGGCTGGGCGGCAGGCTTGGAGAGCTTAAGAAGAGCTTGGAAGACCTCATAAGTAAGACAGAAGACAGCCTTTTGGCAGAATACGAGAGGCTAAAGAAGAAATATGGACTGCCCTTTATACTGCCCCTTGATGCATACGGTGCCTGTCCCAGCTGTGGCACAAAGCTACCCTCCGCCCTCTATTCAAAGGTTATAAAGGGGGAAGTGGTTTCCTGTCCCTCCTGCGGAAGGCTCCTATACTATGAGGCACAGGCTTAAAAGGTTTTTCTCCGATTACGACCCATACCTGCTCCTTGCCCTCGCATTTATAAGCCTTATGGGCCTTGTGGGCGTTTACAGTGCCACCTACAGGGGAGAACCCTCACCCTTATTTTTCAAACAGCTCCTCTACCTTTTACTCGGCTGGTCTATAACTTTTCTACTTTCAAGGATAAACTTCAGGCTCATATACGACCTTGCCCCAGCCATATACCTTCTTAACCTCTTCCTTTTGCTCTTGGTGCCTTTCTTTGGAAAGACTGTTTATGGTGCCAAAAGATGGCTGGATTTGGGTCCTGTGAGCCTTCAGCCCTCTGAGTTCATGAAGTTTTCGCTTCTGCTCTTTATACTATACAGCCTGCAGCACAGCAGGAGGCTTCTAAGCAAGGAAACCCTTATACTGGTAGTATCCCTTCTAATGGCTTGTCTTATCACCTACAAACAGCCAGACCTGGGCACCACTGTCATATACCTGTTTATCTTTGTTTCCCTGCTATTTTTAAAGGGGGCAAGGCTCATTTACTTTATTCTATCTGCCGTATCCTTCCTTATTCTTTCCCCCCTCATGTGGCACCTTCTAAAAGACTATCAGAAGGAACGCCTGCTGGCTGTTATTGACCCTTATGGGGACTACCATGGTTCTGGCTACCAGCTCATACAGTCATTAATAGCGGTAGGCTCGGGAGGGTTTTCAGGCAAGGGATTCCTGCAGGGAACCCAGTCTCATCTTCTCTTCCTTCCTGAAAAGCATACGGACTTTATCTTCTCCGTGATAGCGGAAGAATGGGGCTTTGTCTTTTCCTTTCTGCTCATAAGCTCCCTTTTTCTTGTCTTTTACAGGCTTGTGGTGTATGCCATAGACATGCCCGTATCCTCCGAAAAATTATTCCTTGGAGCCTTTGCGAGCCTCTGGCTCTTTCAGGTCTTTGTTAATCTTTTGATGACTATGGGGCTTGCTCCCGTGGTGGGCGTGCCTCTACCCTTTGTTAGTTATGGCGGAAGTGCGGTGCTTACCTTTTCCCTCCTGCTTGGGTGTAGCATGGCAATTATAAGAGAGCAAAGGCACAGGCAAATAAGGTTCGAGTATGGTTAAAGCCCTATACCTTCACATACCTTTCTGCTCTCAAAAGTGTCCCTACTGCGACTTTGTCTCCTTTGTGGAGGCTCCATTGGACCACAGAGCATACTTGGAGCTTCTCCTTAGAGAGCTTGAGCTATACAGAGACTTTGAAATTTTGCCAGAAAGCCTGTACTTTGGTGGTGGCACGCCTTCTTTGATAAAGCCCGAGCTTTATGCATGGTTTTTCAAAGAGCTTTCAAAAAGGATAGATTTGAGCCATGTGGAGGAGGCAAGCCTTGAAATAAACCCTGAGGACTACAGCCTTGAGGACTTTTCAAAGCTCAGAGACACAGGCATAAACAGGGTTAGCATAGGCGTCCAGAGCCTGAGGGAGGAGGGACTTAGAGCCTTAGGAAGGAAACACACGGTCAAAAGGGCTGTTGAAACTGTGGAAAATGCCCACAGGGCGGGCTTTGAAAACATTAACATAGACCTCATTTTTGGCTATGAGGGGCAGACCGCCGAGGAGCTGAAAGAAGAACTGGAAAGGGCTTTAGAACTGCCTATAAAGCATCTATCCCTTTACCTCCTCACCCCATACGAAGACACGCAGTTTGGGCATTTGTATGAAAGGGGTCTTCTGAAGCTTCCTTCTGAGGACTCTATCGCAGACATGTATGAGCTTGCCTGCGAGCTTTTAGAAGGGGCGGGCTTTTACCACTACGAGGTTTCCAACTTCGCCCTTGAGGGTTTTCAGTGCAGGCACAACTTGGCTTACTGGAGCCATGAAGAATTTTTAGGTCTTGGCGTGTCCGCATGGAGCTTTATAAATAAGGTGAGGTTTGGAAACACAAGGAATATAAGACTTTATGCCCGTAAAGTTTTAGAGGGCAAAAAGCCTGTTGAATATGAGGAGGTTCTGGAAGGTAAAGAGCTTCTTTATGATTACCTTTTTACAGCCCTTAGAACCTCAAGGGGTGTGCCAAAAGAACTCCTTAGGGGGCTTGAGCCTGAGCTTTATGAATTTTTTGAAGAAAAGGGAGGAAGGCTGGCTCTCAACCGCAGGGGCATGCTCCTCATAAACGAGGTACTGCTCAGGCTCAAAAAAGCTATACTTTTATAGACATGAGGCTGTTAGTGGTTTTCCTTGTTTTACTGCTTATTGGCTGTGCCCAGACTGCTTCTAACGGACCCATACTCAACCTGCTCCCGGAGGACAAGGAAATACAGATAGGCAGAGCCTATGTACCCTATTCCATTGAGGAGTTTGACGGGCTTTCCCCTGACCGGCAGGTGCAGGAGTATGTGAGGTCAATGGGCTTAAGGCTTACTAAGGTGGCGGAAAGAAAACTACCCTATGAGTTTTATGTGGTGAATTCTTCTCAGGTAAACGCCTTTGCCCTTCCCGGCGGACCTGTCTTTATCACAAGGGGTCTTCTTGAGAAGCTCTCTTCTGAAAGCGAGCTGGCTGGCGTGCTTGCCCATGAGCTTGGGCATATAAACGCAAGGCATCATGCCAGGTTCTTAGAAAAGCAGTTTGGATTGAGCCTTCTTCTTAACATTGGTGCTTTGCTTGTAGGAAACAAACCTTACGGTCAGACACTCCTGCAGTTTGGTCAGGTGGGTGCCGGGCTTTTAAGTTTAAAGTTCAGCAGAGACCAGGAGAGGGAAGCGGATGACTATGCGGTGCAATATACCTACAAGATTGGTTATGACCCGCAGGGCATCATCAGGGTCTTTGAGCTTTTTGAATCCATGGAAAGTGGAGGGAGACCTCCTGAATGGCTCTCCACCCACCCACTCCCAGAAACGAGGATTAAAGAGGTAAGCCAGGATATAGCCAAGCTAAGACCCTCTGGCTCTTTTATATCTGATACGGAGGATTTTCATAGAATAAAAAGTAGGCTACAGAAGGTAAGACCCTCCTTTGAGGAGTTTGACAGGGGCAAAAAAGCCCTTGCCCAGAGGGAGGCAGGAAAAGCTATGGAGCATTTCAGAAAAGCCCTTGAATACTATCCGGAAAATTACACGGCAAGAAGCTACCTGGCATACCTGCTGGCAAGAGCTGGGAGGCTTGAAGAGGCTAAGAAGGAGGCAAGAACAGCTCATGAGCAGATGCCTCAGGTCTTTTTAACCAACTATGTGATGGGCTATGTGGAGTTCCTCTCTGGAAGCTACAGAAGGTCTCTTGAATACCTTGAGCGGGCTGGGGGTCTCATACCGGACCACGCAAGCACCCACTACTACCTTGGAAGGGACTACGAAGCCCTTGGAAATGCAGGCAAAGCCATAGAGCATTACAGGACAGCCCTTGAGCTTTCTCAGGGCAGGGCTGAGTGGGCGTCAGATGCACAGCAAAGGCTCAGAAGGTTAGGCGGTATGTGATAGAATTTTTTCATGGATGTTTTGATGGGAGTGGGAAAGGCAGGGCTTAAAAGCGGTGGAAAGCCCGACCTTCTTGTAGTAGTTTTGCCACAATCCTGCAACGCCTCTTTTCTCTTTACTCAGAACCACTTTAAATCCGCCAGCGTCCTCTACTCGGAAAAGGTTTTTAAAGGCACGGTAAGAGCCCTTGTAATTAACAGCGGGAACGCCAACTGCGCTGTGGGAAGGGAAGGTCTTCTGCATGCGGAGCTTATGGCAAAGAAAGTGTCCGAATGCCTTGACATAGAAGAAGAGGAGGTGCTTGTTTTTTCCACCGGTGTAATAGGAAAGCCCCTGCCCATAGGTGATGTGCTTTCTGCCATAGAAGAAGCCTGTAAGGTACTTGAGCCATTAGACCTAAAAAGAGCGAGCGATGTTATATCAACAACCGACAGGTTCCCCAAGTATGACTTTGTAAAGAAGGGCAAGCTGGAAGCCTTCGGCTTTGCCAAGGGTGCGGGCATGATACACCCCCACATGGCTACCATGCTCGCCTTTGTTTTCACAAATGCGGAGTTATCAAGGGAAGTCCTTGAAAAACTACACAGGGAAATAAACGAGAGGACTTTTAACTCCATAAGCGTGGATGCCTGCATGAGCACCAACGACAGCTTTGGTCTTATCAGCCTTGGCACACACAAAGAAGAGCTTGAAAGCGTGAGGGAAGCCCTTGAAGAGGTAAGCCTTTCCCTCGCCAAGAGTATAGTTCAGGACGGAGAAGGGGCTACAAGGGTTATAAAGGTGCATGTAAAGAATGCTTCCATAAGCTTGAAGGCAAGGCTCATAGCCCAGGCTGTAGCCACTTCAAACCTTGTAAAGACAGCGGTATTTGGAAAAGACCCAAATTGGGGAAGGATAGTGGCGGCAGTAGGCTCTACAGCCTTTCCAGTGGACCAGTTTAAGCTGAAGGTCTATATAGGAAACCATCTGGTATATGATGGCAAAGTGCATCCAAAAGCTGTGGAGCTTGCCAAAAGATATATGGAAGAGTCGCAGGAAATAGAGATAGTGGTAGACCTTATGGAGGGTAAAGAAGGCTGGACCTATTATAGCTCAGACCTTGGCTATGATTATATAAGAATAAATGCGGAATACACCACTTGAGGCATAAATTTATAAACATGAAGGCGGTAAAATACACACCCTACATACTGGCTGGCATACTCCTTTTTATGCTACTCTTTTTCGGTCTAAAGCATAAGGAGGAGGATGAACTTTTGACTTCCTACAAGCCACCAACCCAGCAAAGGCTTCCAGACCTCACCTTTAAGAGCCTTGATGGAAAGGAACTCAGGCTTTCTGAGCTCAGGGGTAAGGTGGTGCTTGTGAATTTCTGGGCAACCTGGTGTCCACCCTGCAGGGAGGAGATGCCCCTCTTTGAGAAGGAATACAGAAGGTGTAAAGATAGAGGCTTTGAGGTGCTGGCGGTCAATATGGACAGCTCTGATAAGGCTCTTGAGGGTTTCCTTAAGGAGCATGCCTTTTCCTTTAAGATAGTAAAGCCTACAGAAGGCGTTGAAAAGGAACTAAGGCTTGTGGGCTTTCCCACCTCATACCTGTTAGACAGGGAAGGCAACATTCACCGTATAAAGCTCGGCATTTATAGGGAGCTTGAAAAGGACTTAAAAGACCTTCTTGGCTGCTGAGCTATGTTATAATGTATGCCCGGAGGTTTCAGGATGGCAAAGGTGAAGATGAAGACAAACAGGTCAGCCAAAAAGAGGTTTAAGATAACAGCCACGGGTAAGATAAAGAGACAGAGGGCAGGCGGTGCCCACTACAACACAAAGAAGGCAAAGGACAGAAAGAGAAGACTAAGGAAGCCCACCCTTGTCCATCCAAGCTGGGAAGACAAAGTAAAGGGCATGCTAAAAGAGTTCTAAAAGGGGCTCGTTAGCTCCCTTATCCAAACAAGTCCCTCCATAGACCCTTTGCCCACTCTTCGTATCTTTTTGCGGTGGTTTCCTTTCTTTGATTGTCCTCCCTGTGGGTGGGTATGAACCTTTTGCTTGCCGTGTCGTATCTAAAGGCGGTTTCTGTCATTATGGCTTCCTTATCGCTCACCATGGCATAGCATATCATCTGCACATACTCCTCCTTAACTTCTTTCCCCTTCAGCCTTGCGTTTATAAGCTTTGCAAGTAGTTTGCCCTGCGAATGTGCAGCGTATCCGCTCTTTGGTAAGTATGTCTGGGCGGAGTCGCCTATAACGAAAACGTTTCTTACATACGTTTCAAAGGTGAAGGGGTTTACCTCTACCCACTTCTGACCCCTTTTCAAAAGTCCCGCCTCTTCCAGAAGCCTGCTTGCCCTCATGGGTGGTATGATGCAGGCAAGGTCATATTTAAAATCCCCGTGGGAGGTCCTTACCACTCTCTTATGCACATCTATATCCCTTACCTGTGCGGAGGTTATGTAATCTGCCACGTCCTTGTAAAGGTCGTAGTATGCGGATAAAAAGCCCTCTGCGTTTATTATGGGTCTCTCGTTGGCATCGATAAAGTATATATGAGCTTTTAGCTTGTTTCTTTTTATCATACTGGCTATGAGAGCTGCACGCTCATAGGGGGCTGGCGGGCATCTGTAGGGAGGAGGTGGCACGCTAATCACTATATCGCCACCCTCAAAGTCTTCTATGAGCCTTTTGAGGTATATATGCTCAGAGCCGGGCTTGAAGGCAGGGGGGTTATGAACTATGGACTCCGCATAGAAGGGCTTGTCCTCAATGTCATAGTCTATACCCGTGGAAAGAACCAGATAGTCGTATCCTATATATCCTGCGGAAGTTCTCACCGCTTTTCTATCAAGCTCCACTCCCAGCACCTTATCGTTTATTACCCTTATGCCATACTTCACCTCAAGCACGTTGTAAGAAAAGCACAGAGGCGTAAGCTCCATAAGGCCAGCCAAAAAGTGGTTTGACATGGGACAGGACATAAAGAAGGGCCTTTCTTCAATAAGGACCACATCAAGGTTAGGATTTTCCTTCTTTAAATACTTGGCTACTGTAACACCGCCATAGCCACCACCTACTATAACCACTTGAGCTTTAAGCCTATTTTGTGCCTTTGAATATACAAAAAGAGGTGCAGTAATACCTACAAGGGCACCACCTACGATCAATTCCCTTCTACTAACACCTGATAACTGATTTGACATATTTATCCACCTCCATAACTATACATTTTTCCACAAGCTCCTTTGCTTTTGCAGTAGAGCCATACTGCTGTCTTAGGTCTGCCTTGTAGTTATCAAAGAACTGGTCAAACTGGTCCTCACCAAGAACTCCCACGGCATAAAATTGGCCATTCTCTTCTTGTAGCACTATGGAGGCCAAAGGAACCTCTGGGGGACCATCTAAGACCTTTGCACCTTCCTTTGGGTCGTATAAACCTAAGTGGGCACAACACTGGATTATACCGGCCTTTTTTGTGGTCTCAGATGGCTTGTCTGGTGGATAGTAGTTTATAAAAGAGTAGTCCTTTGTAGGATAACTCCACTGGTGGGCGCATATGGCAGAGTAGGCTACTATACTCTTTTTTGACCCCACGCCCCCTGGCCAGAGGTAGCCAAGCCCATCCTTTAGCTTTATCTCCACAGGCTTTATCTCCTGGTCCAGATTAAGAAGATAACAAGGAGTGGAAACAAAGGGATAGAAGAATATGTAATTGTTATGGGGCTTTATGTCTCCCTCCTTTATGGGAGATCCATCCTCTTTGACAAGGAGGGCCTTTTTGTAAGTTTTTAGCATTCCATCCTGTTGGCTTGCCAGCAAATTGGAGAAAATACTGGCATCCAACATAGAGGCTACTGCTACAGTGCCGCAGGTTTTTATAAAGTCTCTTCTATCCATTCCTATTCACCTCGTTGTGTATATATGCAAATTGCATGCCATGTTCTGGAAGGCTTATATGCTTTAGTTGAGTATTAGCAAGCGTGTTTCATGTTGCAACATGTGATGCAAATAGGGGGCAAAGCCCCCTTAAGATTATGCAAACATGTCCTTATACATAGACCTTGCCCATTCATAGGTAGCCTTTGCCAAGGCTTCGGATCTTTCGTTTATCACCTTTGGCTTTGGAGTTATTTTCTTTTCCTTCTCGTTGTAATCGTAGGTCACGTTTATAACTATAGCTTCCTGAGGCGATCCGTTCACCATGGAGTAGCAAGTGTTGTCTGGAAGAGTGGGCTTGTATTCTTTGCCAGCTATCCTTGAGGCAATTATCTTTGCCACTATCTTACCTTGCGAGTTGCCCATATGTCCGCTCTTTGGATAAGGCACTCCACCTATAACATCTCCCACCAAAAAGACATTGGGGTCGGATTTTGCTTGGAAGGTTAGAGGGTCTTGGTCTGCCCAGCCGGTAGGCTTACCATCCTTGTCCTTTGCTATAAGGTCTGCCATCCAAACAAGCTCTCCCGCCTGGTGTGGTGGCACAAGGTTGGCATCGGCAAACTTAAAGTCTCCCGCAGTGGTCTTTATTATCTTCTTTACAGGGTCCACCTCTTTTATGCTTGCCTTCGGCACATACTCCACTATACCAAGATAAACCTGCTCATAAGCTGCCCTAAAGCCTGGACCCTTTGGAGCTATGTCATCCTTGGGGTCAAGTATGATTACCCTTCCCTTTACCTTGTTTCTCTTAAAGACTTCTGCTATCATGCAAGCCCTCTCATAAGGCGCTGGTGGGCATCTGTAGGCTCCCGGAGGTACGGTGATTATAAAGTCTCCCTCTTCAAACTCATGAACCTTTCTCTTCAAGGCCAAGTGTTCAGAACCTGGTATGAATGCCGCTGGATAATGCACTCTGGTGTAGTTTATCATGTCCTTGTTGTCTCCAAACCAAGCCTTATAGTTGTACTTTATGCCGGGTGCAAGCACCAGGTAGTTGTATTCTATGTAGCCGTGGGGAGTATAGACCCTCTTTTTGTCCCTTTCTATGCCTATGACCACTGCGTTTATAAACTTGTAGCCATACTTGGAAGCTGGCTGGTTGTAGTCATGGGAAAGAAAATCCAAGCTCACAAGGTCTGCTAGCCACTGATTGGATATGGGGCAGGAGAAGAAGTTTGGCCTCTTCTCAATAAGGATAACCTCTATGTTTGGGTTTTCCTTCTTGAGGTACTTGGCTACTGTCAGCCCAGCCCATCCACCACCGCATATTACAACCCTGTTGCCCTTTGGCGGTGGAAGCATGGCGTCCATCTTCACCACCTTCTCGGCAGCGGCGAAAACGGGCTGTGAAGAAACGCCCAAGGCTAAAGCCCCTACTCCTGCGGATTTTAAAAGGTCTCTTCTGCTAAGCATTTTCAACCTCCCTTCAAAGGATTTGATTAGGATTATATATCAACAAGTTAATCAAGTCAATAAGTTCTCTTAAAGGCTGAATAAGCCCCTCTTATATAAGCTTATTAGCATATTCAAAATATTCCTTACTTTTTAAGAACCCTAACACTTTTTTAACGATCTTCTTATATTTTATACTCTTATCAAAGGTCTGGAGGTATGATAATGCTACGCAAAGGCGCGGATATTGTGATAGAGGTGCTTAAAGAAGAGGGTGTGGAGTATGTCTTTGGACATCCGGGCGGTGCCATAATGGAGGTTTACGATGCCCTGTACAGGCTTGGGGGCATAAGGCATATACTGGCAAGGCATGAACAGGGTGCGGGTCATATGGCGGAGGGCTATGCCAAGGCTACTGGTAAGGTGGGTGTAGCCATGTCCACCTCTGGACCAGGTGCCACAAACTTAGTGACCGCCATAGCAGACGCCTACATGGACTCGGTGCCTGTTGTTTTCATAACGGGTCAGGTACCCACACACCTCATAGGCAACGATGCCTTTCAGGAGGTGGATATTGTGGGTATAACCAGACCCATAACCAAGCATAACTTCCTTGTAAAAAGGATAGAAGACCTTCCACTTATACTTCGTCAGGCCTTCTACATAGCAAGGACTGGAAGACCCGGACCCGTCTTAGTGGACATTCCCAAGGATATAACCCAGAAGCTCAGCGACGTGGGAATACCTACTCCTGAAGAGGTAAAGGAGTCCTTGCCCGGCTATAAGCCCCACGTGGAAGGCAACCTGCAGCAGATAAGGAAAGCCATAAGGCTTATAATGGAGGCAAAAAGGCCTGTGCTTTATGTGGGTGGTGGTGCGGTTCAGTCGGAGGCTCAGAAGGAGCTTGTAGAGCTGGCGGAGCTTATGAAAATACCCGTTGCCACCACCAACATGGGCAAAGGAGCCTTTCCAGAAAACCACCCCCTTGCCCTCCACATGCTCGGAATGCATGGCACTTACTATGCTAACATGGCCGTATATAACTGCGACCTACTTATTGCTGTGGGTGCAAGGTTTGACGACAGGGTCACCGGTAAGATAGAGGAGTTTGCTCCTCAGGCAAAGATAATACACATAGACATAGACCCAGCCTCCATCTCAAAGAACATAGTGGTAGATGTACCTATAGTGGGTGATGTAAAGATTGTGCTCAGAAAGCTCTTAGAAGAGCTAAGAAGAGAGGGAGCAAAGATACTGTTTCCTGAAGAAAGGCACAGATGGATAGAACAGGTAGAAGAGTGGAAAAGAAAACACCCCCTCACCTACAGAAGGTCTGACAAGGTTATAAAACCTCAGTATGTGATAGAGCAGATATATGAGGCTACAAAGGGTGGGGCTATAATAGCCACCGGCGTTGGACAGCATCAGATGTGGTCAGCCATGTTCTACAAATACTCCTTCCCAAGGCAGTTTATAAACTCTGGCGGTCTTGGTACTATGGGCTTTGGCTTCCCGGCGGGCATAGGTGCCAAGCTGGGGCGTCCAGAAAGAGAGGTTTTTGTCATAGATGGAGATGGTTCCTTTATGATGACCATGCAGGAGCTTGCCACCGCAGTCCAGTACAGGGTGCCCGTAAAGGTGGCTATAATAAATAACGGATACCTTGGCATGGTCCGTCAGTGGCAGGAGCTTTTCTATGACAGGAGATACTCGGAGGTGGATCTTACCGTCCAGCCAGACTTTGTCAAGCTTGCGGAAGCCTTTGGTGCTGTAGGTTTCAGGGCGGAAAAGCCTTCAGATGTTAGAGAGATAATAGAAGAGGCCCTCAGGATAGATGACAGACCCGTTATACTGGACTTCCATGTGGACAGGGAGGAAAACGTGCTTCCCATGGTGCCCGCAGGAAAATCCTACAGGGATATGATACTGGAAGATGGAAAGAAAGCGGTAGAAGCAGAGACCATGTATCTGGTTGGATAAAGGTAATCTTTTATCGGAGGTCTAAAATGGCTGATACTATCGGTGCTTCACAGCTAAGCACGGTAAAGGCTCCCCTCTTTAGAGAAGTTAAAAAGGGCGAGGTAAGACGGCACATAATAACCCTTACCGTGAGGAACGAGCTGGGTGTGCTGGCTCGCATAGCCACTCTTATAGCGGGTAAGGGCTACAACATAGAGGGTCTTTCGGTGGGTGAGACCCACGAGAAGGGCATATCCCGTATGACCCTTGAGGTGATAGGCGACGATGTGGTAATAGACCAGGTGGTAAAACAGCTGAGAAAGTTGATAGACACCCTTAAGGTAAAGGACCTGACAGACACACCACATGTGGAGAGGGAGCTTGCCCTCATAAAGGTACATACCGCCACGCCAAGGGCAAGAGATGAAGTATTAAGGCTTACAGAGATATTCAGGGGCAGGATTGTGGATGTGTCTCCGGATACCTACACGGTGGAGATAACGGGCACGGAGGACAAGCTTAATGCCTTTATAGAACTGGTAAAGCCCTTCGGAATAAAGGAGATGGCAAGGACTGGTAAGGTGGCCCTCAAAAGGGAGGGCGTGGGACAGGAGGAGGAATAAAGGAGGTTCTCATGGAGGTCAGGAGCGCAACCTTTAGCATGCAGGAAGTCAATGAGCCTGTAGCCCTTTTCCTTTTTGAAGATGACCTTTCAAACCTTGACTTTCTTGGTGAGCTGAAAGAAGCTGTTAAAAGGCTTCTTGAGGTGGAGAACTTCAAGGGCAAAGAGGAAAGCCTTGCAAAGGTGAGCTTGCTTGTGGGTGATGTGGTAAGGGTCTTTTATGCGGTGGGGCTTGGCAAGAAGGACAGGACAGGGGAGGATTCATACAGGATAGCTTCCGCCTTGCTTGCAAAGAAGGCTCGCAAGGACAGGGTAAAGTCTCTTTATCTCTTTGCGGGCAAGCTAAACTACAGGCTCAGCAAGGCTATTACCGAAGGTGCTATCCTTGGAAGCTACCGCTTTGACAAGTATAAGACCAAGAAGGAAGAGGAGAACAGCACGGAGCTTGAAAGCCTACACATACACGGTGCAGACGAGGAGGGCATAAGGGTTGGGAGGGTCTTTGCAGAAGCTCAGAACTTTACAAGAGATATTGTAAATGAGCCGGGCAATGTGATAAACCCCATAAGCCTTGCGGAGCTTGCTCAAAAGGTGGCTCAGGAACACGGGCTTGAGTGCAGGGTTTATGATGAGAAGGAAATACAGGAGATGGGCATGTATGCCCTGTGGAGTGTAGGGAAGGGTTCTGCCACACCTCCGAGGTTTGTGCATATGGTCTATAAACCTGAAGGAGAGCCGAAGGAAAAAATAGCCATAGTGGGAAAGGGTCTTACCTTTGACAGCGGAGGACTGAATATAAAGACGGGCGATTACATGAGGACCATGAAAATGGACAAATCCGGTGCCTGCGCGGTTATAGGTATTATGAAAGCCCTTGCTCAACTGAAGCCTCGGGTGGAGGTGCATGGTATTTTTGGTGCTGCGGAGAACATGCCCAGCGGAACCGCCTACCGACCCGACGACATCATTAGGGCTATGAACGGCAAAACCATTGAAATAGACAACACGGATGCAGAGGGAAGGGTGACCCTGGCAGATGCTCTTTCTTACGCCTCAAACCTTGGTGTTTCAAGGATAATAGACATGGCAACCCTCACAGGTGCCTGCATGGTAGCCCTTGGTGAATACACGGCAGGACTTTTTACAAACGATGATGCCTTTGGTGATGAGCTTCTTGAAATTTCTAAGCTTACGGGAGAGCGCATGTGGAAGCTGCCCATGGATGATAGAAGGCTCAGAGAAAAGATAAAAAAGGGAGAAGGAGATGTGCTGAACTCGGGAGGAAGGTACGGAGGAGCCATAACAGCCGCCATGTTCCTTGAGGAGTTTGTGGGTGAAGGCATAAAGTGGGTGCATTTAGACATAGCAGGTCCCGCACACCTGAGGGAGGAGTTTGCTTACTATTCTAAAGGTGGCACGGGTTATGGTGTAAGGACATGCCTTGAATACATAATGAAGCTAAGCGAGAAATGAACTTATATACCTTTCAAGGGCTGTCCTGTTTGGTAAGGAAAGCTTTTCTGCCCTTCTTTTCAAAAGGGACAGGCTAAGGGGGCTTACTTTCCTTTCCTCCGGGGTGCGTCCCACAGGAGAAGCCTCACAAGCCTTTAAGCCTCTATCTGAGAGACCTTTTTTAAATGTTTTCAAAAAGTTTTTGTTTAATCCTCTCAAAGAACTCCTCCAGCTCCTGCCCGCTCACATCCTTCAGAAGCAGGGCAAAGCCTGTCAGAGTATCTCTTTGTATAGACAGATATCTCATTTATAGACATCTGCCCACGCATCGGGTTTGGGATTATCACCCAAAACTCCAAAACAGGAGTTCTGAGCGAGCAAGCCCCGGGCCTTACTCCTAAGGCGTCTGCTCCGCTCATCAGACAGGTTTTTAAAAAACTCCTCCACCTGTCTGACAAGGGCTTTGCCAATGTTGTGTAAATGGGAGCTATTTACCCAGTAAGCACAGCTTACGGCGCTTTTCGCTTCGCTCACATTAACATCAGCATAATATAATAGCTCTACGGGGAGGAATATAACACGCTTGCCTCAATTGTCAGTAAAAAATACAACCAGTTTCAGAGACCATGCTGGTTTATGGTAAAAAGCTCCTCGTGGGGAACAGACACCCCCTTCTCATCTGCCAGCTCTAACAGCCTGTCAAGGGAAAAGCCCTCCCTTTCAAGAAAGAGCATGTCCATAAGGTCCTTTATCTCCGCCCTGTCTTCAAAGGCTATCAGCTTGTTGACCGCTATATTTTCAAGGCTGTCTATAAGAAAACCCTCCTGTGTCCTGACAGGGTCAGAAAGGAACTTATCTACAGAAAGGTCTATTCTGAAGCTTAAGTTTTCACGTCCCACAGACAGCCTTCTGTAGAAAGGAGCTCTGCCCTCCACCCTCATGTCAAGCTCAAACCTTTTCAGGTCTTCTCCTACGATGGCTAATAGCCTGTCTATGTGCCCCTTCGTAAAGAGGTCTGTGCTTTCTGTAAAGAGGTCTAAGCCTTAAGAGAGCCTGTGTTTCAGATAAAACCTTGAGAGGGCAGTGCCACCTGTCAGGCGAAAAATGTCTCCAAGCCTTTCAAAAAAGACCTTCAGAAAGGTATCCTGCACAGCATAGACCACACCGTTGTAAAACCCTACCTCTTCATGAGTGGCAAGCCTGAAGAAGAACATAATAAAAACTATATGCTTTCTGCTATATTATTTTCCTCCATGCGTGTGGTTATAGTGGGCAATGGACCAGCCAGTGCAAGTGCTATAGAAGCTTTCAGAAAAGTGGATAAGGACTCAGACATTATAGTGCTGTCTGATGAGGAATTTCCCACATATGCGCCCAACTGTATGGAAAATGTGATAAGGGGCGACATATCAGAAGAAGCTCTCTTTTATAAGGGCGGCTTTGACTTCTATGAAGAACACAGGGTTGATTTCAGACCCAAAAGGGAAGTGGTGGGTATAGATAACAGAAGGAAGGTGGTTATAATAAAGGGAGGCGATGAAATTCCTTATGATAAATGTCTTCTTGCAGCTGGTGCTTATGCTTTTGTTCCACCCCTTCAGGGTGTTGAGCTTGGTGGCGTGACCACTGCCAAGAACCTTTACGATGCCAAAAAGATAAGGGAGTGGGTTCTTTCTGGCAGGGTAAAAAGTGTGGTGATAGTGGGAGCTGGACCTATTGGCATAGAAGATGCGGAGACCCTGCACCATATGGGGCTTGAGGTGCATGTGGTGGAGTTCTTTGACAGGGTCCTTCCAAGAATGCTTGACAAGTATATGGCGGAGCGTTATATGAAGCCCTTAGAGGAAGCAGGCATACACTTTTACCTTAACCATCAGGTGGTGGCTATACATGGAGAAGATGGATGGGTGGAGGCGGTGGAGATAAGACCAAACGGCACGGACAGAAGCAGGTTTATAAGGACTGACATGGTGATACTATCTACAGGTGTAAGACCAAGGACAAACCTCGTGGCGGAGACAGACATAAAGATTCATATAAACGAAGCCACAGGAAGGGTTGTGGGTGGCATACTAGTAAATGAATACCAGCAAACTTCTGACCCTGATGTGTATGCAGCTGGAGATATATGCTCGGGCATAGATGCTTGGGGAAATCACAGATGGATAGCCCTCTTTCCACCAGCCCAGCAGTCAGGAGCCATAGCAGGCTTTAACATGGCAGGTCTGAGGGTTAAAAACCCAGGTCTTGTGGATTACAATGCGGTGAAAACGAGGCTTGCCACCGCAGGCTCTGGAGGGACCTTTGAGGATGCGGAGGAATCCTTTAGCTTTGAATGGGAGGGCAAGCTTGTAAAGGTCTTTCTAAAGGAGGGAGCAGTCTGTGGTTATCAGTTTGTGGGGCTTGAGAAGAAAAGACAGATAAATCCCAAGAACAGGTTTCTAAACCCTAACATAAGAAGCTGGTCCGAAAAGCTGCTTTTAGACAGGGGGCTTGGTCTTGAAGCAAGCGGTGTTCTCTTCCATCACTTTATAAGGTTTAGAGAAAGAAAAATGAACGAAAGGCTCATAAGGGCTATAAAGTCAGGCATGCTCAGAGCCTTAGCAAACCCCGCCTTTGATGTCAGTCTTTATTAGGCTCGTAGGCTTCTATCCGGTTCCTGTCAAGCTCCTTTGCCCTGTAGAGAGCCATGTCCGCCAGCCTTATAAGTTCGTCTATGTTTTCCATACCTTCTCTAAACTCCGCCAGACCACCGCTTAATGTGGTTCTAACCTCCTGCCCCCTGTATATGACCACGCTGTTTTCAAAGGCTTTCCTTATCCTCTCCGCCACCGCCTTCGCCTGTGATAGGGTCGTGTTGGGCAGTAGAAGGACAAATTCCTCACCCCCAAACCTGGCTGGCAGGTCTGACTGCCTTATGTTTTTCCTGACTATATCCGCAAAATTTTTAAGCACTAAGTCTCCTGCATCATGCCCGTATGTGTCATTTATCTTTTTAAAGTGGTCTATGTCCATCACCAGCAGGCTTATGGGTGTTTTATACCTTTTTGCGTTCTCAAAGAGCAGGTTTGCATGCTCATAGAAAAACCTTCTGTTGGGCAGACCCGTCAATGTATCATAGTAGGCGAGCTCTTCAAGCTCCTTGTTCTTTTCCTCAAGCTCTTCAAAGGCGGACTTGAGGCTGATAGCCATATTGTATATGCTGTGTTTTAGTTCATCAAGTTCATCCTTCAAATTTTTATCCGAATTTTCAAGGAGGCTTACCCTTGAAAAATCCCTACCTTCTATGCCTGTCGTTATATCCTTCAGAAGAATAATTCTCTTTGCAAGCCCCGAGGATATGCGGAAGAGGACGTAGCCCAGAAGGGTAAAGACCAGGAGGGAATAGAGAGAGAGGGCGAGAAAAACTTTGAAGGTTTCTTCATAAAGGTAAGAGATGTCTTTTACCAGAAGAGCCCTTCCGAATATAAGTCCCTTGTTGTTAGTAATGGGTACCTCCATGAGCAGTCTTTTGTTAAATAGGTTTCCATAAACCGTATATCCCTCTATTCTTAGTGGTAGTTTCAGCAGTTCCTGAGATGAAAACCTGTCTATTACCATATCCTCCATAACTATCTTGCCCTTTATAAAACTATCAAAATCTTTTACAAGCTCTCCCACATACTTACGCTCATAGTAAATCAAGTATTCCGCACCCATAAGGTCCGCAATAAACTTTAGGGCTTCTTCAAGGCTCACACCCACAAAGTAGCAACCCTTCTTAAGCTGTCTGTATATGCCGTAGCAAACGCCACCCTCATAGATTCTATAGTGCGGGCTTCCTTCGCAGGCTTTTTGCTCTTCTGGAAACACACAGTAGTGCCCTCCATACTCTAACCCATCTTCTGACAGGAACCTGAGGTCCTCTTCCTCCCACTTAAGTAGTTTTTTGTAGTTTTCATATGTAAGGTTGTATACTTCCATCACCCTGCTGGTTAGCAGCTTGGAGGACAGGTAGTATATAAGAGAAAGGGAAAGCAACAGGGATATGCTGAGGGAGGTTATCAGGCTTACAGCAACCCTTTTCCTTATTGACATAGTCTTTCCACAAGACTTTCACAGAGCTTTAAGGCATTCAGAGCTGAGCTTTCGCTGGCTATGCCCTTCCAGGCTATATCGTAGGCTACCCCATGGTCTGGGGATGTCCTTATAAAGGGAAGACCCAGTGTCATATTCACACCCTCTTCAAAGCTTAAGAGCTTAAAGGGTATGAGTCCCTGGTCGTGATACATGGCAAGAAACACATGGTATCCATCCTTTAAAAAGGCACTGTCAGGTGAAAGTGGTCCCTCCACCTTGTAGCCTTCAGACTTTAAAAGCTCCACCGCAGGAAGTATTTCCTTCATATCTTCCTCTCCAATGGCACCCCTGTCTCCCGCATGGGGGTTAAGACCCAGCACGCCCACGCTTGGCTCATAATCAAAAAGCCTTTTGAACTCTCTTATTATCAGCTTTAGCTTTTTTACTATACTTTCCTGCTTTACCCTTGCAGGCACCTCCTTCAAAGGAATGTGGGTTGTAAAGGGCACCACCCTTAACCTTTCTGAATACATGAGCATGGCATACTCTTTTACATTACAAGCCTGAGCCAGAAATTCTGTCTGACCCTCGTAGGAAAAGCCAGCAAGCATAGCCCAGAATTTGTTTATGGGCATGGTAAGAAGCCCGTGTATGTTTTTGTAGACCGCATCCACCACGGCCCTACCAAGGTATGCCACCGCCACCTTCCCAGAAGTTATAGAAGGCAGGGGTCTATCCGTCTCGCTTATGTTTAAGTCCGCTATGTATATGCCAGGCTCCGTCACCTCATCAAGGGTGTATATATCCCTCATGTCCATCTCAAGACCAAGCTCTCTCTGCACCGCTTCCATCACCTTCTTCTCTCCGTATATTACATATGCCTTGTTGGGGTCAAAGTGCCTTGAGAGCTTTATAATCAGCTCCGGTCCTACTCCTGCTGGGTCTCCTATGGTGATGCCTATTTTAAGCATACTAAAATGATACAATAAGCTCATGAGGTTTTCCGTCCTCGGTGGAGGAAGATGGGGCTGTGCATTAAGCCTTCATCTTTGCAGGCTGGGACATGAGCTTATGGTCTTTGACAAAAGCCATAAGGTGGTAGAGCTTATAAACTCTGGAAGACATCCATACATGGAGGGACTCTCCATACCCTGCGCAAGGGCTTCCACCGAGCTCAGAGAAGTTCTGGACTTTTCCGACTACCTTGTAATAGCCCTTCCAGTCCAAGCAATAAGGTCTGTGCTGGAGGGGCAAAGTCTTAAGGGTAAGAGGCTTATCTCCGCTTCAAAGGGGCTTGAGGTGGGAACAAACAGGAGGGTCTCAGAGATAGTTAAAGAGCTGGAGCCTCAAGCTGAAGTCTTTTGCCTTTCTGGTCCCTCTTTTGCCAGTGAAGTATCCAAGGGGCTTCCTACCGCCCTTGTGCTGGCTGGAGAGAACCTTGATGAGCTTGAAAGGATAAGGAGCCTTATAAGCTCGGAGAACTTCAGGGTATATCTTTCCACAGACCTTATAGGTGTTGAACTTGGAGGTGCCTTAAAAAACGTTATAGCCATTGCCTGCGGTATGTCAGATGGACTTGGCTTTGGTGAAAATGCGAGGGCTTCCCTTATGACGAGGGGTCTTGCGGAGATGGTAAGGGTTGGTCTGCTCCTTGGTGCAAAGAGGGAAACCTTTTATGGTCTTTCTGGTATGGGGGACCTCTTTTTGACCGCCAGCTCTTCTCAGTCAAGGAATAGGAGCTTTGGATACCTTATCGGTCAGGGTTTTTCTGTGGAGGAGGCACTGCAAAGGCTTGGACAGACGGTGGAGGGTGTGCATACAGTTAAAGCTGTATATGAACTCTCTAAGAATAAAGGAATTCATGCTCCTATAAGCTGGGCTGTCTATTCGGTGGTTGTGGAAGGTCTTCCTCCTCGTGAAGTGGCTCTTGAACTTCTCCGTCGCCCTCCCCAGAACCCCTTTGAAACTGTATGAGTTCTCCGTAAAAGTAATACTCCTGACACGGCTCACACCTGAATATGCCACCTCCACAGCACTCTATTATCTCAAGGTAGGCACCGCATTTTGGACACCTTTCCATAGGATATAATTTAAGCCTGTGAGGGAAAGGATCTTTTTATACTTTCTTCTTGGGCTTACGGGCTTTTTTGTATGCCTTGCCCTTATTATGCTTCTGCCCTTTTTAAAACCTATACTTTGGGCTCTTATATTTGCCTTAGTGGCATACCCCCTTCATCTGAAACTTTCAAAGAAAATAAGAAATACGCCTTCCGCCCTTTTGCTCACGCTTCTTGTATTTCTTCTTGTGGTCATACCCTTTAGTATGGTTCTGGCAATAGCCATAAGACAGTCCATAGAGCTACTTCACTTTATGCTGAACATGCTTCAGGAAAACTCATACGAAACCTTGCTGAGAAACCTCTATGAAAACAGGTATATAAGCAGGTTTTTAACGCAGGAGGAGCTAAAAAGCCTTCTGGATTATATCCAGTCGGAAGGCTTCAAAAACCTTCTTCTGAGCGGTTTGAGAGACATGGCTCAGAAGGGTGTAAATCTTTTAGCTTCCTTGGTACCTGCGGTAGCCTCCTTTGTCTTTAAAGCCTTCGTATTCCTCCTTACTTTCTTTTTTATACTAAGGGACGGACCAAAGTTTGCAAAGTTCATTGAACGTTTCCTTCCCATGCACTCAGAGGATGTGGAGCAGGTCTTTCTCACCGTATATAAGACGGTTCTTGCCACCGTTTATGGCTCGGTGGGTGTTGCCCTACTGCAAGGGTTTTTGGGTTTTATAGGTTATAGCCTTGTGGGTATTGACTATGCCCTACTTCTTGGCATAGCCACCTTTTTAAGCTCTTTTGTGCCACCCCTTGGTGCCAGCTTTGTGTGGTTTCCGGTTGCTCTTTATACCTTCTTTCAAAAGAGTCATCAGGCGGGCATTTTCCTGTTTTTTTACGGATTGCTTCTAATATCAACGGCGGACAATATAGCCAGACCCCTAATCATGAAGATGGGCATAGACATACCTTATATAGTCCTTTTCTTCTCCATACTCGGAGGGCTAATTGCCTTCGGCTTTGTGGGCATATTCCTAGGACCTATCATATTTACCTCCCTCTTTACCATTGCCCTCATATACGAAAAGAGGGTTCTAAAGGGTGGGTAGCCTTATTCAAGCCCGTGCATCTTGAGGTTTTCCTTTATCCTGTGGAGTAGCTCCGCCGGGTTCCTTATGGGATATTCAAGCTCCTTCAAAACATCTGAAGCCGGTCTTCCCTTAATGTAGACGCCTTCCACCTTGCGGGCTATATCCTCTGAAGAGTTTATAGGAAAGTCTGTGCCCTTTAGCCTTTTCAGCACCATGTAAGCCCAAGGTATGTCTAAAGCGTAGGCTACCCTCTCACAGTATTCAAGGAATACTTTAGGCTCTTCATGCCCTTCTTTCACCAGCTTGTAGGCAAGCTTTGCCACACCACCGGCCGTATGGACCTTTAGCTCCTTTGCCTCCTGAGATACAAGCTCTTCAAGCCTTCTTATCTTTTCAAGGGCTTCGGAGGGTTCAGCCCTCAGTATATTTCTAACCGTCTGAACGGTAAGCCCTACCTTTTCCGCTATTTCCCTGTCCGTTTTAAAGTATTCTTCCCTTAGCACCACACAGTATGCTGCTCTTGCAAGGGAGGGAAGCCATGTAAGTGTTCTAAATTCCGCAAGCTTGGATAGACCTCCAAGCACATCAATGGCTTTTAAAAAGACCCTTAGAACGAGCTGTTCAAGGTCCTTTTCCACAGGCTGGACTACCACTACCATCTTTCCACCTCCTTTTTAAAATCGGGGTGACGGGACTTGAACCCGTGACCTCTGGCCCCCCATGCCAGCGCGCTTCCGCCTGCGCCACACCCCGTTAAATTACATTTTAGCCCTTTTTACCTCTTCTTTCAACCTAAGTAGCAACTTTTTACTTGGCTTGAACACTATACGCTTACCCTTTCTTCTAAAGCTACCAAAACCTGATACCTTCAAGCCTTCCTCTGAGCTTACTGCCTCTGCCATCCGCTCTATAAGAAAATTTACCATTTTCTGAACCTTTCTTTTTGAATATTGGGGGAAATGTTCTTTTCTCAGTCTACTGATAAGCTCTTTTCTCTTCATATTTTCATCTTCTTTCTCAATATGTCGCCCAAGGTAAAGCCCTTGTCAGAGCTTGCAGTGGTTATTATATCTTCCTTCTTTTCCTCTTCCTCCTTAAGGCTCAGCGTTATCTTTTCCTGGGAGAGCTCTATGATTTTAGCTTCCACCTCCTGACCTTCTTCCAGTTTTACCCCTCTTGGTATTTCAGACATGGGCAATAGCCCGTCTATACCCTCTGGAAACTGTAAAAAGGCACCAAAGGGATGCAAGCTCTTTACAGTTAGCTTGACCTTATCGCCCACCTTGTAGCTTTTGAGAATTTTTTCCCATGGATTTTCTTTGAGCTGTTTTAGACCAAGTTTGACAAACTTCCCATCAAGCCCCAGCACTGCAAACTCTAAGCTTTGGCCCACTTCAAGCACGTCCTCAACCCTTCCGGGCTTGACCCAGTCAAGGTCGCTCCTGTGAATAACACCAAGAACCTTATCTGTAAGCCTTATTATAGCCCTTGCCCCTTCTATTCTTTCTACGGTGCCTTTTACCTTACTGCCTGCAGGGTTCTCTTTGAGGAACTCCTCCCATGGTTTTGGCAGGGTTCTTTTTATGCTAAGTATGAGCCTTCTCCTCTTGGGATCAAACTCAAGCACCTGAAGGGACACCTTATCGCCCTTCCTGGGGGTAGAGCCATCGTAAGATATTTCCTCCTTTGGCACATACCCCTCAACGCCTTCCATTACCTCCACAATAAGCCCGTTTTCCTTTACTTCCACTACTCTACCGCTTAGTGTCTGACCCTTCTTTATGCTCTGCTCCGCTTTAATCCACGGGTTTTCTTTCATATCCCTAAGGCTTACAAATATGAACTGTCCATCCTTCGGTATCTTTTTAACCTTCACTCTTAGCCTTTCATCTATCTCCGCATAATGGTAGGGATTTTTATCCCTGCTCCAGCTAAGCTCTTCATTTGGCAGGAAAGCTCTCAGCACATTACCCACAAGAAGGGTTATACCCTTTTCAGGGTCTATCTTTATTACCCTACCCTCTATCACATCGCCCACCTTCAGCTTTGAAAGGAGCCTTGCCTTCTTTTTTTCCTCCTGTGCTTTAAGATAATCCTTTTGAGACAGCACCACTTTGAGCTCTTGCCCTTCCTTTTTTAACTCAATGACCTTGGCGATTATCTTTTTACCTTCTTTGAGGTTCCTGGCGGACTCCTTGTAAGGAAGGAGTACCTTAAGCCCGCTTACATCCACTATGTATCCCTCATCTCCTCTGCTCACCACTGTACCCGTTATGAACTTACCCTTCTCATAGCAGTACCTTAAAAATCCAAAAAGCTTATCCTCAAGATATCTTCTATAGGAAAGTATGGGTGTTCCACCCTTTGTAAGTTTTACGACCACCGCCTTTATTTCATCGCCCACCTTTGCCTCTGGCAGTTCCTCCCTCGGCAGGATTGCCTCCACCTTGTATCCCACATCCACATATAGGTTTCTGTTATCCGCCTTCACCACAGTCCCCTTTATCACCTCCCCTCTCCTTATTTCTCTTAGCTCAAGGCTCTCTTCCAGTAGCTTTTCAAATTCACCCATGCGTGCCTCCAGAATTCACTATTATAACACTATCCCTTTAATGTGCCTAATGGTTTAAACCTTGCCACCAGCCTGGCAATGCCAAGGGCATGCACCACCATGGCTACCTCAGAAACATCCTTATAGGCTTGAGGTATCTCCTCCGCCACCGTTCCTTTACCCCTCGCTACCACCACAAGACCGCTCAGCACCTTCTCAAGCCCCTCCCTTTTTACAAACTCCTTTGCCTTAGTCCTTGACATGAGCCTTCCTGCACCGTGGCAGGCACTCCCAAAGCTAAGCTCCATACTTTTGCTTTGTCCCACCAAAAGGAAAGAATACCTACCCACATCGCCCGGTATTATAACGGGCTGACCTATATCTTTGTAAGCAGGTGGCACATCCGGGTTGTGGGGTGGGAAGGCTCTTGTAGCACCCTTACGATGCACGAGGAGCTTCTTCCTTTTGCCATCTACCTTATGCTCTTCCACCTTTCCTATGTTGTGGGCAAGGTCGTATATGAGCCTGTAGCCAAGTTCCTCCCAGGATATGTGAAGGAAACTTCTTAGAGTATCTGCGGTAAGGTAGCCAAGTATTTGCCTGTTGGCAAAGGCGTAGTTGGCGGCTGAGTTCATGGCTTTAAAGTAGCCCTGACCCTCTTCCGATTTAAAGGGCATGCAGGCAAGCTGCATGTCTGGTATCTCTATGTGGTATTTTTTAAGGGCTTCCCTTGCGGTTTTCAGATAATCTACGCATACCTGATGACCGAAACCCCTTGAGCCCGAATGCACCATTATGCAAACCTGCCCAAGCTCAAGTCCAAGCTTTCTGGCGGTTTCTTCATCATATATCTCATCTACATACTGCACTTCTACAAAATGGTTCCCGGAGCCCACCGTGCCAAGCTCTTCAGAACCCCTCTGGAAGGCAAAGTCTGAAACCTTTGATGGGTCCGCATTGGGAAGGGCACCTCCGCTTTCTATGTGCTCAAGGTCCTCCTCAAAGCCAAAACCTTTTTCTACAGCCCATCTGGCACCCTTTGTAGCTACTTCAGAAAGTTCCGCCCTTGAAAGCTTTAGTTTCCCCGTGGAGCCTACACCCGCCGGCACCCTTTTGAGTATCTCCTGCATAAGTTCCCTTCTAACGGGCATTATACTTTCCGCCATCAGGTTTGTGGCTATAAGCCTTACACCGCAGTTTATGTCGTATCCTATGGAACCGGGGCTTATGATGCCTTCTTCAATATCGGTTGCCATAATGCCACCCACAGGAAAACCGTAGCCCACGTGCACATCTGGCATCACATATATGGCTTTTTCTACACCGGGCAATGTGGCAGCGTTAGCAGCTTGTCTTATGGCATCCTCTTCCAAAAGCTCATAGAGCCTCTCACTGAGGTAAAAGTAAACAGGAACCCTTTGACCCTGTATGGTATTCTCTGGCAGTAGGTAAATGTAATCCCCTGCCTTTTTTAGGGCTTCCTTCAGACTCATATCTAAATAATTTAAGCCTTAAATTAGCACAAGGGCACTTGAGTCTCCGTAATATAGATGCACCGCACAGGCAAGACATGGGTCAAAGGAGTGTATAGTTCTTATTATCTCTAAGGGTTCTTCCAATTTTGCAATCTCATGCCCCACAAGGCTTGCTTCATAAGGAGAAGGTTGCCCCTTTGCATCCCTTGGAGAGCCATTCCATGTGGTGGGCACCACACACTGATAGTTATGTATTTTAGCCTCCCTTATATGCACCCAGTGCGAAAGGGAGCCCCTAGGAGCTTCCATTAGACCAAGCCCTTTTGCTTCCCTTTCCCATGTGGAAGGCTCCCACCTGCTTCCATCAAAGGTTTTTGTATCGCCACCCTTTATCCTGTCAAGTAGTTCTTTATACCAGCCCTGCATAGCCCTTGCATAAAGCTGAGTTTCCAGTCCTCTTGCAAGGGTTCTTCCCATGGTGGAGAACATGGCTTCCAGCGGGAGCCCCAGCTTTGACAGGCTTGAGCTGACAGACTCCCTTACCATATCCACACCCCTTGCATACATGGCAAGCACTCTTGCAAGAGGTCCCACCTCCGCTGAAAGACCCTCATACCTTGGGGACTTCAGCCAGCTATATTTACCTTCTACATTTAAGTGTTCATAGGGTGGTTCAGGTCCCGTATAGTTTAGAAGCGTCTCTCCCTCAAAGGGATGGAGCCCCTTATCATCACCAACCGAATAACTATACCAGCTGTGGGCTACGTATTCCTCTATCTTTGAGTAATCCACATCTTCGTAGGCTTTTAGATTCCTGTTCCTTATAAAGGTGGGCGGTATGAAGAATTTGCCTTCCCTGTGAGAGTCCCCATCTGGTTCTCCAAGCACGAGGAAGTTTCCAATGCCCTCACCCCTTTCAAACCAGTTTTTGTAAAAACCTGCCAGAAGCATAAGGTCGGGTATATAAACCTTTTCCACGAAGTCTAACATGCTGTCTATCAAACTTTTAACTCTGCTGAGCCTTTCCGTGTTTATGGCTGTATCGCTCTGAAGGTCTATACTACAGGGCATCCCACCCACTGCAAAGTTGGGATGTGGGTTTTTACCGCCAAAGATTGTATGCACCTGAACTATCTGCGTTTGCCAGTTTAAAGCCTCTATGTAATGTGCAAGAAGCAGAAGGTTTGCCTCTGGCGGTAATCTGTATTCGGGATGGTCCCAGTAGCCCTTACTAAAAATACCAAGCTGTCTTCTCTCTACCTGCTGTCTTATCTTCTCCTGGATTTCCTTAAAGTATGAAGGCGATGACTTTTCGTAGTTGGAAACATTTCTTGCAAGCTCAGAGGTTTTTACTGGGTCCGCCTTGAGAGCATGCACTGGGTTCACCCAGTCAAGGGAATGAAGATGATAAAAGTGTACCACGTGATCGTGTACAAAAAGGGTGCCTATCATGAGCTTCCTTATTAGAGAAGCGTTTCTTGGAATTCTTATGCCAAGGGCATCCTCCACAGCCCTTATGGAGGCAAAGGCATGCACTGTAGTGCATACGCCGCATATCCTTTGAGCAAAAGCCCAGGCTTCCCTTGGGTCCCTCCCCCGTAGTATTATCTCAATACCTCTCACCATTGTCCCAGAAGAATAGGCTCTTTTTACGCGATTTCCTTCAAGCTCCAACTCAATCCTCAAATGCCCTTCAATCCTGGTTATCGGGTCAATCACCAGCCTCTTCATTCCTCTCCCTCCTCTATAGCTTCTGCCACAAGCTCCACTATGCTTACAAATCTGTAATCCCTGTTTAGCTCTTTAGCTCCCGTGTTAAGAGCCAGCATGCAGTTAGCACAATAACAGACTACCGTTTTGGCTCCCACCTTGTCAAAGAGCGTCATCTTGGACAAAAACGCCTTCTGTCTGTAATAATCCGCATCTTTTATTACAAGCACACCGCCACCGCCCCCACAGCATATGTTATGCTCCGGTATGAGCACGGAATCTCTAAAATCTTCCGCAAGCATGCCAAGTATTCTTCTTGGCTCCTTCAGAACACCTCCCCTTCTACCTATCTGGCAGGAGTCGTGAAGGGTGCTTTTCTCCATAAGGACCTTTCTGTTTATACTGAGGCGTCCCGTTTCTACCATTCTATCTATGAACTCCACTATGTTAAGCACTTCAAAGTTCCATTCTTCTGGGAATAAGTTTGGTGCTATAAATCTCATGGATTGATATGCATGCCCGCATTCTGGTGCTATTATATATTTAACGTCAAGCTCCTTCGCACCTTCTAAAACTCTTGAAAGCATCTCCTTAGTGGCCTCCTTGCTCTGGGCAAAAATTCCAAAGTTTGTTGCCTCATGGGCTTTTGTAGACATACTCCAGCTAACTCCAGATTTGTTTAACACCTTTACCGCAGAGGCTACGGAGGAAGGGAACTTCATAAGCTCTATGGAGGAAGGCAGATATAGATATTCAGCAGGTTTTTTATCTACAGGAATATCCACTTCATACTCTTCTGATATGAACTCAAGCCTTTTAAGGAAGGTTTGAGTGTCGACACCAAGAGGGCTCCCCTTCTCTAAAGAGAGGTTTGTAGCGTCCGCCAGGTCTTTCGGCGTCAGACCTGCGTAGGTTAATGCACCCCTTACTATGCTTACAAGCTTAGGGGTATCTATTCCCATGGGGCAGGCTTTTGTGCATCTATCGCACATGGTGCAGGTATAAAAGGCAAGCTTTATTTGCTCTTTTAAATCCTCAGGCTTTATCTTTACACCCAAACCTAACAGCTTTTTTATTCTACCAATTATTGTGTAGTTTTCCCTGTATATATCCCTCAGAAGGTCTGCCTTATAGGCAGGTGTTAAGGTTGGGTCGATCCTTCCAGATATGTTTTCTCCCATGTAGAAAAGACAAGCCTCCGCACATATTCCGCACCTTACACAGGCTTCAAGGTAAGAAGCCACCTCCATGTTGATGCCTTTTTTACAGAATTCGTAAAACTTCTCTATCTCTGTCCGCCCTATCTGCTCTTTGAACTCCACCATACCTTGACCTCCTCAGAAGGATACTCCTCTCTTGCCTGCGTTCCATCCCATGAAGCCTACAGAAAGGAAGTAATAGACAAAATGGGAAAGCCTGCTGAAAGGGATATAGAGTATAAGAAGGTCAGCCAGTAGCATATGCATGGACAGGAGCCATATGTATAAGCCACCGCCCGCCCACTTGTTTGCTAAAAGGCCTGTAAAAAGGATTAGAGCTACGAGTAGGTTGGCAAAATACTCATCCTTTCCCGTTAGAAGCTTTAGGACAGGGTTTAAAGCTCTATGAAGGGTCAGAGCTATCAAAGAGCCAAGAGCTGAATAAGTCAGTATATCTACTATAAGGCTTGGCATTACTGGAAGGCTTATACCTATTATTTCTTTCCATAGAAGGGCATGGGCGGGCACAAAGAAGGTGAGACCAAGGAAGCCAAGATGGAAAAGAAAGCCTCCTATGAAGTTTATGGCTCTTCTTGAAAATATCTCATTAAAGGTCCATCCCATTGTGGGTTTTATTATTATCTTCTTTACAGCCATAAGGTAAGGGTTTCCTTTGGGTTTGGCGTAGTCAGCTGGTAAGCCTAAAAATACCACTCTAAAGAACCTGTAGCTTATACCAGCAAAAAATACGAAAAGGGCAAATTTGAGAAGAGGACCCCTAACAAAATCGTAAAATACCACATCCTTCATTTTACACCCCTGAGTTTTTTGTTTATATAAGCAGAGCCAAGTCCAAGGGCGGAGCCAACTGCTATGCCTGCCAGCACCTTCTTCCATCCAAAACCACCTTCTACAACGGATAAAGGTGAATACAAGAAGCTCCTATCCCAGAAGTCAGGCTCAGAACAGCCAAAACATGGATGTCCCGACTGAATCGGGAAGCTTAAACCGCCATTCCATCTTACGGTTGCACATGCGTTCCTCGTTATAGGACCTTTACAGCCAAGCTTGTATAAGCAATAGCCTTTTTTAGCACCCTCGTCCTCAAAAGAGCTTGCAAACTTCCCAGCATTGTAAAAGGGTCTTCTGTAGCATCTGTCATGTATAGTCTGCCCATAAAAGGTCTTTGGTCTGCCAAGGTTATCAAGGGCTGGCTCCCTTCCAGTCATAACGAAACCAACTATGGTGGCTACCATTACATCACCTATGGGTGGACAGCCGGGTATATGGACTACTTTTTTATCCTTAAGGATTTCACTGATAGGCATTGCACCGGTGGGGTTTGGTTCAGCATGGGGTATACCCCCCCAGCAGGCGCAGCTACCTACTGCTATTATTAGCCTTGCATGTTTTGAGGCTTCTTTAAGAATTTCTTCGTTAGATTTTCCACCAATGGTACAGTAGACACCCTTATACTTTGGTGAAACAGACCCCTCCACTATTAGTATGTATTCTCCCTTATACCTTTCAATTGCTTCTCTTTTAGCTTCCTCCGCCTGCAAACCCGATGGTGCCATTAGGGTTTCATGGTATTCAAGAGACAGGTAGTCAAGAAGAACATCAGCAGGCAAAAGGCTTGTGCTTCTTATAAAAGATTCACTACAGCCTGCACAGTCTTGAAATTCTAACCATATAACCACAGGCTTTGGTTTCGATTCAAGCGCTTTTACTGCGTTAGGTAAAAAGGATGGTGGAAAACCAACAGCTGAAACCAGAAGAGCCACGTACCTTAAAAAATCCCTTCTTGTGTATCCATTCCGCTTGAATATTTCATAGAGGCTGTGCATAAATTTTCCCCCTTTTCACCCTTCTTAAATTATGAATGTTCTTTCACTTTGTCAAGTTTTTAAAAGTTTTTAATTAGTTGATTTTTAGTGGTGGGCGATGGAGGACTCGAACCTCCGACCTCCATCTTGTGAGGATGGCATTTTGAATTTTTAAAACTTTGAATTTCAAGCCTTTTGATGGGGTAGGTGGTTAGGTGTTAAAGATAGGTTAAAAGTTGGATTAAAACCTACTCCTTGCCTTCTTCCATAAACTTGCCAAGCTTTTCCAGAGCTTTCCTTAAATGCTCTGGGCTTAGGTGGGCATACCTCTTTACCATAGCTGTGGATTTATGCCTTGTAAGGTGCTGGATGGTGTAAAGGTCAGTGCCTTCCAATGCAAGCCATGAGGCAAAGGTATGTCTAAGGTCATGAAATCTGAAATCCTGCAAGCCTGCCTTTTTGCAGGCGGTTTTAAAGGCTTTCAAATATGTCCTGTCGTCGTATTTATAGGGCTTTCCTCTGGAATTGACAAATATGTAGCCTATGCGGGGGTTGTTGCCTTTTAACTCCTTAAGGACTTCCAGAGCTTGAGGGCTTAAGGGTAGCCTTGAAACCTCTCCGTTTTTGGCATTGGTAAAGGTTATATAACCATGCTCTAAATCCACATCCTCCCATTTTAGGCTAAAAAGCTCACTGGCTCTTAGTCCTGTGTAGATGGCAAACTTAACTGCTGGCTTTAGCCATGAGGGGCAGGCGGATATTAGCCTCTGGGCTTCCTCTGGCTTTAAGAACTTTAGCCTGCTGTCATCTACCTTAAAAAGCTGGACTTTAGGAAGCTCTTGGCTGTAGCCTGTTAGCTCCTTAGCCTTTTTGAGGATAGCCCTTAAGATGTTTAGCTCACGGTTTATGGTGTTTGGTTTTATGCCTGCCCTTAGCCTGTCCTGTTTATACTGCTCAACGGTGAAGGTGCTTATCTGATGGACAGGCATACCTCCAAAGTAGCCCACAAGCCTGTCAATCCTCTTTTCCACATCGTAAAGGGTTCTTTTCCTTGCCTGCGGGCGTGTGGATTTATACCAGCTTAAATATTCCTTAGCAAGCTCCTCAAAGGTCAGGTTTTCCTCTTTCTTAGGCAAATAAGTGCCTTCAATTATCTCTGCCTTCCTCTTTACTGCTATATTCCTTGCCATAGTGAGGGGCATGTCTTTGACCCTTCCAATCCTTTCTCTGTAGGTCTTGCCATGATGGGTAAATATTAGCCAGTATGAGCCATGAATTTCATAAAGGTTATCACCGTAGGCTACTTTACCCTTCTTTTTACCTGCCATGCCTTAACTCCCTTGCCTGTCCTGAGCCATGAATGGAGTTAAACCCACAGAAAAAGCCTTAACCCTTAGGCTCATGCTTAAACCCTGTCCTTATGCATATCCCATGCAATGTAAAGGAGTTCTGCAATAAATATAACTGCCAAAATGGAAACTATTATCAAGCCTCCGTAGTTTTCCATATTAAGCCATTCCAGAGTTGATTAAACAGGTTTCTGTAGTGGGCTATCAGCTCCTGAACCTCTTCCTTGCTATCCATGTTTAGAACCTTTCATGACGGCTTATTAGTCTGGGGCTTTTTGTCCTTGTCCTTCTCATAGGGCAGGGGCTTCATTTCTTCATAAAGCATTATGCCAAATGCACCTATGACAATAATGCCTAATATGATGACTGCAATTAGCTCAAACATCCTTGCTCACCTCCTCCAAAGATTTTAATAGCCTATTAACCTTCAGGAAAGAACTAACGGATAGACCAAAACTGAACAATGCCAGTATTATGCCCAAAACTATAAGAACGCTGGTAATTGTATCCTTCTCCTTGAACAATAGACCTATAACACCACCAATTACAAGAGAGGCTATAGACAGGAAGACCTTAAATCTGTCATGCTCAATCTCAAGCCTTTTCTTTAGCCCTTCCATCACTTACCACCCTGCTGGGCTTCCTCTTCCTGCTTAGCCTTTTCAAGTATTTCAGTGAGGATGAGGCTTATAGTCTTGCCTTCCTGCTCACTTTTCTGGTGTAGCCATTCATATAGCTCAGTGGGTAGCTTGGTGGTTAGCTTGGAAAGTTGGAGCTTAACACTTAACCCTTTTCTTCCTGCTATCCTGCCCATGACTTGAATATAGCATATACAAGCCGTAAAGTCAAGAGGTAAAAATATAGCCGTTTCCTACTTGACATTTTCAAAAAATGTCATATAATTATGTCTATGAAAACCCTCAAAGGAGGTTTAGCCATGAAGGAACTGCAGACCTTAGACAGGTGGATGGAAGAGCTTAGGCATGAGCTTAATGCCCTGCAGGAAAGGAAAAAGAGCCTTGCATATCTGATGAGCCTCAAGGGCTACAGCATTAAGGAAATCAATGGCAACAGATACCTGTATGTGTGGAAGTCCTTAGGCAATGGTAAAAAGGCGTGGAGGTCTTTAGGCAACATCAAAAATTTTGGTGGTGAGGCTGGGGCAAGAGCCATAAGAGATGAGAAGGTTAGGGTTTTGTTTGAGGAATACCAGAGGCTACAAGCAAAGGAAGACAGGATTAAGGAGCTTGTCAGGGCTGTTATTGGCTTGCTTGAGGACAGCCTTCCAAAGCTTGAGGAGGCGGTTGCATGAAAAGGCAAACAAGGGCAGGGCTTATGCCTGCCTTTTAAAAACCATGAAGGAGGTATTAAGATGAGGCTATATTTTGGTGGCTGTGAAATCTATAAGGACAGCAAACTGGTGAAGAAGTTTAAGGAAGGGTTTATGCCCTCAGTTTTTGAAGACGGGGCGGGCTTTTTCCATGCCTTTTTAAACAAGATAGGACACTATCTAAGGCAAAGGACGGGGCTTAGGTTTTTGGCTTTGTGTAATGATGAGTTTAGGCGGTGGCTTGTAGATGGTGGTTATTACTTCTGGCACTCTACCATCTACCTCACAGACAAGGAAGGGTATGAAAGATTTCACAGAGAAACGGACGGCGGGCTTTTGGCAAGCAGGAAGGATTATGAAAGATATGCAAAGGAAAGGTTTATAGTTAAGGCATGGGCTAAGGTAAGCATGCCTGAGCCTGTTTATGTGGATGAGCTTATTGAGGGCTTCATGAAGAAAGAAGACCTGAGCAGGTTTAAGGAGTTTCTTAAGTCTTTAGAAGGCAAAGGCTTTTCAGACCTCAGGCTTTTCCTGTTAGACGATAAGGCTCTGGCTGTTTTTGTGAAAAACGGGGCTGGCTATGTAAAGGTCTTAACCCCTGACCTGCAGACAGCTTATAAGAGCTTCTTTAATGTTGTTAGAGCCTTTGAGGGTAATGAAGCCCTTCCAGACAAGTGCTATTTACCTGAGGGTTTTATCTTCCATACAAAGCCCATCACATCAGATGACCTTATCCTTGAGGGTAGGTTTGAAGACCTGCAATTTTCTGCTTATGGCAATGCGGATTTAGTGGATAGGCTCATATACCATATGGCTCAAGCCTGCTGGGCTATCCTCAAAGAAAAACAAAACCTTACGGAGGGCGTGGCATGAAGGACTTAAAGCAAAAAACCAACGGATGGAAAGAAGCAGTTAGCATTTTGCATTTCAATGAACGGACTGAAACCTACAAGAAATTGACCGTGCAGGTCAATGAGGAAGACGGCGGGGTAATGCTGGTGCTGTCTGATGGCAAAAAAGGGGACAAAGAACAGAGCCAGAGGGTAGCCTTTAGCCTATCAAGGCAAGAGCTTATTTATCTTGCCAAAGAGCTGGAATTTTTATTCCTTAAAGGCAAAGGAGGAAAGGCATAGAGCTATAGGGCTATGCAATAAAACCCTTGCCAAGCTCTTTAAGGGGCTTGGCTTTTTGTGTGGTTTTAACTCCACCTAAAGGCTTAGGGGTATGAGTGGAGTTAATGCCATATGGCAAGCCTATATAAGCCTAATTTCAGTATTTCAGTAATAACAGGAAACCATTGAAAGACAAGGCTTTGGATTACTGAAATGGGGGTTTTCAGTAATCAGTAATCCTCCCTTCCATAACCCATAACCTTTAATGAGCCAGTGAGCCAAAATTGTGAAGTTATTGAGTATCAAGCTTTTGAATTGGCTCATGGGGGTTTGAGCCAGTATGAGCCAGTGAGCCACCCAGTGAGCTAAACGGACAGCCTGCCAGCTCATTAGCTCAATCCAGCTCAAAAGGTAGTGAGCTAATTCAAAGCCTTGAAATACAAGCATTAGAAAAAACCAGCTCATTGGCTCATTCTGTAGTAGAGTAGGGTATGGGTTTAACTCCACATAAGGGCTTATAAGCAGGAAAGGAGTTAAAACCATGCTCCACCACCTACCCATTATTTTTGACTTAAGGGTTGTTTTATCAGTTTTAACCCCTAACACCTCCTAACATTTAAGCTTTTATGCCTTATATAGTGGATGAGGCTTTAAATAGAACCTCATACATTTAGCTCTTTCTTGACTTCCTCAAGGCTTATAAGGGCTTCCTCTTTCCTCTCTAAGACTTTCCTGAGGTCATGCAGGTCTTCCACTAATTGCCTGTATTCCTCTACGGACATTAAGGCATGCCTTACCCTTCCTTTGCTGTCCTTTATAAACCTGACCTTTTCCTTTTTTGCCTTTGCCATACAGAATACTATACAACATGCTCCGGCAAAAAACAGGCTTGCACCATACTGGAAAGGGCAGTTATAAGCTCACATCTTCCAGCTGGAGCTTAAAACCCTCCTGAGACCTTCTTTTAAAGTCAAGTATTTCAACAGCCACTATATCATTGTTCTCGTCGTAATCCACTATTACATCGTTTTCAAAATGTTCGCTTTCCACAGGATGCCTGTCTTTTAACTTGATGAAAAGAATATCCGCTTCCGGGTCATAACTTATTTGCATAATCCTTTCCTCCTGAGGTTTCTATCAAAGAATAATGTAATCGCCAAAAGTCTATCAGGGTAGATCTCTACCACAACCTTAAGGCAGTAGCCGTTAATTTTCTTAATTCTCCATTCCCTTGAGGGGTGCCTGGGATCCTGCATAACAATATCAGGGTTCTCTATGGTTTCCAGAACTACTGAACGTGTAAGCTTAACAGGAGCTTTTTCTTTTCTCCATTCAAATCTATCCCAAAAATGCTTTGCAAATTCTATCCTCACCCTTGACCTCCAGGGTAATTTAAGTATAACCTTTGCTAATGGTAGGATTGTTAGGGGTAGGAATGCTATATTATTCTCTATGCTTGCAGAGTGTCTTAGAAACCACTAATTCCTCCTCCTGTGGTGGCTGGCTGGCTTGGTTTTTTGCTTGCTGGATTTCTTTTTTTGTCCTCCTTCTGGGCAGTCCTAACTCCTTCTTTTTTGCCTTTGACAGGAACGGATACTTTTCTATCATCTCATGGACAGCCTTTTCCACCGCCTCCTCCGGAGCCATGCCTGAGTTTATATATTCCTGTTTGAGGTTGTTATATTCCTGCTGGAGGTTGTTTCTTATGAGATTGCTTCCAAAGGTAGAAGCACATGACTGTGAGCAAAAGACATTCCTCATTTTCTGAGTGCTAAACTCCTTACCACAATACGGGCATTTTCTGATGTATAAGGGCTTAGACTTCTCTGAGTAGGCTCTTTTTCCTTTGAGCATTATCACCTCATAAAGCAAATTCATCCTTATGTTTGGTCTGAGGTCTTCAGTAGTTAGCCCTTCAGAAATAAGCTCTTTTTTAATGCTTTCAATCTGGTCATGGGGGCAAAACTGATAAAGCCAGTCTCTTATGACTTCTTTGGCTTCCTCTTCAGAAACCTGTATAAGACGGAGGATTACCTTGCTATCCTCATAGTAGGTCTGAGGGGCTAACAGGTTTAGCTCACCCTTTCCTACTTTCATGGTGAAGACTAAGGAAGCCAGAGAATAGAGAACATCCCATAAGGCTTTAGGAATTAGGGTATGCTCTACACTCACATTTAGCAGTGGGTCAATGCTGTCCAGCAGTGTTATATACATTTCTCTAAGGTCATAGTAGCTAAAGCCCGTAGGTGGTGGCTGGTTAGGGTCTATCACATTAGCCATAAACTTGTTAGTAGGATATTCAAACTCCAGCACCAAGCCGTTGCCTTCTATGGTAAGCCTGCACTTTTCCAGAAAGTCAGGACACATGGCTATGGTGAGCCAGAAGGATTTAGCATAACGGTCATACTTCTTCTGTTTGAGGGCTTTAATTAACAAGTCCATAACTTCCTCTTTGGTTAGCTCCACTGCTTCCATCACTATTAAGTATAGCCCAGAAACTACATAATGGTGTGGAAAACAAACCTATCTTGACAAATTAGTCATTAGGCATATAATATGGTGTAATAACGTTGCAGGAGGTGAAAGGCTATGAAAGAGCTGTATTTTACAGTCAAAGAAGTCGCAACCCTTTTAAAAAGGTCAGAGCGTGCTGTTAGACACCTTATTTATCGTGGTTATTTGCCCGCATATCGTATTGGGCGAGTCATTTATGTAAAAGCCTCAGATCTTGAACAGGCTTTCAAGCCTGTAAAAAAAGAGGGCGAAAACTAAGAAGGAGGTATAGAGATGGAAAGCAACGCCGTAGTAAAATCTAATCCAGCCCAGTCAGAAAGTCAAGCTCTTTTTTCTTCCAGCCAGAGGCTACTTCAAAGAATGGTAAGAGCCATAAGGTGGTATGAATGGTTTGAAAGCCCTCCACATAAAAGCATTAGACTTATAGTGGAGGACCTCAAAAAGTCAGGCATCAGTGCGGAGACAGCTCAAAAGGCGGGGCTTATACCTCTCACATACTTTTTGATGCAGTTAGAAGAACCAAAAGCGAGGGCTTTTATCAAAGAGCTTCTAAACCTTCCTTCCTCCGTAATAGGCGGGCAAGACCTACTTAAAAGCGTGGTTTTACTTGGTTTTCCTTACTTTGATGGGAGTAATAACCTGCTCTTTCTAAGGGTCAGGAGCTACCCACCTTTGAGGCTAAAAAACGATGATGGTAAAGAAAGAGAGGCTAAATATTTGCAACCCGTCAAGACACCCGCACTTCCATATATACCACAGGAGGTGTGGGCTTTAGCAAGCAAGCCTAATAAACCCTTATGGTTGGTGGAGGGTGAGAAAAAGGCTCTTAAGCTCTTACAACATGGCAGACATGCCATTGCTTTGTCAGGGGTCTGGAATTTTAGGGCAGGCGAGGAAACAGCAAGAGGAAAAGCTGACCTTTACCTGTGGCAGGAACTTCAGGAGTTTGTATGGA
>JAUQQK010000019.1 GCA_030549905.1 Aquificota bacterium | reverse complement strand
TGCTTTCCATAACTACCATAGACTCAGAAGGCACAGCAAGTTCCTTCAGTCTTTTTTCAATAAACTCCTGCAGTTCAAGGTTTGCAACCTTTATGTTAAGTAGTGTTTTCTTGCTTGAAACTTCCTTAACACATATCTGACAAGCTTTAGAATCCACATCCACTCCCACAACAAATTTTGTCATTTAAGCTCCTCCAGTTTTATAGGTCTTGACTTTTCCTTTTCCTTTTTGTCAAGCCACTCAGCTACCGCTTCTTTGATAAGGTCTGACACCGTTCTTCCTTCCTCTTCCGCTATGGCACGGAGCTTCCACAAAACTTCTGAAGGCATCCATAGTTGAAACTTTTCTTTCCTCTTCAAAGTATTCCTCCAATCATGACTACAGGAGTATTTCAACCACATAATATAGACCCCCTCTCAAATGCTGTCAAGTAGGGTCTAAGACTAATCATTACTTATAGCCTCCTGAAGTATTCTTTCCGCCTTAACTACTCCCACAAAAGCCCTTTTTATTATACCACCCCTTACCACAAGGGTGGTGGGTGTAGCCATTATACCGTATTCTTTTGCCAGCTTTGAACCCTCTTCTGTGAAGACATCCACCTCAAGCACCTTTATCTTTTCTTTGAGCTTCTCCACCTCAGGCTTCATAAGCCTGCAGGCACCACACCGCTCTGAATAAAAATAGACCACTCCATCCTTTAGCCTGTGAAAGCTCCTGCCATGCATCCTTCTGCTCCTTATGGTGGCATAAAGCCTCAAAACAAGCATGAAGCCAAAAAAGAGGGCTAAGAAAAGGGCTATCAGTTTAAGCAGGCTTTCCATCTTCCAACCTCAGGGCTTTTCTTAGTGCCTTTAGCTCTGAAGGTGTTAGCTCCCTCCAGTGTCCGGGCTTCAGGTTGCCAAGCCTTACAGGTCCTATGGCGGTTCTCTTGAGCTTTAGGACCTTGTGTCCAAAGTGAGCCATAAAACGTTTTACTATATGTTTCCTGCCCTCATGGAATACCACCTCAAGAAGGCTTTTATCCGCCTCATGGCGAATTAGTCTTACGCTGTCAGGCCTGGCAAAGCCATCTTCAAGCCTCGCGCCTCTTTTCATCTCCTCAAGGGTCTCTTTACTCACCCTACTCTGCACCCACACTAAGTAGGTCTTTGGCAGTTTAAACCTTGGATGCATAACCCTGTTTGCCAGCTCCCCATCGTTAGTGAGAAGCAAAAGCCCTTCCGCGTTGTAGTCAAGCCTTCCCGCAGGATATACCCTCTCAGGTATGTCCCTTATAAGCTCCTCAAGGGTCCTTTTGCCGTCCTTTACCTTTCCAAGGGCTGTGAGATAACAGCAAGGCTTGTAGAGAACTATGTATCTGTATTTTGGTGGTTTTACCTCTTTTCCATCCACCTCTACTATGTCCCTCTGCGGGTCTATCCTCCATCCCAGCCCTTTTACCACAAGACCGTTTACCTTAACCCTTCCCTCCAGAATAAGCTGGTCCGCCTTCCTCCTTGAAGCCACGCCACACATGGAAAGATACCTGTTTAGCCTTACCAGTAGCGTTCCTCCTTCCATGGGTCTCCCCTCATGTTGTAGCCCCTCTGCTCCCAAAAGCCCGCCACATCGTAAGGCAAAAGCTCAAGACCCCAAACATACTTGGCACTTTTCCATGCATACAGCTTTGGCACCACAAGCCTGAGGGGATAGCCATGCCTTTTTGGTATAGGTTTGCCATACATTCTGTAAGCCAGTATGGAGTCTTCCTCCAAAAGGTATTCAAGGGGAAGGTTTGTGGTATAGCCTTCAAGACAATGAACCAATAAATATCGGGCTTCTGGCTTTGGCTTTGCCATGCGGAGTATTTCCCTTGTCTGGACGCCTTCCCAGAGTATCTCTTTTACGCTCCAACGCGTCACGCAGTGAAAGTCCGCTACAAGCTCCACAGAGGGAAGGGAAAGGAGTTCTTCATATCTTAGCTCTATAGGGCTTTCCACAAGTCCCCACACCTTAAAGCGGTAGCTTTTTATGTCCCAGTCGGGTATGTCTTCTACTATGTCGTAGACGATGGGTGCAGAAATCCACCTCTGACCGGGTGGAAGCCTGTCTTCCCTCAGGTTTATATCGCTAACTATTCTTTTCTTTTCCATGGTGCTATTTTATTATAGGCTCAGGGCTAGGTTTTGAAAGCCCTTGACAATATATAAGTAATTGCTTACTATATTGGTATGTTTTACGTGTCTAAGGTAAGCCTTCCCTTCTTCTTTCTGGCGGTCTTTGACCTTCTTTATTCTCTTGTCCTTAAAAGCCTTCAGATAAATGTTAAAGTAGTTTGGCTCTCAGCGGTTTTTGGCTTTATAGCCCACACCATAATGTCCGCCATGTATCAGATAGTGCCAAACTCTCAGAGCAAAGCCCTTAAATTTTCAAAGCTTTCTTACCTTGTTTTTTTCATAAGCCTTCTTTCCTCTCTATCCTTTTATTCCTTTCAAACCATGCCCGGCAGTCTTCTTCACTTGATAGCTTCCATGATTTTCCTTCTTCATACAGCCCTTTCCATCAGAAACTGGCAACCACCAACGGTCAAGTTCCTTGGTCTTGGAGCCTTTTATCTTTTCCTTTCAAGCCTTTTTTTGCTCCTTCATGAGCTTGGCTATGTGCCTTTTGCCCTTGCGGTTCATAGTCTTACCCTCGGTTTCATGCTTAACGTGGTGGTAGGTGTGGAGCTGGCATGGATACCTATGCTATATATGGAGCCTCTAAATGTGAAGCTGGCAAAGAGGCTCTTTTATATAAGCCTTGTAGCTCTTCCTCCTCTTCTTTCTGGTTTTTACCTCATGGACTACCGCCTGATAGCCCTCCTTAGCATTTTTGAACTTTCCTTTGTGGCTTACTTCATGTATATACTCTATTCTGTCTTTTCTCAGAGGCGTATGCCTAAGGAGATTCCTTTAGTGGTTAGATACTTTCTTTTTGCTCTTTTTCTGCTACCTTTTGGGCTCTTTATAGGTGTCATAATGGCAGGTGAAGGGCTTGTTTCTTACCTTATTCCCATGCACTTTGACCTTCTTGTGTATGGCTTTACCGCTACCACCATAATGGGCGGGTTAGCCCATCTTTATCCGAGGATAGTGTATAACTGGAAGTTTTCAAACATGCATGGGGTTTCCATCTCAGACCTCGTGGATGAAAAGGCTTTAAGAAGGCTGTTTCCCCTCGTGCCTGCCACCCTTGCCTTTATGGTTTTCTTTGATGCTCTTGGAAAGCCCTTTTCTTATCTTTCTTCTATACCCTACCTCCTCCTGTGGCTTTATTTTATAAAAAGCCTTCTGATTAGAGCCATCACCTTCAAGCCTACCAGCTAAAATCTTTACCTAAATAAACCTCCCTTACATCTTCCCTCCTGCTTACCTCGTGAGGCTCACCTTCTGCCAGCACCCTGCCATCGCTGATTATATAAACCCTATCCACCATTCTTATGGTTTCCCTCACATTGTGGTCTGTAATGAGCACGCCTATTTCCTGAGCCTTCAAGCCTAAGATTATGGACCTTATATCTGAGACCATAATGGGGTCTATGCCTGTAAAGGGCTCGTCAAAGAATATATACTTTGGCTTTGGAATAAGAGCCCTTGCCACTTCAAGCCTTCTTTTTTGACCGCCCGAGAGCCTGCCCGCCTTCTGGTCTCTAAGCTCCCACAGTCCAAAGTCTGCGAGAAGCTCCTCAGCCCTTGCTAATCTACTTTCCTTACTTTCTTCAAAAAACTCAAGGAAAATAAGAAGATTTTCCATAACCGTCAGGTCTTCAAAGAGGGTGTGTTCCTGGGGTAGAAAGGTAATGCCCTTCCTTGCCCTCCTGTGGGCTGGCATGTGCGTTATATCTTCACCATCAAGCTCAATTCTGCCTGCATCCACCGGGATAAAACCTACAAGACAGTTAAAAAGGGTTGTTTTGCCAGCCCCGTTTGGACCAAGAAGACCCACTATTTCACCCCTTCTTACCTCAAGGTCTATGCCCTTTAAAACATCACGCTTTTTGAACCTTTTCTTTATTCCTCTTGCAACAAGCACGCTAAAAATTTTAAACTAATAGGCATGATCCCAATAAAAGACCTGAACCCACACAGAAGCTTTCCCGTTGTGAACCTTGGCATAATAGCTCTATGCTCTGCCCTTTGGCTATACGAAGTGAGCCTACCAAAGGAGGAACTAAACATTTTTGTATATGAATACGGGCTTGTGCCGGCTCAGGTCCTATCTAACCCTCACACGCTTCTTACTCACATGTTCCTTCACGGAAGCTGGCTTCACATCATTGGAAATATGTGGTTCCTGTGGGTTTTTGGCGATAATGTGGAGGACAGGCTTGGAAGGTTTAAATATTTAGCCTTTTACATACTGTCTGGCTTAGGAGCTGCTTTTCTTCAAACGCTTGTGAGTTTTATCTTTGGCGGTGAGGAGGTGCCCATGGTGGGTGCAAGCGGTGCCATAAGCGGTGTGCTGGGTGCGTATCTACGGCTCTTCCCGCACGCCCGCATACTTGCCCTTGTGCCTGTTTTTATCTTTCTTGCCTTTATGGAGCTTCCTGCCTTTCTCTTTATTGGTATGTGGTTTCTTATTCAGCTAATAAATGGTCTTGTGTTTTTACCCTTCGCAGGTATGGGTGGTGTTGCCTGGTTTGCTCACGTCGGAGGCTTTTTGGTGGGCTATTATTTTGTTAGGCTTTTTTATAGAAAAGGCTTTTACTATATGTAACTTTGTTGCGGACAGGAGCAAGTCGCCTCCTTAAACTCAAAAGTAAAACCAAAAGGAGGTGCTGACATGAAAAGGCTCCTTTTACTCGGGCTTTTGGCAGGCTTTACCCTCGCCACCGCAGAAGCCTTTAAGGTGGCTCCGGAAAAGTATAGAAGCTGGCACCATGTTAAGAGCATGGTCATATTTGACCAAAAACACCCCCTCTTTAACCCCTTTAGCGGTATTCATCATGTTTATGTAAATGACAGAGGGCTTGCAGAAGTGAAGAAAGAAGGCAAAAGGAGCTTTCCAGATGGGACGGTGATAGCCATAGTCTTCTATGAGCATCTTTTAGATAATGGTGCCTATGTGGAAGGTCCTAAGAGGATTGAAGCCTTTATGGTAAAGGACCGTAAGAAATATAAGGCTACTGACGGCTGGGGCTATTATGCTTACGATGGCAAGGGTAATAGCTTAGTGAAAGATATGGCTAAGGATTGCCACGCCTGTCATTCGCAGGTGAAAGATAGAGACTTTGTTTTTTCTGTATGGACCAAGTAAAACTTATGGGCGGAGGCTCTCCGCCCTTTTTAAAAGAGCCTTGTAGTCTTTAATTAAAACCTTGCCCCTTGAAAGCTCCAACAGACCAACTCTTTCTAATTCTTTGAGAAGCCTGCTTACCACAACCCTTACGCTACCTATATCCTTTGCAATCTCTTCGTGGGTTTTTGACACATAGCCCTTCTTGCCTTCTGTCAGCAGATACTCTATAAGTCTGCTCTCAACACGGCAGGAAAGCATGCGATTAAGCAGGAAAAGAACAGACATAAAGTTTTCTGACAGAAGCCTTAAAAACAGTTCGTGCCAGCTGTCCTTTTCCCTTATCCACTTTAACAGCTGTTCGGCGGGCAACATGGCAATAAGAGAATCCCTTTCAACCCTCGTGTAGGCAGGGTATTCTATCCCTGCGTAGGCACTTAAGAGGGCTATCAAGCAGAACTGTCCGGGCAGGACCCTGTAAAGGGTTAGCTCCCTTCCTGCCTCTGTAAGTAGATAAACCTTTAGCTCACCCTCTTTGAGGAAGGGAACAGCACTGCAAAAACTTCCCTCCGAGAACAAGAGCCTGCCCCCTTCAACAAGCTGGAAAGTGTTTACCTCTTCCAAGTAGCCACCCACCCCCATGAGTTAAAATATAACCTATGAAGGCGGTTTTTACGCAAAAGGCACCAAAGCCGGTGGGTCCCTACTCTCAGGCGGTTGTTGCTGGCAATTTTATATTCCTCTCAGGTCAGATAGGTATAGACCCGCATACGGGAAAACTTGTGGAGGATTTTGAAGGTCAGGTGAGGCAGGTTTTTAAAAACATAATGGCTGTGCTTGAGTCGGCTGGTGTGGGGAAAGAAAGCATAGTGAGGATGGTGGTATATCTGAAAGACCTGTCTCTTTTTAAGGAGTTCAACAGTATTTATGAAGAGTTTTTCTCAGAAGTGAAGGTAAAGCCTGCAAGGACTACAGTGGAAGTAAGCCAGCTACCATTGGGTGCTTTGGTGGAGCTTGAAGCCACAGCCTTTATTGATTGACATGTTTCCACAGGACTTAGAACCACCCTATGACGAGCTGGCAGAAAGGGCAGTCCTCGGTGCTGCCATAGTGGACCCGGAAACTATGCCTACTATTCTGGAAAGCCTCCGGGAGGAGGATTTTTATGTAGAAAAACATCGTCTTCTTTTTTCCCTCCTTTACAGGGTCTGGGAGGATAAGGGCAAAGACTGGGACGATATAGTCCTTAAGGATTATATAGAAAAGCGGGGTCTTAAGGACAAACTGGATATGGGCTTTATCTATGCCCTTGCTGAAGAGGCTGCCACGGGACCCCTGCTTGAGGAAGCCATAAGGAGCGTAAAAGAAAGGGCAGGGTTAAGGAGGCTTATGGAGCTTTCCCTTTCTATTCTCAGGGGTATAAAGGAGGAGCCTGACCTTACATCGCTACTTGACCTGCTTAATGCAAAGCTGATAGAAATATCGGAAAAGCATTTAATAAGCCAATACTGGCATATAAGGGAAGTGGCAAGGATAGTTATAGAGATAATAGAAAAACACAGAAAGCAGGAAAAGCTAATAACGGGCAGGGCAACGGGCTTTCTCGACCTTGATACGCTCACCACAGGCTTTCACCCCTCCGACCTCATAATAGTGGCTGCAAGACCGGGCATGGGTAAAAGCTCCTTTATGCTTTCTATGGCTATGAATATGTCCCTTCAGGAGAAGGTGCCCGTGGCTATCTATTCCCTCGAGATGAGCAAAGAACAGCTTGTTATGCGTGCCCTTTCAATGCTTTCAGGAGTGCCACTGCAGAACATAAGAAGGGGTTTTATAAACGAGGAGGACAGGAACAAGCTTATATCCTCCGCCCTTGACCTTTCTAAGTGTGAAATATACATAGATGACACACCGGGCTTATCCACCACAGACCTCAGGATAAAGACAAGAAAGCTACGGAAAGAAAAAGGTGTGGAGGTGGTTTTTATAGACTATCTACAACTTCTTCGCTCCTCCACGAGGAGGTCTTCAAGACAGGAGGAAGTGGCGGAGATTTCAAGAAACCTAAAGGCTCTTGCCAAAGAGTTAAACATACCGGTGGTTGCCCTTGCTCAGCTCTCCCGTCAGGTAGAACACAGAGCGGACAAGAGACCACAGCTGGCGGATTTGAGGGAATGTATTACAGGGGACACTTTAATAATATGTGCGGAAGATGGCAGGCTGGCTACTGTGCGTGAGCTTTATGAAACAGGAAAGAAGATAAAGGTCTATTCTCTTGACCTTAAAAGTCTCAAGCTTGTGGTAAAACCAGTAGAGAAGGTTGTTTTCTCAGGTTATAAGGAAGTTTATGAACTAAGAACAAGAAGCGGAAGGACTATAAAGGCTTCTTCTGACCATCCTTTCCTTACACCTGAGGGATGGAAACAGCTCAAAGACTTGAAGGTAGGAGATTATGTGGCGGTGGTGGAGAGATATCCTGAGCCTGAAGGGGTTGAGGAGTATCCAGAAGACCTGTGCTGGTTTATAGGTTGTATGATAGGAGATGGAAGTTTTATAAAGCATAGGACTGTATCCTTCTGCACATCGGAGGACAGGGTATCTGAAGAAATGATAAGAATTTCTGAGAAATATTTTGGTATTACCCCACGGCACAAACATCACTGGTCTGGAACTAAACATTTAGAATTCACCATAAAACATTATGCACCTTATAAAAATCCGGTTATAAATTTCTTCAGAGACATAGGATTATTAGGTTTTAGAGACCATGAAAAACGGTTGCCAGATGTTATTTACGGGTCGCAGTATGGCTGTATTCTTGAGCTTATATCTGGTCTGATACAAACGGATGGCAGTATAACGTCGCATAATGGATGCTGGAGGGTCAAATATACATCTACCAGCAGAAGGCTTTTAGATGGTTTATTATACCTCTTTTTAAGATTAGGAATTCTACCAGTGATAAGCAAGGAGACTTACAATACAAAATCAAAGAAACCTATAAGGGAACTGTATATAAGGGATAAGCGTAATTTATTGAAGCTGCTGACAAACATAAGACTTTACGGAGTTAAGGAAATAAAAAGGCTAATGGCTATTGAAAGTATAGGAAATAGTAATGGAAAGTATAATCTGCAGATAGGGAGAGTGCCATCACTTTTATTGGATAAGATATTTAGCCTCAAAAAAGAAAAGGGTTTGTCATGGAGAAAGCTCGGATACAGATATCAGGGCAAAAACATGGATAAAGAGGACCTCTATCGCATAGCCCGTTTGCTTGAAGGCGATGAACTTATAAGGCTTGCCACCTCAGATATATTCTTTGACAGGATAGTTAGCATAGAACCAAAGGGTATAGAACCCACCTATGACCTTGTAATACCAGAAACGCATAACTTCGTGGCTAACCATATGGTTGTTCATAACAGCGGACAGATAGAGCAGGACGCGGACCTTATAATTTTCATACACAGGCCCGAATATTACAAGAAAAACCCCGCGCCTGAGGAGCAGGGCATAGCGGAGCTAATAGTGGCGAAGCAAAGGCAGGGTCCAACGGGCATTGTTAAAGTCGCCTTTGTAAAAGAGACAGCCAGCTTTAAGCCGCTCATAGGGGGTGCCGTGCAGCCTGTGGAAAGCTATGAGCCTGAAGAGGAGTTTTCCGAAGAAGACCTGGACCTGGACTTTTAGTTTATAATTTCCACATGTTCAGCATGACGGGCTTTGGCTCCGGGCATTTTGAAAACGACAGCTGGAGTGTTTCCGTTTTTGTGAAAAGTCTCAACGGCAAGGGGCTTGATATTTTTGTCAAATCAAACCATAACCTCATGTCCGCAGAATTTACCGTTAGAAAGCTGGTAAAAGAGTTTGTAAAACGTGGCACGGTCAGCGTGCATATTGAGGTCAAGAGGAAGGATATTATAGAGCCTGTAAGCCTTGAGGACCTTTTCAAAAACATAAACTTTTTTAAACTTCTGAGAGAAAAGTTAAACCTGCAGGTGGATGATAATACCCTACTGCAGTTATCAACCAGATATGCGGAGGCTCCAAAGGAAGAGGTGGACCCTACCTTGGAGGAAGCCATAGCCTGCGCCTTAACAGATGCCCTCAAGGAACTGCTAAACAGAAGGGCGCAGGAGGGTGAGCATTTAAGGAGGGATATGGAGGACAGGCTAAATAAGGTGGAGGAGCTTATAAACAAAATAGCTTCTTTGAGAGAGGAAGTTTATGAGAAAGCCAAAAAAAGGGTAATAGAAAAAGCTAAGGAGCTGGGGCTTGGAGAAAACAATGCGCTTCTGCTGAACGAGATAACCCTGATACTTTCAAAGATGGATGTGGAGGAGGAGACAACGCGTTTTAAGTCTCATCTTGAAAAGTGCAGGGAACTTATGAAGGCTGGTGATGAGGTGGGAAGGAGGCTTGAGTTCATATTTCAGGAGATGCACAGAGAGATTACCACCCTTTCCAACAAACTGCCGGAGCTGTCCAGCCTTGCGGTGGAGATAAAGACGGAGATAGACAGGTTAAAACAACAGGTGGCAAATGTGGAGTGATGGTATAATATATATTCAAAGGAGCGGGCGTAGCTCAGAGGTGGAGCGGCTGCTTGCCATGCAGCAGGTCGCGGGTTCGAGTCCCGTCGCCCGCTTTTAGGCAACGTGGCCGAGAGGTTAGGCGAGGGACTGCAAATCCCTTCTACGGCGGTTCGAATCCGCCCGTTGCCTTGAAAGTTTTTACTTATTAAGGAGGTAAAGAAATGCCCAACACGAGGCAGGCCGAGAAGAGAATGAGAAGAGATGCAAAGAGAAGACTGCGCAACAGGTATCATCTTTCAAGGATGAGGACATACATAAAGAAGTTCAGAAAGCTAATAGAAAGCGGTCAGCTGGAGGAGGCTCAGAAGTTCCTGCCAGAGGTTATAAGCATCATATACCATACTGCCTCAAAGGGTGTAATTCATAAAAACGAGGCTTCAAGGAGGGCTTCAAGGGTTAGTAAGCTTCTTAACAAGGCTCTTGCCAAGGCTCAGGGGCAGGCTGGCTAAAGGTTCTTTGAGGGCTATCAGAACAAGCCAATAGATTAAAGCAGAAAGGGGTATTACATACAGAAGCTCAAGGGGGGAAGGTTTTACTATATGTATGAAAAGCCCCATGCAGGCGGATGCCAGAAGGGCCTTTAAAAGGCTTTTCAGATAATCTTTCAGGTCAATCTCTTTTTCCTTCCACCGCCATAGAAGGAAGCCAAAGCCAATCAGGGAAGAAGAAGCAGTTCCCATGGCAAGGCCCACAGCACCAAGCCTTAGCAGGAAGGCAAAAAGGAAAGCCAAAAGACCTTCGCATAAAACCGCAAAAAGAGATGAAAGGACGGGCGTTCTTGTATCCCCTCTTGCAAAAAAGACGCTGGCTAAAACTTTCTGAAGTGAAAAGAACATAAGACCGAGGGAATATACAGCCAGCACCTTTGCGGTTATTGAAATATCCTCCTGAGAAAACCTTCCCCTCCCATAAAGAAGGGCTACTATAGGCTCAGAGAGAAGAAAAAGACCCGTGCTGGCGGGAACTGTCAGGAGGCTTATAAACCTGAAGGCTAAGGTGGTATTGTTTCTTACCTCCTGACCGTTGGAGAGGAGAGCAAGCAGAGAGTTTGCCATGCCCACTGATAGGGCACCGAGGGGAAGCTGGAATATTCTGTTGGCATAGTAGAGGTAAGATACGGTGCCAAGGGCAAGGAAAGAGGCAAGGAAGGTGTCAACAAAAAAAGAGAGCTGGGCTACACCAAAGCCAAGAAGAGCAGGTATAAGCCTTTTTAGAAGAAGGCTCAGGTCTTTGTCCCTCTCTAAGGTGGGTTCTGGAATAAGTTTATGCTGTAAGGCGGATGGCAGGTTAAAAAGAAGCTGAGCAAGGCCGCCGGCCAGCACACCCAGAAGGAGCGCATGGTAGCCAAAAGCCTGAGAAAAAAGGGCTACGCACAGGGACATGACTATGTTAAAAACCGCCTGAGCAAAGGCTGGCACAAAAAAGACGCCTCTTGTGTTGAGAAGAGCCATAAAAAAGGAGCTAAGACCTACAAAGAAAAGGTAGCTAAAGGTGAACCTTGCCATGAAAACTGCCAGCTCAAAGTAATCCCTCTTTGCAATGCCAGGAGCTATGAGCCTTATGACCCATTCAGCAAAAAGCATGCCAAGAAGGGTGATAAGAAGGTTAAAGAGGGTGTAGTAAGTAAAGGCAGAATTTAGAAAGGCCCTGTGAGTGCCTTCTCTTAACCTTGTGGCAAATATGGGTATAAAGACCGCATTAAAACCGCCCTCGCCCAAGAGCCTTCTAAAGGTATTGGGAAGCCTGAAGGCAATAAAGAAGGCATCTGTGATGTGAGAGACTCCAAAGTAGTAGGCTATGAGGGCATCTCTTATGTAGCCTAAGAGCCTGCTTAGCAGGGTGGCAAAGGAAAAAGCCAAGGAGTGTTTTATAAGTCCCATTTTAAGGCCTGGTGCCGGAGGCGGGAGTCGAACCCGCACGCCCTCACGGGCACTGCCCCCTCAAGACAGCGCGTCTGCCAGTTCCGCCACTCCGGCTACAGAGTGTATATTATACACCATGAGTGTTGAGTTGCCAAGACTTTATGCTATAACTGACGGTAAAAGGTATCCTGACCTAATGGATAGGCTTGAGAAGGTTTTACGGAAGGGTGTTAAAATGCTTCAGCTAAGGGAGAAGGACTTATCCGGAAGGGAATACTACCTCAGGGCTCTGCAGGTAAGAGAGCTTACAAAAGAACACAAGGCTATGCTTTTCATAAACGAACGGGTGGATATAGCCCTTGCAGTGGGTGCGGATGGAGTGCATCTTCCGTCAAATGGTCTTCCGCCCTCTGCTGTCAAAAGGATAGCACCTTCCCTGCTGGTGGGTTATTCAGCCCACAGCCTTGAAGAGGCTTTATGGGCTCAGGAGGAGGGTGCTGACTTTATAACACTTAGCCCCATCTTCAGGACCGTCTCACATTTAGAGGTTCAGCCCATAGGTCTTATGGCTCTAAAGGAAGTATCTCAGAGAGTGCGTCTGCCCGTCTATGCCCTTGGCGGTATTACCTGGGACAAAATAAAGCTTTGCTACAAAAATGGTGCTTATGGAGTGGCGGGGATAGGTTTATTCTTTGACCATGCTGATAGTGATAGGGGGTCCTACAGCCAGCGGTAAGTCCGAGGTTTGCTGCAGGCTTGCCAAAAGCCTTGATGGAGAAGTAATAAGCGCAGACTCCATGTGTGTCTATAGACACATGAACATAGGCACCGCAAAGCCCTTGGAGTGCATGAAGGAGGTAAGACACCACCTTATTGACATAGTGGAGCCTGGCGAGGTCTTTGACGCCAAGCTCTTTGAGGAGCTTTCTTTGAAGGCTATAGAGGATATACGGAGAAGGAAAAGAGTCCCCATAGTGTGCGGAGGCACGTACCTGTATCTTCAGGCACTTCTTTATGGTATAGAAGAAACGCCTCCGCCCGACTGGAGGCTAAGAGATAGGCTCTACAGCCTTGCAGAGAAAAGGGGAAAGGAATGGCTGTATGAGAAGCTAAAAGCCATAGACCCCTTTTATGCAAAAAAGGTTTCGCCCTCAGATGTAAGAAGGGTTGTAAGAGCCTTAGAGGTTTTCATAAACTCTGGAAAGTCCTTTTCTTCCTTCCACCGCTGGCAAGGACCCAGATTTTACTTTGTGGGATACTACATAAGGTGGAGCAGGCATAGCCTTGACAGGAGGATAGAGGAAAGGGTCAGTAAAATGTTAGAGCTTGGACTTTTAGAAGAGATAAAGAGACTTTTAGAGCTTGGCTTTGAGAGGTTTCTTACATCACCGCAGGCTATAAACTACAAGGAGTTCCTGCCCTGCGTGAAGGGTGAGAAGGCTCTTGAAGACTGTCTTCGGGAAGCCATAAGAAACACAAAGGAATACGCAAGAAGGCAGGAAAGATGGTTCAGAAGGCAGGGCTGGAAGGAGGTGGATATGGAAAGGCTTGGTCTGGAGGGTGCGGTAGAATACATCCTCTCAGACCTCCGTTCCTCCCAGCACCATAGACCTTATCCTGATGGTGGGCTGAGCGTCTGATACGGGCACGCCCTGTCCGTCCTTCCCACAGGTGCCTATGCTCCATCCCAGGTCATAGCCCACCGCATCCACCTCCTGAAGAGCTTTGGGACCGTTCCCTATAAGGAGGGCTGACCTTATGGGATAGGTTATCTTACCCTTCTCTATCATGTATCCCTCCATTACATCAAAGACAAAGTCGCCCGTGACCGTATTTACCTCACCGCCCCCCATCTTGACCACAAGCACGCCTTTTTTAGTGTCCGCTATGATGTCCTCAGGGTTGTCCTTCCCCGGTGCTATGAAGGTGTTGGTCATACGCACGATGGGTATGTGCGCATAGCTCTGCCTTCTTCCGTTGCCGGTGGATTGTTTGCCCTCTTTCATGGCGCTGAGCCTGTCATACATATAGCCCACCAGATAGCCCTTTTCTATTAGCACTGTCTTCTGGGCTGGCACGCCCTCATCATCTACCGTAAAAGAGCCATTGTGGTCTTCAAGGGTGGCATCGTCTATTACGGTTATAAGCTCGCTTGCCACCTTCTGACCCACCTTATCCTTATAGACGGAAAGACCCTTCTGCACTAAGTCCGCCTCAAGACCGTGTCCCACCGCCTCGTGTATCATGGTGCCACCCGCCTGCCCGGCCATAACCACCGTAAAGGTGCCGGCGGGTGCAGGTCTTGCAGAAAGCATAAGAAGAGCCCTTTCTGCAGACTTTCTTGCCACCTCTTCGGGGCTTACCCTTTCAAAAACCTCAAAGCCACCCCTTACGCCTACCGACTCATAACCCCTCTGAAGAAGCACGCCGTCGCTCGCCACCACCTCCACAAAGAAGACCACCCTTTTTTGATTGTCTTCCGCCACCTCCCCAAGGCTGTTTATTACCATTATGTCCCTTGTCCTGTCCATAAGAACCGCCATCACCTGCCTTATCTTATCGCCGTAGCTCCTTGCGGTTTCGTTTGCTCTGTGGAGGAACTCAGCGCGGTAAAAAAGGTCCTTTTCATCGGGGTCTATGATGAGCCTTGTCCAGCCCCTTATGTGTTTCTGCCCCATCTTTACCGCACCATGCCCCTGCCCCCTCGCAAGGGTCTTTACCAGCTCAAGGAGGTTTTCAAAGGTGGGCTCCGTTGTATAGCCGTAGTAGGTCCTGCCCTCTTTTATAAGCCTTATGCCCACACCCTCATCCACGCCCCACTGCACCTTTTCTATCTTGTTATCCTCTAACTGCATCCTGCACATGCGCACACGTTCATAGAAGACCTCTCCGTATTCGCCACCCTGAGAGAGAAGGTTTGACAGCAAATAACCTGCCTTTTCCTTTAGCATCTCCTTTACCATCTTCCACCTCCGAAAGTTTTTGTCAAATATTTAGTTAGCAAAGCTTTTATCTTTGGTGTTACCAGAGCAATCCTCCGAACATCAGCTCTTGCGGTATCTATAATGTCCGCCCGCAGGAACACCTCAAAGGAGCAAAAGTGTGCACGTCTCCAGACGCCCGTAAGTGGGGCACTTGCCATGAAGCCCGCTCTTCCGTCCTTATTCATTTTCTACTACCCACCTGCTTGTATGACCTGCAAACTTCCTGCATGGAAACCTTCCCTTCAAACGGGCAGTGTTTAAGACTAATCATTACTTATAGCCTCCAGAGGTATATTTTAGAGCCTCATGCCTTCTCTAACATATGCTAAAATCATATACCATGGCTGTGAGGATAGACATAAACAGCATACAGAGGGATATGTTTATTGAGCATAACGGCGTACCCCACAGAGTGCTTGACTATGAGCATGTAAAACCCGGAAAGGGTCAGGCTTTTGTGAGGATAAAGGCTAAAAACATGCAGACGGGCAATGTGCTTGAGCTTACCTACAAGTCCTCAGATGCCATTGAGCTGGCTGACTTTGAACAGGTTTTTGCCGAGTATTCCTACAGCGACGGCGATTACTTCTACTTTGTAAGCCAGACTACCTATGAGATGGTGGCGGTTCCTGCGGAAAACATAAAGGAGGAGGTCAAGTTCCTCAAAGAGGGTATGACGGTGGTGGTATTTCTATACAAGGGACAGCCTATTGGTATAGAACTTCCAAAGCAGGTGGAGCTTACTGTTGTAGAGACTGAGCCAGCTTTTAAAGGGGATACGGCTGCGGGCGGTTCAAAGCCTGCCAAGTTGGAAACGGGTGCGGTGGTTCAGGTGCCCTTCTTCGTAAAGGAAGGTGATGTAATTAAGGTGGATACAAGGACGGGTGCATACATTGAAGTAGTAAAGAGGGCTTGATGGACAGAGAGTTTATAAAAGAAATAATAAGCCTTGTAAAGGGAAGCGACATAAAGCATCTTAGCATAGAAGCGGAGGGTATAAAACTAACCATAGAAACCCATGAAAGGACAGTGGCTGTAAAGCAGGAAGCCCTTCAGAGGGAAATAAGACATCAGGAAATACTTCCACCTTCTGAGGAGATACCTCAGGAAAACCTGCATGTTATAAAAAGTCCCTTAGTAGGCACCTTCTACAGGTCTCCCTCTCCGGGGGCTCCTCCCTTTGTGGAAGTGGGCGATATAGTCTCGCCCGGTCAGGTGCTGTGCATCATTGAGGCTCTCAAGGTGATGAACGAAATAGAAAGCGATGTTAGAGGAAAGGTGATAAAAATACTTGTGGAGAACGGAGAGACGGTTGAATACAACCAGCCCCTCTTCCTGATAGATACCAATGTATGAAGAAAAAAGGGTAAGTCTTAAACTTTCAGAGCTTGAACATACATACAGAGCGGAGGATTCTTTTGGCAAGCTTCTGGTGGGAGAGAAAGCCCACAGACCTATGGAGCTTCTGCTGATTGCCTTGGCGGGCTGTATGGGGGTGGACATATCTCACATACTTAAGAAGAAAAGGCAAGAGGTAAAGGATATAGTATTTGATGTAGTTGGTAGAAGAAGGGAGGAATTTCCACGCGTATATGAAAGCATAACACTGAGGGTTCGTGTGTCTGGTAGGGGTATAAGCTACAGGGCTGTGGAGCAGGCGGTAAGGCTGTCCATGGAAAAGTATTGCAGCGTCTATGCCATGCTTAAAAATGCATGCCACATTGACGTATCCTTTGAGGTGATAGATGAGGCTTGAAGAGTTTTGGAAAAGGAACAAAAAGGCTTTAGTCTCTTACATGATGGCGGGCTATCCTGATTATGAAACCTCCCTTTCAGCCTTTAAAATACTTTTAAGAGAAGGTACGGATATACTTGAGGTGGGTTTTCCCTTCTCAGACCCTGTGGCGGACGGACCCACCATACAGTTAGCCCATGAAACAGCCCTTAAGGGAGGTATAAAGTCCAGGCATGTCTTTGAAATATGTGGCAGGCTCAGAGAAGAGTTTCCTGAAAAACCTATCCTTCTTATGACCTACTACAACCCCATATTTAAAATGGGTGTGGAAAACTTCTGCAAAAGGGCAAAGTCCGCGGGCGTTGATGGTTTTATAGTGCCAGACCTTCCACCCGAGGAAGGCTTTGAGCTAAAGGAAGCCTGCAGGTCTGAAGGGCTTTCCCTTGTTTTCCTTGCCTCTCCCACAAGCGGCGAAAGGAGGCTAAAGCTCATATGCTCTCACTCAGACCATATGGTATATTTTGTTTCTTTGACTGGCACCACGGGGGCAAGGAAGGAGCTTCCTATTCAGAGGCTAAAAGAGAACTTACAGCTCTACAGGTCCCTCTGTGAAAAGCCCGTGGTGGTGGGCTTTGGCATATCAACGCAGGAGCAGGCTAAGGAGATAGCTCAGCTCTCTGATGGTGTGGTGGTGGGCAGTCATTTTGTCAGGCTCGTGGGGGAGGGAAAGTGGCAGGAGCTATCAGAAAGCGTCAGAAGCATATCGGAAGCCATAAGGTCGTGTTAGAATTTTTAAAGTATGGTCTTCTGGAAGAAGTCTCAAGAGGAAAAACTTGCTCAGCAAGGCGATAAAAATGCCATATTGACGCTTATAGAAAAGGGAAAGAAGAAAAAAGCCATTGAGATATTAGAGAGGTTTAAAGAGGACCCTGAGCTAAGACGCATACTCTTTAAGCTATACATGGAAGAAGGTAAATACTACTACGCCTATCAGCTTCTGGAGCATTATGAGCCTGAGCTGGCAGGTGCAAAGGAAAAGGCACTCATATATGAAAGGGTTGGTGAGCTTGAAAAGGCAGCCCAAGAGTATGCAAAGCTCGGCGATTGGGAAAGCCTTGTAAAGGCTGGTCTGCTTTTGAAGGAGGCTAAAAAGCCAGAAGAGGCTCTTGAGATGTTCGGCAGAGCCTTAAAGGTGGTGCCAGCCCTTAAAAGGTCGGAGGTGGAACTTCTTATAGAGAACACAAAAAAGGAGCTTGGTCTTGTAAAAGAGGAAAGTTTTATAGAAAAGCTTAAAAGGGGTCTTAAAAAGACTAAGGAAGCTGTGGAATTTGGCATACTGTTTGCAGGCAGGAGGGTGGATGAGGAGCTTTTTGAAGAGCTTGAAGAAAAGCTCATAAGGGCTGATGTGGGAAGTAAAACAGCCCTTCAGATAGTGGAGGAGTTAAGAAAGGAAGCCATAAGAAGGAACATTAAAAGCTCAGAGGAGCTGGCAGGCCTTTTAAAGGAGGCTCTTCTTGAGAGGCTAAAGGGTTGTGCGTCAAGCCTTGCGGAGCCTCATGAGGGAACCACCGTCTATCTTTTCCTTGGTGTGAACGGCTCTGGAAAGACAACTACCATAGGCAAGCTGGCTTACAGGTTTGTGAAGGAAGGCAGAAGAGTGCTTCTTTGTGCGGGCGATACCTTTAGGGCTGCAGCCATTGAACAGCTTGAGGTCTGGGCTCAGAGGAGCGGTGCTCACATAGTTAAAAAGGAGGAGGGGGCTGACCCTGCCTCTGTGGTATATGAAGCCATGAAGAAGGCAAAGGAAGAAGGTTATCAGGTGGTGCTCATAGACACGGCGGGCAGGCTCCATACAAAGGAGCCTCTCATAAGGGAGCTGAGGAAAATAAGAGATGTAATAAAGAGGTTCTTTCCGGAAGAGCCTGCAGAAACCCTTATCGTGCTTGACGCCACCATAGGACAAAACTCCATACAGCAGGCAAAGGTCTTCAAAGAAGCCATATCTGCCACGGGCATAGTGCTTACCAAGCTGGACGGCTCTGCAAAGGGTGGTGCGGTAGTGCCCATATGCAGGGAGCTGTCCCTGCCAGTCAAGCTTATAGGTGTGGGTGAAGGGCTTGAAGACCTTGAGCCCTTTTCCCCGAAGGATTTTGTGGAAGAACTTATCTCCTGAGGAGGTAGCCCATGTTTGAAGACTTTATAAAGGTTCCTGAGGTGCCCTCCCAGGCTTTTGAGCTGCCGGTAATGCCCCTTAGGGACCTGGTGGTCTTTCCCACCATGGTAATTCCACTTTTTGTGGGGAGGGACTTTTCCATAAAGGCGGTGGAAGAAGCACTAAAAAGGGACAGGCTTATATTCCTTGTGCTTCAAAAGGACAAAAACACGGAGGTGCCCGCAAAGGAAGACCTCTATACGGTTGGCACCATAGCCCACGTGATAAGGTCCGCACCCATTGAGGAAAACCGTTTAAAGATACTGGTGCAGGGCATAAAAAGGGCTAAGCTTTTGGACTACAGGCAGGCTGGTGAATACTTTACAGCCCTTGTGGAGCCGATGGAAGAGGTGGAAGTGGATGCGGAAAACCTGCCCAGCGAACAGAGGGCTTATGTGAAATCCGTAAAGGAACAGTTAGATGTGGCGGTCTCCCTTGGCAAGCAGGTGATACCAGACCTTTTAATGCTCATTAAGGACCTGGAAGACCCGGGCAAACTGGCAGACCTTACCGCCTCCATATTAGACATAAAGGCGGTGGAAGCCCAGAAGGTTTTGGAAACCCTTGACCCCTTTGAAAGGCTAAAGCTTGTGTATCAATACCTGCAGAATGAAGTGGGACTTTTAGAGGTTCAGAGCAAGATAAGGGGAGTGGCAAGGGAAAAGATAGAGCGTGAGCAGAGAGAGTACTTTTTAAGACAGCAGCTGAAGGCAATCCTTGAAGAGCTGGGTGAGGGTGATGAGAGGAGGGCGGAGATAGAGGAGTACAGGAAGAAGCTGTCAAGGTTGAAGATAAGCAAGGAGGCTAAGGAGGAGATTGAAAAGAACATTAAAAGGCTTGAGAGGCTCCACCCCGAGTCTGCGGAGGCTGGTGTTATAAGAACATGGCTTGAATGGGTGCTTGACCTTCCCTGGGATAAATCCACCAGGGACAGGTATGATTTAGACAGGGCAAGGAGGGTTTTAGACAGAGACCATTATGACCTTGAGAAGGTAAAGGAAAGGATAATAGAATACCTTGCGGTCAAAAAGCTCACAAGGGGTAAGAGCCATGCGGTTCAGATACTCTGCTTTGTTGGACCTCCCGGCGTGGGCAAAACTTCCTTAGGAAGGTCCATAGCGGAGTCCCTTGGCAGAAAGTTTGTCCGCATATCCTTGGGAGGCATAAGGGACGAGGCGGAGATAAGGGGGCACAGGAGGACCTATGTAGGTGCCATGCCGGGCAGGATAATACAGGCAATGAAGCAGGCAAAAACCAAAAACCCTCTCATAGTGCTTGATGAGGTGGACAAGATATCCGTATCCTTCCAGGGGGACCCATCCGCAGCCCTCCTTGAGGTGCTTGACCCGGAGCAGAACAAAAGCTTTGTGGACTTATACATCGGACTTCCCTTTGACCTGTCAGATGTGTTTTTCATATGCACCGCCAACCGCATAGACACCATACCAAGACCTCTTTTGGACAGAATGGAAGTAATACAGCTTTCCGGATACTCGGAAGAAGAAAAGGTCTTCATAGCCAAAAACCACCTTCTGCCAAAACTCCTGCCAGACCATGGCTTTAAGAAGGAGGATGTAATATTCAGCGATGAGGCTATTCTTGAGGTTATAAGAGGCTACACAAGGGAGTCAGGGGTGAGAAGCCTTCAGAGACAGCTAAGCTCCATACTGAGGAAGCTGGCTTTAAAACGTTTAAAGGGGGAGAAGCTACCCTTTGAGGTGAAGGCACAGGATATAAAACAGCTTCTTGGGGTCTCCAAGAGATATACGCCTTCTGAAGAAAAGCCCATGGTAGGCATAGCTGTGGGGCTGGCATGGACGGAGGTGGGTGGTGAGATAATGATAATAGAAGCTACAAAGTTCAAGGGCAAGGGTGCCCTCATACTAACCGGTTCGCTGGGAGATATCATGAAAGAATCCGCGCAGGCAGCCCTCTCCTACATAAAGTCCAGAGCGGAGGATTACGGCATAGACCCAGAGGTCTTTTCAAACGTAGATGTGCATATACACGTGCCGGAGGGGGCAGTGCCTAAAGACGGACCATCAGCGGGTATAACTATAGGCGTTGCCCTCTTTTCTCTCTTTACCGGTAAGCCTGTAAGGACGGATATAGCCATGACGGGTGAGATAACGTTGAGGGGGAGGGTATTGCCCGTCGGCGGCTTGAAGGAAAAGATACTTGCAGCAAAGAGGGCGGGTATATACGAAGTTATACTGCCATCAAAGAACAGGGAGGAGGTTATGGAGGACCTGCCAGAATATGTCAGAGACAAAATGACGCTGCATTTTGTTGACAGTCTTGAAGAGGTTTTTGGTATAATATTCAGCAATACTTAAGAGGAGGTGTTGTAAGTGGCTATTGTGGAAGTATATGAGAACGAGCCTTTTGAAAAGGCTTTTAAGAGGTTTAAGAGGCTAGTGGAAAAGGAAGGCATACTGACAGAAGTTAAAAGAAGGCAGTTTTATGAAAAGCCAAGTGAGAAGAAGAAAAGAAAAGAAAGGCAGGCAAGGAAAAGGATAATTAAAGCCCTTAAGAAGAGGAACCTTCTTTAAGCTCGCCCGTTTTATATGCCCTTAAAACCTCTCTCTGCTCCTCAATTATAAACTTTCTTATAAAGTCCTCGTCGCCTTTACTTATGTTCTCAAACTTTACTCCGGCGCATACCCTTGTAGTGCTACTTCTCACATTCTTAACAGTGCCAAGAACCTTTATCTCGTATCCTTTTAATTCAAACCATATGAAAAGGCTTTGTTCCTCTTTTATATCCACAAGCCTGTCAAAGCATACTCTGACACCCTGCGTGCTTATATCCTCTATGGTTGCCGGTATCAGTTCTTCCGGCTCTTCTATAAGCGTAAAGACCTTTTCTTTGAAAATGTGCACCTTTGCTGGCAGTTTAACCTTCCATCTCAGGCTATCCCTTAGCTGTATTTTGGATAAGTTGTCTGTATGCTCAAGTACCAGCACATACTTTGTTCCATCTCTGTAGACCCTTAAGACTTTTCCTTGGAAGTAATACCTGCCATCACCTTCCCTCAGGAAGGAAAATTTGACCGTGTCTCCCTCGCGAGGTATTCTTGCGGGCGTGTCAAGCAAAGCTATATGTATCTCAAGCTCGTTTTTACCCCATACCGCTGAGCTGTATGCTTCCTTTTCAAAAGTAATAAAGCCCGTCTGGTAAAGGTCTATATCCCTTGTGCTGGAAAGGGGTAAGAACCAAGGGAGGTTATCAAACCTTAGCTTTTTTCTCATTATGCCTATCCTTTCAAAATCCTGGAACCCCTCCTTAACTAATTTGGATATGCATCTTTCAAAAACCGCCTTGCTGTGAATTATCTTGGCAGGCTCTTTTGTTATACTCGCACATTTCCACAGTATATTCAGCTCCTGTCTGTCCAGACCTACCGACAGACCTAGATTAAAAAAATCTTCCTTAAGGTTCTGTATGGCTCTATATCTTGACCAGAGGTAGGGTAGCACAATGAGAAAGCCTATAGCGATAAAAAAACCGCCAAAGACAAGGAGAAAATCCTCTAAGCTTGGTGTTTTAAACATATATTTTGTAGCTTCCTTAAAGGTTTCAAACCCTCCCTGGTATTCCATCTTTTACCTTCCATTAAAAGGTGTTTTCAATATACCTTTCCGCCTCAATAGCTGCCACACACCCTTCTCCTACCGCTACAGCCACCTGACCTGTGGCACCGCTCCTGCAATCCCCGGCCGCAAATACACCTTCCACAGAGGTCCTCATCTTCTCATCGGTTATGATATAACCCTTATCGTCAAGTTCAACAGTTCCTTTAAGGAAGGCAGTGTTTGGTTCAAGGCCGATAAAGATAAACACACCTTCTACAGGTAGCTCAGAAAGGGTGCCGTCCTTAGTGTCTCTTAAAAGCAGAGACTCAACAAAGTCTCCGCCCCTTATCTCCTCTACCACCTTGTTGGGAATGAAGCTTATCTTCGGGTTTGAAAAAACCTTTTCCTGAAGGTGTTTTTGAGCTCTTAACTGGTCCCGCCTGTGAATGAGATATACCTTACTGGCAAACCTTGTAAGGAAAAGGCTTTCTTGGGTTGCGGAATCACCGCCACCTACCACTGCAATGGGAACACCTTCAAACAAGGCACCGTCGCAGGTGGCACAGTAGGAAACGCCACGGTTTAAAAACTCTTCTTCGCCCGGGACTCCAAGCCTCCTTGGGTTTGAACCAACTGTTAATATTACCGTTTTACTCCTTATAAGCTCACCGCTTCTAAGATGAAGGAATATCTCCTTCCCCACCTTCTCAAGCCTTATAACCTCCTTTCTCACTATGTGAAGACCAAACCTTTCAGCCTGTTCCTTAAATCTTTTAGTAAGTTCTTTACCACTTATACCCTCTGGAAAGCCTGGATAGTTCTCCACTAAATCTGTGATGGCTATCTGCCCGCCTAAAGTGCCCTTTTCAAAGAGCAGTGTGTTTAGCTTAGCCCTTGCACAGTATAGACCGGCGGTAAGACCCGCAGGACCACCGCCCACTATTACGCAGTCGTAAAGAATTTCTTCTGAAAGCTCTAAGCTCATAAGTGGCTGTTTATCATCTGTCTTAGAGCTTCTTTTGGCTGGACGCCTATGCGCGTATCAACTACCTCTCCCTTTTTGAAAAGCATTATGGTAGGTATAGCCCTTATTCCATACCTCATGGCTATGTTTGGGTTTTCATCTGTGTTGAGCTTTCCAAACTTTACCCTGTCTCCCATTTCCATAGCCAGCTCTTCTATTATGGGAGCTATAATCCTGCAAGGTCCGCACCATGGAGCCCAGAAGTCAACCACCACAGGCTTATCTGAGTCTATGACCTCCGCCTGCCAGTTGCTCTCCGTTAGCACTAATACCGCCATTTCACACCTCCTTGCTTAGTATATTGTAAATCTTGACCACCCTTTCGTCCTTTATGTAGTAGCATACGATGGAGCCGTCCCTCTTGCATCCTACTATACCCTTGTTCCTTAAAACGCTCAAATGCTGAGAAACATTGGGTTGGGATGTGTGAAGCAAATCGCTCAGGTTTTTAACACATTGCTTTCCTTCAATAAGCACAGATATAATTTTCAACCTTATGGGATGTGCTAAGGCTTTTAAAAATTCCGCCCACTCTTCAAGCCTTTCTTCGCTTACTACTTGCACCTCCATGTTTCACCTCTTATGGTTATATTCTATCATAGGAATATGGAAAAGGTGGAAATTTATAAAAGGAGGATAAAACAACTTTACAGAGCCTTTATGCTGTCCTTGACGCTTATATTCTTGGCATGCCTCCCCACCTACCCTTTCTTTAATATTCCCTTAGGTTTAGAAAGGACCTTCTACCTTTCCCTTTCTGTGGTTCTTTTAAGCCTCTTAGTGCTACCCATAGCCTTATGGCTAAAAAGACGCGTCTTCCCTATAAGGATAGGACTTGATGCTTACTGGAGCTACACAGCCACCAGAAGGTATTTCTGGCTTTTTAGCCTGTGTCTTGTCCCCTTTTTCTTCTCCTTTGTTATCTACATTATCTTTGCATCGCTCATAGCGCTTCTTACTGGATATCTTTTCAGCCTTTATGGTTTAATATTAATAAGACCGATGGAGGAGGATCTGCTATGACAAGGGAAGAAGCCCTTCAGAAACTTCTGGAGGAAAGCAAGGAATTTAGACATCACTATGAAAGACATCAGGAGCTTGATGCCCAGATAGACAAGCTTGAAAAACACCACCCCATGACCCATGAGCTTGAAATGGAGATAGAAAAACTAAAGAAGGAAAGGCTTTATCACAAGGATATGCTTGAGAAGATGATAAACGACTATCTTAAAGCTCATACATGAAGGGCTACACCGCATATCTTACCTTCAACACAAAAAAGAGAAGAGAGCTTATAAGGATAACAGAGCAGGTGAAGAAGGTGGTGGAAGAGTCTGGCGTAAAGGAAGGTTTGTGTCTGGTCTCTTCCATGCACCTTACTGCTTCTGTGATTGTGCAGGATGATGAAGAGGGGCTTCATGAGGATATCTGGGAGTGGCTTGAAAGGCTGGCCCCCTTCAGAGAAGACTACAAGCATCACCGCACGGGAGAAGACAACGCAGATGCCCACCTTAAGAACCTATTGACCCACCTTCAGGTAGTTCTGCCCGTCACCAACGGAAGGCTTGACCTGGGACCCTGGCAGGAGATATTCTACGCAGAGTTTGAGGGGCAAAGGACCAAAAGGGTCATAGTTAAAGTGATAGGTGTTTAAAGGCTTCTTTCCTCTCTTCGCACTTTAGACAGTCTCCGCAGTGTCTTATTGAGCCTTTTACCTTTTTTGGTCTTATGCAGGATAGGGTAAGCTCAAGGGGCACACCACTTCCAAATTTTTGGATAACCTCGTGCTTTTCCAGACCCATAAAGGGTGTTAGCACCTCAAGCCCTGAAAGCTCCCGAAACCTTTGCATGTATTCCCTATTATTGTCTGGGAAGGGATATA
>JAUQQK010000006.1 GCA_030549905.1 Aquificota bacterium | reverse complement strand
TTTCAACTCCACACGGTACATTAGCAACCCAACCTCACCATATAAAAAATAATAAGCAATGACAAGGATTTTGTCAAGGGGGTACCCCTCTCAAATGAAGGTGCTTTGCCAAAAGTCCGGGGTAATGCAAGGTTGAGTGAGCTATTATCAAATTTAAATCCATGTCTTTCAAGGCTTTGAAGCTTGTAGCATCAAGTCATCAATGCATCAAATCATCAAGATGCCTGTATGTTTAATCATCAAGATGCTACAATAAAACCTATGAGCCAGAAGAGGAAGAAAGGGCAAAGATATAAAAGAACCACCATTAGCCTGCCTTATCATTTGTGGGAAGAGCTAAGGATAGAGAGCATCAAAAAGGGCGTTCCTATAGGAGAACTTATAGCTCAAAAACTTCAAAGGCTCAAAGCCCTCATAGAAAAGACTGCAATGACAGACAACCCCCTTGATTACTGACCCGTCCTTCAGGAGCCTCTCACCTATTCAATTTCCAAGATGACAAGGGAGCATAAAGCCCCCTCCTCTATAACTACGCCTTATATTATATCACAGCACAGCTCTACCTTTTTATCTCAAAAACCTGAGGAATTATGAGGCTGTATCCCTGCTGTTGCCAGTGGGCTATTTCCGTTATGGCAGAAGGCACAAGCTCCACGAAGGGATAAAAGTCCTTTTCAGAAAGTCCGTATATCTGCTCTGCTGCCATTTTGCATACCTTAAACTTAACACCATAAAGGCTAAGGCTTTCAAGCCTTTCCACTATGTCCGCATACTGCTCCCGGTTCTTTTTGGCAAAAACTGGAAGCTCCCTACCATGCGAAACCACTATGATATGAATATCCTCGGGCGTAAAGCCATAAGGTTGGTTTGTAAGCACGAATATAACATTTGAAACCCAGCCAAGGGCTTGCCTTATCTTCTCAGGGTGGTCAAGGAAAAACTCATATACTACTTTAAAGGGTTTTTGATAAGGTGTTTGCATGTATTTGGCATGTTCCTGTGAAAAGGCAAGCAATACATAAGCACATATCAAGAGGAAAACCCTAACCACTCCTGTAGAATATAATTTTCAGAATGGTAAAAATCAAGTTCTGCGGGCTTAAAAGAAGGGAGGACATAGAAAAAGCCCTTGAGCTTTCGGTGGATTATATGGGTTTTGTTCTATACGAGAAAAGCCCCCGTTATGTGTCCTTTGAGGAGCTGAAAGAGCTTCTGCCCTATGCAAGGAGTGTTTATAAGGTGGCGGTTATGGTAAATCCGGCAGAGGAGCAGGTGGAAAAAGCCCTTGAGATTGGCTTTGACCTCCTACAGCTTCATGGTGAGGAAAGTTTTGAGTTTGCAAAGATGGTAGGCATTGAAAGGGTCATAAAAGCCTTCAGAACATGCCCGGGGCTGGAGGTTGAGGAGGAGTGGAAGTTAGCCCACGGAGTGCTTTTAGATGCCTGCTCTTACGCATACGGCGGCACTGGGCAGAGGGCGGACTGGGAACTGGCAAAAGGGCTTACAAGGCGGGGTTTTCGTGTATTTCTTGCCGGCGGGCTAAATTCCGAAAATGTTTCAGAAGCCATAAGGGAAGTAAGACCTTACGCCGTTGATGTATCCTCTGGTATAGAAATCAAGCCGGGCATAAAGAACCATAAAAAGATGGAGGAGTTTGTCCATGCAGTTAAGAACGCACTTAAGGATTGACACAAGCCTGAGCGGTGAGGTTTTGGAGCTTTCTGAAGGCTACGCAAGGCTGAGGTTGAAAACGGACCAGCGTATGGCTGCCGATGAGAGGGGGCTTGTGCATGGTGGCTTTATCTTCTCTCTTGCGGACTTCTGTGCCATGGCCACGGTCAATGAGCCTACGGTGGTTCTGGCTCAGGCAAACATCAGGTTTTTAAAGCCCGTGGTGGTGGGCGATGAGCTTATGGCGGAGGGAAGGCTTGTAAGGTCTGAGGGCAAAAAGAGGTGGGTTCATGTGGAGGTAAAGAGGGGAGATGAAAAGACCGCAGAGGGGGAATTCCTCTGCGTGGTGCCAGAAGGGCATGTGCTTGACCGTCAGTAGGCATAAACACCCATCTTTCTTGCCAGTTCTTTGAGCCTTTCTATCCTCTTTTCGGTAGACGGGTGGGTGGAGAAAAGCTCCCATATGCCCTGACCGGACAGGGGGTTTTCTATGAAAAGGTGAGCGGTGCCTTGATTGACTTCAGCCGGTATCTGATAAACATAGTTATGTATCTTTTCCAAGGCACTTGCCAGAGCCAATGGGTCTCCGGAGATTATGGCACCAGTCTCGTCCGCCATATACTCCCTTGAGCGGGATATGGCCATCTGTATTATGGTGGCTATTATGGGCGTTATGATTATCATAGCTATGCTGGCAATGAGGGAAAGGGGATTGTTATTCTCCTCATCCCTTGAGTGTCCCAGAAGAAGGGACCACTGGAGCATATTCACAAGGTAAGATATGGCGCCTGCTATGGTGGCAGCCATGGTAGCCACCAAAACATCTCTGTTCTTTATATGCCCTATCTCATGAGCAAGCACTCCTCTTAGCTCACGCTCGTTAAGTAGATGTAATATGCCGGCGGTTACTGCTACCGCACCATTAGAGGGACCCCTACCGGTGGCAAAGGCATTTGGCTGTTCCATAGGCACAAGATATATCCTTGGCTTTGGAATGCCCGCCCTTTGAGCCAGCTCCTCCACTATTCTGTGGAGCCATGGAGCCTCTTCATAGGGTATTTCCCTTGCACCATACATGGCAAGCACTATCCTGTCAGAGAACCAGTAGGCTATAAAGTTCATAATACCAGCCAAGATAAGGGCTATGGTCATACCCGTTTTACCACCTATGAGATTTCCCACAAAGAGAAAGAGTCCTGTAAGAAGACCCAGCAATATAACGCTCCTTATGGCATAACCCATGCTTTTCTCCGATGCCGGGCTTTCTCTTGCCCGGGCTGGGGTATTTCTATACCGCCTTTCTTAGCACGGGCGACCCCAGCGGGCGGTTTTACCCGTGCCTGTTTAATAATATGCAGTTTCAAAAGGCTGTCAAGAGCAACTCCCCCTTGCAAATAGTAATCCAGCGGGCTATATTTAAAGTGAGCAGTTAAATTTATGAAAATGACAGAAAGGCTTGAAGAAAGGCTGGATTTAGGAAGTTTTGATGAAAAGTTTTATGCCATCGTGGGAAGGGGCGACGAGAACCTCAAATACTTTTCCCAGCTCTTTGATGTGAAAATATCCGCCCGTGGAACGGAAATTCTCATAAGGGGCGAAGAGGATAAGGTAAGGCTTCTGACAGAGTTTTTGAGGGAGACCATAAGAGAGTTAAGGCATACAACCCTTACCGCTCAGGAGGTGAGAGAGAGGGCTAAGAACTTTCTTCAGTCAAAAACCCAGACAGGCTTTAAAGAAGAGGGAAAGGAAGAGGTAATATTAATAACCCACAGGAAAAAGGCAATAGTGCCAAAAACACACACACAGGCTATATACGTAGATGCCATAAGGAACAGCGATATAACCTTTGGCATAGGTCCTGCGGGAACTGGCAAAACATACCTTGCCATGGCAATGGCACTCTCATACCTCAAGACAAACAGGGTAAATAAGATAATTCTTACAAGACCTGCGGTGGAGGCAGGGGAAAAGCTGGGCTTCCTGCCGGGTGGCATAGCGGAGAAGGTGGACCCATACCTGAGACCCCTCTACGATGCTCTTTACGACATGGTGGATTACGACAAGGCAGTTTATATGCTTGAGAGGAACATAATAGAGATTGCACCCCTTGCCTTCATGAGGGGTAGAACATTAAACGACTCCTTTATAATCCTTGACGAGGCTCAAAACTCTACGAAAGAGCAGATGAAGATGTTTTTAACTCGTATAGGCTTTGGTTCAAAGGTGGTTATAACGGGCGACATAACGCAGATAGACCTGCCAAAGAGGGAGCAGTCGGGTCTTGTGGAAGCCATAAGGGTCCTGCAGGGTATAGAAGGTATAAGCTTTGTATGGTTCAAGGAGGAGGATGTGGTCAGACACCCCATTGTGGCAAGGATAATAAAAGCCTATGAAGAGTATGAAAGGGCAAGTCAGGAACAGGATACTGATAAGAAGGGAGAAATCAAAGCTAAGCGTAAGAAGGCTGAAAAATCTTCTTCTTAGACTTCTTGAGGCTGAAGGCTTTAAGGATACGGAGCTAAGCCTGTATCTGACCGGCGACGAAACCATAAGAGAGCTAAATAAAGCATACAGGAACAAGGATAAGGCTACCGATGTGCTTTCCTTCCCCATCAGAGAGTCTGTAGGAAATACCTACATACTGGGTGAGATAGTAATCTCTGTAGATACGGCAAAAAGGCAGGCGGAGGAGCTGGGGCATACCTTTGAGGAGGAAGTAGAAAGGCTTTTATTGCATGGCTTTGTGCATCTTTTAGGCTACGACCATGAGCTGGGAGAGGAGGAAGAGAAAAGGTTCAAAGAGAAGGAGGATAGCCTTCTCAAAGTTTTAAGATATTTATGATGCCTAACTATGTGCTTTTTCTTTCCTTCGTAGGCACGGACTTTCATGGCTGGCAAATTCAACCGGGCTTGAGGACCGTGCAGGGGGTATTAAAAGAATCCTTAGAAAAGCTCTTCGGGCATGAGGTTAAGATAACGGGCTGTTGCAGGACAGATGCGGGAGTGCATGCAAAAGAATATGTGGCAAACTTCAAAGGTTATAAAGACTTTCAGCCTGACGTGCTTCTTAAGGCTCTGAACTCCCTGCTGCCCAAAGATATGGGTATAAAAAGGGTCTGGATACAGGAGGGTTTTAACGCCAGGTATTCGGTGAAGGGAAAGCTTTACACATACCGCATCCTTAACACCCATGCAAGGGACCCCTTCCTTGAGCCTTTCTGCTGGAGAATTCCCTACAGGCTTGACTTTCCAGCCATGGAAAGTGCTTGCAGGCTCTTTTCAGGCGAGCATGACTTTTCTGGCTTTGCCAAACTGGAAGAGGAGAGGATTACGGTAATAAAGATTGAGGAGGTCTCCATTAGAAAAGAAGGAGACCTTATACTTTTCAGTGTGAGGGCAAGAAATTTTTTAAGGTACATGGTAAGGCGTATGGTGGGCTGTCTTGTGTATGTGGGCTTAGGCAGGCTCAAGGAAGAAGATATAAAGGAATTTCTTCAAGGAAAGAAGAGCTGCCCCTTTACAGCAAAAGCTCACGGACTTACCTTAGAGAAGGTATTTCTTTAGCCCCTCCCTTCCCCTAAACCCTCACTCCCGCTCTTTTAAGGACATTTGCTGGCATCATGGGGTGGGTTATCTATTATGTCAAGGAAGGCTTCAAAGGGTCCCATGTTTTTCATGGCAACGCCCCTGGGTCCTTCAAACTTTAGCCTTCCAAGCATCATAGCCTTCATGGGACCATACTCCTTTTTGCCCATCTCAAGCCACCTTTTCGTCTCCGCATACATCAAAAAGTCATCCTTACCCCTTTTGTCCTTTGCAGGACCACCGTACACACACAGAGCCTTACCACCCTCGTTTTTTATGGTTAGCTGTATCTGTTTTGCGTCACCGCAGTCTTCCCTGTATAGGAATAGCTTCCTCTCTGGCACTGCGGTCCAGCTTTCGCTTTTTCCAAGCTGTTCGCTAAGCTGAGGGGTTTTATTCCAGGCGTCGCACAGGGCTTTTGCATACTCACCACCCATAAAAACGGGTGCGGAGAAGGCAACTCCGCCTGTTATAAACAAAGTAAGAGCCAGCTTCTTCATGCTTATCACCTCCCTGAATTATTGATATAGAGCATAACATTATGGCTCAAGCCTTTTCAATTAGACTTTCTTATAGCTTTATAAAAAATGCAAATGTTCTAATATGCTTATAGCAATATTTCTGTCCCTATGCCCTCTTCTGTGAAAACTTCAAGAAGTATAGAGTGGGGAACTCTGCCGTCTATTATATGCACCTTTTTTACACCTCCTTCAAGAGCCCTTATGGCGCTTTTGACCTTTGGAAGCATACCCCCCTTTATAACGCCCTCAAGGGTCAGCCTTAGGGCTTCAGATTTGGAAAGGCTTGACAGGAGCCTTCCTTCCCTGTCCTTTATGCCTTCTGTATCCGTCAAAAATATGAGCTTTTCAGCCCTTAAGGCTTTTGCTATCTCTGAGGCGGCTATATCCGCATTTATGTTGTAGGCTTCTCCACGCTCCCCCACCCCGACGGGAGCAATCACCGGTATGTAGCCCTTATCAAGCAAGGTATTGAGCAGGTCTGTGTTCACATCCACCACATCACCCACATATCCTATGTCCTCTTCTGGCACTTCAAGCCCAAGTTCTCTGAAATAAGCTTCCTTGTCTATCTTCTTTGCCCTTATAAGCTGTCCGTCCCTTCCAGAAAGCCCCACCGCATATATGTTCTGTCCGCTGTGAGTGTTTATAAGAGCTACTATGTCCTTGTTTATGTCGCCAGAAAGCACCATCTCCACCACATGCATGGTTTCCTCGTCCGTCTTCCTCATACCACCCACAAAGACCGGCTTTATACCAAGCTTTTCAAGGGTCTGGCTTATCTGAGGTCCTCCGCCATGCACCACCACTGTCCTGATGCCAACATACCTCAAAAGCACCACATCTTTGGCAAAGGACTCTCTGAGGAATTCCTGCGTCATGGCGGATCCACCGTATTTGATAACAAAGGTTTTCCCATAAAACTCCCTTATATAGGGAAGGGCTGACTGAAGCACCTTTGCCTTTTCAATAAGCTCCTTCATGGCTTATTATCTTATCATGCGAGCTTACATACTTGGAAGACTTCCACGCATGCTTTCCACCACGCTTTTTCATGCGATGGCAGAGCTTGGCTATGAGGGGCTTGTGCTGTGTGAGCCTGAGGATACCTACCTGAGCCTTGGTTATTTTGACTACGCACCACAGCTCATTGATGTGCAAAAATGCAAAAGCTTGGGTATAGGAATTATAAGGAGGCAAATAGGGGGCGGTGCGGTTTTGCTCGCTCCGGGTCAGGTTTTTTATCAGTTTATACTTCCAAAAAGACTGGTGCCCTTCAAGGTGGAGGATGCTTACAGGAAACTTTCAGAGCCTGTTATAAGGGCTTACGGAAGGCTTGGCGTGGAGGTGGTGTATAGACCCATCAATGACCTTGTGGTCAAAAAAAGTCAAAGGAAGATAAGCGGTCAGGGTGCGGGGGATATTGGTAAATACTTTGTCTTCGTGGGTAATGTGCTTGTGGATTTCAGTCCAGAGCTTATGGCTGAGCTCTTTGCAGCTCCGGAGGGCTTAAGACATCTGCTCAGGGAAAGCCTGCAGGAAAACCTCTCCTGGTTAAAGAGGGAGCTTGGCAAGAATCTTAGTTTTGAAGAGGTAGCCAGTATGCTACTGGAAGAGTTTTCAAAGGACTTTGAGCTTGAGGTTTCCCACGAGGCTCCAGAGCCTGCCCTTGAATATGCGGAAAAACTGAGGCTGGAGATGACTTCAGAAGACACGCTTATGGAAGATACGGGCAGGAGGCATAAGTTCATAAAGATTAGGGAAGGAGTTTATGTGAGGCTATTGAGGGGTGGAGCAGGTCTGGTTATCAAAGACGGCATAGTGGTGCATGCGGAGGGTTTTGAAGGAGCCAATGAACTTATAGGGAAGGCTTACGATGATAAGGTGGAGGAGTTGATTTATCCTAACCTGGGGGCTTAAAGGTTTTATAATTTTGACGATCATATAAACAGGGAGGTTTGCATGTTTGGTGCTACCTTTGGTATAGTAGCTCAGGGGCTTGAGCTTTTCAGGAAGTCAGCGGACATAAGGAACAGGAACATACTGAACGCCAACAACCCGGACTATGCTCAGGAAGAGCCTGTAATAAAAAGCTTTGCACCTGTTGGTATTACCCTTGAGGATATAAGCAGGTATCAGAACTTTTATTACATGTCTCTGAGGAATACCAAACAATCCACCGTTTCAGCCCTTGACACTGCCATAAAAAACGGCTCTGCGGTGGAAAGTCTGTTTCAGGAATTTACACAGGGCCTTGGTGGCAGTGAATACATAAACAGCTTCTTCCAGGCTTATCAGGACCTTATGAAGGACCCAACCAACGAAGGGGCAAGAAGTGAGCTGTTAAACGCCGGGAAGAGCCTGATAGCTTACCTTAAGGACAGGAGGGTAGACTTTGACAGGCTTATGGCGGGCACTGACTATGACATGAGAACCTACGTGGACCAGATAAACACACTAAGCAGGAAGATAGCTCAGATAAATCAGGAGATACTTACGGGCTACGCCCAAACCTACGCAAGGGGAAAGGATTATAAGAACCTGCTTGACGAGAGGGATAAGTATCTGAAGGAGCTTTCCCAGTATATCAACATAAGGGTGCAGGAAGACCAGATAGGCAGGGTGAGGGTGGAAACCAGCAAGGGGTTTGTGCTTGTGGAGGACCGCTACAGCTGGGAGCTGGGCTATGATGCAGGAAGCAAGAGAATATACTGGAAGTCAAAGGACGGAACGCAGGTGGATATAACTTCTCTCATAGAGGGGGGAAGCGTGAAGGGTCTTTTGGATTTTCAGTCAGACCTGCAGGGATACATCAACGACCTTGAGGGGCTTGCAAAAAAGCTTATAAGCGATGTAAAGCTACCCCTTAATGCACAGACCACTCAAAGCTGGTACTGGTATAAACATGTTAGCGACCCTAATGCGCCTCTTGGAATATCTGGGAGCATAACCTTTTATGGCTTTGCCGGAGGACCTATTACGGTAAATTACAGCTCCACTGACAGCCTGAATAACCTTATAAGCAACATAAACTCAGCCTTTCCGGGTGGCGAATTTACTGCAAGCCTTGTAAATAATCCGGACGGCACATATACCATGCTGATAAGCTCCGCAAACTCCAATTACACGGTTCAGGATAGCAACAATCTTGTTTTCAGGTCTGAAGCCCTCTTCACAGGCACGAACATTTCAGACATGAGCCTGAACCCAATGGCTGATACATACGTGCAGAACCTTGACTATGAAAGGGCGGATGAGTTTACAAACCTTTCAAGGAGCTGGTGGGAGACAGCAAAGGGGCTATACAACAATATGGTAAATGCGGTGGCAGGAAGACAGAAGGACCTCAAGAAAAAGTATGAGATAGAAAGTGCCCTGCTTGAGTCTTTAAACGCAAGGCTTCAGGAGATGCAGGGCGTTTCCATAGACAACGAATACATAGAGCTTATGAAGGTGCAGAGGAGCTACGAAGCCCTTGCGCAGGTAGTCAGCAGGATGGATGAAATGCTTCAGGCAACCCTTAATATGATATAGAGGTGATGTGCCATGAAAGTGCCAGATAATTTGCTCTTTTCCATATTCCAGCAGCAGGATGCAAGGGTCAGAAAGAACCTGTCAGAAAAGACACTTGAGATATCTACCGGCAGGAGGCTTCAGGACATATCAGAAGACCCACCCTCCACCTACCATGTGCTGAACCTGAAAAAGGAGATAGCTCAACTTTCTCAGTATTCAAAGAACAGGCTCTTTGCGGATACGGTGCTGAGCTACATGGATTCAAGCCTCGGGAAGGTGGTGGATACTCTGAACCAGCTTTATGCAAAGACCATTCAGGCAAAGAACCAGGTGCTTCAGAAAGAAGAATTAAGAGCAATAGGAGAATACTTTTCTTCAAACCTTAAAGCCCTTATTGACAGGGCTAATGACCAGCTGGGAGGCAACTACCTCTTTGGCGGTGCAAGCCTGACGCAGAAGCCCTTTGATGAAAATACCTTAAGCTACATGGCAAGCCCGGAGGACTTTAAGGTATGGCTGACGGAAAACCTTCAGGTTTCCGTCTTCTTAAAGGGCGGAGAAACCTTTGGTTTAAACGTGGCAATCTCTCAGGCAACCTTTGCAAGCCCAGGAGTTAACTTCAACACAGCTGGAACACTGAGCATAAGTGTGGGTAATGTGAGCCTGAATGTTAACTACACGACCACGCAAACCCTTAATGACCTTGCGAACTTCATAAACTCTAACTATTCAAACCTTGTAAATGCAAAAGTAAGCCAGAACCCAGATGGAAGCTACTCTCTCATGCTTATGCCAGTGGATATTTCCAAAGATATAAGCGTGCAGGACACGAGCGGTGGAGACTTTGATGCTGGTGCTTCAGATTTTTATTACCCAAACGTGCTTCAGGCGGTCAAGAGGATGGGAGATAAGCTCCTTGGCGGTATGTATCCTGATGATTCAGACCTTATGCTCCTTCAGAGAGCCTTTGACAGAGTATCCTTTAGAAGGTCTCAGGTGGGAAGCGTGTTAGCCAATGTTAAAGACCTACAGCCCATGCAGGAAAGCCTGCAGGACAGTTTAAACAAGCAAAAGTCAGACATAGAAGATGCGGACCTCTCCACGAGCATAATGGAATATACCCGCTACCGATTAGCCTATGAGGCTTTGATGAACATTATAGCTGACCAGAAGGATATGACCATCCTCAGGTATTTAAAGTAGCCCTTGCACTTTTTCAGCTATCTTCTCTGCACTGAAGCCAAAGTATTCCATGAGCCTGTCTCCGGGTGCGGACTTTCCAAAGGTTTCAAGGCTTATTACAAGACCATCAAGCCCCACATACCTGTGCCAGCAAAGACCCCTTCCAGCCTCTACTGCCACCCTCTTCCTCACCTCGGGGGGTAAAACATGCCTTCTGTATTCCTCCTCCTGAGCCTCAAAGACCTCAAAGCTTGCCATATTGACTACCCTTACCTTTACACCTTTTTCTTTAAGCATCTCGCCCGCCCTCAAGGTAGGCTCCACTTCAGAACCGCTTGCCATAAGGATAACCTCAGGAAGCTCATCCGAGTCTAAGAGAATATATGCACCCCTTCTTATGCCCTCTGCAGAGGGATATTTGGTCCTGTCTATGAGGCTTACCTTCTGCCTTGTGAGTATGAGAGCTGTTGGACCCTCCTTTCTCTGCAAAGCCATATCCCAGGCTACAGCGGTCTCGTTGGCATCCGCCGGGCGAATTACCCACAGGTTTGGAATGAGCCTTAGAGAGCTTAGCTGTTCCACAGGCTGGTGGGTAGGTCCGTCTTCACCAAGACCTATTGAATCATGGGTAAAGACATATACCACCTGAAGCCCTGCCATGGCGGCTATCCTTATGGAGGGCCTCATATAATCGGAAAAGACTAAAAAGGTGCCGCCGTAGGGTATTATGCCTCCGTGGTATGCCATGCCGTTCAAAATGGTGCCCATCGCATGCTCTCTCACACCAAAATGTATGTTTCTTCCTGTGGGGTTTTCCGCCAGAAAGTCACCCATGCCGTGAAGGTAGGTGTTGTTGGATTCAGAGAGGTCTGCAGAGCCTCCAAAAAGGAAGGGAATGTGCGGAGCTATGGCGTTTAGCACCTTACCGCTCGCCTGACGGGTTGCCATCGGCTCGCTGAAGACGGGTATGTGTTTTCTGTATTCCTGACCCAGGTCTCCCTTTACGGCTCTTTCTAAAAGCTCTCCAAGTTCTGGATACTTTTCCCTGTAAGCCTTAAAGAGCCTGTTCCATTCTTCCTCCAGCTCCTGTCCTCTTTTTATCTTCTCTTCCCTGTAGGCATAGACCTCTTCAGGCACATAAAAGTCCTCCTCTGGCCAGCCAAAGCGTCTTTTTGTTTCAAGAGCCTTTTCTCTGCCCATGGGAGACCCATGAACCTTTGCATCGTCCTGAAGGGGAGAGCCATAGCCAAGGTGGGTTCTTACGGATATGAAGGAGGGTCTTTCCTTCTGCTCTAAAGCCCTTCTTATAGCCTTCTCTATCTCTTCCAGGTTATAGCCCTCTTCTATATGCTGCACATACCAGCCAAAGGCTTCAAACCTCTTTAGTACGTCCTCAGACCAGGCAAGAGAGGTGGGACCATCTATGGATACCCTGTTGTTGTCCCATATGACCACCAGCTTGTGAAGTCTAAAGTGTCCTGCCAGCTGAGAGACCTCGCAGGAAACTCCTTCCATCAGGTCTCCGTCGCTCACTAAGGCAAAAGTGTAGTGGTCTATTATGGGAAAGCCTTCCCTGTTGAAGTAGGAGGAAAGATACTTTTCAGCAAGAGCCATGCCCACTGCATTGCCTATGCCCTGACCTAAGGGTCCTGTGGTGGCTTCCACGCCCGGGGTTAAGAAGTTCTCTGGATGTCCGGGCGTCCTGCTTCCCAGCTGTCTGAAGCTTTTTAGGTCTTCAAGGCTCAGCTCATAGCCCATCACGAAAAGAAGTGAGTAGAGCATGGCGCTGGCATGCCCTGCTGACAGCACAAAGCGGTCCCTGTTAAACCACTTAGGGTTCTTGGGGTTAAACCTCAAAAAGCGGTCGTATATGAGGTATGCTATGTGGCTGGCACCAAGGGGCATGCCCGGGTGTCCTGACTTTGCCCTTTCCACCTGGTCTAAACTCAAAAACCTTATGGTGTTTATAAGAAGCTCGTCCCTGCTCATGCCTTTACCAGCTCCTTACGAAGCTCCTTTGCGGTTTCCACCATGTTTTTCAGGGCGGGCACCACCTCCTCCCACCTTCTTGTCTTAAGACCGCAGTCCGGGTTTACCCAGAGAAGCTCCACGGGAAGCACCTTCATTGACCTTTCTAACACAGCCCTTATCTGAGCCTTTGTAGGAACTGCAGGAGAGTGTATATCATAGACGCCTATGCCTATATGCCTGTCCCAGCCCTTAAAGTTTTCAAAGGCTGAGATTATCTCACCCTTACTGCGTGAGGCTTCTATGGATATAACATCAAAGTCCATCTGATATATGTATTCAAGCACCTCGTTGAACTCACTGTAGCACATGTGGGTATGAACCTGCGTCTGGGGGCTTGCCTTTGAGCAGAGCCTGAAGGCTTTGACCGCCCAGTCAAAGTATGCCTTCCAGTCCCTTCTTTTGAGGGGTGCCCCCTCTCTGAAGGCGGGCTCGTCTATCTGAATGACCCTTATTCCAGCCCTTTCTAAGTCTTTTACCTCTTCAAGCAAAGCAAGGGCTATCTGATAGGCTATCTCATGCTTTGGAACGTCTTCTCTGTAATAGCTCCAGTTGAGTATGGTGACAGGTCCCGTTAGCATGCCCTTTACGGGCTTTTGGGTAAGGGACTGAGCGTAGGTAATCTCCTCCACCGTCATGGGGGCAGGTCTGTAAACATCTCCGTATATTATGGGTGGTCTATAGACCCTTGAGCCGTAAGAGAGGACCCAGCCGTGCCTTGTGGTGGCAATGCCTTCAAGCCTTTGAGCGAAAAACTCTACCATGTCCGTCCTTTCAAACTCACCATGCACCAGCACATCAAGACCAATGTCCTCCTGCACACGGACCACATGCTCTATCTGTTTCCTTATAAACTCCTTATACTCCTGCTCAGACATTTTGCCCGATGTATAGGCACTTCTTGCCCTTCTGACCTCCTCCGTCTGAGGGAAGGAGCCTATGGTGGTGGTAGGAAGTAAGGGAAGGTTTAAAAGCTCCTGCTGAAGCCTTGCCCTCTCCTTATAAGGCATCTCTCTTTCAAAGTCCTTCTCTGTTAGGCTTGCCACCCTTCTTCTAACTTCTTCCTTTACCGCAAAGGCTTGAGAAGAAAGCCTTGAAGACTCCTCCACCTCTTTGAGGGCTTCCTCTCTTCCTTCAAGGGCTTCCTTCAGGCTTTTTAATTCCTTCAATTTTTCCTTTGCAAAGGAAAGCCTTTCCTTCAGGCCCTCTGGAAGGCTATCCTCTGGTTCAAGGCTCACAGGCAGGTGAAAGAGGGGGCAGGAGTTGGATATAAGCATATCTTTTGCATACCTTGATAGTTCCTCAAGGAGTTCAAGCTTTTCTTTAAGGTTTGCCCTCCATACGTTCCTCCCGTTTATTATGCCCGCTATAAGGGTTTTGTCCTCCGGAAAGCCGTATTTCTGTATGCTTTCAAGGTTTTCCCTGTTGGATACAAGGTCAAGCCCAAGGGCTTTTACGGGAAGCTCCACAAACCTCCTGTAGTCAGAAACGCTGTCGTAGTAGGTTATCAGCCATATGTTCGCATGCTTGCTAAGGCATCCGTAAGTTTCATGTACCAGCTCCCACTCCCATTCCTGCATATCAAGGCACAGAGCAGGCTCCTCAATCAGAACCCTTCTGGCACCCGCAGAAGACAGGCTCCTTAGAAGCTCCTCATACACGGGGAAGACCGCATTAAGATACTCTTCAAACTCCTCCTGACCCTCCAATTTAGCAAGCTCATACAGGGGGAAGGGACCCTCCTCCTTTCTTTTCAAGATCTTTGAGAGCCTGAGGAAGGTATAGGGTCCTATGAGCCTTGGAAGCGGGCTGTAGCCCTTTGAGTTTAAAAACTGATAGTCCCTAAGGGGAAGGTTTTCTAAAAGCTTAAAATCCTTGCCTTCAAGCTCCGGCACAAGATAGTGGTAGTTGGTGTTGAAGTATTTGGTCATCTCCAAAGCCTGACCACCACGAGCCATCTCAAAGTAGGTTCTAAGACCCTCATAAGAGCCAAACCTTTTGGGAACAGCACCAAGAGTTATAGCCATATCTAACATAAAGTCGTAGTATGAAAGCTCTCCAGAAGGGAAGTATTCCACATGCTGGCTGTATGTTAAAGCCCTCTGCTCCTCAAGAGCCTGCATACCCCTTATTAGTTCCTCCTCAGAAAGCTTACCCTTCCAGAAGCCTTCTAGGAGGCTTTTGAACTCTCTTTTCTCTCCTAGCTTTGGAAAGCCATAAGCAAGGGTTTTCATGACTATTACCTCCGAGCGTATGTAGACAATAAATTATAAGCCAGCTTTTCAATTTCTAAGGTGTTTGGATGTGGTGAAGGTCTGGCAAAGAGAAAGCCCTGAAAAAGGCCCACACCTGCCTCAAGAAAGAATTTAAGCTCCTCCTCTCTTTCTACGCCTTCAGCTAGAACCATTATACCCACATCCTTGCAGGCGCTTATAAGAGCCTTTACTATGCTCTGTTTCATGGGGTTCTTGTCTATTCTTCTGACCAGCTCCATATCCAGCTTGGCTATGTGGGGTTTTATCTCTGTAAGCTGGTATAAACCTGCATAGCCAGCACCCACGTCGTCTAAAGCCACCAGAACCCCCTCCCCCTCCAGAAGGTTTCTGAGCATCTTGAGGCTGTTTAGGTCCATACCCTCATACTCGTCTATCTCCACCACCACCCTTGAGGGTGAGACCTCCATGAAGTGTAGAAGGGATATAAGGTCTCCTGCGTTTTCAAGGGGGTTTTTCAGGAACTTAGGATGGAAGTTTAGGAAAAGCTTATAGTCTGTCCTCAAGAACCTTCTTTTGAATTCATATATAGCCCTTTCCCTGCAGAAGTTATCCACGAGAAGAGCTATTCTATTGCTTACATTAAAGAGCTTAAAGACAGGTACCTGAGACCTGCATAGAGCTTCAAAGCCATAAATCTTCATACTCTTTGCGCACACTATCGCATGAAAATAGCTCTGAGCTGTTCCAAGTATCTTTGAGAGGTTTTTAAAGAGCTCTTCCTCCGATAACTGGTCTAAAGTCCTTGCTCTGAAGCCTATTTCTAAAAGCTTGTTGGGGTCTTTAAGTTCTTCTGGTTTTGCAAAAGAAATTCTTACGTCTCTTAAAAGTTCTTCCTTTAGCTCGGATAGCACCGACAAGAACTCTTCCCACTGCAGGAGAAAAACGTTGCCCAGCCTTCTATAGCTTATGGAATTGTCTATAAAAACCTTTTCTATCCCTTCAGGGTCAGGGCTATACAGAAGGGCTATTTGTTTTTGCATTCCTCTTTTTGAGCTTATTATTATACATGCGTTTATCCGCAAGGCTCAAAACTTCCTCAAAGCTCCTGCCCTCATCCGGATAGCAGGCAAAGCCCAGAGAGAAGGAATAATCCATGCTTGTTTCCCCTCTCAGACCTTCCAGACCTTCCTCTAACCTTCCAACTATAGAAAGTACTTCACCGCAGGACCTTATGGAGCATATCACCACAAACTCATCGCCGCCATACCTTGCCACCATGTCGTCTATTCTTAGGTTCTCCTTTATGACCTTTCCCGTAAGCCTTATGTATTCATCGCCCCTCTCATGCCCGTATGTGTCGTTTATAGCCTTTAGATTGTCAAGGTCTATAAAGATTACCGCATACCTTATGCCGAGCCTTTCCATACTTTCCACTTCCGCCTTTACCACCTCCTCAAAGTAGAGCCTGTTGCCCGTGCCCGCCAGAGGGTCTATGTATTCTTTGAGAGAAGCCTTTCTTGAAAGGTGTCTAAAGCGGTAGTTGTAAAAGAAGGTTATGGCAAAGAAGCTCAGAGAAAGAAGATAAAGCATGTAGGAGGCAGGTTTTGAATACTGGCCCACATAGTCACCACCCGCAAAGAGAAGGAAGGCAACAGAATATAACAGTGATAGCCCCCTCACTATACCGCTTTTTATAGAAAGTGCTATGCTCAAAAATATGACCGCAAAGCCTAAAGCCACATAACCCTCCCAGCCCATGTTAAAATTTTACCATATGGACGCAAAGCTCATAGTGGATAGACTTGAAAAGGTTTTTCCAGATAAGCTTGAGCTAAACTTTTCAAGCCCCCTAGAATTGCTTGTGGCAGTTATACTTGCAGCGCAGACCACCGACAGGAAGGTGAATGAAGTCACAGAAAAGCTTTTCAAAAAATACAGAAGCTGTGAAGACTATCTCAAGGTTCCTCTTGAGGAGCTTGAAGGGGATATAAGCTCTATTAACTATTACAGAAATAAGGCAAAGTTTATAAAGTCTGCCTGTCAGAAAATCATGGAAGAGTTCGGTGGAAGGGTGCCCGACACCATGGAAGAGCTTACAAGCCTTCCAGGCATAGGAAGAAAGAGTGCAAACATAATTCTTTATAACGCCTTTGGCAAGAATGAAGGCATTGCAGTGGATACGCATGTGGCGAGGGTGAGCCAGAGGCTTGGGCTTACAAGGGAAACAAAGCCCGAGAAGATTGAGCAGGACCTTATGAGGCAGGTTCCTCAAGAGCTTTGGGGAAAGTTTTCAAACCTTCTTATCTTGCTTGGCAGGTACATATGCACCGCCCAGAAACCAAAGCATCATGAATGCCCCCTCTATGACCTCTGTCCTTCAAGGGAGCTATGATTGGTATTGTAGGCGGTAGCGGTCTTTACGAGCTGGAAGGTCTTGAGGTGGTGGAAAGAGCTTTCATAAGAACGCCCTTCGGCGAGCCTTCTTCGGAGGTGGTGGTTGGAAGGCTGGAAGGCAAAGAGGTATGTTTCCTTTCAAGGCATGGAAAGGGTCATAAATACCCACCTCACTTGGTGCCTTACAGGGCAAACCTTTGGGCTTTTAGAGAGCTTGGAGTAAATAGGGTTTTGGGCATTTCTGCGGTAGGCTCAATAAACAGGCTCTTCAAGCCCGGAGATTTTGTGGTGGTAGAGGACCTTCTGGATTTTACAAAGGGAAGAAAGGACACTTACTACGAGGGGGTTTATTCCATTCCTGTCTGCGGAGAGGACAAACCTGCGAAGCTCCTGCGAGAGGGTAAGGTGGTTCATATAGACTCAAGCCAGCTATACTGCCCTCAAATGAAGAGTGTGCTTGTAGAGGTACTTGAGGAGCTAAAGCTTCCTTATCATCCTTCTGGCACCTACGCCTGCACAGAAGGTCCAAGGTTTGAAACGCCGGCGGAGATAAGGGCTATAGAAAGACTGGGTGGTGATGTGGTGGGTATGACGGGCTATCCTGAGGTGGTTCTGGCAAGGGAGTTAACCATGTGTTATGCAAGCCTGTGTGTGGTGGCAAACCCGGCGGCAGGTATTGCAGGCTACAGGCTCACCAGTGAGGAGGTTATAAATCTTATGAAACAGAAGGAGGAGGAGATAAAGGAGGTTATAAGGAAGTTTATAGCCCAGCTACCTCAGGAGCGCACCTGTGGATGCGACAAGATTTTAGAAGGTGCGGAGGTCTAAAGGCTTACCTTTTGAAGATTTTTATAAACCTCCTGAAGAAAGTTCCTTACCGCCGGGCTTTGTGGTCTTTCCCTGCTGTATATCAGATAGAACTTCCTGATAGGTGGGTCAAAGTCTTTTATTTTTAGAGGCTTTATTCCCTTTTGCCCTTCTCTCTCTAAAAGCCTTGAAGATACAAAAGAAACCGCTCTGACCCTTCTCAGCACATCAAGAAGAACTTCGTTCTTATTGACCGTCATTATTATATTAAGACTTCTCGGGCTAATGCGGTAGGACTTTAGATATTCCTCCATAAAGCGTCTTGTGCCGGAGGCTGGTTCTCTTAAAATAAAGGGCAGTTTTACAAGCTCTTCAAGGGTAAGGTTCTCCTTTATACCCTTACCACCAACAAACACCACCCTATCATCCCATACCTCTACAACCTCCAAGTCCGTTTCTGAATAATTAAAACCCACAAACCCTAAATCCACATCACCCGACTGCACCCTTTTCAGCACCAAGCCCGAGTCCTCCACAAGAAGCTCTATATGTGTGTTTGGATTCCTTTCCAGATACTGGCTCACAAACTCTGGCAGAAGGTATGTGCCGGGTATGGAGCTTGCACCTATTTTTATGTAGCCCTTATAGGTGCCAGTCATTAGCCTTATTTCTTCAAGCATGGACAGCTTAAGCTCTAAGAGTTTCTTTGCGTAAGGATACAGCATGTGGGCATTGCTCGTAGGGTATAGTTTCCTTCCCTTCTTGTAAAAGAGCTTAAGACCTATAGACTTTTCAAGCTGATGCAGGTGGAAGCTAATGGTAGATTGGGAAAGATGAAGACAGTTTGAGCTTTCCGCTATGCTTCCCTTTTCATACACACAGCAGAAAAGCTCCACAAGCCTGAGGTCAAGGTCTATGTTTTTCATACTCATGCATAGATTTTATGTTGTGGAGGAAATAAGGGCAATGCCATTAGTCATACCTTTTTTATTCAATGTTTACCTTCTCTTCTATCATAAAGGGTTTGTCTTCTCTTGTCCTGTAATAAACTCTTACTAAAAGCTCCGCTATGATGCCAGTAGATATGAACTGTATACCAGCAAGTGTAAAGAGGACGCTAAGTATCAGGAGGGGTCTTCTTCCTATGTCTTCATCAAGGAAAAGTTTTATAAAAACAAGGTAGAAGAGCAAAGCAAGACCAAGACTAAGAAGAAGAAAACCTGCAGTGCCAAACACATACATGGGCTTGTTTATGTATTCGTTCAAAAATTTCACAAGAAATATGTCCAGTATGACCCTTATTGTCCTGCCTATGCCATATTTGGACCTCCCGTATATTCTCGGGTGATGTTTTACAGGCAGTTCTGTTATCTTTGCTCCAAGCCTTTTTGTCAGGGCTGGAAGAAACCTGTGCATGTCTCCGTAAAGCTCTAACCTCTTTATTATGTCCGCCCTGTAAGCCTTGAGGGTGCATCCATAGTCATGAAGCTCCACCCCTGTCGCCTTTGATATGACCCAGTTGGCTATCATGGAGGGTAGCCTCCTTGAAAGGAAGGGGTCCTTCCTGTCCTTCCTCCAGCCGCTTACTATATCGTAGCCCTTGTCAAGCTCCTGAAGAAGTCTTGGAATGTCCTCCGGGTCGTTCTGAAGGTCAGCATCCATGGTGATTATTACCTCCCCCTTTGCGTGCTGAAAGCCCGCATACATGGCGGCGGTCTGTCCGTAGTTCCTTCTAAAACGTATCAGTTTAACCTTCTTATCCCTCTGAGCAATTTCTTTGAGTTTCTCCCAGGTACTGTCGGTGGAGCCATCATCTACAAATATGACCTCATACTCCCTTCCAAGCCCCTCTAACACACTCCTTAGCTTTTCATAGAGTATGGGTATGTTTTCCTCCTCGTTGTAGGCGGGTATAACTATAGAAATCATGTCAGACCTCATACCTGCCCTCCGACCTCATGACCACCTTAACAGTTCTTCCCCTTTGAACAACCTTCTCCACCCTGTAGTCATAGAAGTTTATCCTTTCAAGCTCTTGAAGGCTTATGCCCCTTTCTGCCATGTAGCGAAGCGTGTAAGCGTAGTACCTTGAAGGGTTTTTAACCTTCTGGTCTTTCCTGTAGTATTCAAACCTTATGATTGTTTCCGCTTTTTTCAGGTCAAAAAGGGAAAGCTCAACCTTTCCCACAAAAGGCACCAGAACCTTATCCTTGAAGAGTTTTTCTGAAAGGTTCCTAAGATGCCTCTTCCAGAAGTCTTTTAGTCTTTCCCCCTCATAAAGCTCTTCCCAGCCCACGGGCATATAAGGAAGGCAGGCGGTGGGCTTTACAAGACCATAGACGGGCGACAGGACCCATGAGTGTTCTTCTACATACTTTGCCACCGGTGGCGGAAAGACCCAGAACTCAAGGTTTTCCCAGAAGAGGCTTTTAAACCTTCTGTAAAGGGGCGACAGCTCCGAGTTTGAAAGAAAAACCCTTTCCACAGCCCTTGCTAAGGGCTCCAGCTCCGCAAGGCTGAACCTCTCTCCTGTGCAGTTTTTCATGTTTAGCCTTGACTGACGTTTGCTGTAAGGAAGCAGGAACAGAAACATAGCCTAAAATTATACTCCATGCCCTTAAAAAAAGAGCTTGGTCAGCACCTTCTTGTGGCAAAGGGGGTTCTTTCAAAGATAGTGGAGTTCATAAGTCCTCAGGAGAGCGACCTGCTTGTGGAAATCGGTCCCGGCACGGGAAACCTGACCAAAGAAGTGCTAAAATACCCCTTTAAGGAACTACACCTTATTGAAATAGACCCGCAGATGATAGAAAGGTTAAGAGAAGAAATAAAGGACAGCAGGGTTTTTATCCATCAGGCGGATGCGAGCAAGTTTGACCTTTGCTCCCTCGGTGAAAACCTAAAAGTTTTTGGAAACCTTCCCTACAACGTGGCAAGTCTTATAGTGGAAAACACGGTCTTTCACCACAGATGCGTGCCCGTGGCCATATACATGCTTCAGAAGGAGGTGGCTCAAAAGCTTCAAAAGGGTGCCGGCTGGCTTTCTGCCTTTTTGCAGACCTTTTACAGCGTAGAGTATCTTATGAGCCTACCCGCAAGGTTTTTTATGCCACCACCTAAGGTGCAGTCAGGACTTATAAGGCTAAAAAGGAAGAAGGAAGTTCCTGAGCTTGACCTTAAAGAATACAAGAGGTTTTTGACCTCTCTTTATGCCTTAAAGAGAAAGGCTCTTAAAAACAAACTGTCAGAAAGCCTGCTCCTTGAAGCGGGCATAGACCCCATGGCAAGGGTGGAAAGCCTAAGCGTAGAGAAGGTCCTTTTGTTGTATAATACATGGCAAAAGGCAAGAGGTGAGCAGAGATGACGGACACCTTCTTCATGGAAAGAGACCCTTACGCACCCATCAGACACTGCTACCCCATCACCAACGTGCTCTATCACGGCAAGAGCGAATACCAGGAGATAATGGTGGTGGAATCGCCCCACTTTGGAAGGATACTGGTGCTGGACGGCGTGGCTCAGTGCGATGAGCGGTATGAGTTCATATACCACGAATTCATGGCACATGTGCCCCTTTATGCTCACCCAAACCCCGAGAACGTGCTCATAATAGGAGGTGGAGACGGTGGAGTGCTGAGAGAGGTTCTCAAACACCCGGAAGTGAAGAGGGCCGTGTTAGTGGATATAGACAAAGAGGTTATAGAGGTTTCCAGGCGTTTCCTTCCCACCATGGCGGTAGCCTTTGAAGACCCGAGGGCTATAGTGCTGAACGAGGACGGATACAAATACATACAGGACTACGAGAAGGAGTTTGATGTAATAATAGTGGATTCCACCGACCCCGTGGGCTTTGCCCATGTGCTCACCACGGAAGAGTTCTTCAGGTATGTCTTCAGGGCTTTGAAGGAGGATGGCATATATGTAGGTCAGACCGAATCCATACACTACCACTTAGAGATAGTCCGCAGGGTGCAGAAGGCTCTCAGGAAGGTCTTCCCCATAGTGGATTTATACACGGCAGTGATTCCGGGTTATGCAGGCTACTGGTGGACCATGTCCATAGGCTCAAAGAAACATCCTGTCAGAGAGCCATCAAGAGAGGTAAAGGCTCAGACAAAGCTCTACTCTGCAGACATGCACAGGCACGCCTTCCTGCCAGAGAGCTTCCTAAACAAGCTCATATCTGGTGAGTATAGCTTTTAGTATTTGCTGGTAATGTAGTCTGCCACCGTAGTGGCGGCTATAGAGTGGGGCTTTACCACCGGCTTTAGACCCTGAGCCAGCACATACCCTATGGCTTCTTTCAGTATAAGGCTGGAGTTATGCTGGGGGTTTGGGTTTATGTCAAGATGCACCTCAAAGGGTCTTTTACCCACCACCTCCGATATTTCCAGAGCCAGGAAGACAGCCCTTGAAACCTCCTCCAAAAGCCTCTGCCTTAGAGACCTTATTCTCCTTACCCTATCCACCTTCCAGAATATCCTCGCACCCCTGCAGGAATCTATATGCACCACCACCACAGAGACAAAAACCGTATAGTCTCTTACCTGCCTTGAATCGCACCCCACATAGACGGCAGACTTTTCAGAAGTTTGCCTTATGAAGGCTTTAACTTCCTCTATGTCCTTTATCTGGGGCATTGGAAAATTTTAAATTAAACTCCACTTCCTTGTAATAGGTAGGCTTGAAAAATATCCAGTGCTTTAAGTTTTCAGGAGTCCTTGAGTAGCAAAGCTCACATAAAAGCCCACCCTCCACCAGCTTTGAGTTGTCATCACAGCACTCGCTCAAGTTCCAGAACTCATAATTATCATGAAATATCAGCCTTCCGCAGGACAGACACTCATAAAGCCTGCAACCCCTTGATGCTAAAAACTCCTCTAAGTCCAGCCCTTCAGGAAGCTCTTTTAGCTCAAAGACCCTTTTTAAAAACTCCTTTTGCCTTTCTTCAAGCTCTGATATCCTCATGGCTTACCTCATACCAGTTTTTTCAAAAACTTTCCGTACATAGTCCCAGTTGTCCGCCTTCAGCCCATTGTAAGCTTTTACCGCCATTACCCAGTTTCCAAACCTTTTGAAGTTTTCATACAGTATCCTTGCTCCAAGCTCTATGTTTGTTTCTATATCAAAGAGCTGATTTGGGTCCTCTATCCCATACTCCTTCATGAGCCTTATGTTATGCTGATAATTTACCTGCATGAGACCCCTGTCTTCCGTGCCGTCTTTGTTTTTGTTGTATGCCCTTGGGTTAAAACCACTTTCCACGGAGATAATCGCCAATATAAGCTCCTTTGGAATGCCATACTTCTGAGAAACCTCCTCCACCTTTGCCTGAATTCTTGCATCAACAGGCTCCTGCCATCTACGGGTCTTTACAGGCTCTAAGGAGCTTAACTGCTCCTGAAGAAGGCTTGAAAAGTCTTCCTTAGGTCTTATATGCTCTTCCCTTGTGGTCTTAAGCGTAAGCCTGAAGTCTTCTATTCTCATCTTTCCTTCCCTTACATTCAGAGCATATGCCAAATATCTCAAGCCGATGGTTTATGGGTGTAAAGTCGTGCTCCTCGCAGACTCGGTCCTGAAGGTCTTCTATCTCTTCCTTATAGAACTCTATTATCTTTCCACATTCTACGCATATAAGATGCTCATGGTGGGGCTTTCCCGCCACAAACTCATATATGGTTCTGTTGCCCAGCTTTATCACTTCCCTTATGGCACCAAACTCCTGAAGAAGCCTTACCGTTCTATAAACAGTGGACCTGCTCGCTACTGACCTGTCCTGACTTGCTATCCACCTTACCAGCTCTTCAATCTCAAAGTGCTGTCCGTAGCTGGCTATCCTGTCAATTATCTCAAACCTGCCCTTGGTTATCTTATACCCCCTCTGCCTCAAAAACTGCTCAAACTTATGTTTAAGCTCTTCAATTTGCATGGCATATAATATAAGCTAACTGAGTTTCATTTGCAAGGAGGAGAAAATGAACCTGACCCTTTATTTAGTTACCGATGATGCCTACTTTCAAGACAGGGACCTGGTGCAGACCATAGAGTCCGCCATAAAGGGTGGTATAACAGCCCTTCAATACAGGTTCAAAAACAAGACAGCCCGTCAGATGTATGAAGAGTTGTTGGTTTTAAGAGAATTAACAAGACGCCATGGCGTGGACTTAGTGGTTAATGACAGGGTAGACCTTGCCCTTGCGGTGGAGGCGGACGGTGTGCATGTGGGACAGGAGGACCTTCCACCCGATGTGGTAAGAAGGCTTGTGGGTGATAAGCTGTATATAGGCTATTCGGTCAATTCGGTGGATAAGCTAAAGGAGGTGGAACACCTTCCCATAGACTACATAGGCTTTGGCTCTGTCTATGAAACCACCACTAAGAAAAACTACAGGCTTGTGGGTATAGAGGGGCTTCGTCAGGCAGTAAAGCTAACCAATAAGCCCATAGTTGCCATAGGAGGCATAACCCACTACAGGGTTCAGGAGGTGCTTTCCGCCGGTGCAAAAGGTATAGCGGTTGTATCAGCCATTCTGGGCTTTGAGGATGTGGAAAAAGCCACAAGGTCCATGGTGGAAGCTATGAAGGGATACTACAGAAAGGTCATGCACATGCCATGAAGACCCTTTACCTCCTTGATGGTTCTGCCTTCCTCTACAGGAGCTTTTTTGCCCTTCCGCCCCTATCTACTAAGGAAGGCTTTCCTACGGGAGCCATATACGGTTTTATGAGAGCCCTCCTGTACATAATAAAGACAGAAAAGCCTAAATACTTTGCCATAGCCTTTGACCTGCCTGCTCCCACCAAAAGAGAAAAGAAGTATTCGGAGTATAAGGCAAAGAGACCTGCCATGCCAGACCCGTTAAAGGTGCAGGTGCCTGTGATAAAGGAGCTTGTATCCCTTCTTGGCATAAAGATATATGAGCTGGAAGGCTATGAGGCGGACGACCTTATTGCCACCATAGCCCAGTGGGCTTTAGAAAAGGACTTCAAGGTAAAGGTCTATTCCCCAGACAAGGACATACTCCAGCTTGTAAATGACAGGCTTCTTGTGATAAACCCCATAAGCCAGGAGGTTTTTGATAGAAGGAAGGTGCTGGAAAAGTTCGGCGTGCCACCGGAAAAGCTCAGAGATTACCTTGCCCTTGTGGGAGACAAGGTGGATAACATAGAAGGTGTCAGGGGCGTGGGTCCAAAAACTGCTATAAGGATACTTGAAACATACGGCAGTGTGGAAAACATACTGGCAAGGTGGGAAGACTTTTCCACCGCCTTTCCACAGGCGGACAGGGAAAAATTAAAGCTTGCCCTTGAGCTCTTAAGCCTTCACAGGGTGGAGGAGCTTGAGGTCAGAGAAGAAGACCTTCTCATAGGTGAGCCTCAGCTGGAAGCCCTCAAAGAGAGGTTTGAAAGGCTTGAGTTTAAGAGCCTCCTTAAAGACCTTGAAGAGATAAAGAAAAAGACCTCTCAGAAGAGCCTCTTTTAGAAAGCCTGGTTGAGCCTCTCATATATGGCGTCTAAGGACCTTATTAGGTTTGCGTAGGTTTCATGAGCCCTATGGCTTTGAATAAGCTGAGCCATTTCAAGCACAGGGTTCACATTGGATAGCTCAAGAAAGCCCTGCATAAGCCTAAAGCCCCGAGCCTGCTGGGGCTGCCCCGTAAAGAGGTCTCTTCCAAGCTTTTGAGGGTTTGCAAGCTCAAAAACCCCAAGGGTAGCTACCTGCTGACCGTTTACAAAGACGGAGCCATCCGCGCCAAAGGTAGGCTGTCCCTCCAGCCTTATGTCCTGAAGGTTTGTATCCAGAACCCTGTAGCCCAGCTCATTTACTAAATAGCCCTCCGCATCAAGCCTGAAGTTGCCCTTGCGTGTATAGACCACACCCTGAGGAGACCTGAGGGCAAAAAAGCCCCTGCCTTCTATGGCGAGGTCTAAGGGGTTTCCCGTCTGCCTTATGGCTCCCTGAGAGAGGTCTGTAAAGACCCTTTCCACAACCGGATACAGGAAGTTGTTAGTGGGGTTTTCCGGGCTGTTGTCCGGTAGCCTTTGACCCTCTGGAGTTTCCCATAAGCTTGCCAGCATTAGCTCCCTCTTGAAGGCGGGCGTGTCCATATTGGCAAGGTTGTTGGTTATGGTGTCAAGCTTCCTCTGCTGAAGGAGCATACCGCTTGCCAGAACATACATGGGCTGGTATTCTATAGCCATTTTGCCCTCCCGTAGATAAATATAAAACTACCTTAAAAGCCTTGCAAGGAGAGAAAGAATATAACCAGCAATAAGTCCAGTGAAGAAACTCAGAACCACTAAAAGACCCAGTGGCATCTCAGGTATGATGTAATAGGTTCCCTTCATGGCAGGTGTCAGCACAAAAACCACCTTCTGCTGGTTTAAAAAGACAAACATGCCAGATATACCCGCCACAAGGATAAGAATCAGAAAAACAAAAAAGAGCTTCATGAAAGCCCCTCCTCTCTCTTTGCCACTTCAAGCCTCCTTAAAACCTCTTCCCTTGCAGTGCCTCCAAAGACCTTCCTCCTGTCTGCAGAAGCTTCAGGCTTTAAAAGCCTGAGGGCGTCCTCTTCATAAAGCTCGGAAAAGCTCTTTAGCTCCTCAAGGCTCAGCTCCTCGGGCTTTTTCCCCTTCTCAAGAAGGTATGCGGTTATGGAACCTGCTACCTTATGAGCCTGCCTGAAGGGAAGGCCCTTAAGCACCAGGTAGTTTGCAAGGTCCGTCATAAGACTGAAACTTCCCGCAGAGCTGTAAAGCCTACCTTCTTTCAGGCTCATACCTTCAAGCACAAGCCTCATGCCCGTAAGACAGTCCTTTATGGCCCTGAGGCTGTCAAAGAGGGGTTCCTTGTCCTCCTGCAGGTCCCTGTTGTAAGCCATGGGAAGACCTTTAAGGGTGGTCAGAAGGCTCAAAAGGTTTCCGTACAGCCTTCCCGTTTTTCCCCTTATCAGCTCAAGCACATCGGGGTTCTTCTTCTGTGGCATTATGGAGCTTCCCGTGCAGAGCCTGTCAGGAAGTTCTACAAAGCCAAACTCTTCCGAAGACCAGAGAATAAGGTCTTCTGAGAGCCTCGAAAGGTGCATACCGCACACAGCACAGGCATATAAAAGGTCAAGGATAAAGTCCCTGTCTGCGGTAGCCTGCATGGAGTTCCTGCAAAGCCTGTTAAAGCCAAGAAGTTCCGCTGTGTAAAACCTGTCAAGGGGAAAATCCACGCCTGCCACGGCTCCAGAACCCAAGGGAAGGCAGTCCGCAAGCCTGTATGCGTTAATGAACCTTTCAGCATCTGTAAGGAAGATTTCCCTGTAGGCTAAAAAGTAATGAGCCACCCTTATGGGCTGAGCCCTCTGCAGGTGCGTGTAGGAGGGCATCACAAAATCCACGCTCTTTTCCGCAAACCTTACAAGGCTTTTTCTTAGCTCCCTCAAAAGCTCTAACACCTCCCCTATGCTATCTTTTATATAAAGTTTTTCATCTGTAGCCACCTGGTCGTTCCTGCTTCTTGCCGTGTGGAGCTTCCCGCCCACCTCACCAAGCCTTTTTATAAGCTCTGCTTCTATGTTCATATGCACATCTTCCAGCTCTACCCTAAAGTCAAACCTTCCCTGACGAACCTCCTCCTCTATCCCCTCAAGCCCCTTAAGGAGCAAAGAGGCTTCCTCTTCCGGAAGAATTCCGGCTTTTTGAAGGGTCTTGACATGAGCCTTGCTCTGTTTTATATCCCAGAGGGCAAGCTCCTTATCAAAGCTGACCGACTGGGTAAAATCCTCTACAAATTTCTCTGTTCTTTCTCTGAACCTTCCTTCCCAGGGCTTTTGCATAGTCTTCTCCTTGGCGGAGGGGGAGGGATTCGAACCCCCGGTGGGCTGGCAACCCACTGGTGATTTCAAATCACCCGCCTTCGACCGCTCGGCCACCCCTCCAGCCAGAGATATTATTATAGCTTTATCTTGCCCTCTTTCAATTCCCTTCTCAGCTGACGTTCAAGGTCCCTCTGACGCAGCTCTTCCCTCCTGTCATGGACCCTTTTACCCTTAGCAAGAGCTATCTCCACCTTAGCCTTGCCGTTTTTGAAATAAACCCTCAGGGGTATTATGGTGTAGCCCTTTTCCTTCACCTTTCCCATAAGCCTCAAGATTTCCCTCTTGTGAAGCAGGAGTTTTCTCTTCCTCAAAGGGTCTGGTGGCTTGATGGTGGCAAACTTATAGGGGGATATGTAAAGGTTATAAAGCCATGCTTCACCGTCTTCTATCCTTACAAAGCTGTCTTTGAAGGATACGCTCTGCCTGTTTCTCAGAGATTTGACCTCTGGACCCTCAAGCACGATGCCAGCCTCATAAGTTTCTAAGATTTCATACTCTGCCTTTGCTTCCTTATTGTAAGCCACCGTATATTCTCCGCTTGCCTTTGGCATGCAATTAGTTTAGCATAGCCAGTATCTGGTGTCTAAGTACATGCGCTGGTTTATAGTCAGGTGCCAGCCTTATGGCATTTTCCAGCTCAAGAAGGGCATCCTTGAAAAGACCCTTAGACAGGTAAACCCTTGCTAAATTCATATGGGGGTAGTGCCTTGGCTCATATCTTCTGGCGGTTATTGCCCTTTTGAGCCATGGAACAGCCTCATCAAGCCTTCCGAGGGCTATGAGATACGAGCCTATGTCGTTGTAAGGGTTTCCAAAGTCTGGGTCAAGCTCAATGGCTTTCATGCATAGCTCTATAGCCTTTTCAAAGTCTCCAAGCATACTGTAAGCCCAGCCCATGTAGGTATAGGCTTCCGCTGTGGGTTGAAGGTCTATAGACTGCTTGTATAGTTCTATTGCCTGCTGTAGGTTTCCCGCCATATGTGCCTCAAGAGCCTTCTCCAAAAGCTCTTTTGCATCTCTGTTCACTTCCCTCATGGTTTTTAATATAATCTTGTGAGAAAATTTGACAATAATATACTAATGGTGGTCATTCCCACTCCCTTTCCTTCAAAGACCTTTCTAAGCTCTGGGGTATATCCACCCTTATACCAAAGAGAAGCTTTAGCTGAAGGGCGTTCAGCACAGCTTGAGCCTTTACCGTGTTGTTAAAAAATATGTAAGTGTCTCTGTTTCCGAGCCTTTTTATCCTGTCTCTTATTTTCTTTAGCTCCTCAAGGGAGTAAAGGTAATCGTATAACCTTTCGGCGTTCCTTCCATGAAGCCTTACATAGTTAATAGCACCCACACCTACCCAGGGACCTACCAGAAACCTTCCACCCTTCGGAGCATCCGTGTTTACCAAAGAAAAGCCCTCTTCTTCAAGGAAGGTATAAAAATCCACCTTCTTAAAGCTTCTGTTTCTCACCTCAACCACCTTTGTATAACCCCGAAAGTCTCTTGCAAGCCCTTTTAAATACTCTAAATGCTCCTCTGAATATCCAAAGCTTTCGGGAAATTGAAAAAGCAGGGCTATAAACCTGTCTTCTTCAAAGACGGGCTCAAGAGCGTGCAAAAATTTTTTTATTTCTTCCTGCGAATACTTCCGGAAATGCGTAAAGACTCTGTGAGCCTTGAAAGCAAACTTAAGGCTTGAAGTTCTTGAGAGCATGCTCTTTATGGTCCCTCTGCTGGGAAAGTTATAAAAGGATGAGTTTATTTCTACCACTTCAAAGTGCTGGGCATAGAACCTTATAAAATCCTCCCTTTTTATGTTCGGGGGGTAAAAACCCCCCACCCAGTCCCTGTAGAAAAAACCACTACAGCCTACATATACCCTCAAGGTATGAATTTAGACTTGAAGTCCTTGAGAGCGGAATCTATCTTAGCCTTAAGCTGGTCGTCAAGGGCTTTCTTTTCTCTTATCTCCTTTAAAAGTTCAGGCTTTTCCCTGTCAAGGTATGCATAAAGCTCCTTCTCAAACTTTCTAACAGATTCTACTGGCAGGTCATCAAGGTATCCACCCGTTCCTGCGTATATGGCTATTATTTGCTTTTCGACGGGTATGGGGCTGTAGGGTTCCTGCTTGAGAAGCTCCACAAGCCTTAGACCCCTGTTTATGGTCTGCTGGGTTGCCTTGTCAAGCTCGGAGGCAAACTGAACGAAAGCCTCCAGCTCTCTGAACTGTGCCAGCTCAAGCCTCAGGGTTCCTGCCACCTGCTTCATAGCCTTTATCTGCGCTGCACCACCAACCCTTGAGACGGACAGACCTACGTTTATGGCGGGTCTTATACCCTTGTTAAAGAGGTCCGGCTCAAGGTATATCTGACCGTCCGTTATGGAAATCACGTTGGTGGGGATGTAGGCTGCCACGTCTCCTGCCTTTGTTTCAATGATGGGTAGGGCGGTAAGTGAGCCAGCACCAAGCTCGTCGTTTAGCTTTGCTGCGCGCTCCAAGAGCCTTGAGTGAAGATAAAAAACATCTCCGGGATAGGCTTCCCTGCCGGGTGGTCTTCTCATGAGAAGGGATAGCTGTCTGTAGGCTTCTGCATGTTTTGAAAGGTCGTCGTATATGATGAGGGCATGCTTTCCGTTATCTCTGAAATACTCACCTATGGTGCATCCCACAAAGGGTGCAAGGTATTGAAGCGATGCGGGGTCTGTGGCGGAAGCCACCACCACACAGGTATATTCCATTGCACCGCTACGCTCAAGAAGTTCAATTATCCTTGCGGTGGTAGAACGTTTCTGACCTATAGCCACGTATATGCAATAGACATCCGTGTCCTTCTGGTTCAGTATAGTGTCTATGCATATGGTGGTTTTACCGGTGGAACGGTCTCCTATTATCAGCTCACGCTGACCCCTCCCTATGGGAATCATGGCGTCTATTGCCTTTATACCAGTCTGAAGTGGCTCATGCACGGATTTACGCTTTACCACACCCGGTGCTATCTTTTCCACAGGAGACCTGTATTCATACTGCACTGGACCCTTTCCATCAAGGGGGTTTCCAAGCGGGTCTATGACCCTGCCAATGAGACCCTCACCCACGGGAGCGTCAAGTATTCTACCCGTTCTTCTAACTATGGAGCCTTCCCTTATTCCGCTCTCACTACCAAGCACGATAATACCCACATTGTCCTCCTCAAGGTTGAAGGCAAGACCCATAGTACCACCTTCAAACTCCACAAGCTCATTAGCCATCACATTTTCAAGTCCATAAGCTCTTGCTACACCGTCGCCCACATAATAAACCACACCCACCTCTTCCATCTTGGCGCTTGCTTCAAAGCCCTTTATCTGTTCTTTGAGAAGTTGAAGAGCTTCCTCATAGGTTATGGTTGCCATAACAAACCTCCTTAAGGTTTTGGTAATATTTTAATGCAACTTTCACAGAAAAACCTGCTTTTAGCATCTACATCTAAAAGGCTGTTTGAAAAGCTCATAACACACCGGCTGTCTCTGCAGTGCATAAGCCCAAAGGTATGACCAAGCTCGTGGTTTGTCTCCTTAAGGACACGTTCCAAGAAAACTTCTTCCCTCGTATCCTTTAGCCTGTAGGTGCTAACTACAGCGCAGGAGCCTCCAAGCTGGGCAAGTCCGAATATGAAGTTGAGACCTTCCTCGTAAAGGTCGTAGGCTATCAGGGCTACAAGTTTAAGCATGTTCGGGTAATATATCCTTGAAAGGTAGCCAAGCACCTCTTCACCCCTATACTGCCCCCTCATAGCATTATAGCCCAGCTTCGGAGGCAAACTTATATGAGACACCCGCGTTTCATACCCGAAGACCTCCTTTACATTTTTTGCGGTGGCGAAAAGAAGCCTTTTTTCCACACCAAAGCCTGCTATGTATATAAACCTATCTTGCATCCCTATACCTTCTTACCATAAGGTTATGCTCCCTCAAGGTGGTACTGAAGTAATGCCCTCCTGTGCCGTCCGCCACAAAGTACAGATAATTTACCTTTGCAGGCTCCAGGGCGGACTTTAATGAATCAAGCCCGGGGTTGCATATGGGTGAAGGTGGAAGCCCGTAAAAGAGATAGGTGTTGTATGGGTCTTCCACACTCAAGTCCTTGTAGAGAAGCCTTTCCCCCTTCCACTGTCCCTTCCGCTTAAGGGCGTATATAACCGTTGGGTCAATCTGTAGCTTCATGCCTTTTTTAAGCCTGTTGTGAATAACTGCGGAGACCATAGGCTTTTCTTCGGGTTTTGAGGTTTCCTTTTCTATCATGGATGCTATTATTACCCATTCCTCAAGGCTCATGTCCTTCTCCTTCAGCTTCTCCCTCAGCTCCTCTGTCCTTTTCAAAAAGTTTTTATACATCATGTCTATAACCCTCAGAGGATGTGTGTTTTTGGAAAAATAGTAGGTATCCGGGAACAAAAAGCCTTCCATGGTGTGCGTTTTTAGCCCATACTTTCTTGCAGTTTCTACGGAGCTGGCATACTTTAAAAAGTCTTCTGCTGAACAGATTCCATTATCTTCCAGCAGTCTGGCTATATCATACAGGTCATAGCCCTCGGGAACTGTTATTATATGTAGCTTTTTAAGTCCCTTGCTTATCTTTTCATAAACATGCCACGGATAAACAATGCCGTCAAACTCATACTCACCAGCCTCTAGCTTACTACGCATGAAGCTGTGAATAAATAAAAAGGAGGCGGGGTTCCTCAGTAGCCCTTCCTTATAAAGTTTCACAGCCATATCCACCGTGGGCGTACCGTATTCTATCTCCACTGTCTTTTTATTAACCTTTACAGGCAGAAAGGTATATATAAAAAAGGAGAGAACCAAAAACAATGGTATAAAAAACCTTAGACGCCCCATCAGATATTTTCAATATACTCAAGAAGCATCACATAGGCGGACAGGCTATCCTTAAGCTCTTTTCTTTTCTTCCAGCCCATCTCCATGATTAGCCTTTCTGCTTCCTGCGTTGTATATCGCTCATCCCAGAGAAGAAGTTCCACATGCTCAGGCACGTATTCCCTTATCCTTTCAACAAAAGACCTTACCTCCACAGCCCTCTGACCTTCCCTTCCGGAAGGGGTAAGAGGAAGACCTACAATTATCAGTGATACATTTCTCTCCTCTACCTCCCGAGCTATCCTTTTAAAAGCCCCCTCACCGTCGTTTTTAACAGCATACAAGGGCACCGCAATCCTTAGGTTCGTATCCCCAAAGGCAAGACCTATATACTTTGTGCCGTAGTCTACCGCTAAAACCTTCAACCAGTTTTTATGCCCACCACCCTATAGAGAGGACAAAAGCCAATGGCGGATGTGCCTATAAATACGATGCCCAGTATGCCAAGTATCCACCATGTACCACCCTTTGTGTAGGCAAGGTAGAGGAAAACAAGCCCCAAGATGAACCTTACCGCCCTGTCCCAAACCGCCATGTTCTTTTCCATTTTCTGCACCTCCTTTGAATAAAATGATAAGCCATGAGGAGGGTCGTGGCAATCCTTACCGACTTTGGCACGAAAGATGGCTTTGTGGGTGCCATGAAGGGGGTTATCCTTTCCATAAACCCGGAGGTTCAGCTTGTAGATATAAGTCATGAGGTGGAACCTTTTAATGTGTTAGAAGGAGCTCTCCTTTTGAAGGCTCACTTTAAATACTTTCCCAAAGGGACTATTTTTCTCTGCGTGGTGGACCCCGGTGTTGGTTCTGAAAGGCTTCCTGTGGTCATAGAAGGCGGAGGCTACTTCTTTGTGGGTCCCATGAACGGCATATTTGACCTTGCCATCAAAGACACAAGATGTAAGCCGAAGGCCCACAGGATAGAGAACTTTACACTGCCAAGGGTGAACCAGACTTTTCATGGAAGGGACGTATTTGCACCAGCTGCAGGATGGCTTAGCAGGGGCGTGCCTTTAGAGAAGGTGGGAAGTCCTGTGGAGTATTCCTTTTCTCTAAATTGGGTAGAGCCAGAAGATAGGGGTGAGGAAATATGGGGCAGGGTCCTTTACTTTGACCGCTTTGGCAACTGCATAACCAACATACCCTGTGGAGAGTATTCGGTAGCATACTTCAGGGGTCAGGAGCTTCCCGTCATATCCTACTTCTTAAAAGGTGAAAGGGGAAAGCCTGCCCTTCTTTGCGGTAGCTTTGGATTTATGGAGCTTGTGGTACCTCTTGGCAACGCAAGGGAAGTCCTCAAGGTTAGCCTTGGGGAGGTAGTGGGGGTGAAAAAACTTTAAATTTGTCCGATAATAATATACATGGTTGATAGGATAGAGCTACAGAGGATAACAGCCTATCTTGTAGAAGTAGAGGAAAAGAGGAAAAAGGAAGTTAGGGAGAGAGAGTCGCAAGAGGTTAAAGTGGAACTTTCTGAAGCTCTGAAGGGGAGTCAGGAAGTAAGCTATGAAGACCTTTCGCAAAAGGTGGAAAGGATAAAGAGGGAGCTTGCAAAGGGCACCTACGAGGTTTCTCCGGAGAAGGTCTTGCAGGGCATTGAAAAATACCTGTCCTCTAAATAGCCCTTATCAGTTCCTGTGTGTAGGGGTGTTTGGGCTTGTCAAAGATTTCATAGACGTCTCCCTCTTCTACTATGCAACCATCTTTTAGGACTATCACCCTGTCTGCCACCTCTGCCACCACGCCAAAGTCGTGCGTCACAAGTATGACGCTTCTGTTTTCCTTTTTCATATCTCTGAATAGCTGTAGTATCAGGCTCTGAAGGGACACATCAAGGGCTGTGGTGGGTTCGTCCGCAAGCACGAGCTCTGGGTCGCATATGGTGGCGATGGCTATGCAGACCCTCTGCTTTAGACCACCTGAAAGATGATGAGGATAACTCTGGTAGATACGCTCCGCCTCCTGAATGCCAGCCCTTCTCAAAGCCTCCAAGGCTTTGCTTTTAGCATCGCCCTCTCTGAAATGAGCCTTGTAGGCTTCTTCCACCTGCACACCTATCTTAAACAGAGGGTCAAGGTAAACGGAAGGCTCCTGAAAAACCATAGAGATATGTCTTCCCCTGAGCCTTCTGTATTCTCTCTCGGCTAAACCTACCAGCTCTTTGCCCATAAACCTTATGGAGCCTTCAAGCCTTGCCATCTCTGGAAGAAGCCCAAGTATGGAATAAAGTATGGAGGTTTTGCCAGAGCCAGACTCTCCAACTATACAGAGCACCTCTCCCCTGTCAAGAGTTAGGTTTATATCCTTTAGCACATGCCTGTCTCCGTACCAGAGGTTAAGACCCTTTATCTCAAGAAGCATTTACAAACCTGTCAAGGACGGGCTTCAGGCGGTCATAAAGCTCAAAAAGGTCCTGAGATATTACCTTTGTGTTGCCTATGGTGGGCATAAAATTTGTATCTCCGTTCCATCTTGGCACTACGTGAAGATGTAGATGGCTTTCAAGCCCGGCACCAGCCGGTCTTCCCAGATTGTACCCCAGATTAAAGCCGTGCGGTTTTATAACCTCTTTAAGAGCTTTAAGACATGCTTTTGTAAGCCTGTGTATTTCAAGGGTGGTTTCCTCATCAAGCAGGTCAAAGTCCCCTATATGCTCCTTTGGAGCCACCATAAGATGTCCTGCATTGTAAGGATACTTGTTGAATATAACAAAGGCTTTCCTGCCTATATGCAGGACAAGGTGTTCTCTTAGCTTATCCTCAGGCTGCTGGACTGCTCCACAGAGAAAACAGCCCTCCTGCTGGTCCACCTTTTCCACATAGGTGCTTCTCCATGGAGCCCACAGTATCTTCATAACCTCAGCAGCCTCCTTATAGCCCTTTCCACCTCCTCCTCTGAAGGAAGGTAATCATGCCTGTCCAGCTCCATCGTATCCCTAAAGTATAAAACCGTTGGATAGCTAAAAACCCCAAGGTCTTCCGCACTTGTGTGTTTGCTCACATCAAGCCAGAAAAAGTTTATCTTATCCCCGTATAGCTTCTGATACTTTACGAGGGCTTCATAGAAGGCGGTGTTCTGCGGGTTATTAGGTGTGGTAAGAAGCACCACCGCAGGCTTTTCTCCTGCCATAGCCTTATCATAAAAGTCCTTATCGCTTAACTCTTCAAAGCCTTCAAACATATCCACCTCCTCTGGTTTAATATTTTATTATGAAGGTAAAGGACTTCCTCATAGAAAATAAACTTTCCGTGGGCGATAATTTTCGCCTTCTTCTGGAAAGGCTGGGACTTTTTGACGAAGCTTATGTGAAGAAAATAGAAGGTGTAGTGGGAGAGCCTGCCAAAATGTCCAAGTCTAAGGGCAACACGGTAGACCCGGAGGAAGCCATCAAACGCTACGGTGCGGACACGGTCAGGCTCTATATCCTCTTTGCTGGACCTGTTGAGAAAGACTTTGAGTGGACGGAAGAAGGAGTGCAGGGTGCCTACAGGTTTTTAAGAAGGCTCTGGAGTCTTTTCTTTAAACACCTGGATACAATAAAGCCTTTGAGCTACTCAGCGAAGGACTTCAAAAACCTAAAACCTCAGGCAAAGGAAATAAGGAGGAAAGCCCATCAGACCTTGAAAAAATACCTTGAGGACATGCAGGAGCTTTCCTTTAACACCGCCATAGCCAGCATCATGGAGCTGGTAAACGCCCTTCAGGACTTTAGTCCGCAGGAGGAGGAAGACTATAAGGTTTTGAAGGAAGCCTTAGAGCTTACCCTCTTTATGCTCTATCCTCTCGCGCCCCACATATGCGAGGAGCTATGGCACAGGCTTGGAAAGGAAGGGCTTATGATATACCACCGTTTTCCAGAGCCTGATGAGGAGGCTCTCAAGTCTGAGGAAATAGAGATTCCCGTGCAGGTAAATGGTAAGCTCAGAGCAGTCATAAGAGTGCCTTTAGATGAAGAGGAGGAAAGGGTAAAGAGGTTAGCTCTTGAAGACCCAAGGGTTGCCAGGCTACTGGACGGTAAGCAGGTTAAAAAGGTGGTTTATGTGAAGAACAAGCTCATAAACCTGGTGGTTGGCGATGGATAACCTGCTGGCACTTTTAATATTCTTCCTGAAACTCCTCTTGCTTATAGCAATAGTGGGCGTGCCCCTTCTTCTTGTCATCATTTTCATAGCGGACAGGGTCTATCGCAAGGTAGCTCCCAAGTATGAGGAGCTTAGAGAAAAACGCATAAGAGAGCTGGAAGGTGGCGAGGAGAAGAAGGATAAAAAGGCATGACATTAATCATATATTTTCCCCTTGACAGCCTTTAAGCTCATGCTAATTTTTTGATAACCCATTAGTTAAGGAGGTTAGGCATGCCTATGGAAGTTTTGCCCGGTCCTGCGGGATACATACCCACACCTGCAGCCTTTGAAGGTGTGGAATTACCACCTCCCGGTAAGGCGCTTCTTTATGGAAAAATAGTAGATGAAGAAGTTGCCATGCGGGAGGCTGCAAAGGCAATGCTGACAAGAAGAAACCCCACCATATTCCCCGGTCCCCTTGTTCTCTGGGGCTGGAACGCAAGCGCCATGGAAAAGGCAAAGGCGGTTTTAGAGCTTGCCATGGAGATCCCCAACTGCAGGATAATACCCATGCCCGACTACAGACCCAAATATCCGAAGATAGACCCGGAGGCGGAGATAAACCCGAACCATCCGAACCTTACCATACTTCACAACAAGATTGAAGCCTGCATATTCGTAGGCGTGCATTGCCACTATGCAAACCTAAGCCTCAGAATGATTAGAGCTGGGACAAACTGCTTTACCATAGCCCTCTGTGCGGAGATGGGGCATGAGGATGCCATGGTTTCTCTGAGGGATGTGCATGCAGAGGAGATAAGAAGGTTCAGAGATGTTCTGGTTCAGGTGAGAGAGGAGCTTGGCATAAAGTGGGAACCAAAACTACCCCCGGAAAACCCTTCACTACCAAAAGAAGAGTATCAAACTCTCTCCGTGCTTGACTACGGAGAGTATTCATACCTGCTCATACCCAGAAGGGGAGAGCATGTTACAGAAAGTGAATAAAAGTTGGAGGTAGTGCCATGCCAGAACAAAAGGTTGTAGATGCGGATTGGCTTCTTTTGGAGGCTCCCAGAGAAAGAAAGTTTATAACGGGAGCCCAGGCCATGGCGGAGGCTGTAAAACGTGCCAATGTGGATATAGCTATAGCCTATCCAATAACGCCTCAATCGGAGGTTATGCACCTGGTGGGTGATATATGGGCTCAGGGCTATTTGAAGGATTACTACAGGGCTGAAGAAGAATACGGTGCCATGTCTGCCATAGCAGGTGCGGTAAGGGGTGGAGCAAGGGCTTTTTCAGCTACCTCTGGACCAGGACTGCTTAGAGGTATTGAAGCCATAGCCTCCTGGCCAGGGCACAGAATACCCGCGGTTCTTGGAGTTTTAACAAGGGTTGTAAACGCACCCCTATCTATACAGCCCGACAATGTGGAGATAGCATACCTGCTTCACTGCGGAATGGTAGTGCTTCATGCGGAAAACCAGCAAGATGTTTTTGACTTTACCCTTGCCAGCTTTGTTATATCCGAGAAGGTGGATGTGTATATACCCATAGCGGTCTGCACGGAGGGCTTCTTTGTTACCCATGCGAAGGGCTATGTCAACATGACCCCTGAGGACATGAAGCTCCCGCCCAGAGACCCTTACAAGGCACCCGTGCCTCCCACCGACTGTGAGATACCGCCCGCAAGGATTCAGAGGGATGCACCCGTTCAGAAGTCCAACTTCATGAGCTACCTTATTCATGCTGTCTGGCAGCAGGAGGTCTGGGCTTCCAACAGAAGGGCTATGAAATACATATACAAGTATCTTGGCGGACCCATTGAAGTGGTAAACCCCGATGCGGAGGTCTTTATAGTGGCTTCTGGATGTGCTGCCGCTCAGGGAAGGGAAGCGGTAAGGTATGCCCAGCTGGAAGGTCTTAACGTGGGACTTGTAAAGGTTAAGTCCATAAGACCCTTCCCAGAAAGGGAAATAAGAGAGGTGCTTTCCAAGGCAAAGGCGGTCATAGTGCCGGAGCATAACATCGTAGGCTGGCTTGCCAAGGAAGTAAAAGCTTCTATACCTGACAACGATAAGGTGATAGGCGGTCCAAGGGTCTACGGTGGTATGACCCTGCCCGTCGAGCTAATCATGGAGAAAGTTTATGAAGCCTTCGGTATAAAGAAGGAAAAGAAGGTGGTTGTATAAAAACTTTAAGGAGGTATTACCATGGGCTTGGAGTATGTGAGAATTTCACCAGGCTTTGAGAGGTATATGCCCAAGGACTATGTGGATTTGGTCCAGTATGGGCAATTTGGGAAGCAGATAGATGTGCAGATGCTCGGGCAGTTCAAGGAGCTGGTAGAAGAGCATCCCATGTGCGCAGGCTGTTTCATGGCATACTTTATAAGAGTCTTCTACGCAGCCCTTCCAAATCCTGAAGATACTATCGTCATAGGCACGGCAGGATGTGCAAGGCTTGCCCTTTCTCAAGCGGCGGTTCCCTTCATATATGGAAACTACGGAGACACCAACGCGGTGGCTTCTGGTTTAAAGAGGGCTTTGAGCATCAGGTTCCCTGACAAGATAAAGGACGTGGTAGTTATAGCTGGAGATGGTGGTCTCATAGACATAGGCTTTGGTATGACCATGCACTCCTGGTTCAGGCGTGAGAAATTCACCACCATAATGGTGGACAATGAGGTTTATGGAAACACGGGCGGTCAGGAAAGTGGTATGTCTCCGAAGGGTGTCCAGCTGAAGATGGCTCCGAAAGGAAAGCAGTTTGATAAGATAAATGCGGTGGAGCTGGCAAAGGTGGCAGGGTGTGTATATGTGGCAAAGCTGGCTCCAACAAACCCCAAGAGAATAGCAAAGACCATAAGAAGAGCCATACTCGCCGCAAGGCACTTCGGTCCTACCTTTATACACGCCTACACCTCCTGCAACATTGAATACTCCATACCCACAGAAAAGGTGCTGGAAGATGCCAGGAAGAGGGAAAAGCAGGACTTTGGTTTCTACGAGTGGATGACGGACGAGGTAAAAGAGTTCTTTGAAGAGATAGAGAACAAGCCCCAGGAGGTAAAGGCATGAAGAGGTATAACATAAGGATAGCCGGTGTTGGTGGGCAGGGGGTGGTCACCTCCGCCCACATTTTAGGCAATGCCATGTCCGCAGCAGGTAAATATGCCACCCTTGTTCCCTTCTTCGGTTCTGAGAAGAGGATGGCGCCGGTGGAGGCCTATGTTAGGGTCTCAGACCAGCCCATATATGAGGTGGGTGAGGTGGTCTATCCAAATGTGATAATGATTTACCACCCTCAGGTGATAACTCATGGCAAGTCCTACACCATGCCCTTCTATTCTGGCCTCAAGGAAAATGGTCTTGTCATAATAAACACGGATGTGGATATAATACCAGAAGAGGACTGGGCTATACTCAAAGAACTAAACACAAGGGTATATATGTTCCCGGCAACGAAGCTTGCCCTTGATATTGCAGGTACTGAGCTTGCCACAAACATGGCAATGATTGGACTCTTCTTTGGTATAACAAGGCTTGTGGGCTTTGAGCATATAGAGCAGGCGGTAAGGGAAAGGTTCCTTGGCAACACCTTCGTAGCATCAGGCGGAACCACTGCCCTTGACAGTGCCATAGAGAAAAAGTTCAAGAAGAAGATGGAACTCCTGGAAAAGAACATGCAGGTTATAAAGGAAGCCTTCAGAATAGCGGAGGAAAGGGGCTGGGTGGAAGAGGAAGCTCTTACTGCTTAAAATAAACTTAAGGAGGCAAGGCAGGTATGTATTATGTGGCGGATGTAAAGGAGGCAGATTGTGCCAAGTATAACTGCAAGCAGTGTGTGCTCTTCTGTCCAGAGCCTAACACTCTTATGTATCATGACTCAAAGCACGTGGCTTGGGTAAATTACTCAAGATGTAAAGGCTGTGCCATATGCGTGTATGTATGTTCTGACCTTCTAAAGAGGAACTGCATAGAGATGGTGATGGTTACCGCTGGCGATTGAGGAGGTAAGGGATGGATTTAAATAAAAAGTTTGAACTGCTGGCGGAGGAAGTAAGGAAGAACATGGCAAATCCTGACCTTGATATTGAGCTTTGCTTCCCCAGTGAGGTGGATGAGGGCTGTGAGGTAAAGAAGTACCCCTACCTGAAGGTAAAGTATGTAATAGAAGGGCATGATGTGTATGAAAAGGAAATAGATGTAGACCCAGAGTATTGGGAAAAGGATGTAAAGGACCTTGCCAACTTTTTAACCTTTCAAATACAACAGTTTATGGAAGAGATAGATTCGGTGGAGTATGGCGGAGAATAAGCCATGCTCCCGGTTTTTGTCTTTACGGGTTTTCTTGGAAGTGGTAAAACTACTACCCTTTTAAACTGTGCAAGAGAGCATTTTTCTAACAGACGCACTGCGGTAATAGTCAATGAGCTGGGTGAGGTGGGTGTTGATGGAAAGCTGTTGAAAAATGCCTACTCGGAGGTTCTTGAGCTTCCGGAGGGCTGTATCTGCTGCACGCTTCATGCAGAATTTGAAAGGGCTATAGGAGAGATAAGAGAAAAATACGACCCCGAGGTACTTCTGGTGGAAACCTCTGGTGGTGCTGTGCCCTTTCCCGTGGTCATAAGCCTTCAGTCTTTGGGTTTTTCTGTGGAGGCGGTTATATGTCTCATAGACAGTAAAAACTTTGACAGGTATAGAGAAGACAGCACCGCAAGGTATCAGATAGGAGGCTCCAACGTGCTGGTGCTCAATAAGAGCGACCTTGTTAGCGAAGAAAGGCTTGTGGAGTTAGAAAGAGAGGCGCTGGACATATGGAACCTCTACAGACCAGTAAATGCCTTCACAGGAGAGCCTTACTATACAAAGGTTAAGGTTTATAAGACCTCTTACGGCAGGCTTCCTTCTGAGGTTTTTGAAGGCTCTTACACACTTCCAGAGCTAAGGGGTCTTGTTGAACACCCATCACATGGCTTTAAACACAGGGTAGCAAACTTACTGACACCCGTAGATTATGAGGAACTTGTGCAAAGGCTTAGAAGCCTTCCGGAAAAGGTTATAAGGGCTAAGGGTATAGTGAGGCTAAAAAACCACCCTTATCCTGTTATAATAAACTACAGCTTTGGACACATAGACAGCCCAATAGAAATAAAAGACTACGACGGACCCTCCTTTCTGGTGCTTATAGAAAGCTTATAAGGAGGTGAAATATGAGCTTAGAGCTTCTCTTACAGAATATACTTAATCCACCCGTTTTGCTCTTCCTCCTGGGTATCCTGGCAGTCCTGCTAAGGACTGAGCTTGAAGTGCCACAGCCTCTGCCAAAGCTTTTTTCCCTATACCTACTCATAGCTATAGGCTTGCATGGTGGTTATGAGCTTTCAAAGAGCGGAATAACTTCAGATGTAGTGAAGGTCTTATTGCTCGCCATGTTTATGGCAGTTGCTGTGCCTATCTATGCCTTCTTTATTTTGAGGCTGAAGCTGGACGTGTATAATGCGGTGGCCATAGCAGCCACCTATGGCTCCATAAGTGCGGTCACCTTTATAACCGCAGGTTCTTTTCTTAACACTCTTGGAGGAAAATACGGCGGATATATGGTGGCAGCCATGACCCTTATGGAAAGCCCTGCCATCATAATAGGGCTTATACTTTTGAGCCTTTTTGCAAGAAGGAACGAAAACTCCTCCATAGAGTGGAAAGAAGTGCTAAGGGAAGCCTTTTTAAACCCTTCCGTATATATACTTATGGGCACGCTTGTTATAGGCTTTATAACGGGCGAGAAGGGCTGGAAGGCTATGGAGCCCCTTTTTGGAAACCTTTTTAGGGGTATGCTTGCCTTCTTCCTGCTTGATATGGGTCTTGTGGCTGGAAGAAGGCTTGGAGAGATAAAGAGGGTGGGTCTTTTCCTCGTAGCTTTCGGCGTGCTCCTTCCCATATTCAACGCCTCTGCGGGTATATTTCTTGCCAAGACCTTTGGACTTGCAAAGGGGGATGCCTTCATGTTTTCCGTTCTCTGTGCCAGTGCTTCCTACATAGCGGTGCCTGCAGCCATGAGGCTATCCGTGCCGGAGGCAAATCCAAGCCTTTATGTGACCATGTCCTTAGCTATTACCTTTCCCTTCAACATAGCCATAGGCATTCCCTTATACTACTCAATAATAAACATGCTCTGGGGGTAAAGACATGAAACCCATGAAGAAGGTAGAAATAGTTATTGACAGCGTGCATTTAAACAGGCTGCTGGAAACTCTTGAAAAGGCTGGAGTTTCTGGCTATACGGTCTTTAGAGATGTGCTGGGTAAGGGAGAAAGGGGTATAATGGCTGGAGACGAGCTTACCGATGTGTTCAAAAACAGCTATGTGATTACTGTCTGTCCTGAAGACGTAGCCCAGAAGGTGGCTGAGAGCATCAGACCCCTGCTTAAAAAGCTTGGTGGCATGTGTCTTATCTCCGATGTGCTATGGCTGGAACATTAGGGACTATAAGGAAAACTTATAACTTATATCATAAAGATTAATAGCAATTTACCCATAAGGTGCTTATAATATGTAGATAATCTTACACAGGAGGTGAATAGCATGGCAACGATAACACCCGATAAAACCCTTGATGCATCTGGGCTTAACTGTCCTCTGCCAGTTCTCAAAACCAAAAAGGCTTTAGAGGAACTCCAGTCTGGACAGATACTTGAAGTAATCACCACCGACCCAGGAGCCAAGGCGGACATTCCTGCCTTTTGCAACAGGACTGGCCATCAACTGCTTGAGGTGGTAGAAGAGGGAGGCAAGATAATCTTTTACCTTAAGAAAAAATAAGGAGGGAATAAAATGGCTACAGAAAGGCTTGCCATAATAGCCACAAAAGGCACCCTTGACATGGCTTATCCGCCCCTTATACTTGCTTCAACCGCCGCTTCTTTAGGCATAGAGACCGCTGTCTTTTTTACCTTTTACGGGCTCAACATAATTCACAAAAAGAAGATGCATGAGCTAAAGATTGCTCCTATCGGAAACCCTGCCATGCCTATGGCTTTTCCACCTTCCATGCAGAACCCAATTACCAACGCCATATCTTCTATACTTCCTGGACCACCTCAGATAATGGGCATAATCCCAGGTATGACAGACCTTATGAGTTTCATGATGAAAAAGACCATTAAAGAGCATGGTGTGGCATCCATACCCGAGCTTATAGAAGCCTGTAAAGAGGCTGAAGTAAAACTTATCCCCTGTCAGATGACCATGGAGCTTTTTGGATACAAATATGAAGACCTGATAGATGGGCTTGAACCACCTGCGGGTGCAGCCACCTTCATAAACTATGTGATAGAAGCGGACAAACCAATGATAATCTTTGTTTAAGGAGGCATAGATATGGCTTATGAGAAGGTGCTCTTTTACATCCTGACGGTGCCCTTCTTTGAAAGGGCTGAGCCAACTACAGGCGAGCTTATCAATCCACAGGCAGGAGCCCCCTTCTTTCTTGCCACCGCTGCTACCACCATGGACTACGAGGTGGAAATGGTTATAACCTCGGAGGCGGGCTTTTTGCTGATGAGGGACAATGCCAAGAAGGTAAAGGTGCGTCCGGGCGTGGAGCAGACCATATACGACTTTATAAAGATGGCAAAGGATGCGGGTGTTAAGATATACCTCTGCGTACCTTCTTTAGACTTGACGGACATATACAAGAAGGAAGATGTAAACCCAGAGCTCTGCGATGGCATAATAGGTGGTGCTGCTTTTCTTGACAAGCTTATGAGCGGTGAGTATGCGGTCCTTACCCTTTAAGTCATATTCCACCTCCCCCTTTTTTACCCTTCCGTCCATAAGTATATCCTTATATTTCTATAAGCAAAAATTAATTGACTTTTGTCAGAGGCAAGATACTTTTATAGTAAGAACTTTTCAGGAGGTTTGAACATGGATGGACATCCTTATGGATACAATTTGCCCATATCGGAAAAAACCAAGGCGGTGCCTTGGGAGGAAAAGGTTCGTATAGTGGAGGAAGTAAAATCAGACTTTCGCTTTAAGGAATATATATTTGGCTGTCTTAACTGTGGTGTTTGCACAGCTTCCTGCCCCTCCAACAGGTTCTTTGACTACTCCCCGAGGGAAATAGTCCAGAGGTTTCTTGAGGAGGATGTGGAAGTCCTTTATGACATGATGCATGAGTATATATGGGCGTGTTCTCAGTGCTTTACCTGCTGGATAAGGTGTCCCTTTGTGAACAACCCTGGCGGTCTTGTTGCCATAATGAGAGAAGTGGCGGTGCGTAATGCCTTTGAAGCCACAAAGGACCTTCTTAAGCCCTACGGAAGGGTGCTTCTAAAGGTGATGACCACGGGAAACCAGCTTTCCGCAGACATGCTCCAGCCTGACTTTTTCCCCGACTGGGGTCCCAAGATGGCGGACAATATGGAAAACCTCAGAGCCAAGAGGCTTGCCATACCCTTTGATGTAGGAAAGTCTGTAAAGACCGCATGGGAAGTTTCCCTTGAAACCGCCATTGAAATGTACACCATATGGAGAGAGACCGGCATATTTGAAATGTTAGAAAAGCTTGACCCCAACCTTTACAATGTGATAATGGACATTGTGGAGGAAAACGAGGAGCGTTATGAGGAGCTTTATGAGGAGGAAGAATGAGCTTGCAAAAGGGGTTGATGCCCCAAAAAACTTTAAGGAGGTATAACCATGGCACATGCACATGGCTTTGGACATAACAGCCCAGGAGGACTTTTAAGATATCCAGAGAAGCCCCCCTTTCCACTAAAGGAATACAGCGCCCACTACGACCACATTTTTGAGATGATGGAAGAGCTGGAAGCAAAAGGGGAAATTCTTATACACAGGATAACAGAGGAACACCAGCCCGTTGAGGTTTTCACGAGAACCGGAAGAATAAAGCTAATACCCACCAACAAGCTTTGGCATCATAAATCCTGCGGGCAGTGCGGAAATATACCAGGTTATCCTGCCTCTATCTTCTGGTTTATGAACAAGTTTGGTCTTGACTACCTAAACGAGCCTCACCAGACTTCCTGTACTGCATGGAACTACCACGGCTCTGGGACTTCAAACCCCGTAGCTCTTGCAGCTGTCTGGCTCAGAAACATGCACCAGGCCTGGAAGACGGGCTACTATCCTCTCATACACTGCGGAACCTCCTTCGGCTCTTACAAGGAAACAAGGGAACAGCTCATAATGAACAAGGAACTAAGAGATGCTGTAAAGCCCATTCTCAGGAAGCTTGGAAGGCTTGTGGATATAGGCGATGGAAAGGAGAGGATAGTAATACCTCAGGAAGTGGTTCATTACTCAGAATGGGTCCATGCAATGCGTTATAAGATAAAGGAGCTTTATGAGAAGGAAGGAAAGGCAAAGGGTATAGATGTTTCCAATGTGAGGGTTGCCATACACAACGCCTGCCACACCTACAAGATGATAGCGGATGACTATCCTTACGACCCCGAGGTATTTAACGGTCAGAGACCTGCAGCCTCCACAGCTGTGGTGAAGGCTCTTGGGGCTCAGGTGGTTGATTACTCCACCTGGTTTGATTGCTGTGGCTTTGGCTTCAGGCACATTCTTACAGAAAGAGAATTTACAAGGTCTTTTGCCATACAGAGAAAGCTAAAAGTTATCTACGAAGAGGTCAAGGCTGACCTGATAGTGACCCACGACACGGGATGCACCACCACCTTTGAGAAGAACCAGTGGATAGGTAAGGCTCACGGCATGTATTATCCTGTGGCTGTCATGTCCGACGTGATGTTTGCAGCCCTTGCCTGCGGAGCACATCCCTTCAAGGTGGTCCAGCTCTACTGGAACTGCTCTGACTATGAAAGGCTTCTTGAGAAGATGGGTATAAGCAACTGGAGAGAGCTAAGGAAGGAGTGGGAAGATACGGTCAAATACATCGCAGAACTTGAAAAGGCTGGAAAGTATGACGAGCTTATGGAGTTCTTCAAGGAATACGACCTGTATGAACCTTACAGCAGGACTTCCACTGGAAAGCCAAAGGCTTCCGCTACAGCCAACATGCCTCTGTTTAAGTCCTAAGCTTTTATGGGGGCTACGCCCCCTTAATACTTTTTCTTAGGAGGTTTGATATGAGCAAAAGCGTGCTGGTGATTGGAGGCGGTCCTGCGGGGCTTGCAGCAGCAAGAGCCCTCGGAAGGCTCGGAGTGCCCACCATACTCATTGAAAAGGACGGTCAGCTGGGTGGGAACCCTATCAAGAACCACTACCACACCCTGATACCAAGAAAGCTAAAGCCCTCCCAGGTGATAGGTCCTTACATAAGAGATGTGGAGCAAAACCCAAATGTGAAGGTGCTTCTTAACACGGAGCTTACAGCCTGTGAAGGAGAACCTGGAAGCTACAAGGTAAGCCTTTCCAACGGAGAGAAGCATGAAGTGGGTGCCATCATAGTAGCCACCGGTTTTGAACATTTTGACCCAAGAAGGAAGGGTGAGCTTGGCTACGGTCTTTATCCTGACGTTATCACAAACCTTGAGCTGGAAAAGATGTTCTCTCAGGAGGGCAAGCTTTACAGACCTTCCAACGGTCAGCTTCCCAAGAGGGTAGCTTTTGTCTTCTGCGTGGGTTCAAGGGACAGACAGCTGGGCGTGACTAATGTGCATTGCTGTAGGTACGGTTGTGCCCTTTCTGGTCTTCAGGGTATGGAGATAAGAGAGCATTATCCTGATGTGGATGTCTTTTGCTATTACATGGATGTAAGAACCTACGGCACATGGGAGTATCCCTTCTACTGGGCTCCTCAGGAGCAGTATGGTGTCAGGTATGTAAGGGGTAGGATAGCGGAGATAACCTACAGCCCCGCAGATGGCAGGCTCAGGGTAAAGCATGAAGATACCATAGTCCAGAGGCCCGCAGAGGTTCCCATGGACCTTGTAGTGCTTGTGCTTGGAATGGAGCCTTCTTCCGGCACCAAGAAGGTAGCAAAGATACTCGGTCTTGCTCAGGACCCGGACAGCCAGTTTTTAATACCCTCTGAGGAGTCAGGCTCCAACATAGTTTCCAACAAGCCCGGTATATTCATAGCAGGAGCCTGTAAGGGACCCATAGACATAGAGTCCTCCTTCTCTGAGGGCGAGGCGGCGGCTGCTGAAGCTGCAGCCTTTATAGGTGCAAAGGTGGCGGTATGAAGAAAGTAGCAACCCTTGATGACTTTTTGGTGAGGGATTACCTCATAAAGATACTGGGTGAAGGCGAGGAGTTCGTTCAGGATTTTTACAAGGACCTCCTCGCCAAGTCCCTCCTCTTTCAACAAGCCTTTTCAAAGGAAAGACTTGCCTCTTTGACGGAAGAAGACTTGGAGCTTGTGCTTGAAAAGATATTCCCAGCCAGAAGACGCAGGAAGAAGATAATTGAGGAGACAGGCTTGGAAAGGCTAAAAAGGGCCATAAGCGACCTTTTGTATGGGAAGGCAAAGAGCTGGGAAGAGCGTGTGGAGAGGTTCGTGAGAGAAATCAGGGGCGTTGATAGAAAGTTTGCCAGGGATATAGCCAGTGAGATACTGCACTTTACCTTTCCAGAACAGTATGTGCTCTGGACCAGCTGGATATGGGACCCCGAGAGCGAGAGCGGTGCGGTGGTTTTCCTAAAAGAAGAGCCACCAAAGAGGCATATGTATGGTGAAACCTATGAGGAGTTTGAGCAGATATATAAACAGATACAGGAAAAGCTCCTTGACTTTGGCATAAAGGTCAAGGGCTACCTTTTTGTGGATATCTTCCTTGCCATGATATACGCCACCTATGTGGATTACATGACCCTTTCCACCATGCACAGTGCCAAGGGCTTTTTCCCGCCTGCGGGCGTCATGGCAAGGAGGCTTTTGGGTGTTATAAGAAACGAAGACCTTTTGGAGGTGTAAGCTATGGCTATACACGAGAGAAGCCTTGTAGAGCCGGAGAGAATTTTAAGAAAAGAGAGGCTTGTAGTTGATGGTGTAGATGTTTCAGGGGACTGGAACCTTATAATCCTTCCTCGTGTTATAAACGACTACGACCTTGACTTTGCAAAGGAGATAATAAACTCTCCCGATGGTAAGACAATAAACCAGTGCTATCAGTGCTCTTACTGCACCGCTTCCTGTCCTGTCCATAACTACTGGGATGAGAGGTATAACCCCAGGCACTTCATATACCTTGCAAGGCTTGGGCTTATCGATGAGCTTCAAAAACGTGCGGACGTAATGTGGAGGTGCGTTTCCTGCCACAAGTGTACCCACAGATGTCCAAAGGGTGTCTTGGTGGAGGAGGTACTGAAGGTTATTTTAAGAACGATGGCTAAGAAGGGTCTGATAGATGAGTATCCTTCCAAGAAGTTTGACAAGTTCTTTACCGAGTCGGTGCTTGAATACGGAAGGATAGAGGACGGAGAGCTTCTCTTTGGCTGGATAGAAAAGCAGGGCTACAAGGTCTTCAAAGACCCAATACTCAAAAAGCCCATCCCCTTCCTCGGTGAAACGCCCGAATGGCTCAAACAGCTCACAATAAAACCGATAAAGTCCATGAACATAGGCTTTCTGGTGCTTAACGCCAAACACATGCTTTTCCACCCGAGGACAAAGAACTGGAGCAGGTTCAAACAAGTCCTGCGTAAGGTAATGCAGGAAGAAGGAGCATTAAGCCATTAAGGAGGTATAAAAATGGGTGTGATAGGAAAAAGAGTGGCATACTATCCCGGCTGTTCCCTTGAGGGCGCAGCAAGGGCTTACGATGTTTCTACAAGGATAGTGGCTAAAGAGCTTGGTCTTGAGCTTGACTATCTTGAGGATTACAACTGCTGTGGTGCCATGGAGTCCAAGAATGTGACCTTCATGGGCACCATGCTTTTAAACGCCAGGAACATGTCCCTTGCCAGAAAACAGGGGCACAATGTAATAGTGGCTCCCTGCAACGGATGTTCTTTCTCGCTACAGAGGGCGGAATATTTCCTTGAGACAGACAGGGCTGTCTTTGAAAAGGTAAATGCCCTCCTCAGAGAGGGTGGTGTAGACCCTCTTGACCAGATACCCCAGACCTACCACATACTCGAGTGGTTCTATCACGAGGCTGGGCCTCAGAAGGTGAAGGAAAAAACCAGAAAGCCACTGCGGGGGCTAAAGGTAGCTAACTACTATGGATGCCTGTATACAAGACCCCACTTCTATGCAAGGACTTATGCCCATGCAGGTGGTCAGGAGGAGGAAGTAAGGCCAAGAAGGAGAGACACAGCTGATGACGATGAACATCCCTACTACATGAACGCCCTCCTTGAGGCTGCTGGCGCCACCAGCGTGGAGTTTGAGCCCATGCACACCCAGTGCTGTGGTGGTCCTCACTCTCTATCGGACGAGGCTGTATCTGAAAAGTTTGTCATGATGATACTACAGACTGCAAAGAGGAACGGTGCAGACATAATAGCCACCGAATGTCCTCTATGCCATGCATCTTTGGAAATGTACAGGCACAGGCTCATGCTCAAAGGTGTGCCTGATGTGGATGTGCCGGCGGCATACTTCACACAGCTTCTCGGACTTGCCTTTGGCTACAGTGCAAACGATGTGAAGCTAAAGGATAATCTCTCAGACCCCTTGCCGGTTCTCAAAAGGCTCGGGCTTGCTTGAGGTGAACGAATGGGGGTAATGCAGGAGGCTCTTGGCTCCAACGAGTGGGAGTATAATGGCTGTATAATACCCCTGGACCTCTACTACGATATAGAGACGCAGACTTGGCTCAGGGTCAATGAGGATGGCACGGTGACCATGGGTCTTAGCGATGTGGGGCAGGTTCGCGCGGGTAGGCTTCTGCATGCAAGGATAAAGGACGTGGGAAAAGTGATAAAGAAGGGAAAACCCGTAGCTTCTTTAGAAAGCGGAAAGTGGGCCGGACCCATAAACGCCCTTGTGGAGGGAGAAGTGGTGGCCAGAAACGAGAAGGTTTTAGAACAGCCTGATATAATAAACTATGACCCTTATGGCGAAGGATGGATAGTAAAAATGAAGCCCGTAGACCTTGAAAGGGATATAAAGGACCTCCTGTATGGAAAGGATGCCATAGAACCTATGAGGCAGTATATTGATGAATGGGATATAATCTGTATGAGGTGCACATGATGGCGGCAAAGGACAAGCATGTAATACTGCTTGTTTCTCAGTGGTGCGCCACATGTCCCGATGCGGATGCCCTGTGGCAGAAGCTCCAGAAGGAGTATGGTTTCAAATACGAGGTGCTTGATGTGGCACAGCCAGAGGGCAGGATGTGGGCAAAGAAGCTTATGGTCAGGTCTGTGCCTTCCACTATAATAGATGGTAAGCTAACCTTTGTAGGAGTGCCGGAAGAAGCGGAAGCAAGGAGGGCAATAGAGTCGTGAAGGTGGTCATACTGATGACGAGTGGGCCAAAGACCCCCTGGCGATGTGCCTCCCCCTTCTACATTGCCGCCCTTATGTCTGCCAATGAGGCGGAGGTGGAAATGTTTTTCAACATGGACGGCACAAGGCTTCTAAAAAAGGGTGTGGCTGAGAGAATATATCCGGCGGAGCCTAACTGCCTTTCCGCAAACGGGAAAAAGCTTAAAACCGTGTATGACTTCATGAAGGATGCCAAGCAGGCTGGAGTTAAGTTCTACTCTTGCAAGCAGGCTATAGATTCCTTGGGCTACAAGCCCGAGGAACTTATTCCTGAGCTGGACGGCGTTGTGCCAGCCAGTGAGTTTGCCCTCAGAGCTATGGAGGCTGATAAGGTGCTAACTTTTTAAAATTCTATACAGGGAGGTATAGACATGGCAGTAGTTAATGGGTGCAACATACCCGAAGACCTTCTTTATGACGTAGACCCAGAGGCGAACGCCTTCACATGGGCAAAGGATAATGGAGACGGCACCTACACGGTGGGTCTCACTTCCATAGCGGCAGCCATGGCGGGCAGGCTTGTGGCTTATACACCTAAAAAGCCTGGCAAGGTTATAGAAAGACGCAAGAGCATAGCCACCATTGAGAGCGGAAAGTGGGTTGGTCCCGTGCCTACACCTCTTACGGGTGAGGTGGTGGAAATCAACGAAGCCCTTAAGGGAAACCCTGCCCTTGTAAATGACGACCCCTACGGCGCAGGATGGATAGCCAAAATAAAGCCCACTAACCCCGATGAGGTCAAGAGCCTCCTGACGGGTCAGGCGGCGGTGGATGCCCTTACGAAAGTGGCAAACGAAAAGGGTATAAAGTGCGGTTGATAAACAGCATGGGGGCTTTGCCCCCCTCCCTTGAAGATATAGAACTTGATGAGGAGCTTCTGCAGGAGCTTTCAGAAGGTTTCAAACTCAGGCTTGAGAACTTTGGCAAAGATATACTCTTTCACAGCCCCGGCTTTAAACACTATGAGGTAGAAGACTTTTCTGTAAAAACGGGTCCCAAGTTCGTAGATATATCCATAACGGGTAGAAACTGTGAGCTTATGTGCGACCACTGTGCCAGCAAGATACTCTGGCACATGATACCAGCCCTGACGCCTGAAGAGCTGTGGAAAACAGCCAGCGAGCTAAAGACAAAGGGAGTAGATGGGCTTCTTATTTCCGGAGGCTCCAACAAGGACGGTGTGGTGGAGCTTTATCCCTTCTTGGAGACTATGAGAAGGATAAAAGAAGAGCTTTCCATGTTTGTGAGCTGTCATGTGGGGCTTGTGGATAAGGCACTGGCTGAAGGCTTAAAGGAAGCCAATGTGGATGCGGTGCTTCTTGACATCATAGGAGACGACAGGACAATTCATGAGGTCTATAAACTACCCCACAAGAGCGTAAAGGACTATGAAGAGTCTCTCAGGCTTTTGAAGGAGGCTGGTCATAACATAGTGCCTCACGTAATAATAGGACTTCATTACGGGAAGGTGCTTGGTGAATACAGAGCTATTGACATGATAGCCTGGTTCGACCCTTCAGCCCTTGTGATGGTGGTGGTAATGCCTTATTATGGAAAGGCACGCTTTCAATTGCTTCCCCCACCAGCACCGGAAGAATCTGCGAGGGTTCTTCTCCACGCGAGAAAAGCCCTTCCTAAAAGACCTGTGGTGGTGGGCTGTGCAAGGCCTGCGGGACCAGACAGGCTCAAGTTTGACCTCTATGCCCTGCATGCGGGTGTCAATGGTATAACCTTCCCGGCGGAAGGCATATTTACCTATGCCAAAAGTCTGGGATTGAACCCAGTTGTATCCCCCAACTGTTGCTCCACCGTATTTTTGCATTAGATTATTAGCTATGAAAGTCTTTGACCTTGAAACGGCAAGGGATTTGATAACGGTCATAAAGCCTATAGTGGAGGAGATAAACGCAAAGAGAGAAGAACTATATACATGCCTCAACAGACTGGAGGAGGAGCAGGACCTCTTAGAAAGGTTATACCTTGAAAGCCACGTGAAAGACCTGGATGCGGATATAAAAAGACTTTTCCAGAAGATTGAGGCTCTTGGCGGTGTGATAAAGGGCATAGACCCCATACTGGTGGATTTTCTCTCTTTTCATCAGAACCGCTACATATGGCTCTGCTGGAAGGAGGACGAGGATACTATAATGTACTGGCACGAGCTAAATGAGGGCTTTGCCGGAAGAAAGCCCATAGACCTTCTATACCTCTAAAAGTCCATGAAGACCTTAGAAGGCGTGGCTCCTCTCTGACCGAGGTATTTGCCCCTGTAGGGCTTTTCTGCGGGTCTGTCCAGCCTTGCCAGCACAATCTGACATATCCTTATGCCTCTGTATATCCTTATGGGTGCATTGTTGGCATTGTATAGCTCAAGGGTTAGCTGTCCCTCAAAGCCCGCGTCCACCCATCCGGCGTTCTCTATAAAAAGCCCAAGCCTGCCGAGGGATGACCTTCCTTCCACAAAGGCGGTTATGTAGTCGGGCAGTTTTATGTATTCTTCCGTGCTTGCTAAGAGAAAAGCCTTTGGAGGTATTAAAAAACCATTTTCGGGAATGCTCAGCTTTTCCACGGGAAGGGAAGGGCTTTTGAGGTCTATACACTCGGACCTATATAGCACCACTTCTGAGCCCAAGGTAAGGTCTATGGAGGAAGCCTGTATGTTTTCTTCCCTGTAGGGTTCTAACAATAGCTCTCCAGCCCTTATAAGCTCCTTTATACTTGCATCGCTCAATATCATGGCATAGCCTGGGGGTGGAGGGACTCGAACCCTCACGGCCTTTCGGGCCTGGGGATTTTAAGTCCCCTGCGTCTGCCAGTTCCGCCACACCCCCGTAGAGTATAATATTATAAGCAATTATGAGCTACTGGCGAGGCATAATACACAGATACAGGGAATATTTACCCGTCAACGATAAAACGCCCGTAATAACCCTCTGCGAAGGCAATACTCCGCTAATACATGCGCAAAACCTGGCAAGGACCATAGGCTTTAAGGGTGAGATTTTCCTCAAGTATGAGGGGCTTAATCCCACCGGCTCCTTTAAGGACAGGGGTATGACGGTTGCCATATCAAAGGCGGTTGAAGCAGGAAAGAGGGCAGTAATATGTGCTTCTACAGGAAACACCTCCGCCTCCGCCGCTGCCTACGCGGCAAAGGCAGGGCTAAAGGCCTTTGTCCTGCTTCCAAAGGGTGCGGTAGCCTTGGGAAAGCTCTCACAGGCAGTCATATATGGTGCAAGGGTTATAGCCATTCAGGGCAATTTTGATGATGCTTTATACATAGTCAGAAAGATAGGTCAGCTGCTTCCTGTGGAGATAGTAAATTCGGTAAACCCTTACAGGATTGAAGGGCAAAAGACGGGTGCCTTTGAGGTGTGCGATGCCTTAGGGGACGCGCCCGACTACCATTTTATACCTGTTGGCAATGCGGGCAATATAACCGCCTACTGGAAGGGCTATAAGGAGTATCATGAGGCTGGAAAAATAAAGAAACTGCCTAAGATGATGGGCTGGCAGGCGGAAGGTTCCGCACCCATAGTAAAGGGTTATCCCATAAAAAACCCTCAGACCATAGCCACCGCCATAAAGATAGGAAATCCTTATAGCTGGCAGAGTGCCCTTCAGGCGGTTCAGGAGTCAAAGGGCCTTATAGATGCGGTCAGCGACGATGAGATACTCTATGCCTACAAGCTGGTAGCTTCCACGGAGGGCATATTCTGCGAGCCTGCCTCCGCCGCTTCTGTGGCAGGTCTTATCAAGCTCACAAGGGAGGGCTTTTTCAAGGGTGGTGAGGTGGTGGTTTGCACGCTCACAGGAAACGGTCTTAAGGATCCTGACACGGCTATTAAAGTATGCGAACAGCCCATAACATTGCCTCCTGATGTGGAGAGGGTTTTAGAGGTAATAGACGTATGAGGGTTGTTAAGCTGATAGGGAAGGCTATAAAGGATTCAGCCCAGGTTTTAAAAGAGGGTGGTATTGTATGCTTTCCCACCGACACCATCTACGGGCTTTTAGCCCTTGCCTCCGACAGGGAGGCGGTAGAGAGGCTCTACTCCTTTAGAAGACCCTCCGGCAGACCCTTTCTGCTCCTTATTCCTGACGCAGGATGGCTTGACTTACTGGGACTGCGGTATGGTTGGGTCCATAAGGAGCTTGTGCGCTCTTTTAATATAACCTTTATCTTCTACAAAAAAAACAGGGTGCCTTTTTATTTAACTCAGGGAAGGAAGAGCCTGGCGGTCAGAATCCCACCCTTAGATACGCATGTGGCGGAGCTTCTATACCATTTAGGTGAGCCTGTGGTGGCACCCAGCGCAAACCCAGAGGGTCAGAAACCAGCCACCACCATAAAGGAAGCCCAGAGCTACTTTGGAAACCTGGTGGATTTATATGTGGATGGAGGTAAAAAGGAAGGCAAGCCTTCCACCATCGTAAGGGCTCTGGGAGCTTACGGACTGAGGCTTATCAGAGAGGGTAATGTACCTTTCGGTGAAGTGTTAAAGCTTCGCAATAAAGTCCTTCATAAAAAGAGTATGGTCCTTCTGGCAAAAGAAATTGTAAGGCTTTTGCGGTAGCCTGCTACCGCCTGCCCTTTTCCCTTAGCCTCTCTTTTAGGGTCTTCCTTCTTGGTCCCTTCTGGTCAGCCTTACCTTCCACACCGCTAAAGACTGCCATGCTCAAAAGCTTTTGCTTTTCCTCCTCTTCCTTTTTGAGCTCTTCCTGAACCTCTTCCTGCGTCCTTACCTGCGCGTGCATTATGTCAGATATGACCCTTTCTTTGAACCTGCTGAGCATATCCTCAAAGAGTAAGAAGGCTTCCTTTTTGTATTCCACAAGGGGGTCCCTTGAGGCGTAGCCCCTCAGGTATATAGCTTCTCTTAGCCTATCAAGGGTGTGAAGATGTTCCCTCCAAAGGTGGTCAAGGTTGGAAAGCATGACAACTTTAAGAAGCTCTCTGAAAAGCTCCTCTCCAAGTTCTTCCTTTCTTTGCAGGGCAGGCCTGTATATTTCTTCCGATAGCTTGCTTACCAGTTCCTCCTTGTCCCTTGCCTGAGGTATCTCAATCTCTCTTCCTGTAAGCTCCTTCAGATACTCCTTTAAAGGCTCCAGTTCCCACAGCTCTGGCTCCTCTTCTTTAAGAAGCTCCTCCACCTTCTGAGAAATATGGTCTTCTATAAATTCCTTCATATAGTCCTCAAGACCCTTAGCCTCAAGAAGGTCTCTTCTCATAGAATAAACCGCAAGCCTTTGCGTGTTCATCACAAGGTCATATTCAAGAAGCCTCTTCCTTATCTGGAAGTTCTGAGCCTCTACCCTCTTCTGGGCGTTCTGTATGGCTTTTGTAACCATACGGCTCTCTATGGGTTCTCCTTCGGGTATGCGTAGCATGTCCATCAGCCTTTTGACCCTATCGCCTCCAAATATACGCATAAGGTCATCCTCTAAGGAAAGCACAAAGCGAGATTCTCCGGGGTCTCCCTGCCTTCCAGCCCTACCCCTCAGCTGGTTGTCAATCCTTCTTGATTCATGCCTTTCCGTGCCTATCACCAAAAGACCACCCAGCTCCACCACCTTCTTTTTTTCCTCTTCTGTTATCCTGTAAGCAGTTTCAAGGGCTGACTTCCATTCCTCTTCCGTTGCCTCCTCAAGGCTTTTGCCCTTTGAGCGGATTATTTCCCTCGCTAAATATTCAGGGTTTCCTCCCAGAAGTATGTCCGTTCCCCTTCCTGCCATGTTGGTGGATATGGTGACAGCCCCAAGCCTGCCTGCCTGAGCTATTATCTCTGCTTCCTTCTCATGGTGCTTTGCGTTCAGCACGTTGTGGGGTATCTTCTCCTTCTGGAGTAGCTTAGAAAGATGCTCGGAGTCTTCAATAGAAATGGTTCCGACCAGTATGGGCCTGCCCTTCTCATGCTCTTTCTTTATGAGCTCTACCACCGCCTTCCACTTTTCACCCTTGGTTTTATAAACAAGGTCTGGATGGTCTTTTCTCCTCATGGGTCTGTGGGTGGGCACAACCACCACCTCAAGCCCGTATATTTCCTTGAACTCAAGGGCTTCCGTTTCTGCGGTGCCCGTCATACCAGAAAGCTTTCTGTATAGCCTGAAGTAGTTCTGGAAGGTGATGCTGGCAAGGGTCTGGTTTTCCTGCTGAGGGGGAACGCCCTCCTTGACCTCTATGGCTTGATGAAGTCCGTCGGACCACCTCCTGCCGGGGAGTACCCTTCCCGTAAATTCATCCACAATAAGCACTTCCTTGTCCCTTACTATGTAATGCACATCCCTCTTAAAAAGCTCATGGGCTCTCAGAGCCTGATTCACCGCATGTAGAAGCTCTATGTTTCTTATGTCGTAGAGGTTTTCCACACCCAGAATCTCCTCAAGCCTTCTTATACCCTCCTCTGTGAGCTGAACCGTTCTGTTTTTCTCGTCCACCGTATAGTCCCTGTCCCTCTCAAGCCTTCTTACCGCCTCATCGGCTCTGTAATAGATAGAGGTGTCCAGCTCGGCGGGTCCCGAGATAATAAGGGGTGTCCTTGCTTCATCTATGAGGATAGAGTCCACCTCGTCCACTATGGCAAAGTTGTGCCCTTTTACCTGTACTATCTCATCCAAGGAAAAAGCCATATTGTCTCTTAGATAATCAAAGCCAAACTCGTTGTTGGTGCCGTATGTTATGTGGGCTTCGTATGCCTGCCTTCTTGTGCAGGGAGTTAGCTTTGTGTAGAAGGCTTTCTTTGCCTGAACGTTTATAAGCTCAGATGGTAGTGTTTCCTCAAAGTATCCCTTTGGCCATACCCTCCAGTCTTCTTCTATAGCTCTCTGTGCCAGCTTTGGGTCTGCCCATTCAACCCTGTAGGAGCTGTAATCGGAGTTTATAACACCCACATCAAGACCTAAAAAGAGGTATATGGGACCCATCCACTGGGCATCTCTTCTCGCCAGATAGTCATTTACCGTCACCACATGAACGCCTTCATCTGTCATAGCATTTACCGCTGTGGCTGAAGTTGCCACAAGGGTCTTACCCTCGCCCGTCTTCATCTCCGCAATCTTTCCCTCATGCAAAACAAGACCACCTATTAGCTGAACATCAAAGAACCTGAGCCCTAACGTCCTTTTTCCAGCCTCCCTCACCAAGGCAAAGACAAGCTCCACCTCAGGCGTTATCTCTCCCTTTATTATTTTTTCCTTCAGCCCTTCTTCCTGCAGTATTTTCCTTCTCATATCCTGAGCAAGGCTCACCAGCTCAAGGTTTGATAGGCTGTCAAGCTCACGCTCCCTTTCGCCTATTCTTTTTACCACCTTCCTGAGCCTTTTGACCTCCCGGTCGCTTTTTGTGCCTAAGAGCTTTTTAAGTATCCATTCAACCATAACTATAAAATTATAAACCTTCAGGGGCTACAGCAGTGTCTTTTCCTCCTTCTCCACCAGAGAAAGCCTCCAATAAGGGCAATAAGAAGGGTTATCACATACTCCACAGGATAAACCCCCTGTAGGTTAAAAAGCCCGCAAGCCATGCCACAAGAAAGCTGTAGAGGAGGAAAAGAAGGGCAAACTTTTTTCCAGCCTCTCTCCACATAACCGCCACCGTACCAAGGCAGGAAGTATATAAAAGCAAAAAGACCATAAAGGCAAGAGCCTGAGGGGGGCTAAGAGCCTGAGCGACCACAGCTTTGAGGCTACCCTCCTCTTCCTCCACCTTGAAGGCAGAGGGCACAGGGCTTAAGATATTTATCAGGGCGGACCTTATGGCTTTGCCAAAGGCTAAAACCTGCTCCTTTAAAGCTTCAGACAGCTCAAAGGGCTTTTCTTCCTCTTTTACCTCTGCAGAGTATATGGTGCCCATGGAGCTAAGGACTATTTCTCTGGCAAGGAAGGCAGGTATCAGAGAGGTGGTAATCCTCCAGTCAGAAAGCCCAAGAGGCTCAAAAACAGGTGCTATCGCCCTCCCCACATAGCCCGCAAGACTCTCAGAAGGTCTTTTCACGCCGGGTGGCAGGCTCAGAGCCAGCCATATGACCACAGAGGCAGAGAATATGAGCGTGCCAGCCCTGTAAAGAAAGTCTTTTACATATACCCAGACGGTCCTGAAAAGTAGCCTGAGGGTAGGTAGCCTGTAGGGTGGTAGCTCCATCACAAAATGGTAAAGGCTTCCTCCGAAGGCGGTCTTTCTTAGTATTATGGCGGTAATAAAAGCTACAAGAATGCCAAGAAGGTAAAGGGAAAATATGACCACAGCAGGGTTTTTGAAAAAGAGCACCGCAAAGAAGGAAAAGACCACAAGCCTTGCGGGACAGCTCATGAAGGGGACCATGGCTATCACCAGGAGCTTGTCCCTTTTTGTTTCAAGGGTTCTTGTGGCCACTATGGCGGGCACGTTGCATCCAAAGCCGAGAAGAAGGGGCACAAGGCTTTTGCCATGAAGCCCGAGCCTGTGCATAAACCTGTCCATAAGAAAGGCAACCCTCGGAAGGTAGCCAGAAAACTCCATGAGGGCAAGCAGGAAGTATATGACCGCAATGAGAGGAACGAAGGTAAGCACAAAGCCCACACCACCTATAACCGCCTCCTCAAAAAACCTCTTTAGCCACTCGCCCGCACCGAGGGCCGTTAAAAGCAAGCCCGTCAGAGGAGCTATAAGCTTGTTAATAAACCCATCGAGCCAGTCCATAAAAGGCTTGGAAAGGTCAAAGGAAACTTTAAAGATGAGAAACATGAGCAGGAAAAAGAGGGGAATACCAAAGGTGGGATGAAGAAGTATGCCGTCTAAGGCTTCTGTTATATCCCTTGAGCTTACAGACCTTCTTTCCACCACCTCTCTGAAAAGCCCGTGTGCCTTGGCATAACGTTCGTCCTTGACTACCTCGTAGGCTTCCTTGCCAAAACTTCTTTTTATTTCCTCCCTGAGGGACCTGAACCTCTCCTCCTGAAGAAGCTTCCTTATGAGCGTAGCCTTCGGCTCATTGTCCTTTTCTCTCACCCTTTGAAGAAATTCTTCTAACTCTTTGCTATAGTGGAGGGGCTTGGGCTTTTCCTTTAAGTTATAGACCTCTATGATATGCTGGAGCAGAGCCCTTACGCCCTCGCCAGTCCTTCCGTTGGTCCTGACCACCCTCACACCAAGAAGCTCAGAAAGCCACCTGTCTTTTATTTCAACACCAAGTTTCTGGGCTTCGTCCACCATGTTTAGGGCTATGAGCACGGGCATTTCATGCTCTAAGAGCTCCACAGTAAGCAGAAGGTCTCTTTCTATGTTGCTTGCCTCCACCACGTTCAGCACAAGGTCTGGCTTTCCTTCTGTTAAAAACCTGTAGGCTATCCACTCTTCTTCTGAAAGGGGCTCAAGGGTATATACGCCCGGCAGGTCTATGAGGATTATTTCATAGCCCATAAACTCAACCCTTCCCTCCTTCTTCTCCACAGTGGCACCCGGCCAGTTGCCCACTTTAAGGCTTGTGCCGGCAAGGTGGTTGAGTATGCTGGTTTTCCCCACATTGGGGTTGCCCGCAAGGGCTAAGGTGATTCTTTTCATTGAACCTCTATATGCCTTGCCAGGTCTTTGCTAATCACAACCCTTGAATTATTTACCTTCAGGAGCAGGTTTCTGCCAACCTTTTGAAGAAGGGCCACCCTCCTGCCACGTCTTAGACCCATGGCTTCCACCTTCTTAAAGACCTCCTCCTTACCAGACAGGTCAACAATTACCACCTCTTGGCCCAGCTCAACCTCTTCAAGCTTCATAAAAGCCTCCTGAAAGGAATTTAGAAATTAATATACAATCCCAAGATTATCCTGTCAAGGGGGAGGTCTAAAACCTGTAGAGGAGGCCCGCAAGAAAACCATACCTTGAAAACCCATCCTCTCTGTTTATGCCATGCTGAAAGCCAAAGCTAAGCTCCGTGCTCTCAGAAAGATGAAAAACGGTCCCAAAAAGCACATGCATATCAGCCTCTTTCACCTGCCTGTCCTCAGGCACCAGATACTTGAACTCACCGCCAAGGGTAGCCCATTTTAAAACCCTTCTGTAGGCATGCAGGTAAAAGCCATAGGAGTCTCTCAGCCCTTCCACGTGAGATGCCTTCACATAGAAGAGGTTGGCGTTCAGCGTTAAAGGATGAAACTCCTTCTCAATTATAAGGTGGAGGTTTGCGGTAGGCTCCGTAGCCTATTCCTTCCTTACCCGTATCAAGGTTGAGCTGTGCCTTATAACCGAGCCTTACGCCCAATAGCTGCAGGGGTATGTGTTTGATAAACACGCCCGCATCGCTAAAACCCTCCAATTTACCACCCTGCGGATACCTGTAGAAGGAATAAGGCACAAAGAGGGCCGCATCCATGTTATCTCTGAGCCCTGCAGTTATCTGCACCACTATGTGCTGATGTGTTGTTCTGTCATACTGTCTGAAGTAGGCGTAGTTAGCCTCAAGCTGGAACTTTCCCGCTCCAAGGGTTCCCGCATCTTCCGCATTGAAAGGATAGAAGGTGAAGGAGGGAAGGATAAAAGCAGGAGCGACGGGACTAAATTGAGTAGCCTTAAATTCATAGCCTTGCTTCCTTTATGTTCTTTCTTCTAAAGAGCCCTCCCTGCACCTCATAAAAAGCCCTCTGAAGTTCAACAAGCTGTCCGATGCCCGCAAGGGCAAGGTCCAGCATGCGGTCAAAGTCTTCCCTTGTGAAAGAGTGCTCCTCCCCAAGAGCCTGAACCTCTGAAATTTTTCCCGAGCCTGTGGCAACCACGTTCATATCCACCTCTGCCTGAGAATCCTCCTCAAAGTTCAGGTCTAAAAGTACCTGACCCTTCACTATGCCCACGCTGACAGCAGATACAAAGTCCTTTATGGGTGTGGAGCTAAGCACCCCCTCATCGTATAGCTTTATAACTGCGTCCGCAAGGGCAACAAAGGCTCCCGTTATGCTAGCAGTCCTCGTGCCACCGTCCGCCTGGATTACATCACAGTCTACCCAGAAGGTACGTTCGCCCACCTTTGTAAGGTCAAGGGCTGTCCTCATGGCTCTTCCTATCATCCTCTGTATCTCATGGGTTCTTCCGCCTATGCGACCCTGAACGGACTCGCGTATGTTTCTTGTTTGTGTAGCCCTTGGGAGCATGGAGTATTCGGCAGTTATCCAGCCCTGACCTTTGCCCTTAAGAAAGGGGGGCACCCCCTCCTGCACGGAGACGGTGCATATAACCTTTGTGTTTCCAAACTCTATAAGGACAGACCCTTCAGGGTGTTTGAGGTAATCCCTCACTATCCTTATAGGTCTTAGCTCTCCCGCCTTTCTGCCGTCAGACCTCACACCTTGGCTCCCATTGCCTTAGCCTTTTCTATAACCTCCTCTATGGTGCCCACCATGTAAAAAGCCATCTCGGGCAGGTGGTCATACTTTCCTGTAAGTATCTCTTTAAAGCTCCTTATGTTGTCCTCAAGCCTTACATACTTTCCTGGCATGCCAGTGAACTGCTCCGCCACGTGGAAGGGCTGAGCCAGGAACCTCTGAATCCTTCTTGCTCTGTTGACTATAGCCTTGTCCTCTTCTGAAAGCTCTTCCATTCCCAGTATGGCTATGATTTCCTGAAGCTCCTTGTACCTCTGGAGTATCCTCTTTACCTCCATAGCTGTCTGATAATGCTCCTCTCCTAAGAACTCGGGAGCCAGGTATTTGGAGGTGGATTCAAGGGGGTCAACTGCCGGGTATATGCCAAGCTCCGCAAGCCTCCTTGCCAGCACTGTGGTGGCATCAAGGTGGGCAAAAACCGAATAGGGTGCCGGGTCTGTAATGTCGTCAGCCGGCACATAAACCGCCTGTATGGAGGTAAGAGAACCTTTTTTGGTGGAGGTAATCCTTTCCTGCACCTCTCCCACGTCCGTGTTCAGAGTGGGCTGGTATCCCACCGCAGAGGGCAATCTTCCAAGAAGGGTGGAGACCTCAGAACCTGCCTGCACGAACCTGAAGATGTTATCTATAAAGACAAGCACGTCCTGACCTTCCACATCTCTAAAGTATTCAGCCATTGTAATACCCGTCTGAGCCACCCTGAAACGCACGCCCGGAGGCTCGTTCATCTGTCCGTAGACCATCACCGTGTAAGGAAGCACGCCCGATTCCTTCATCTCATGCCACAGGTCATTACCTTCTCTTGTCCTCTCTCCCACGCCTATCACCACAGAAAAACCTTTATGGAATTTGGCTATGTTGTGTATAAGCTCCTGCATGAGAACCGTCTTTCCAACACCTGCACCACCGAAAAGGCCCACCTTTCCACCCTTCACATAAGGCTCCAAAAGGTCCACCACCTTTATACCTGTCTCAAGTATCTCCACCTTTGTGGATTGCTCTTCGAGGGGTGGAGGCTCTCTAAACATGGGCCAGTATTCCTGGGCATTGACGGGTCCAGCCTCATCTATGGGTTGTCCCACCACATTGAATATTCTTCCGAGGGTTGGTCTGCCAACAGGCACCTTTATGGGACCGCCAAGGTATTCCACCTCCTGACCCCTTACGAGCCCGTCGGTGGCACCCATTGCCACACAGCGCACTCTGCTCTCTCCTATGTGCTGAGCCACTTCAAGGAAAAGCTCCTCTTCAGCCCAGTTTCCCCTGTCGTCTATAAACTTCCTCCTTGTCTTCAGACCGTGCCTGACAGGCGGAAGGTTCTTTTCAGAAAACTCCACGTCAATGACCGCACCTATCACCTGCACTATTCTTCCTTTCATAACCGCCTCCTTGAGGGTTTGAAAATATTATAGCACACCATGTTTTAAATAATAGGAATACATAGCTTTAAATAGCTTGCCATGATTTGGATACCTAAGATGAAGAAGCTCATGCACTACAATTTTTTTTAATTTCTTCTTCTGGAAGTTTTAAGACCTCTATGTTGAAGGTAAGCCTTCCTTTTGGGGAACAGCTTGCGAGCTATAAGGCTTGAGCTCAATGAGCTTGTTCTTTATTTCTTCAAGGGTTTTTATGTACATCACTTCATAGCTTCCACCGCATTCACTATATCTATAAGCTCGGAAGTGATAGCCTCCTGACGGGCTTTGTTGAATATTAGAGTCCATGTCTTTACAAGCTCATCCGCATTCCTTGTGGCATTGTCCATAGCCACCATACGGGCAAAGTGTTCTGAGGCGTTAGATTCTAACATAGCCCTGTAGAGCTGATAGTTCAGATACAGGTCTATCAGCTTACTCACAAAAAGCTCTCTCTCCACCTCAAACTCATACACGCCATAATCCCCTTCCCCTTCCAGCCTCTCAAAGGGCAGGAAGGTTCTCACCACGGGCTTGTAGCTTACCCTTGTTATCATCTCGTTGTTTATCAGATATACCGCATCCGTTTCTTTGTTTGCATACCTGCTTCTCAAAAGCTCACCCGTCTCTTTAACCACGCTGAAATTAATTTCCTTTCTGAAAACCTCATCGTAGGCTTTTAGTATGTTATAGTTCCTTTTTCCAAAATACTGAGCTCCTTTTCTTCCTATCAGCACAAGGCTTACCTTTATACCCTTCTCCTGTTTGTTCTTTACCAGCTCTTCCGCCTGTCTTATCAGGTTTGAATTGAAAGCTCCAGCCAGCCCCCTGTCTGCGGTTATCACCACAAGGTCGCAGGCTCTTTCTTCCCTTACTTCAAAAAGAGGGTGAGCCTGAGGGTCTATGTGAGTGGCGAGGCTTTTTAGCACCTCGTAGAGCCTCTCAGAGTAGGGTCTTGAGGCGTATATAAGCTCCTGCGCACGCCTTAGCTTTGCGGCGGAGACCACCTTCATGGCGTTTGTTATACGCCTTGTGTTTTTAATACCCTGTATCTTCCTTCTTATGTCTCTGGGCGACAGCTTTGGCATGTGGATATTATACTAAATTTTTGGTTAAAAGGTTGTGGCTGTCCCACCACTAAATTACTTTTCCAAAGGGCTTTGGTGGTTTTTGGGAAAGCTCCCAATATGAGTAATCTCATCTACCCTTTCGGTGTAGAAGCTTAAAATTATCAGCCAGAGCTAAAGGAGGCAGGCATGTGGCGTGTGATATATACAGGACAAAGACCCCACAATGAAAACATAGCCTTAGACAGGATAATGCTGGACCTCAGGGAAGATGGGAAAATCCCAAGTACCATAAGGTTTTTACAGTTCAAGCCCGAATGCGTCCTCATAGGCTATCATCAGGCGGTGGAGCAGGAAGTAAGGCTTGAATATACTCAAAGGGAAGGCATACAGGTAGGAAGGCGTATAACGGGCGGAGGTGCCATATACTTTGACGAAACTCAAATAGGGTGGGAGGTAATAGGCTCCACAGAAGATTTTGGAAACCTAAGCTACGAGGAGCTGACAAAAAAAATATGCACTGCGGTGGCAAAGGGACTTCAAAAGTTGGGTATAAGGGCGGAGTTCAGACCAAGAAACGACATAGAAGTGGAAGGTAGAAAAATATCAGGCACCGGGGGAGTCTTTGAAGGAAAAGCCTTTCTGTATCAGGGTACCATACTCATGGACTTTAACGTGGAACGTATGCTAAAGTCTTTGCAGATTCCGGTGGAAAAGCTCACGTCAAAGGGTATAAAATCAGCGGAGGACAGGGTTGAATGGGTTAAAAGGGCTCTGGGATACCTTCCACCAAAAGAAGAAGTCTTTGAAGCCATATTGCAGGGGCTAAAAGAAGAGCTCGGCATAAAGTATGCATGGGGAGAGCTAACGGAAGAGGAATTAAGGCTTTTGGAAGAAATGAAGGATTACTTTGCTAGCGACGAGTGGGTTTATCATGTAAAAAAGGCTCCAGAAGATATGGAGATGCTATACGGTATATACCGCTGTCCGGGTGGCACCTTCAGGGTTTCTGCAAAGGTGGATACAAGGACAAAGCTCCTACAGCAGGTGATAATAAACGGAGACTTCTTTGTAAAGCCCCAGAGGCTCATATACGACCTTGAAGCCTACCTGAAGCACACACCCCTGCAGGATGTGGAAAAGAGGATAAGGCAGTTCTTTGAAGGTAGGCAGTGGGAAGCTCTCAACCTAAGAGTGGAGGACTTTTTGGAGGCTGTCCTTTTTCCCCTCAGAAAGGTAGAGGGTATAGAGCTGGGTATTGAAAAAAAAAGACTGAATAACATAATAGCCAGCATAGGCGGAGGGCTTGTTGAAAATCTGCAGAAGGCAAAGGTGATGCTTCTTCCTTACTGTGCCAAGCCAAGGTGGTGCGACTATAGACATCTTGATGATTGCGGTGAGTGTGGAGGCTGTACTGTTGGAGATGCCTACAGGCTTGCCTATCAGAAGGGCATGATACCCATAACAATAACTTCCTTTGAGCTATTAAGGGACACGCTCCTGTGGTGTGCCCAAAATGGTTATACCTACGTGGGACATTGCTGTTATGAGTTTTATGAAAAAAGGTATGAGATATTCAGAAGAGCTTCTGAAGAAGGGGCAAAGGGTGTGCTTTTTGATATTGTAGGAACGACCTGCTACAGCCTTGGTGTGGAGGAAGAGGAAAAGGCTTACCACGGAGAATTTACCGTAGAGCTTGACCTTGTTAAGGAAGACCTGTATAAGACCATGGCGGTAAAAGAAGATGTGCAGGTAGAAGTTCAAAAACAGGAGACAAGATTTGATTTTTCTCCTTATCTTGTAGATTTCAAACCTTCTTACTACAAAAAGCCAAAGGCGGTGCCCACCCCTCAGGAAGACAGGACAAGGACTTCTATGCAGAAGGAAGTTTTTCTCGGCGAGGCTACCATAGGCGATAAGGTGGTAAGCTACAGTGAAGCTCTTGACCTGCTTGCAAGGTGGATAAAAGAGGCGGAAAGACCTACCATAGTTCTGGGTCCTCTGGTCTTCTGGGACTTTGGAGAAAAAGAGCTTCAGGAGAAGGCAAGGGCTGTAAGAGAGCTTATTGAAAAGGTGGGTAAATTTAACGTGAAGGTTTTGCCTGACTACAGACCAAAGCTAAAAAAGTATGACCCTGCGGTGGAGATGGACCCACCAAACCCACACCATGCGGTTCTTCACGGCAGGCACGACCTTACCCTGCTCGTAGGCGTGCATTGCTACAGGACAGACTTTGTAATAAGGCTACTTGATAAACATACGGACACTAAGATAGCCACCCTCTGCGGTCTTTATGGGCATCCTACTGCGCACCTATCTACGAGCTTTACCGATGCGGAGAAGATAGAGGAGCTTATAAAGAGGTTGTAGATATATAGAACTCATAATCAGCAACGGCGTGTATCAGCTGGCAAACCTTTTGAAAGAAAAAGCCATATTTAGCAACTTTATCATTGGCATGGTTCTCAGCCTGGTGGGTATCTTCATAGCCATGTTTTTTGGCTTGTATTCGTTCCTTTCCGCCTTCTTACTCGGAGGAGGTAGAGGTGAGGCGGCTGCTGCGGGATTTGGCTTAGGAATAATCATCGCTATTGTAGTGGCATATATCTTAGGTATAGTTGCTGCCAATTTCTATAAGGAGTCTTTTTACCTTCTCAGGGATAAAATCAAGCAGGGATTGTTTGGCACAGGTGGGCTTTTGCTCTTTATAGGGCAGATTTTGATAATAGTCTTTGGTATTGGTGCAATTATAATCTTAGTTGGTTGGTTGCTGATAACTATAGCCTTCTTTAGCTTACCTGATGAGCTTGAGCATGAGCTTGCTTAAAATTTTGTAAAATAGCACTCAGTGGCTTTTCTTGCTCATTTTCTTGCAATTCTTATATCCTGTTGACTAATAACCATCCACACTTTATCAACTTTCTACCTTTTATGAATTGCATTTTTGCAGAAATCTTTACCGATAGTATAATAACCTTCTGCAAAATTGCAAAGGCTAAAGGCTTATACTACTATACTCATGATTAGAATAATCGAACCCAGGTTTTTTGAAGAAGAAAAGCAAATAGTCCTTGAAATACTTGAAAGCGGGCATATTACAAGGGGTAAATGGACTGCCCTTTTTCAGGAGGAGTTTGCAAAATACCTTGGGGTCAAGCACCTTTTCACCGTCTGCTCGGGAACCGTAGCCCTTTTTATAGCCCTCAAGGCTCTAAATGTGGAGGGCAAGTATGTGGTGGTGCCTGCCATGAGCTTCATGGCTACCATAGATGCGGTCTATCTGGCAGGTGGTATTCCTGTGGTGGTGGATGTGGATGAGTACTACACCATGGACCCAAGTCAGCTGGAAGATGCTGTCAAGAGGTATAGACCAAAGGTGGTTATTCCCGTGCATCTTTACGGACAGCCTGCGGACATGGACGCCATCATGTGGCTTTCTGAAAGGTATGGCTTTTATGTGCTTGAGGATTCTGCTCAGGCTCATGGTGCTGAGTGGAGGGGCAAAAAGGCAGGAAGCCTTGGGCATATTTCAGCTTTTAGTTTCTATGCCTCCAAGAATGTGCCTATGGGAGAAGGGGGTGCTATAGCCACGCAGGACGACAGGCTGGCAAAGGAGGTAAAAAGGTGGATAGATTTTGGAGACCACCCAGCCTTTAATGTGAGAATAACCGAGTTTCAGGCAGGTATAGGATATGTCCAGCTAAAAAGGCTTGAGGAAAACAATCAAAGAAGAAGACAGATAGCCAGCTTTTACGCCCAGCATCTAAACGGTGCCTTTTCACACCCGGAAGAAAGGGCAAAGGCTTTTCATGTTTATCATCTTTATACTCTGAGGCATCCAGAGAGGGACAGGATAATAGAGGAGTTGAAGGCTAAGGGAATAGATGCAAGGGTCTATTACCCCTACCTTCTTCATGAACTAAGAGGTGCGGAAAGCCTGCCAACACCAAGGGCGGAAGCCTTCAGAAGGGAAGTCTTTTCCATACCAGTCCATCCTTACCTTACAGATGGGCAGGTGGAGTTTATCGTGGAGAGCCTCCTGTCTGCGGTGCGGTCAGCTCAGAACCGCGTATGTTGAGTATGACTATTTCAACCCTTCTGTTTTGAGCTCTTCCCTCGGGTGTTGCATTGGAGGCTATGGGTCTTGTGTCCGCGTAGCCAGAGGCTTTAAGCCTTTCGGGACTGATGCCCTTTGCTATTAGATACCTAACTATAGCACCAGCCCTTGCAGTTGAAAGCTCCCAGTTGGAGGGGAAGCGTTCGGTAGATATGGGTATGTTGTCCGTGTGTCCTTCTACCTCTACTGGGTTTGGAAGCTCCTTTATTATCTCGTATATCTTATCAAGCACCTGTCTTGTCTCTGGCTTTATATCCGCACTGCCAGATTCAAAGAGCACCTTTTCCTGAAGTATAAGCCTTATTCCAATGGCTTCATAAGCTATCTTCACCTCGCCTTCAAGCCCAAGTTTCTTCAGCATCTCCTGAAGTTCCTGTATCTGCCTCTGAATTTTTCTACCCTTCTCTGTAGGCTCCGCCTTCTTGATGACTGGTGCTGGAAGTATCTGCTTTGGGAGGGTTTCCTGAAAAGGCACAAGCTTCATACCAAAGGCTTTGGCAAAAGCCTGGGCATACTCAAGGGCAGCCTGTTTGCCTGCCTGAGCCATGGCGTAAAGGGCTATAAAGAGACAGAGTAGTAGAGTTAAAAAGTCCGCGTAGGGTATTGCCCACTTCTCTGAGACTTCTTCGGGGCACTTTTTCTTCCTTGCCATTACTTAACCTCTGCGTAGGAGTTGAGCCTTTCCTCAATAAGCCTTGGGTTTTCCCCTCTCACCATCATCCTGCAGGCATCGAGCACCATATACATTCTGAGGAGCTCTTCCTTTGACTTTATCTTTATCTTCTTGGCTATGGGTCCAAAGATAAGATAGGAGAAGGTGATTCCATAAACGGTTGCCACGAAGGCTGCAGATATGCCATGGGCAAGCTCCTCCGCATTGTCAAGGCTCTTTAGAGCCTTCATAAGACCGAAGACAGCACCCACAAGCCCGAAGGTGGGGGCGCTTTCTGCGGAGTTCTTCCAGTATTCAACCGCTATCTCAAAGTCCTCCTCCTTTTTGGCAATTTCCGCCTCTAAGCTTTCAACAAGCACATGCTCATCCACACCAAGCACCATAAGGTCTATTGCCCTTCTTAAAAAAGGGTCATCAATCTCCTCCGCCTTTGTCTCTAAGGCAAGCATGCCCTCCTTTCTTACAAGGTTGGCAAGCTCTACAAGCCTGGCTTTTGTCTCCAAAAGCTCATTGCCCCCGCCCTTTATGGCTATTTTAAGACCCTCAATTATTAAAGAAAACTTGGAAAGAGGAACAGTGACAAGGCTTGCAAAAAGTGTTGTTGGTACCACTATTACAAAGGCGGCGGGTTGTATTAGAAAAAGAATGCTGGCACCCTTTAAAACAGCACCAACGAGCAAGGCAAATAAACCCCCCAGTATGCCCACAAGAGTCAGTATGTCCATGGTCTATTATTATAATCGTCCACTGTGGTTTAATATTAAGTCATGAGAGTTTTGAGCGGGATGAGACCCACCGGAAAACTACACCTCGGACACTACTTTGGCGTCATAAAAAACTGGGTAAGGCTTCAGGAAGAGCATGAAACCTTCTACATGGTAGCGGACTGGCATGCATTAACGACGAGCTACAAGAGGGTGGAGGAGATTCCGCAGAATATAGAGGAGATGGTAATAGACTGGCTCACCCTTGGCATAGACCCCAACAAAAGTGTTGTCTTCAGGCAGTCAAGCGTAAAAGAGCATGCGGAGCTGTTTCTTATATTTTCCATGATAACACCCAAAAGCTGGCTTGAATGGAACCCCACCTATAAGGATACTAAGTATAACCTTCTAAGAATTGCGGACCTGAGCCTTATGTTCAGAGGGGGCATTAGAGACCTTGTCAAGACCTTTGTGGCAAGACTGCCCTACAAGGTAGAGGACCTTGAAGCCCTTGAAGAGCTATTGCTTGATGCCCTTTCAGACAGCTTAATACAGGCTCTCTTTGAGGGATATGTAGAAAGGGAGCTTTTAAAGGAGCTAAATGTGTCCAAAAGGGACTTTTATGACACGGACACCTACGGCTTTCTGGGATATCCTGTCCTTCAGGCGGTTGACATTCTCATATACAAGGCTCAGGCGGTGCCCGTGGGTGAAGACCAGCTACCTCACATAGAGCTATCAAGAGAAATAGCAAGAAGGTTTAACCACCTTTATGGTGAGACTTTTCCAGAGCCGGAAGCACTCCTTACAGAAACACCAAGACTGCCCGGCACGGACGGCAGGAAAATGTCAAAGTCTTACAACAATGCCATATACTTCTCGGACACAGAAGAAGAGGTAAGAAAGAAGGTAATGGGCTTTTTCACAGACCCTCAGAAGCTCAGAAGGGGAGACCCCGGAAGACCCGAAATATGCCCCGTCTTTTTCTATCACAAGCTCTTTACGCCTTCTGAGCAAGTGGAAGAGATAGAAAGGGATTGTAGAAGTGGAAGGCTTGGCTGTGTTGATTGCAAAAAGCTTATGTTTGAAGGGCTTGAGGCTTTCTTAAAGCCCATAAGAGAGAAGAGGCAAGAGTTTTCTAAAAACTCAGAACTTGTTGAGGAGGTTTTAAGAGCTGGCTCTGAAAGGGCAAGGGAGATAGCCCAGAAGACCATGCATGAGGTAAGGGAAAAGATAAAGGTGGGATGATACTTATACTGCTGGGTCTTTCACTGCTTCTTTATCTTCTTTTCTGGGAGCTTTATCCTGTGAAAAGAATAAAAGCCAAAGCCCTTTCCTTAGTGCCTGAAAAGCTTCCAGACCTGTATGTTTATTCCTTTGAAATTCATCTTCACACGCAGTTTTCCTACGATTCTTTGGGAAAACCTGAAGATGTTATAAGGTCTGCGAGGGAGGAGGGCATAGACTTTGTTATAACCACAGACCATGAGAACGACCATATAAGGCACTTTTTAGAGGGTCCTCTTATAGCAGGCAGGGAGGTGAAGGTGCATGACGAAGAGGGAAGGCTTGCCGGAGACCTTCTTGAGGTGGGAAACATAAGGGTGGTAGCCCACCCCTTCAAAGATAAATACCGCTGGAGGTTAGAGCTACCAGAGGATTATTTTTTTGAGCTTATTGACCTAAAGGATGCCCTTCTTGAAAGAAAGTATATACTCCTTTTAGCCCTTCCTTGGCTTATCTTGAGGGGTCTATTTTCCGTAAGGCTTGTGCTTGAAGGTTTAAAGAAGTTTATAAAGGTAGAAGATTACGCAAGGAGATATTTAAAGATGGGGATTAAAAACCCGGTCTTAGGAGGTCTTGACCATCATGTGAAGGTTTATATTAGAGAAGTGGGTATAAGGTTTCTGCTTCCTAACTACAGGCACAGCTTCTACCTTATGAGGAACTTTTTAATATCAAAAAGGGAGGTAAAAAATAGGGAAGATTTTTTACGGGCTTTAAGAGAAGATAGCTTAGTTATAGCTTTTACGGAAAAACCTACACTTTTCTGGACAGAAGGGGGCTACCTTCATATACTCCCACCAAAGGCATGCCTTCTTTTAAAGGTGTCCTCACACGAGGCTTATAGGGGGGACTATTTTTTGCTTGATGAAGGTTGCAAGGGCCTTTATATGGGTTATACTTATAGATGGAGTTTAGGAAACTTATATTTTGGGCTAAAGCCCTTATTTTTGTTCCTCGTAAGGTGAAGAAGATGGAAGAGATGGAACTGCCAGAGGAGATAAAGAGGAAGATACTCCAAAGGGTTTCCAACAAGCCACTTGCCTTAAAAGCCTTTGAATACATAAGAGTCGTCAGGAAAGAGGACGGCACTCTTTGGGTAAAGGAAAACTTTGAGGACACCAACAACCACGCCCTCTGGTTTATGGTGCTTGCCTGCGTAAATTATGCAAAAAGATTAATAGAAGGGGAGGATTTGGAGGATGACAACTTATGATACACTTATTTCACTTGTTGTATTTATAATTCTTTTAGCAATATACCCTTTATTTAGACAGTTCAATATAATACTATCAGCTTTCGGTTTTCTTTTGATAGCCATTGCTAATTTACAAAAAGTTGAGGTAATAAAATATACAGCCTACATACTCATTGCTCTTTCGATAATACTATATGCAAGGGACTTAAAATTATGAAAAAAAGGAGTCAAAGCATAAGAGATGCATTGACAGGAGTTTATTCAAGGTACTTCATTGAGGAATATCTGGAAGAGGAGCTTAGGAAAGCCAAAAGGTTTGATAAAAAATTCACCTTGCTTTTCATAGACCTCAACGACTTTAAACTTGTCAATGACAGATACGGCCATTATGTAGGTGATTGGGTTCTGAAGGAGATGGCATCTAAAATATTAAGCAATCTAAGAGACTACGACCTTTTGGCAAGATGGGGCGGAGATGAATTTTTAGCTCTGCTTCCAGAAGTAGCTTGTATAGAGGTTTTAGAAATCCTTGACCGGTTGTATAATAACGCCTTCTTGGTCTATAAGGATTTAAAGGTAACTTTAAGTGTAGGTTATGCCTGCTATCCAGACCATGGTTCTACCATTGAACAATTGGTTAAGGAAGCGGACAATTCCATGTATAGAGCAAAAAGCCTGCATAAGGAAGTGAAAAGGAGTATCAGTTAAAATAAAGGCATTATGCCCTGGCGTGTGATAGTGAAGAAAAAGTTCAGCTGGGCTCACTTTCTGACCGATTATCACGGAAAGCCTGAGCCTGTGCACGGGCATACATGGACGGTAGAGGTTCATATAAGGGCGGATAAGGTGGACAAAGGGGGTATGGGCTACGACTTTATTGAGGTAGAGTCCTTTTTAAAAGAGCTTCTACCGGATTACAGGCTTTTAAACGAGCTTTTTGACTTTTCTCCAAGTGCGGAAAACATGGCTAAGTGGATATACGAGAAGGTGAAGGAGAGATACCCCACAGTCCAGAAGGTGGTGGTTTGGGAAAAGGAGGACTGTGGGGCTGAGTATTTTGAAGATTAACAGCTTAAACAGTGAGCTTCCTTTGCTTCTCTTGCCTTCTTTGCCATCTCGGGGTCATAGGCCTTGCCCTGCCACAGCATCTGATAGACCACCTCATATGTGCTTTCTGCAAGCTCTGTAAGCTCTTTAAAAAGCCTGTTAAAGCCCTCGCTCCTGTGGGATTCTTCGTGATCCTGCAGGCTCCTCCAGAAGGTGATTATAAGCACCTCTCTGTTTTTGAGAGGGTGTTCTGTGGTCTGTCCGGCGGTAGAGCCTTCAAGAGAAACACCTCCTGTGTTTAAGGCTACAAAGCCACCGTAAAAGCCCGTGTCTGAGTGATAAGTCTTTACATGCTCGCACAGGTAGGCAACCTTTTCCGCCACGTCATCAATGGTAACGCCTTCCTTCAGCACCACATAGTTTATGTTAACTATGGCATCCTCTGGCACATTTACGATAAGATTGTTTCCAAACATGTTCATACCTCCTGTTAAGATTATTACGATATTCTAATATAGTGAAATACTTATAAGATTCTATGACCTGGCTCACTTTTTAATAGCCTTCGTATGCCCTCTCATAAAGCTTGTATATGTCTTCAGTGGTTGGTTCCACGGGGTTTATGGAGAAAAGACTTCTTGAAAGCATATAAACATCCTCTGTAAGCTTCTCTAAATTGTCCCTTTCCACGCCAAGCTCTCTGAGGCTTATTCTGAGACCCACCTTCTCCAAAAAGTCCTCAAGAGCCTTTACAGCCATATGAGGCTTTGGCTCGTAGCCCATAAGCTCCGCAAATAGGGCATACTTTTGCGGGTTTCCCCTGTAGTTGTAATCGCTTACCGCCACCGCAAGGGCGGCAAGACCCTCACCGTGAGCCACCTGCGGATAATGAGCGGAAACGGGGTGTTCCATACCATGTATCAGGGCTACCCTCTTTTTGTCTATGGCTATGCCAGCCAGCATTGAGGCGTAGCTCATGTAAATCCTTGCTTGAAGGCTATTTGGCTCTTCTACAGCTACAGGAAGCCACTCTCTTATGAGCTGAATAGCTCTGATAGCGAGCTCTTCTGCGAAGGCATTGGAAAGCCTGTTTGTGAGAGATTCAAGGGCATGCATGAGGGCATCCACACCCGTTATGGCGGTGAGCCTTCTGTCCATGCTGAGCGTGAGCTGTGGGTCTATTATGGCTACTCTCGGGTAGTTTAAAGAGTGAGATATGACCAGTTTTTCCTTCCTTATGGGGTTTGAAAGGACTGAGTATCTGTTTACTTCACTGCCCGTTCCAGCTGTGGTGGGTATGCATATGACGGGTCTGTTCAGAAAGGGTATGAGCCTTGGTCCCTCCGGGTAATTCACATAGTCCCAGGCGTAGCCCTCGTTGGAAGAGACAAGCCCTATTGCCTTTGCACTGTCTAAGCTACTGCCACCACCAAGCCCCACTATGTAATCTATCCTCTCCCTAACCACCAGCTCAGAAGCCCTGTTTACGCTTTTGTCGGTTGGGTTTGGCTCTATCTCGTCAAAAACAAAGACTTCCTCCGCCCCGTTTCTTTTAAGGGAGGATATGGCTCTTTCTAATGCTCCGTTTTCCTTTGTGCTTTTTCTTCCCGTGACTATAAGAACCCTGTAGCCAAACCTTCTGCCCACCTCCCCCAGCCAGTCAAGGTATCCCACACCAAACAGGACCTCAACGGGAAGGTAAAATTCAAAGTTCATGCCTCGGTAATATCTTCCCTTTGAATTTCCATCTCCTCCGGTATGGTTGCCTCAAAGCTGATGGCGGGGTATGTGGGCACTATGCCTTCCTCTTCAGCCTTCTCCGCACAGTGAGCGTGGTATCTTGTCCAGGGAATGGCTAAGAGCCTTTCATAAGGTATCTCCTCACCGCAGTATTCACATATGCCATAGGTGCCAGCCTGCATCTTGTTTAGAGCATGGTCAATTTCCTTGATGATAAAAAACTCCCGTGCGGAAAGGGTGTCCAGAAGCTCCTGCGTGTAGGTCATCTGACCTATGTCCTCAAGGTCTCCGGGTTCTTTTACCTCCTCTTCAATACGAGCCTGAGTGTCCTCCTTTTTTTTGTAACGTTCTAACAGCTTTTGTTTCTCTTCAAGAAGTTTGACCTTCAAGGCTTCTAACTGTTCTCTTGTCAGCATTACCTTCCTCCTTTTCAGGTTCAGAATAATATACACGCAGGAAGATAGCTTTTCAAGTGTATGGGTTTAATACTGTGCTAAAATTTTTTGCCATGTATTCTTTACTGCACAAATACAAGGGCATTACGATTGGGGTTATAAGTATTGCCAGTGGTGCCTTCTTTCTGTGGCTTTTTTTCTATGGTGGTGTGAGGGACATAACTTCACCTTCAAAAAAGTGCGTGGCGGAAGTAAATTCTGGCTGTATAACCCTAAAAGACTACAGAAGGGAGCTTTTGAGGTATTCAAACCTTATACAGAACCAGGGCATGGAAAAGTTAATAAGGGAACAGGTTATAGAAAACCTTGTGGCTCAAGAACTTTTATATCAGAAGGCTAAGGAGCTTTCCTTCATAGCGAGCGATGAGGAGGTGGTGGAGGTTATAAAATCAGACCCCTCCTTCCAGGAAGGAGGTATTTTTACCACATCAAAATACAGGGAGGTGCTGTCTAAAATAGGACTTTCACCGGAAGAATATGAAGAATACATTAGAAGAATGCTGAGCATACAGAAGCTTATAAACTTCATATCTAACGGTGTTTATATTTCTGACAGGGAGCTGGAGGTTAACTACAGTGCGGAATCTACCATGCTTAGCGGAAGCCTCTTCCTTATAACCTCTTCTGATATCTCTCAAAAATACACACCCTCAGAGGAAGAGCTACTTTCCTACTATCAAAAGAACAAAGAGTTTTTTAAACGTCCAGAAGGCAAGCTAATTAAGGTCTGGAAGGTTAAAGAAAAGGACGGGGCTTCAAACCTTTACAACATGCTGAAGACTGGTAAGGAACCCGAAGGGGGTCAGGAGGTTAGACTACCCGAGGAGTCTTCTCTGCTATCTCAAAGCCTCATAAAGGAAGTTGAAAGGCTCAGCCAAAGGGAAAGGGTAAGCATAACCAAGGAAGGTGAGGAGTATGTGGTATTATACCTCAAAGAGGTTTTGCCTGCAGGCTACGAGGAATTTCAGAAGGTAAAGGATAAGGTCAAAGAAAGGCTCTTAGAAGAGAAAGCTCAGAGCCTGCTTTTAGAAAGAGCTAAGGAGGTGGCAAAGGAGCTAAAGGAGGGTAAAAGACCAACCGTAAAGGTTCTCAACTTTACAGACACACCCCTGAGCCAGCTAAGTGCGGTGCTTAATGTGGACAGGAAGGACACAAGCAAGATACTTTTTTCTCAAGAAAGGGTCTTTGGACCATACCCGTTAAAGCAGGGTTATGGCGTGCTGGTTATAGAAAAGAGGACACAAAGGGAGCTTAAGGAAGAAGAAAAGAAGGAGGTTATGCGGGACCTCATTAGTCTGAAATCAGAGACGCTTCTTACAAGGTATGTGGAAGGGCTTAAAAAGGGTGCAAAGATAAGGGTAAATAAAGAACTTCTTGGAGGTGGATAATATGGAGAAAAAGTGGCGGACAGCCATCACCCAGCATGTGGGTCATGAGACCTACATAAGGGGCTACAGGCTTTTAGACCTTGTGGGAAACCTCACCTTCGCACAAGCCATCTACCTGATACTGAAGGGCGAGCTTCCAGACGAGAAGGAATCTAAAATGCTTGAAGCCATGTTTGTTTCTGTCATTGACCACGGCATAGCTCCTCCCTCTGTCATATCCGCAAGGGCTGTAGCTTCCGGAGGAAACTCTTTGAATGTGGGTGTTGCTGCAGGTGTTCTGGCTTTTGGCTCCGCTCACGGTGGTGCCTTGGAAGATGCCATGAAGTTCCTTCAGGAAGGTGTGGCAAGTCAGAGACCGGTAGAGGATATAGTGAGGGAGTACTTAGAGGCTAAAAGACCCATACCCGGCTACGGGCACAGGTATTACAAGGACTTTGACCCCAGGACCAAGAGGCTCATGGACATAGCTAAGGAGCTTGGTTTTTATGGAAAGCACTGTGAGTTTGCGGAGGCTGTGCAGGAAGAGATTGGTCGTCAGAAAGGTAAAAAGCTTGTTCTAAATGTGGACGGTGGAATTGCAGCGGTGGCTTCTGAGATGGGCTTTGACTGGAGGCTCGGAAAGGGCTTTTTCATCATAGGTAGGGTGCCTGGGCTTGTAGCCCACGTGTATGAAGAGCTTACCATGGAAAAACCCTTCTCCAAAAGGCTGGACGAGGAAACGGAGACCGAATACATAGGCGTGCCACCAAGAGAGCTACCACCAGAGTTTAAGAAGGTATAGATGCAGGAAAAAATACTAAAGCTTTACAAGTTCTTCATAGGCTTTGCCTTTAATCTTACTATAATAATTCTCATAGTTTCCCTCTTTGTGGGCATAGTTAGGACCATATCGGAGATGGGTCTTCTCCTTATGGAGGAAACGGTCAGGCTCAGCCTGAAAGAGCTTATCATAAACGTGCTTAGTCTTGTTATCATCCTTGAGCTTGTGAGGGCTTTTGTAGATTACTTTGAGCATGAAAGGGTGAGAATGGAAATACTCATAGAGGTGGCTGTAGCCTTTGTGGTGAGGGAGTTTATGATTTATTTGTTTGCGGGTCAAGTAAAGGGTCTGGATGTGGTCTTATGGGCTTTGGGCATAGCCTTCCTTGTGTCCGCAAGGACCCTTACCGTTATATACAAGCCTACTAAGTAGAATATATGATGTCCAAAAGCTCCTTTGCCCGCTGGGGGTCTATCTCCCTCAGCTTTTTATAAACGGCCCTCGCCTCTGATACCTTGCCCGCTCTGTTGTATGCAACGCCAAGCTTGAAAAGAAGTTCAGGGTCATCAGGCTTTTGTTCCAGCTCTTTCAACATGTCTTCTATAAACCTTTCTAAAAGCCCTTCTCCCATCTTACTAAAAACACCTTTATAACCTTTTTCCATCATGGTTTTGCTCCATAAAACCTGTATTTTAAGTACCTAACACGCTCCAAGTTTTCTAAAAGCAAGTCTTCAAGATAAGGCTCATGAGATATTACAACCAGATCAAGCCCAAAACCGCCCTCCTCTAAGAGCCTGCGTGCGGAGCTGAGAAATTCTCTTAGCACCTCATCCTGCTCTATCTCAAAAGGGGCACCTAAGAAATGATGGCTTATACCTAGAAAGCTCCCTGGCTTTACCCTTACGGTTAGCCTTATGGGGTTCAGAGCCTCTATCAGCCTTTCCTTATTGAGAGCATACTCAAGACCAAACATGAGCATGGCGTCCGTTATCAGGTGAGAGGAAGACAGGGATACAAACTGCCTGAAGCCGCTTTCTCTAAAGTCAAGCTTCAAGTTGTCCTTTACCGTCTCAACCCAGTGAGGGTGCGGTTGTTCTATGAGCCACAGTATCTTTTCTGGGTAAAAGCCTGTGCTATCCTGCCTTCCCCATAGCATGGTGAGAAGCGTCATTGGTATTAAATATAGTGCGTTTTATATTTAATATCCATGTTTGGTGTGTTGAGAAAAAAGCCCGTTGACAAACTGGTGGAAGTGCTTGGTAAGAAAAAGGTAAATATCTCCCTTGTTGAAAGAAAGCTCTACTCCTATGATGCCACTCCCATACCCCTTCAAAGGGCAATGCCCTCAGCGGTAGTATTTCCAGAAAGCCATGAGGACGTGGTAAGGCTTGTGGAGGTATGCTACGAGGAGGAGGTTCCCATATTTCCAAGGGGTGCGGGTTCTGGTCTTACAGGTGGGGCTGTGCCAACCTTAGAAAAGGGTATAGTGGTTTCCTTTGAAAGGATGAACCGCTTTCAGGTGGATGTGGATAACGCCACCGCAGAGGTGGAACCCGGCGTTATAACCGCTGAGTTTCAGGAATATGTGGAAAGTTTAGGTCTTTTTTATCCACCAGACCCCTCATCCTTTAAGTATTCCACCATAGGTGGCAACATTGCTGAGAACGCAGGCGGTCCAAGGTGTCTAAAGTATGGCGTTACCCGTGAGTACGTGTTAGGTCTTACCGCTGTCATTAAGGAGGGCAAGGTCATAAAGACGGGAAACCCTGTTATAAAAGATGTGGCGGGCTATGACCTGACAAAGCTCTTTGTGGGGTCTGAGGGTACGCTCGGGCTTATAACCTCCGCCACCTTAAAGCTAATACCCAAGCCAAGAGCAAGGGCTACCGCCTTAGCCCTCTTTAACCGCCTTGAAGATGTGGGAAGGGCGGTCACCAAGATTTTCACCTCGGGCATTTTCCCCTCCGCCCTTGAATTTATGGACGAGGACGCCATAAGGGCTGTGGAAGACTTCAAGCCGGTAGGTCTTCCAAAGGTAAAGGCTCTACTTCTAATTGAGGTAGACGGCTCACCATCAAGCGTGAAGGAAGACATATCAAGAGTGGAAGAACTTTTGAGGTCCATGGGGGTGGAAGTGAGGACTGCCAGTAGTAAGGAGGAGGAAGAAAAGCTGTGGTCCGCAAGGAAGAGCCTTGGTCCAGCCCTTGGCAACTTAAAAAGTGGAAAGATAAACGAGGATATAGTCATACCCCGCATATACCTTTCAGAAGCCATTCCAAAGTTTCGGGAGATAGCTAAAAAATATGACCTTCTTATGGTCATATTCGGGCACATAGGAGATGGAAACCTGCATGTAAATCTTCTGTATGACAAGGCAAACCGTGAGGAGGAAGAGAGGGCAGAAAGGGCTGTGGATGAGGTCTTTGAACTTTCTCTAAAATACAAAGGCTCGATAACGGGTGAGCATGGTGTGGGTCTTACAAAGAAGAAGTTTTTAAAATGGCAGTTTGGAGAGGCTGGTTATGAGCTTTTGAGGGGTATAAAGCTCCTCTTTGACCCCAAAAACCTCTTTAACCCGGGGAAGGTGGTGGAGGTGTAGTCTGTGAGATAAGCTCTAAGGCTTTTTTAAAAACCTCCTTATCGCCCGGGTATTTCAGAAGCCTTTTTGCCTACTCTACGGAAAAGAACTTAGCATCAAGGACCTCCCAAGAAGGCTTTGGCTCGCCCCCCTCATAAGCCATCAGGTAGTATGCCACACGCTTTTTGACCTTCTGTCCGTCCCTAACATACCAGTAGCTAACCTCTCCCAAGGGTGTTAGCGGGCGTCCCTGCACACCTGTTTCTTCAAAGACCTCTCTAACAGCCGTCTCTTCTGGCTTTTCTCCACTTTCTACCAGACCCTTGGGAAAGCTCCATACACCCGAGGGTGTCTTAATCAGAAGCACATAACCATCTCTAAAAAGCACGCCACCTGCGGAAAACTCCCTTATCAAGGCATCACCTCCACCAAGCCTTTGCCCACCACCTTACCCCTTATTATCTTACCATCCCTCTTTACCCTCACCCTTTTACCCCTGCCCCCCGTGTCCAAAGCCTGCCCGTGGAACCTAAGCTCTATACCATCACCTTTATAAACCACCTCCACCTCGTCCCCTGCCTGCACCAAAGGCACCTCTTTGAGCAGAGACCTCCTCAAGAGGGTCCCTCTTGTTATGTGGGTAGAAGCCACGTAGCTTTCAAACTCTTCTTCCCTTAACTTAAGGTCGGAGGGCACGCTCTTTATATACCTCTCTTCAACTCTAAAAAACTCAGGCTTTATAGGCGTTCCCTTGGGAATGTTCTGCTGGGCTATAAACAGCCTTACCTTCCAGAGAGCATCAATAAGCACCTGATGCCTCTCTCCGCCCGAATATACATAAGCCAATGCTCTTGTTCTGCCATACTCCATATCAAGCTCCACCCGGTCAATCCTTTCTATGGGGCTGAAGGCTTTCACCTTCTGTATCTTTACCAAATCTCCAAAAGCCTTTTGAGCCTCCCTTTCAACAGCCTCCTGCAAAGCATTTGCAAAGCAAAGACTTACAAACATAAGTATTCTAAGAACCCACATCCATTAACTGCATAAGCTCCCTTATAAGCGTGGCAGGCTCCACCTCTTTGGGGCATACAAGGTTGCATTTGTTGCAGGAAAGGCAGTGGTAAAGCTGTCCCTCCTTTACCGTTTGGAAAGCTCTAAGGCTTTTATCTTCTTCCCTTGGGTCAAGATAGAAACGGTACAGCTTTGCAAAGAAGAGGGGTCCCGCATACTCCCTTTCAAGCACCTGAGGACAGTAGGACTGACAGGCGGAGCAGAGAATACAGTCCGCAGAGCTTTCTATCCGTTTGCTCACCTCTGGAGGTATGCGTGGGTCTGTGGATGCCTCTTTGAGCCACAGCCTTAGCTCCTTTATCTTGTTTATTACCGCCTGATTATCCACCGCCAGGTCCCTTATCACCTTGAAGTTTCTGAGGGGTTCCACCACCAGCTCCTCACCAAAAAGCACATAGCTCAAGACCTGTTCTTTGCAGGCAAGCTTTGGAAAGCCATTAACCATTACAGTGCAGGTGCCGCATATACCAGCCCTGCAGAAGTGTCTGAAGGTGAGGCTTGGGTCTATCTCTTCCTTTATCTTCTGAAGGGCTGAAAGGAGGGTCATGCCCTCCTCATAGGGCACCTCATAGCTCTGAAAGTAGCTCCTGCCATCTTCCTGCCCTCTTCTTACTTTAAGCCTCAAAACCATGCTTAAATAATGTATCCTATTGTATATGCTGGTCAAGCACTTTGAAAGCAGAGATTCCTTTTACAGGTTCCTGAAGGAAAAGCTCGGCGTGTTTTTTAAAGAGGCTTACGAGAGGGGCTTTGAGGGCGTGTTCCATGTGGTTTATTTTGAAGACAGAGCTTTAAACCCTGAGGTGCTTTTCAGGCTGGCAAGGCAGTCATGCCTCCACGTATTCTATCAGGAGGGAAGGTTTGCCCTCTGCGGCTCGGAGGCGAGGATAAGAGACTTTTGCTCACTGCTTGTAAAGGAGGAGAAAGCCCTTGCCCTTAAGATATTAGAAAAATTGCAGGCTTACAGAAGACGCTCTTTTAAAATCCAATACAACTACAAGGTTTTGCCCCTTGGTATAAAGACTGCCATAATGGGCGTTTTAAACGTCACGCCCGACTCCTTCTCCGATGGTGGTCTGTACCTTGAGCCGAAGGAGGCTGTGAAGAGGGCTGTTCAGATGGCGGAAGAAGGTGCGGACATAATAGACATAGGCGGTGAATCCACACGCCCGGGCTCTCAGAGGATAGGGGCTCAGGAGGAGCTAAACAGGGTCCTGCCCGTGCTTAAAGAGGTAAGGAGGGAACTACCAAAGGTATGGATTTCTGTAGATACTTACAAGGCTGAGGTGGCAAGAGCTTGTCTTGAGGAGGGGACTGACATAATAAACGACATAAGCGGTGGCACCTTTGACCCTCAAATGTATGAGGTGGTAAGCCAGTATAACTGCCCCTACATACTGACTCACATAAAGGGCAGACCGGAAAACTGGAAGGAAAGCCCACCCACCTACGAGGATGTGGTGGAGGAGATAGTCCTCTGGTTTGAAGAAAGGCTCAAGAGACTCGCGGAAAGAAGCTATAAGGGTCAGGTTATCCTTGACCCGGGCATAGGCTTTGGAAAACTACCAGAACACAATGTGGAAATACTGAAGAGGTTTCATGAATTCAAAGTCTTTGGACTTCCCTTGGCGGTAGGTGTTTCAAGGAAGTCCTTCATAGGGCTTGTGCTTGAGGGTCTTTTGAAGAAGAAGACAGAGCCTGTGGATAGGCTCTTTGGAAGCTTGGGAGCCTTGGCTCCTGCTGTGATGGGTGGTGCTCACATAGTGAGGGTGCATGATGTGGCACCCACGAGGGAATTTTTAGCCCTGCTTGACACGGTAAGGACCTATGGTGAATTTTAGCATAGAAATCTTAAGGCTCTTTTCTTGGCGCGACCTTCTGGACATACTGGCAGTATCCCTGTTTTTTTACGGCATAATTTACTTCCTAAGGCTAACGAGGGGTCTTCAGATATTCAAGGGTCTTGCAATGCTTGCAGGATTCTGGCTTGTTGCGGAGCTTCTAAGCCTTAGAACTCTTTCATGGGTTTTTGAAAAGCTCTGGACGGTGGGGCTTTTTTCCCTTGTAGTTATCTTCCAACCAGAAATAAGAAAAACACTGAGCAAGTTAGGACAGAAAGCCGGCGTCTCTGTTATAAAGCCTATTGAGGAGCGTGTGGTGGAAAGGATAGTGAGAGCCTGCGCCTTTATGTCAGACAGGCAGATAGGAGCTCTGATAGTGATAGAGAGGGGGCAGAATGTGGAGGGTGTGGTGGAGGGGTGTGTTTTTATAGACAGCATAGTATCCGTTGAACTACTAATAACCATCTTTAACCCCCTTTCTCCCCTGCACGACGGTGCGGTGGTAATAAGAGGAGATAGGATAGTGTATGCCTCCTGCATACTGCCCCTCTCCAAGTCTGCGGACCTGCCCAAAAAATACGGCACAAGACACAGGGCAGCCCTTGGCATTTCTGAGGAGAGCGATGCCCTCTGCGTGGTGGTTTCTGAAGAAACAGGAGAGATTTCCACCGCAGTTGGTGGTAAAATGCATAGGAACTTAGACCCAGAACTTTTAAAGGACTTACTGCTTAAGGAGCTGAAAATTGAAGGGTCTTAAGTCTATTCTGATAAAAGACTGGCAGTATAAGCTATTTGCCCTCCTGATGGGGCTTAGCCTGTGGGTTGTTTTGAACATTGGGCAGAGGGTGCCCATGAGCGTGGAAAGGAGCATAGAAGTAATAAACCAGTCGGAGGGTTATGAGTACAGGCTTGAGAGGAAGAAGGTAAAAATCAGGCTTGAGGTGATGGAAAGGCTTGTGTCAGAAGAGATGGTGGATAGGGTAAAGGCTTATGTGGATGTGAGGGGCTTAAAGGAGGGCGAATATGTGCTGAATGTAGAAATTGGAGACCTGCCTAAATTCCTTATATCCGTTGATAAGGTGGAACCTGAGTATGTAAAGGTTAGAGTTATTAAAGCCCCCGGAGGGGGCAGGTAGCGTTATCCGCAGGAGAAGGAGCTTCCACAACCGCAAGAGCCGGATACATTTGGATTTCTTATGGTGAAACCACCACCCATGAAGTCCATCACATAGTCAAGCTCCGCATTGTTCACATAAGGCATGGAAAACTGGTCTATGGCAATCCTGAGACCGCCAAACTCAAAAACATGGTCTCCTTCCTCTATAGTGTCGTCAAAGCCCATGGCATACTGAAAACCAGAGCATCCTCCGGGAACTACCCTAATCCTGAGGATAGGTTCTGTAATGTTGTTCTCCTGAGCTATTCTGATAACCTCCTGCACCGCCTTGTCGGTGGCAAAAAAGTTAAAGGCTACCTTTTGCATCGCAAACCTCCTTAAAAGTTTTTTGCTAAGGTTTAATGATAACCACAGGTAGGGCTTTTTCAAGGGGAAGGTTTATGATAAGGCTCATGTGGAGGCTTCCACCCTGTGAATTAGCCAGTAGACAAGCCCTAAGGCAAAAAGCACGAGGGCAAGGGTGATAAGCTCCTGAAACTTTTCTGGAGACAGGGATATTATAAGGACCTTTCTTATAACAGCAGCAAGGGCAACGCCTACAAAAGCTTTAATGCTGACTGCACCACCTCTTATATGCTTTATCTCCTCTGCGAGAAGCTCAGATATGGCATAAAGTATCAGAACTGAACCAAGTATGCTAAGACCACCCCTTTCAAGGGGTAGGTTTCCCGTAAGAACCGTATAAAACTCATACAGTATCCAGGCTATAAGGAATAACCCGACGAGAGAAAGGGTAATTATTATGAAAAAGTCAAATAGCCATGAAACACGCCTTATGTTTTCTATCATCATCCTTTGATATTTGCCCGAGGCAAGGTATAGCTTTAGCTCTTCTTCTCTGAAGGAGTTTATCATGACATCCAAGTTTATATCCAGAGCCTTGTTTACAGAAGCAAGCACTTGGTCCCGCTCTGGTGTGCATCCAAGCTCTGAGGACAGCTTCTCATGTATGTATTCTCTAACAAACCCCATTGAAGCCTGCACATAATGTGGAGGCAAGCCAATTTTAAGGTGGACTTCTCCTATTCTGTATATGCTTCTTAGATATTGAGCATCGTAGCCCCCTTTAAACAGCCTTACAAACCAGCCTTTTATCTTCTCTTTATGCCTGCTTCTTACCTTTTCATCGGGTAAGTATTTACTGGTATCCTTAAAGTTTTCAAGGTAGTTGTAGAACTTATCTATGAAATCCTCCTTGTATTTTTCGCCAAACCAGCTTATTCTTTTGATATTTTCGTCGTCTTCCTGAGACCACCTGTAGTGCACCTTCAACTCTTCAATGGTTTCCATGGATTAATATCATATAGCAAGGGAGGACGAGCCTTTATAATAAATGCCTATGCCCATAGACAGAGACAAAATTAAACAGGCTATAAGGCTCTTCCTTGAAGGCATAGGGGAAGACCCAGACAGGGAAGGTTTAAAGGAAACGCCCGACCGCATAGCCCGTATGTGGGAAGAGTTTGAAGGGCAGAGGAGCTTTGACTTTAAACTCTTTGAGGAGTTTGGCTCTTACAACGAGATGGTTTTGGTAAAGGACATCACCATATATTCTCTATGCGAGCATCACCTTCTTCCCTTCTTTGGAAAGGCTCATGTGGCGTATATACCAGATGGTATAATATGCGGGCTTTCTAAGCTGGTAAGAACGGTGCGAGCCTTTGCCTTGCGACCTCAGGTTCAGGAAAGGCTTACCAACCAGATAGCGGACTTTTTAAACGAGCAGTTAAAGCCCAAGGGTGTGGCTGTGGTGCTTGAGATGGAGCATCTTTGCATGTCCATGAGGGGTGTCATGTCTCCGGGGCATCTAACGATTACCTCAGCCCTCAGGGGTCTCTTTTTGAGCGACCTAAGAACAAGGGAAGAGTTTCTAAAGCTTATAGGCAAGAGCGGTCGATGAAGGTCTGCCTTGTAGCGGGTTCTGGCGAGCTTCCAAGGGTTTTTTTAAAAAGGGCAAAGGAGAGGGGTGAGGAGGTTTATGTGGTGGGCGTGAAAAGCATAACGGAGCTTGAGGCGGACGAATACATAGCCTTGGGAAAGGTGGGAAGGCTTGTAAAAACTCTTGAAAAGAAAGGCATTAAGGATATAGTGCTTCTTGGAAAGTTTGAGCATAACCTTCTTTTTTCTCATCTTCTTACCCTTGATGAACTTGCCCTCCGGATACTTAAAAAGGCAAAGGATAAAAAGCCTCAAACCCTCATAAAAACCCTTATGGAAGAGCTAAGCTCCTTAGGCTTTTCCTTTCCAGACCCAAAACCATATTTAGAGGAGCTTTTAGCACCAAAAGGAAGAATGGGTTCAGTGGAGCCTTCTGAGGAGGCTATGGAAGATGGACTCTGGGGCTTTCCAATAGCCAAGACCTTGGCGGAGTTGGATGTGGGGCAGACGGTGGTGGTAAAGGAAAAGGCGGTGGTGAGCGTAGAAGCGATGGAAGGCACGCAAAAAGCCATAGAAAGGGCTGGTGAGCTGGCAGGAAGGGGATGTAGGGTTATAAAGGTGGCAAGAAGGACGCAGGACTTTCGCGTAGACGTGCCTACTGTGGGACCAAAAACCATAGAAGCCATAAGGAAAATTAAGGGCGATGCCCTTTTTGTGGAGGCGGGTAAAGTATATGTGCTTGAGCGGGAAAAGACCTCAAGGCTTGCGGACAGGTATGGCATAGCCCTTTACGGGCTTTGAAGGAAGAAGTCTATGGCTTCTTTTGGCTTGCCCTCAAAGGCAAGAGTGCCATCTCTGAGGACAAGCACCCTGTCGCACAATAGAAGGTTTGAAAAACGATGGGCTACCACTAAGAAGGTCTTATCCTTGAAGGCTTCAAAGAGGTTTTTCAGAACCTCCTGCTCCTTTTTCGCATCAAGGGCGGAAGTGGCTTCATCAAGCATTAAGACCTCTGCGGGTTTTAAGAAAACCCTTGCCAGAACAAGCCTCTGACGCTCACCACCGGAAAGCCCTCTCCAGCTCACTTCCTGCTCTAAACTCTCTATAAAATCACAGCCTGCCAGTCTCAAGGCTTTTAAAAGCTCTTCATCGCTTGCGGGCTCCTTTGCCATAAGCAGGTTTGCCCTCACACTGCCCGGCAGGATTAGCGGCTCCTGCGGTAGGTAAAGAAAGTGGTCTCTGAGGCTTTCCTTCCTTATATCTCTTAGCTCCATCCCATCCACAGACACAGAGCCCTCATAGTCAAAAAAGCCCGCTAGGGTCTTAAGAAGGGTACTTTTTCCAGAACCTGTATCCCCCATAATGCCCAGCTTTTCACCCCTCCTTACAGTAAAGCTCAGGTTCTTTATTATTTCCTTGCCAGACACATATACTCTAAGGTTTTCAACCGAGAGAAAGTTAAAGGTCTTGAGCTCCATGCTTCCTGACCTTTCCTCCTCAAGGCTTAAGAGCTCCCTTATCCTTTTTATCACTGGTAGGCTTGAGCGCACCTCCACAAAGCCCTTCTGAAGTTCCGTGAGAGGCTTTTGAAGAAACACAAGGGCTGTAATGTAGGAAATGAAATCCCCGGGCGTCAGACTACCCTGAGCTGTCCTATAGCCACCATATATTATCACAAGAGCCACCACCATATAGCCAAAGCTGTAGTTAAAAACAGAATTCAGGGCAAAATATACCTGAGATTTGAGGCTCGCACGGTATAGAAGTGCGCTTAACTCTGAAAAGAGTTTTAAAAACCTATCCTGAGCATTAAAGCTCCTTATGCTTTCAAAGCCTGTAAAGGAGCTATAGAGCCTGTCTGCCACATGAGCCTGTCCCTCCTGCGCCCTCTTTATGTGTTTGCCCCTCTTTCCACCAAAGTATCGCACCGCAAGGATAAGTACAGGGGTAAGAACTCCAAGGCTGAGAGTCAAAAGCCAGTCCCTGTAAAGTAGTACTCCCACAAGGAAGAGCACCATGAAGGGCTCTCTTATTAGCTTGACCGCATAGGCACCTATCAGGTTTTTGTAAAGGCTCAGGTCTGAAAGCACCCTGCCCGCAAGCTCTCCTGCGGATACACGAGACAGAGCGGAATAATCCGCCTTCAGGAGCCTTAAAAAGGCTTCCTCCCTCAGTCTTTTTAACTCCCTCTCCGTGTAAAGGCTTGAGAAAAACTCGGTAGAAAAATTACCCAGCTGTGAAAGGAGAACAAATGCCATAAGCTCAAGCACAAGAGGCACAAGCTGTCCGCCCTCCCTGAGCATAAAGACCTTATCCACAAGAGATTTTATAAGCAGGCTAACTCCTGCAGTGCCGGAGGCTTCAAGTATAGACCCAAGAAGGCTAAGAAGTATAAAAAGCCAGTAGGTTTTCAGCCTCAGGAGGACCCACTTGATATGTTCCATTTATAAGACTATTTTATTAAATATCATGCTAAGATGGCTCTTGGGGTTGCTCGTAGCTATGCTGCTTATAGACCATCTCTGGGTCCATTATGGCGGACCAATAATTGAAAAAATAAGAGGAGAATACAGGGAGGAGATTAAAAAGGCTGTTAAGGAAGGGAATGAAGTAGAAGTCCAGCAAGCCTACAGAAAGAGCATAATAGACAATACTGTAGAAAAGGTTAAAGAATGGCTAAAAAGAGGGGAAGAAAAGAAGGAGGAGTAGAATGGAGACCTTTAAGTTCAACACCATAGAGGAAGCCCTTGAGGATATAGCAAATGGCAAGATGGTAATCGTGGTGGACGACCCAGACAGGGAAAACGAGGGCGACCTTGTAATGGCGGCGGAAAAAGTCACGCCAGAGGCTATAAACTTTATGGCAAAATACGGAAGGGGTCTCATATGTCTTACCCTTACACCAGAGAGGTGCGAGGAGCTTGACCTGCATCCCATGGCGGTAAGGAACACGGACCCAAAGGGCACCTACTTCTGCGTGTCTATTGATGCCCATCCCAAGTATGGCACCACCACAGGCATATCCGCCTTTGACAGGGCCATAACCATAAAGTTAGCCATAAGCCCAGATGCCAAGCCCTCTGATTTTGTAAGGCCAGGGCATGTCTTTCCATTAAAGGCAAAAGCCGGTGGTGTATTAGAAAGGGCCGGGCATACGGAGGCTTCGGTGGACCTGGCAAGGCTTGCTGGGCTTTATCCTGCAGGTGTTATATGCGAGATAATGAAGGACGATGGCACCATGGCAAGACTTCCAGACCTTATGGAGTTTGCCAGAAGGTTTAACCTCAAAATAATAACCATAGCAGACCTGATACGCTACAGGCTAAAGAGGGAAAGGCTTGTGGTCAGGGAAGCCAGTGCCAACCTTCCTACTAAGTTTGGCTTTTTCAAGATACACGCCTACAGGCATGTGCTGACCGGCGAGGAGCAGGTAGCCCTTACCATGGGTGAATGGAGGGAGGATGAGCCTGTGCTGGTAAGAGTTCATTCTGAGTGCCTCACGGGTGATGTGTTTAAGTCTTTGAGGTGCGACTGCAGGTCTCAGCTTGAGGCCGCCATGGAGGCAATAGCACAGGAAGGCAAGGGCGTCCTTGTGTATATAATGGGGCATGAGGGAAGGGGTATAGGCATAGTGAATAAGATAAAGGCATACCATCTTCAGGACATGGGCTACGATACGGTGGAGGCAAACGAAAAGGTGGGTTATCCTGCGGACCTTAGGGATTACGGTATAGGCGTTCAGATACTTTTAGACCTTGGCGTGAGAAAGATGAGGCTTCTCACAAACAACCCAAGGAAGATAGTGGCTTTGGAGGGCTATGGACTTGAGGTGGTGGAAAGGGTGCCCTTAAAGGTGCCCGCCTGCGAACACAACCAGAGGTATTTAGAAACCAAGAAAACCAAGCTGGGGCATCTACTCTAAGGGCAGATATACCCTGAAGGTGCTTCCCATGCCTTCCCTGCTTTCTACTTCCACCCTGCCTCCGTGAGAGAGGGCGATGTGCTTTACTATGGATAGCCCTAAGCCTGTGCCTCCCATTTCTCTTGACCTTGAGGGGTCAACCCGGTAGAACCTTTCAAAAATAAAGGGAATATGCTCCTTGGGTATGCCCGTGCCCGTGTCCTCCACCTCAAGGACCGCATGCCTGCCGCTCGTGTAAGCCCTCACAAAAACTTTACCACCCTCCATGTTATACTTTATGGCATTATCCACCAAGTTCTTAAGCAGGAGGAACATTTTATCCTCGTCCGCAAGGAGTTTGAAGTCCTCCTTTACCTCCTCTATTAGCTCCACAGACCTTTCACGGGCTTTTTCCTCAAGAAATTCAAAGACCTCTCTGACGAGGCTTTTTAGCTCCACCTCCTGCCTCTTTAACCTCTCTTCACCAGACTCTAACTTAGTTAGCACCAGAAGGTCTTCTATAAGTCTTTCCATACCCTCTATGCGTCTAATAGCCTTTTCAAGCAGGGCTTTTTTATCCTCTCTGTCCTCTTCCTCATAGAGGGTCTCAAGAAGGCTTTTGAGGACCGCCACGGGCGTCTTTAATTCATGAGATACATTAGCCACAAACTCCCTCCTTGAACGCTCATACCTTTTAAGCTCTGTAATATCAGAAAAGCGAGCCACGCTCAGCTCCTGACCCACAAAAACATACACAGAATACTCCTTATCCTCGTGAAGAAACTGACAGACCTTTTCCTTTCTCTCTGACAGAGCTTCCGCCAGACAGCTTATGAGGGACAGGTTATTGAGGCATTCATAGTAGGGCTTTCCTTCAAAATCTTTCCTTATGAGCTCCCTCTTTGTAAGAAACTCGTTTGCCAGCAAAATCTTGCCTTCTCTGTCTAAAAGAAGATAACCCTCCCCCACATGGCTTAAGAACTCTTTAAGAAGGCTCATGATGGTAAATTATTTCGAGAAGCTTTTCTATCTTTTCTTCCACCTCCTGCTCACTATGAGCCACAAGGTTCACATGCCCCATCTTCCTGCCCGGTCTTTTCTCCTTTCCATACCAGTAGAGCTTTGCACCTTCTATAGACAGGAGCCTGTGCAGGTCAAAGTCTTCAAGGCTAACACCCAGCAAGTTTACCATACCTCCTGAAGCCTTTAGCTTTGTAGAACCCAGAGGAAGACCGCATATGGCTCTAAGAAGGTTTTCAAACTGAGAAGTATAGCAGGCATCAAGGCTGTAGTGTCCCGTGTTGTGAGGTCTTGGTGCCAGCTCGTTTATAAGCACCCTGCCGTCCCAGGTGTAAAAAAACTCCACCGCCAGAAGACCCACAAGATTTAGGTCCTCCATGAGCGATAGGACAATCTCTTCTGCCTCCTTAATCTTAAGGCTTGTGCTTTTGTTGTAAAGAAGCACGCCCCTTTCATGATAGTTTATGGTGGTGGGATAAAGCCTAGTGTTACCCTTTGCATCGCGAACGCCTATTATGGAAAACTCAAAGTTAAAATCTATGAGCCTTTCCACGAGGAACCTCTCGCCGGGGGCATGGTTTGAAAGCACCTTCTTTATATCCTCCTGCTGATATATCCTGTACTGACCCTTGCCATCGTAGCCCAGCCTTTCAGACTTTACCACGCAGGGAAGCCCAAAGTCTTTAACGACCCTTTCAAGCTCCTCATAGCCTGCATATGTAAAATCCGCCGTCGGGTAGCCCCTTCTTCTGTAAAAGCCTTTTTCTTCCAGCCTGCTCCTTTTTACCTCAAGCACGCTAAGAGATGGCGTGGTAAGGTCATATACCTTCTTTAAAACCTCCTCCTCAATATGCTCAAACTCGTAGGTTATCACATGGCACTCTCTTATGAACTCCTCCACCCTCTCTGGCGGAAACCACCTGTCTGCAACCCTGCTGGCTGGTGCCTTAGGGTCCGGGTCAAGCACAAAGAAGTCAAAGCCTAGCTTCCTGCCTTCCAAGATGGTCATCCAGCCAAGCTGTCCGCCTCCCAGTATGCCCACACGCATGGAAAAATTATATTACCTCAAGGTAGCCAAAGCCCTGCTTGGAAATAGCTTTAAAAGCCCCCAGCGGGGGCTAAATATTTATCTTGCATAAGGTCTTGGGGTTCTGTCAGTAGAAGCAGGCAGTACGGGAGTTTCAAGAGCATGCCTGGGTATCTGACCTGTAAGGGACTTGAGGAAAGCAACCATTGTTTTGGTTTCTTCTTGAGTTAGTTCTCTGTTTAGCTGTGTTTTTGCCATTATTTTGACCGCATCTTCCAGTTTCCATACGCTACCATCATGGAAGTAAGGGTAGGTCTTTTCCACGTTTCTGAGAGAAGGAGATTTAAATACAAACATGTCTTCTTCCTTATGAGTTACTCCAAATCTTCCAAGGTCTATAGGAATTGTAGGCTTGTCTAAGGTCACATGTGGCATTGTGGCTTTCCAGTAATCTACAAACTGACCAAACTTGAAGAAAGCGTTTCCTCCTACAGCTGGTCCATTGTGGCAAGATACACATCCTACTTCAATAAAGAGTTTTAATCCTTTCTTTTCCTCAGCGGTAAGAGCTTTTGTATTTCCTTTCAGGAACTCATCAAACCTTGAAGGTGTAAGGAGTGTTCTTTCAAAGGCTCCTATAGCTTTTCCAACATTTTCGTACCTTACTGGGTCTTTTTCGTTAGGAAAGGCTTTCTTGAAAAGCTCTACATATTCTGGTATAGACTTTAGTCTTTCTATGACTTCTTTCTCGGAAGGCATAGCCATTTCTATCGGATTGAGTATAGGTCCCAAAGCTTGTTCTTCTACGTCCTTTGCCCTTCCATCCCAAAACTGAGCTACATGCAGTGCTGCATTATAAACAGAGGGTGCATTTCTTGGACCTATAGCCCATCCATGACCGATGGAAGTAGGTAGGTTATCTACACCGTAAGTGGCAAGGTTGTGGCAGGTATTACAGCTTATAAGACCGCTTTTTGAAAGTCTCGGGTCATAATAAAGCATCTTACCAAGCTCTACCTTCTCTTTAGCCACTGGGTTTTGGGGATTGTCCGCCACCGCAGGCAGTGGTTGGAAAAACTGTCTTGCAAGTTCTAATAGCTTTTGGTCTTCGTCAGAGGCGGTAGCGGATACTTTACCTTTGCTTTGAGCATACACACCTACACCAGCCAACATACCTAAGGCTACCACACCGCTGATTAGAACCCTTCTCATTGCTCTTACCTCCTATTGGATTTTAAGTATTAAATAGTTATGTTATAGTAAATGAGTTTTCTTGTCAAGTAGAAAATGGATAAATCTATTGTACCTCTAAGTAGCCAAAGCCCTGCCCCGTCCTCAGCCCAAGACCGTATTCATAGACAAACCTTAAAAGCTCAGGGCTGTCCGTTTTTATCCTGAACCTGCCCATAAAGGTGCGCACATACCCCCCGTAGTGTCTTACAAACTCCACCTTATAAAATTCAGGCTCCAGCTCAAACCCGTTAAGCTGTGGCTCATAGCCCATCACCACCTGAAAACGCCTGAGAGTATTCTCAAGTAAATGCTCTCTGAAATCTTCATCAGAAGGCACCGCATACTTTTTGCCCGGGTCTCTGTCCTTTACACCATGCCTTTCTACCACTGCAGGAGAGAGGGTTTTAAAAAGCCCCCTTGACCAGTCGCCCTCCTTTTCCAAGATAATGTCCTTTATGAAGAAGGCATTGTCTCCTATGCGATGCACGTTGCCCTTGAGGTTTAAAAAGCCGTTGTAGAGCCTTATACCGTATTCTGGGTCGCCTGTGGAAATTCTAAGATTTATAAACCTAACATCTTCTATCCATTCCTTTCCCACTTTAGCCTTCCCAAAATATACAGCAAAGGTGTAAGGTCTTACCTTGTTCTTTTCAAACTCCTCAGCTCCAAAGACCCTTTTTAGCAGGGATATGAACCTGCTCCTGTAGTCGGTTCTTATCCGTGCAGGCTTTGAAGCTTCAAGCTTTATCATAAACCGCATGTAAAAATTATAAGGTTCTGTCAGAAAAAGGCAAAGGGGCTGGTTATATAATAACTGTGAAACTAAAAGGTGGGAGGTTATAAAATGAAGACACTAACCCTAACAGTTATCACCCAAAGAGCAAGCTCTTTAAACTATGGGGAGAATATAGGGAACATATCCGTCCTAAAAAAGCTCACTCTTGCGGACAACACCCAGCTTACTTACGTATCTGACAAGGCTCTAAAGTACGAAATAAGAAGGCAGGGGAAAGAAAGGTTTGGGTGGAACTTACTTGATGAAAAGCTAAAAGAGCATCTGGAAGGAGCTATATCTGAAGGTGTTCTTGATGTGGATAAGTTTGCCAAAAGTTTAATAAGAGACTATGAGGAGTTTGACCTCTTTGGTGGGCTTTTTACAGCTTTAAGTAAGGATAAAAAGAAACTAAATCTATCTTATGGTGATGCGGTAAAGAGAACTACACCTGTTAAGCTTTCTTACGCCTTTTCTGTATCACCTTTCAAATCAGACATGGACTTTATGAACAATATAGATGCTTATAACAGGTATATAAGGCACATAGAAGAGAGAGGGGAACAGGCAATAGTAAATTCCGAACAGCACACTTCTCACTACATATACACCCTTGCGGTAGATTTAGAGAGGGTTGGTGTGTGGGAAAGAGAAGATGGCAAAAAAGAAGAAGTTCTGGAGGCTCATGAGAAGGCAAAAAGGATTGTGGAGCTTCTTGAGGTGATAAAGACTCTAAGCAGGCAGATAAGAGGCAGATGGGAAAACCTTTCTCCTGTCTTCGTAATAGGTGGAGTCTTTTCTGTGAAAAATCCCTTCTTTATGGATTGTGTAAAGGCTCAAGAAGTGGAAGGAAAACTTTACTTGAAGGTGGATAGCCTGATAGATTGTATGAGATTGTTGCCTGAGGGTGAGGAAGTTCTTTGCGGATTACTTTCTGGCTTTTTTACAAATGAAGAGGAAATAAAGGAGAAGCTAAAGGCTAAAAGCGTGGCTGAGGTCTTTGAGGAGCTAAAGAAGAAGATGGCTCAGGCTTATGGAGTGGGCTAAAATGAAGGCTCTTAAGTTTAAACTTTTTACACCTACTGGCATTTTTAAAACACCCTTTTCTCTCAAGGGCATAGAAACATACCCGCTTCCACCCTATTCCACGATTATCGGGCTTTTATATACAGCCTTAGGAAGAAAGTGGCAAGGTGAAACCTTCAGCCTATCGGTACAAGGAAAATATGAAGCTATCTTTAGAGATTATATAAGGTTCAGAAAGTATAACAAAAAAGATAGGATACTTGAAACTCTTCCTCTTGAGGTACCTGTGCTTTATAACCTTGAGGTTCTGGTGCATGTGGTGGGGGAAGAAGAGCTTTTGAAGGATTTTGAAAAGGCTTTAAAGAGACCTTCCTCTTTGCTTTTTCTATCGGGTGGTGAATACCCTGTAAAGGTCTATCATGTGAAACTGGTGGAGGTAAAAGAAGAAAAGGTTTCTGACTATGAAGTAAGAGATTACAATGCCTTGGTGCCTCAACCCTGTGCAGAAAGGCTTAGCTTTTCAAAAGGTAAGACTTCTTTTCTTGTGCCTTCCTTTCTAAAAAGCATAAAACCAAGAGAGTATCATTGGCTTGAGGTCTATTACCTTCAGAAAAACAGCTTCATAGATGGCAGGGTCTATATAGACGAGGAGGGAAGCCTACTATGGCTGTAGAGTTTTACGTAGATAACTGGCTTGTAGGTGCTGGTGCGGTAGGGCTTTTGAAGGTTTTGGAAAGTAATGGTCTTGAAATTGGTATGTTTGTGGAAGGAAGGAAGCTAAGACTTTCTGAGGAGGTATGGGAAAACTTGCCTTTGTTTTATGCGGACAGGCTTTTGAAGGAGGGAGAAGAGACGGTAAAAAGGTCTATAGTTAAGCTTTCTGGCAAAAAGAAGGAAGAAGGGTTAAAAAATCCATACAATCAGGTAGTTCTGTCAAAGTTGGGAGATTTTTACAAAAATTCCATTCTTACAAATCCAAGCGGAAAACATGTTAAAAAAGTGGAGGAAGAAAACAAAAAGCTTGTGGCTAAGTATGGAAGTTTAGAAAAGCTTTTAGAAAGGTGGGAAGAATACTGGGCTGAAGTTTCTAAACTCATAAGGGAAGCTATCCACTCAGCCTTTGGGAAAATTATGAACGGTGAGGAAGACGAGCAAGGTCCCTTATGTTTTTTCTGTAGAAGTAGGAGAGCCTACAAAACAGACAAGGGCTACAAAACCTTTTCCGCAGAAAATTTCACTCCTCTTTCCGCCAGCCCTGAAACAGTCAATAACTTCTTCTATAACGGAATTAACAGTATGTATCTGTGTAAAGAGTGTGAGCTTCTTTTATACTTTGCTCGCTTTGGCTTTACTAAGGTTTTAGACAAGTATCTTTTTGTATATACACCTGAAAGCCTTGAAGGGCTTTTGAGCATAAACAGAAGGTTGGAAAGCAAAGGATGGCTGAGCGTTGATGTAATAAAGGAAAGTGTTCTCTCTGTAATAAAGGAGGTAGAGCCTGATAAGGCTTATTGGACTTTAGAAAACATATACGTGGTAGAAATCCAACCTGTAAGTGAAGCTACCAGCAACATATACACCTTTAGCATACCACCTCATGTGGCAAGAGTGCTTGCAAGCAGAATAGAGAAGTATCCTAAGTCTTTAGATGGTCTTTTTGACCTCTTTTTGGATTATGTGTATCAGGGAAAAAGTTTGTACGAGTTTGTCCATTATATCCTGTCAGGATTTCTGTATGGGGAGGGTTTAAAAAAGAAAGTAGAGGATAAAACACCTACAGGAAGGCTACTAAGGTGGGGGACGGAGAGGGGCTTGGGGGGTCTTCTTTTCTTAATAAAATTTCAGGAGGAACTTGCCATGCAAGAGCAAGACAAGGATATAAGATGGGCTTATATGGAAGGTAAAAAGCTACTGCAAGCCTACAAAGAAAGCCTTAAAGACGACGACAGAGTCAAGAAAAAGGTTTCTACCATTTCCTACAGATTGCTGGAGGCAGTAAGACGAAAAGACGAAAACTACTTTTCTCAAAACATCATAAGAGCCTACCTTGAGGTGGAAAAGCCTGTGCCTTCTGTCTTTCTGTCCGCTCTAAAAGGTGGGCTGGAAAGGGTAGCTTATGCCTTTCTGATAGGGTTAAATGCTGGAGAGAAAGAAGATGTGGAAGGAACTTCTGAATGAAAGATGGGCAAAATCTGACCGCACCACCATAAGAGAGCACACAGACAGGCTAAAGGAAAATTTAAAGCTCCTCAAAGAGCTATACGGGGACAAAATAGAGAAGGCTTGTCCTGAAAAGTATAGAAGTCTCTTGTGGCAGGCTTTAGAACTTGCCTGTGAATATCATGACTGGGGCAAACTCCACTGGGCTTTTCAGAGGGAAGTTCTCAAAAACAGAGAGGTAAAGCCTTTAAATACTCCAGCGGTCAAACACAATCTTCTGTCTCCTGCCTTTCTGCCAGAGGATATAGAGGATAGCCTGAAAACACTTGTAGCCCTTGCTATAGTGCATCATCATGATGCGGAAACAGGAAATCATATAGCTCAGAAGATAGAAGAGGTTTTGAAAAAAGAGTTTGGTATTGAGATAAAAGGCTGGCACAAAAGACTGCTTTCAGAGACTGAATATCAAAGTCTGGAAAGGCTTTCAGGAAAGGACGAAGACAAGAAAAAGTTCTATTTGCTTGTAAAAGGATTACTCCTTCGCATAGACCATGCAAGCTCAAACAAAGACTTGCCTGTTGTGGAGCTTGAGCCTTTGAAAGGTGTGCATAAGCTTATAGAGGATAAAAAAGGTTTTCGCTTGAATGACCTTCAAAGGTGGGTACTTGAAAAGGCGGATAAAAACCTTCTGGCTGTGGCACCCACAGGCTATGGCAAAACGGAAGCTGGCTTTATCTTTCTTGAAGGTAAAGGTTTTTATACGATACCTGTAAGAACTTCTGCAAATGCCATATATGAAAGAGCAAAGGAGCTTTTTGAGGGGAAGGTTGGACTTTTGCATTCATCAGCTCTTAGCTACCTTATGGAAAAGGAGCTTACAGAGGACAGAAACAACTTAGAAGGTCTAATAGGAGACTTTGAATTTGCGAGAAATTTCTCAAAGCCTTTACTTGTTGCTACTCCAGACCAAATTTTTCCTTTTGTCTTTGCCTTCAAAGGTTTTGAGAAGTACTACAGCCTGTTTGCCTATTCAAAGGTAGTGGTAGATGAGATTCAACTTTTTGAACCTCATACACTTGGCTTTTTAGTGGAGGCTCTTCAAAAGGCTCAGGAAATTGGCTCAAGACTGATGGTTATGACTGCTACCCTTCCTGAGTTTGTGCGAAAAGACTTAGAAAATATCGGCTTTGAAGAGAGGGTTTTTGACCTTAAAAAGCCAAGACACCATCTTAAAATTGTAGAAGACAGTCTCCTTTCTGAAAAAGCCATAGAGCTTATAAACTCACTTTCTTCTAAAGGCAAGGTGCTTGTAATTACCAACACAGTAAAAAGAGCGGTAGAGCTTTACAAGATTTTAAAAGAAAAAGGACATAAACCTCTCCTCTTACATTCAAGATACATTCTAAAGGAGAGAAGAAAAAAGGAAGGTCAGGTTCTTGACTTCTTCAGACAAGAAGAAAAAGGTATATGCATAACTACTCAGCTGGCGGAAGTTTCCTTAGACCTTTCTGCAGACTATCTTATTACCGAGCTTTCTACCCTTGACAGCCTTTTCCAAAGACTTGGAAGGGTAAATAGGAGAGGAGAAAAACCCACAGAAGAACCCAACGCTTATGTTTTTGTAAGAGACTGTTCTGGTATTCCTTCAGTCTATAGGAAAGCTCTTCATGAACTTTCAAGAGAACAACTAAGAGATGGTTTATGGACTGAAGAGGAAAAAAGAGAGAGCCTAAGGAGTATATACGACGAAAAGGTTTTGAAAACGAAAGACCCCAAATATCTGGAAAGCTACGAAAAGGCAAAAAAATACATAGAAGATCTGTGGAATACCTTAGGAGAATTTAGACAAGAGAAAAGAGACAAAGCTATAAAACTCTTTAGAGATATACATTCCATCACAGTCGTTCCTGCAAAATACAAAGAGGAAACAGAAGAACTCATAAGGACAATAAAAAGCTCTTCAGACAAATTTGAAAAACTCATGGCTATAACAGAACTTCTGGACTATACCTTTTCAATTCCAGCCTATGCCTTTGATAAACGGGTGCTTACTCCCGCTGGAATTTTAGACCTCTTTTACCTCACACTTGACTATAGCCAAGAGCTTGGACTTTATGAAATTCCCAAGGACCCAGAGCTTGTGATGGATAATGTATTGTGAGGTGGCTTGAAGGAAAACATTTGTCGTATATATTTTATACTTACAAGGTATGCTTGTTAAAATAGATGTGCCAGAGTCAGCACTTGAAAATGCTGAAAAGCTAAGAGAGTATGTGGTAAAAGAGATAGCCTTTGAGTTATACAGACAGGGTGTGATTTCGGGAGGGAAGGTAAGACAGCTTACAGGTCTGAGCGTATTAGAATTTTTTAAGGAGCTGAAAAGCAGAAACATATACCTCAATTATGACAAAGAGGAGCTATTTGAGGATTTAAAAACATTGGAAGAGTTAAAGAAAAAACAGGTTTTATGATGGCTGTATCAAATTCCTCACCTTTGATAGCATTAGGTAAAATAGGCAGATTGACCATACTTAAAGACTTGTTTGGACGTATTTATATTCCTTTAAAGGTGTATGAAGAGATTACGGTAATTCAATATGCCAGCGAGAGAGAATTATTCAAGTCTGACTGGATTAAGGTTGTGAAGGTAAGGAATAGAGAGCTAATTAGAGAGCTTCGGAGGGGAGGGTTAGATGAGGGTGAAATAGAAGCTATAGCTCTCGCTATGGAAGTTTCCGCAGACATACTTTTAATAGATGACAAGAAGGGAAGAAAGATAGCTCAAGGCTACGGTCTAAATATCCTTGGCACTTTGGGTGTTCTCATAGAAGCACATAATAGAGGATTAATAACCCACATTCAATCAGAAATTGAAAGGCTGAAAGAAATAGGCTTCTGGATTTCTCAAGATATTGAAGAAGCCATACTCCAGCAGGTGCGTAAGCTTCCTGACAGAAAACCCAAACCTTAGCGGTTTATATATATTGATGCTTGTTGATAAGAGGGAGCTTCGCTACAAGGGAACGCAGGTTGCCTATTATGTAGTTTGCAAGAGAAAGCTTTGGCTTTTTTCAAAGGGTATAAGCTACGAACATACTTCTGAGTGGGTTGCTCTTGGAAAGTTTCTTGACGAGCAAAGCTTCAAAAGACAAAGAGAAGACGATTTTTACGAAGAACCTGTAAGGATTGATTTTATAACTACGGAGGAAGGCATTGTGGTACATGAAATAAAGCACTCAACAGCTATAGAATCCGCTCATTTTCTACAGGTGAAGTATTATCTTTATTACCTAAGAAGCAAGGGTTTGAAGGTTTCTCATGGTGTATTACACTATCCAAAAGCAAAGAAAATACAGAAGATATACCTCACAGAAGAGGATATAAGTTTCATAGAAAAGACTCTGACGGAAATAGATAAGGTTCTTAAACTTCCAAAGCCTCTACCTGTAGAAGAAAAACCTTACTGTAAAGAATGTGCTTACTTTGAGTTTTGCTATGGGTAGAGTGTATTACATAACTCATTCTGGTACTTTAAAGAGGGAAGAAAACACGGTAGTATTTGAAAATTCTGAAGTCAAAAAGTCAATACCCATTGAAGACCTCGACGAGCTTTTCCTTCTTTCTGAAGTTTCCACAAACAGTAAAGTTTTAGGACTACTTTCTCAAAAAGGTGTAGTGGTACATTTTTTCAACCACTATGGATACTACATAGGAAGTTTCTACCCAAGAGAAACTAACCTTTCAGGCTACTTGCTTGTAAAACAAGTACAGCACTACATAGAACCACACAAAAGGCTTGAACTTGCCAAAAGCTTTGTAGAAGGTGCCATAATAAACCTTTGTCCGCTGTTTAACATGGAAGAAGAAACTTACCTTTCAGAGCTTTCTAAGGCTAAAAACATAACAGAAGTTATGCAAGTAGAAGCAAAGCTAAGAAAAGACTTTTATAGGAAGATTGAGGAAGAGACAGGCTGGGACTTTCAGAAAAGAACAAAAAGACCACCTCACAATCCACTCAACGCTCTTATATCTTTTGGAAACTCTCTTGTCTATTCTAAAGTATTAGGAGAAATATACCATACACAACTAAATCCAACCATAAGCTACCTGCATGAACCCACCACAAAACGTTTTTCTCTCAGCCTTGATGTGGCAGAAATCTTCAAACCAATACTTTCTGATGCACTCATTTTAAAACTGATAAAAGAAGGACTTTTGGAAGACAAACATTTCCTTCAAGAGCTTGAGTATGCTTACCTTTCTCAAGACGGTCGCAGGCTTTTTGTAGCTGAATTTAACAAACTTTTAGAATCCACCATAAGGCACAGGAAACTAAACAGGAAAGTATCTCACCGACAGCTAATAAGACTTGAACTCTACAAACTTATAAAGCACCTTTTAGAGGAAGAACCTTATAGACCACTCAATTACAGGAGCTTATAATGTGGGTTATCTTAGTTTATGACATTTCTACAGAAGATAAAGAGGGTCAAAAAAGATTAAACAAGGCAAGAAAGATAGCAAGAAAGTACCTCCTACATGTACAAAAATCCGTCTTTGAAGGAAGCATAAGACCTTCCGCTCTTGAAAGACTAAAGGCGGAAATGCTTTCTATAATTGACAGAAGGAAAGACAGCCTGATAATCTATAGCTTTGACGATATGGTAAATTACAAAAGAGAAATTCTGACAGAAGGGGAGGACCCAGCTTCTAATATTTTTTAGACACACTGGCAGGTGTGCTATAATGTAATACAGATAGCTTTATCTGAGGGGGCTTTATGCCCCCTCGTCATCTTGGAAATTGAATAGGTGAGAAGCTCCTGAAAGGCAGGCTAAAAGTCAAGGGGGGGAGTCTGTCATTGCGGTCTTTTCTATGAGGACTTTTAGCCTTTGGAGTTTTTGAGCTATAAGCTCTCCCATAGGAACGCCCTTTTTGATGCTCTCTATCCGTAGCTCTTCCCACAGATTGTATGGCAGGCTAATGGTGGTTCTTTTATATCTTTGCCCTTTCTTCCTCTTCTGGCTCATAGGTTTTATTGTAGCATCTTGATGCTTAAACATACAGGCATCTTGATGATTTGATGCATTGATGACTTGATGCTACAAACTTCAAAGCCTTGAAAGACAAAGATTTAAATTTAATAATAGCTCACTCAACTTTGCATTACCTCGGATTTTTGGCAAAGTACCTTCATTTGAGAGGGGTACCCCCTTGACAAAATGCTTGTCATTACTTATTATTTTTTATGTGGTGAGGTTGG